>NZ_LYVF01000167.1 GCF_001655685.1 Desulfotomaculum copahuensis
ACCTCGGTGATCGAGTAGCGCTACGGCAGGGGGGCATTCCCGCCCTCCTGCCCGTCTTGTACCGGCGAAAGGAGGTAGACAGGTGAAAAACCAGAAAATCAGAATCAGGCTCAAAGCCTTTGATCACCATATGCTGGATCAGTCGGCGCAAAAGATCGTGGACACGGCCAGGCGGACGGGAGCCAGTGTGGCCGGGCCGATTCCCCTGCCGACGGAAAAAAACATTTACACCATTTTACGTTCACCGCATGTAAACAAGGATTCCCGGGAGCAGTTTGAAATGCGTACGCACAAGCGGTTGATTGATATTCTGGAACCCACGCCCAAGACGGTGGACGCCTTGATGCGTCTGGACCTGCCCGCGGGTGTGGACATTGAGATCAAGTTATAGGTGCAGTCAGGTGGAGGAGGTGTGATCAGTACGATGCCAAAGGGCATTATCGGCAAAAAAGTAGGCATGACGCAGATTTTCACCGAGGCCGGAAAAGCGGTGCCGGTGACTGTGGTCGAGGCGGGTCCCTGTTATGTAGTGCAGAAAAAAACCGCCGCCCAGGACGGGTATGCGGCCATTCAGCTGGGCTTCGGCGAAAAAAGGGAACGCCTGGTCAGCAAACCGGCAAAAGGCCACTTTACCCGGGCCGGTGTCAAGCCGTTGCGCTTTTTAAGGGAATTCCGGGTGGAAGATCCGGAAAGCTATCAGGTGGGCCAGGAAGTAAAGGCCGACATTTTTGCTCTCGGTGAAAAGGTGGATGTGGTCGGAACATCCAAAGGACGCGGATTTGCCGGCGGGATTAAAAGACACGGTTTTCACCGCGGACCGATGGCTCACGGTTCCAAATACCACCGCCGGCCAGGTTCCCTGGGGGCAAAAGGCCCGGCCCGGGTGTTCAAGGGCAGGAAACTGCCCGGACATTACGGAGTGGAAAGGGTAACGGTGCAGAACCTGGAAGTGGTGCGGGTGGATGCCGGACGCAACCTGCTGGCCATCAAGGGAGCCCTCCCCGGACCGCGGGGCGGCCTGGTGCTGGTGAAAAACACCACCAAGGCGCGTTGACAAGCAACGGAAGGAGGAAGCACGATGCCTAAGGTAGCGTTGTATAATATCAGCGGCGAGCAAGTTGGTGAGATTGAATTGAGTGACGGTGTTTTTGGTATTCCCGTGCACCGGCAGGCATTGCACGACGCTGTGGTGATGCAGCAGGCCAGCCGCCGGCAGGGCACCCATGATACCAAAACCCGGGGTGAAATACGGGGCGGCGGCCGCAAGCCATGGCGGCAGAAAGGTACCGGACGCGCCCGGCACGGCAGCACCCGCTCCCCGATCTGGCGGGGCGGCGGTACGGTTTTCGGCCCGCATCCGCGGGACTACAGCTACAAACTGCCCCGTAAAGTATACCGGTTGGCTCTGCGGTCGGCACTCTCGTCCAAGGTGGAGGACGGTAAAATCCTGGTCCTGGACGAGCTGAAACTGACCATGCCCCGGACCAGGGAAATGGTGCGCATCCTGGACAACCTCAGGGTTGACGGACCGGCGCTGGTGGTGATCTCCGGCCGGGACGAAAATGTGATTAAATCGGCGCGCAACATTCCCGGCATCAAGCCCGTGTCCACCGAGGGCCTGAATGTTTACGACCTGCTGGCACACGGTATGCTGGTCATTACCAGGGATGCGGTGTCCCGGGTGGAGGAGGCGCTGGCATGATGAAAAACCCGCGGGATATATTAAGACGCCCGGTGGTCACCGAAAAGAGCATGGCCCTGCAGGCTGAAAACAAATATACCTTTATCGTGGACCCGGGGGCGAACAAGGTTGAAATCAAGAAGGCGGTCGAAGACCTGTTCAAGGTCAAGGTGGAAAAGGTGCACACCCTGCGTGTAAAAGGCAAGCTCAAGCGGGTGCGCAATGTGTGGGGCCGCCGGCCGGACGTGAAAAAAGCCATTGTGACCCTCAAGGAAGGGAATAAGATCGAGCTTTTTGAAGGAGTATAAGGTTCCTTTCCCGGCGCCGCCGGGCAGGGGACTGCTTTAAGGAGGTAACCCGGGTGGCAGTCAAGAAATTCAAGCCGACGTCTCCGGGACGCCGGTTTGTTACCGTATCGACCTTTGAAGAAATCACCAGCACCGAGCCGGAAAAATCGTTGCTTCAACCATTGAAGAAAAAGGCCGGCCGTAACGACGGGGGCCGTCTGACCGTGCGTCACCGCGGCGGCGGTCATAAGCGCATGTACCGCGTCATTGATTTTAAACGGGAGAAGGATGGCATTCCGGCCAAAGTGGCCACTATTGAATACGACCCCAACCGTTCGGCGCGCATCGCGTTATTGCATTATGCGGACGGCGAAAAGCGCTACATCATCGCCCCGTTGGGCCTGGAAACGGGCATGACGGTGGTTTCCGGTCCGGATGCGGATATCAAGACGGGGAATACGCTGCCCCTGCGCAATATTCCGCTGGGCACCATGGTGCACAACATCGAACTGTATCCGGGCGGCGGCGCGCAGCTGGTCCGCTCGGCCGGAACGGCGGCGCAGGTGATGGCCAAGGAAGGGAAGTATGCCCACATCCGCATGCCGTCGGGGGAAATGAGGCTGCTGCTGCAGAATTGCCGGGCCACCATCGGCCAGGTCGGCAATGTGGAACACGAAAATATCACCATCGGTAAAGCGGGACGTTCCCGCTGGCTGGGCATCAGACCGACCGTACGCGGTGTAGTGATGAACCCGGTGGACCACCCGCACGGCGGTGGTGAGGGGCGTTCCCCGATCGGCCGCAACCCGGTCACTCCCTGGGGCAAACCGGCCCTGGGCGCCCGTACGCGGAAGAAGAAACCGAGCGATCGCCTGATCGTCAAGAGAAGAAGCAAGTAGCGTTGAGGGAGGTGTGCAAAGATTATGGGTCGTTCCTTGAAAAAAGGCCCTTACTGTGAAGAAAAACTATTAAAAAAGATTGAGGATATGGAGGCCAGGGGGGACAAGCGGGTGATCAAAACCTGGTCCCGCCGTTCCACCATCTTTCCTCAAATGATCGGCCACACCATTGCCGTTCATGACGGCCGCAAACATATCCCGGTTTATATTACCGAGGACATGGTCGGGCATAAGCTGGGTGAATTCGCCCCGACCAGGATGTTTCGCGGTCACGGCGCGCATACCGAACGGTCCACTTCGTTGAAGTAGTGTTTTTACCGGAGACTTGCCGGTATATGACGGCGGCAAAGGAGGTCTTGTAAATGGAAGCCAGGGCAATGGCCAAATATATCCGCATCTCGCCCCGTAAAGTGCGCCAGGTGGTCGATCTGATCCGGGGCAAGGATGTTTCGCAGGCGCTGGCCATCTTGAAGTTTTCACCCCAGCGTGCTTCGGTGCCGGTGGCCAAGGTGGTCAAATCAGCGGCGGCGAATGCCGAGCACAATTTTGAAATGAACCGGGATGATCTTTATGTTGCGGCGGCCTATGTAGATCAGGGGCCGACACTGAAGCGATTTCAGGCCAGAGCAATGGGGCGGGCGGATGTTTTGCGCAAAAGAACCAGCCACATTACCGTGGTGGTCAAGGAAAAAAACAGCTAAAGGAGGGATAATGTGGGCCAGAAAGTACACCCCAAGGGACTGCGTATCGGCATTATCAGGGACTGGGAAGGCAAGTGGTTTGCCGACAAAAAGAATTTTGCCGGCCTGTTGCATGAAGACGTCAGGATTCGTAAATATATCAAGCACAAGCTGTTTGCGGCCGGCATTTCCCGCATTCAGATCGAACGGGCGGCCAACCGCATCCGGATTGCCATTCATACCGCCAAGCCGGGCATTGTGATCGGACGCGGCGGCGCGGAAGTGGAAAACCTGCGCCGTGAGCTGGAAAAAACGACCGGCAAAAGCGTGCATATCAATATCGTGGAAATAAAGACGCCGGAAATCGACGCCCAACTGGTGGCGGAAAACGCCGCCGCCCAGTTGGAAAAAAGGGTTGCCTTCCGGCGGGCGATGAAGCAGATTATTTCCCGGGCAATGAAAATGGGCGCCAAGGGTGTGAAAATCTCCTGCAGCGGCCGGCTGGCCGGTGCGGAGATTGCGCGTACAGAATGGTACAGCGAGGGCAAAGTACCCCTGCACACCCTGCGGGCGGATATCGACTATGGATTTGCCGAGGCCAAAACCACCTACGGAAAAATCGGGGTTAAAGTTTGGATTTATAAAGGAGAAGTACTGCCGGAGGCGAAGCAAAAGGTTGCTGCCGGCCAAGGAGGCGAATAGGCGTTGCTCATTCCCAAGAGGGTAAAATACCGCAAGCAGCACCGGGTCAGAGATTTGAGCGGCCGGGCCAAGGGCGGCACCGAGGTGCATTTCGGCGAATTCGGACTGCAGGCGCTCGAACCGGCCTGGATTACCAACCGTCAGATTGAGGCGGCCCGTATTGCCATGACCCGTTACATCAAACGTGGCGGCAAGGTGTGGATCCGCATTTTCCCCGACCGGCCGGTGACGGCGAAACCAGCCGAGACACGTATGGGCAGCGGCAAGGGCGCACCGGAATACTGGGTGGCGGTGGTCAAACCGGGCCGGGTTATGTTTGAACTGGCCGGCATCAGCGAGGATATCGCCAGGGAGGCCATGCGCCTGGCGGCCCACAAGCTGCCCATCAAGACCAGATTTGTGAAACGCGGGGAAGTGGGTGAGGTTAATGAAGAGTAAGGAACTGTGGGAAATGACAAATGAGGAATTGCTCAAAAAACTGGACGATTCCAAGGATGAACTCTTCAAACTGAGATTCCGGCTGGCCACCAACCAGCTTGACAACCCCATGAAAATAAAGGAAACGCGCCGTGACATCGCCCGCGTGAAAACCATCATCCGGGAACGGGAACTGGGCATTAAACGGGCTTAGAGGAAGGGGGTAAAAAGGAATGGAGGAACGCAATCAACGCAAGGTACGCACGGGCCGGGTGGTAAGCGATAAAATGGATAAAACCGTGGTGGTGGCGGTCGAAACATTGGTCAGGCACCCCCTGTATCAGCGTACCATCCGCCAGACTAAAAAATTCAAAGCACATGACGAGGAAAATGCTTGCCGGACCGGCGATAAAGTGCGCATCATGGAGACCAGGCCCCTGTCCAAGGATAAACGCTGGCGGGTGCTGGAAATTCTGGAGCGGGCCGAGGAACTGTAAGCCGGCCCCCTTAAACGGATTGCCGTATTGGAGGTGTAGGGATTGATTCAGGAACAGACCATGCTCCGGGTGGCGGATAACACCGGTGCGCGCCGTCTGATGTGCATCCGGGTGCTGGGCGGCAGTCTGCGCCGTTATGCCAGTCTGGGCGATGAAATAGTTTGTTCGGTAAAAGAGGCCACGCCCGGCGGCGTTGTTAAGAAAGGCGATGTGGTCAAGGCGGTGGTGGTGCGCACAAACAAGGAGGTGCGCCGTCCCGACGGGTCGTATATCAAATTTGACGAAAATGCCGCAGTAATCATCAAGGATGACAAAAGCCCCCGGGGAACCCGTATTTTCGGACCGGTGGCCCGGGAACTGCGTGATCGGGACTACATGAAGATTGTTTCACTGGCTCCCGAGGTCATCTAGTCATTCGGAGGTGTTTTAGGATGCCCAAAGTACACGTGCGCAAAGGCGACACGGTGCTGGTACTGACCGGTAAAAACGCCGGCAAGCGGGGCAAGGTGCTGTCAGTGGAACCCGCCAAAAGCCGGCTGATCGTGGAAGGCGTCAATGTGGTCAAGCGGCACACAAAACCGACGCAGCGCATGCCCCAGGGGGGCATTGTGGAAAAGGAAGCGCCGGTGCACAGCTCAAATGTGATGCTGGTCTGCAACAAGTGCAGCAGCCCCACCCGGATCGCCAAAAAGGTCTTGGACGATGGCAAGAAGGTGCGGATTTGTAAAAAATGCGGGGAAACGCTTGGATAACCCGCCGGAAGGGAGGGAGCGGCAATGCCGAGGTTGAAAGACAGGTACAGGGATGAAATTATTTCTGCCATGATGCAGAAATTCGGCTATAAAAATGTGATGCAGGTGCCCCGCCTGGAAAAAGTAGTGCTCAGCATGGGTGTGGGCGAAGCCATTCAAAATAGTAAGGTCATGGATGCGGCGGTAAATGACATGATGTATATTTCCGGTCAGCGTCCGGTGGTTACCAAGGCTAAAAAATCCATCGCCGCCTTCAAGCTGCGTCAGGGGATGAGTATTGGATGCAAGGTGACCCTGCGCGGCGACCGGATGTATGAGTTCGTGGATAAGCTGTTCAATGTGGCCCTGCCACGGGTGCGCGATTTCCGCGGAGTCTCGCCCAGGTCTTTTGACGGCCGGGGCAATTATACGATGGGGATAAAAGAACAGCTCATCTTTCCCGAGATTGAATATGACAAGATCGACAAAGTGCGTGGCATGGACATTATTTTTGTCACCACCGCCCGTACGGATGAAGAAGCGCGGGAATTGTTGAGGCTGTTGGGCATGCCTTTCAAGGCGGCGTAAATGGCCTGCAGCGCAAAGGGCGCAGTTTTACCGGCCCGCTTTTCCGCGACGGGTTTCATGGCAAAGGGGGGAAAACAGTGGCCAAGAAATCGATGATTTATAAAGCCATGAGTGAGCCGAAGTTTAAAGTGCGCAAATACAACCGGTGTAAATTATGCGGGCGGCCGCATGCGTATATGCGCAAGTTTGGCATTTGCCGCATCTGCTTCCGGGAACTGTCCTACCGCGGTGAGATTCCCGGTGTACGCAAGGCCAGCTGGTAAAAGGGGGTAGTTTACATGGTCATGACGGATCCTGTGGCCGATTTCCTGACCCGTATTCGCAATGCCAATACGGTTTATCATGATACAGTGGAAGTTCCGGCGTCCAGGGTGAAAAAAGCCATTGCCGGCATTCTGAAAGAAGAAGGATTGATCCGGGATTACGAATTTGTGGAAGATGGTAAACAGGGTGTGGTACGCGTTTATCTTAAATACGGGTCGAACAAGGAACGGGTAATTACCGGACTGAAACGGATCAGCCGCCCGGGATTGCGTGTTTACGCCCGGAAGGATGCCATTCCGAAAGTGCTGGGCGGTTTGGGAATTGCCATCTTGTCCACCTCCCGGGGGATTGTATCGGATAAAAAGGCCAGAAAATTGGGTGTGGGCGGCGAGGTTATCTGTTACGTATGGTAGCGGCCCGCAAAAAACAACCGAACAGGACGTAAACAGGAGGTGTGAGGCATGTCCAGAATCGGCAGACAGCCAATTCCCCTGCCCCAGGGTGTTGAAGTGGAGGTTGACGGCGCGGCGGTAAGGGTTAAAGGTCCGAAAGGCCTGCTGGAGAGAGAACTGCACCGGGATATGAGCATCCGGGTGGAGGACGGCCGGATCGTGGTGGAACGCCCGTCGGATGACAAATTGCATCGTTCCCTGCACGGCCTCACCCGGACACTGATCAACAATATGGTGCTGGGTGTGACCCGGGGCTTTGAAAAATCACTGGAACTGACCGGAGTGGGTTACCGGGCCAGCAAACAGGGCAACAAACTGGTGTTGGCGGTCGGGTATTCGCATCCGGTGGAGATTGTTCCCCCGTCAGGGCTGGAAATTGACGTTCCCGCTCCGACCAAAGTGGTTGTCAAGGGTATGGACAAGGAAAAAGTGGGCGCGCTGGCGGCAAATATCCGGGCGGTTCGGGAACCGGAACCATACAAGGGCAAGGGAATAAAGTATGAAGGGGAACGGATCCGCCGCAAGGCCGGCAAAGCCGGCGGTAAGGGCAAGAAGTAGGGGAAAGGAGTTGAACGGCAAAGATGATCACCAAACCAGACCGGAAAAAAATACGGGCTAAGCGTCAGCTGCGCATACGCAACAAGATTGCCGGCTCGGCCGGCCGGCCGCGTCTCAACGTATTCCGCAGCCTGCAGCATATCTATGCCCAGCTTATTGACGATCAGCACGGCACTACGCTGGCCAGCGCTTCAACCCTTTCGCCCGAGTTGAAAGGACAGTTCAACGGCAACAGCAACCGGGCGGCGGCTGCGGCGGTAGGCAAACTGCTGGCCCAAAAGGCGCAGGAAAAAGGAATCAAAGCAGTTGTTTTCGACCGTGCCGGTTATGTCTATCACGGCCGGGTCAAAGCCCTGGCCGAAGCGGCCCGGGAAGGCGGGCTGGAATTTTAATTTGTGTCGAAAAAGGAGGGAAACATTTGTCCAGGATTGATGCCAACAAACTGGAATTATCCGAGAAAGTAGTATATATTAATCGTGTGGCCAAAGTGGTCAAAGGCGGCCGCCGGTTCAGCTTTTCAGCGCTGGTGGTGGTCGGCGACGGCAGCGGCCGGGTGGGGAGCGGCCTGGGCAAGGCGGGCGAGGTGCCCGAGGCCATTCGCAAAGGAGTTGAAGATGCCAAGAAAAACATGGTTCCGGTTCCTCTGGCGGGAACAACCATTCCGCATGAGGTGATTGGTGTGTTCGGCGCCGGCAAGGTGTTGCTGCGTCCAGCCGCCCCCGGTACCGGCGTGATTGCCGGCGGACCGGTACGTGCCATTCTGGAACTGGCCGGCATCCGGGATATCCTGACCAAATCGCTGGGTTCCAATAATGCCAACAATATGGTGCACGCCACCATGGTGGCCCTGAAGAGCCTGAAAACACCGCAGGAAGTGGCCCGCTTGCGGGGCAAGACGGTGGAAGAATTGCTGGGATAGGGGGAATGGTTATGGCCAAGTTGAAAATTACTCTGGTGAAAAGCCTGATCGGCCGTCCCGCGAACCAGCGGATTACCGTGCGCACGCTCGGCCTGGGTAAACTGAACAGTTCGGTGATTCAGGCCGATACACCGCAGATCAGGGGTATGATCAACAAGGTTTCTCACCTGCTTAAAGTTGAAGAGGCATAACGGTTCGGGGGAAAATGCAAAAGAACATAGCAGGAGGTGTTAATGTGGTCCAACTTCATGAACTGAAACCAAACAAAGGGGCGCGTAAGAAGCCCACCCGCAAGGGGCAGGGGGTCGGTTCCGGCCTTGGAAAAACCGCCGGGCGGGGGCAAAAGGGACAGAAGGCGCGATCCGGCGGCGGAGTGCGGCCGGGCTTTGAAGGCGGCCAGATGCCGTTGCAGCGCCGTTTGCCCAAACGCGGTTTCTCCAATGCCCCGTTCAAAAAAGAGATCATTGCCATCAACCTGGATATGCTGAACCGTTTTGATAACGGCGCGGTTATTACACCTGAAACGTTGCTGGAAGCCCGGGTAATCAAGAAAACCGGTGACGGGGTGAAGATCCTCGGCCAGGGGGAACTGGAAAAATCGCTTACCGTTCAGGCGCATGCTTTCAGTAAAGCGGCGGCGGAGAAGATCGTGGCCGCCGGCGGCAAAGCCGAGGTGATCTAGTTGCTGGAAAGCATGAAAAACGCCGTCAAGGTGGATGAACTGAGGAAGAAATTGCTTTTCACCGTGCTCATGCTGCTGGTTTTTCGCATCGGGGCGCATATTCCAGTGCCCGGGGTGAACGCGAAAGTATTTGCGGATCTGGTCAATAAGGGCGTACTTTTTGGTTTCTTTGACACCATCTCCGGCGGGGCGTTCAAAAACTTTTCCGTTTTCGCCATGAGCATCATGCCCTACATTAACGCCTCGATTATCATTCAGCTCCTGACGGTGGTCATACCCACACTGGAGCGTCTGGCCAAGGAAGGGGAAGAAGGACGGAAAAAGATCACCCAGTACACCCGTTATTTGACGGTGGTACTGGCCTTTATCCAGGCTTTCGGCATGACCGTCGGTTTGCGGAACCAGCACGTGCTGATTTCGCCTAATGTATTTTCTTATATTCTGGTGGCGCTCACCCTGACCGCCGGTACGGCCTTCCTGATGTGGATCGGTGAACAGATTACTGAAAAAGGAATTGGCAACGGCATTTCGTTGCTCATCTTCGCCGGTATTGTATCCCGCATACCGGCCGGCATCGTGCGTACGGTACAGTACCTGCAGGCGGGGACAATCAACGTGGTCAGTATTTTGTTGTTGTTGATCATCGGTGCCGTGGTAATTGCCGCCATTGTCACCGTGCAGGAAGGACAACGGCGCATACCGGTGCAGTACGCCAAACGGGTGGTCGGCCGGCGGGTCTACGGCGGACAGAGCACCCACCTGCCGCTGCGGGTGAACCAGGCCGGTGTGATTCCGGTGATTTTCGCCGCATCGATTATGATGTTTCCCCAGCAAATCGCCACCTGGTTTCCCAACAACTGGTTCGCCACCTGGTACCTGAACTACTTTGCCTGGGGAACGGCGTTGCATAGCATCTTATATGCCCTGCTGGTGATAGGCTTTACCTATTTTTACACCGCCGTGATTATGAATCCGGTGGATATAGCCGACAACATCAAGAAATACGGCGGCTTCATTCCCGGCATCCGTCCCGGGCGTCCGACGGCGGAGTACATCAGCCGGGTGATGAGCCGGGTGACACTGGCCGGAGCCGTCTTCCTGGCGCTGATCGCCGTATTGCCGAACTTTGTGCTGGTGGCCACCCGGATTCCGAATGTATATTTCGGCGGCACATCACTGCTCATTGTGGTTGGTGTGGCCCTGGACACGATGAAACAAATGGAGTCCCACATGCTGATGCGCAGTTACCAGGGATTTATCAAATAGATGGAGATGGCCCTGATGATTACCGTAAAATCACCGCGCGAACTTTCCTATATGCGTGACGCCGGGCATATAGTGGCAGGAGTGCTGGATGAACTTTCCCGGGCCGTTAAACCGGGAGTAACTACCGGCGAACTGGATCGCCTGGCCGAGGACTTTATCGTCGCCAGGGGGGCCAAACCGGCGTTTAAAGGCCTGTACGGCTTTCCGGCCACGATCTGCGCCTCGGTCAACGAGCAGGTGGTGCACGGCATTCCCGGTTTAAGAGCGCTGGAAAATGGAGATATTATCAGTATTGATGTCGGAGCGGAAATAAATGGCTATTTTGGTGATGCAGCGGCGACTTTTCCAGCCGGCGAGATCAGCCCGGAGGCCGGGAACCTGTTAAAAGTAACCGAGGAATCGCTTTTTGCCGGCATTGCCCGGGCGCGGGAGGGGAACCGGCTTTCCGACATCTCGCATGCCGTGCAAAGTTTTGCGGAAAGCCGGGGTTATTCCGTGGTCCGGGATTATGTCGGGCACGGCATCGGCAGGAGCATGCACGAAGAACCACAGGTACCCAACTTCGGCAAGCCCGGGCGCGGACCAAGACTGAAGGCGGGAATGACATTAGCGGTTGAACCGATGGTCAATGCGGGCACTTATGAGGTGCGCACACTTGCGGATAATTGGACGGTGGTTACCAAAGACGCCCGGTTGTCGGCACACTTTGAGCATACAGTGGCTGTTACCGGCGGTAAACCCGAGATCCTGACCCGATTGTAGCCGGAGGTGGCCGGGATGAATACAAGGATTGCTCCCGGAAGGCTGGTTGTTTCCACCGCCGGCAGGGACAGCGGAAAATTCTACCTTATCCTGGATTTGGCCGGTGACAATATGGTCTGGTTGGTCAATGGCCGGGATCGCAAGCTGGCGGCGCCGAAAAAGAAAAATACCAGGCATATCAAAGTGTATCCCCGGTTGGCGGCAGAAGTGGCAGCCAAAATTGCATCCGGTCAGCGCGTAAATGATCAGGATATTCGCAAGGCGTTGACACATTTACTGAACGGTCCGGAACAAAATCCGGATCCGGAACCCGGCGGCCGGTAGCCCGGGTAACGCTGACCGGTTATTGCCCAGTAAGGAGGTTTGCCCAAACTAATGTCAAAGCAAGATGTGATTGAAGTTGAAGGTACCGTGATTGAGCCGCTTCCCAATGCCATGTTCCGGGTGGAGCTGCAGAACGGGCACCGGGTGCTGGCGCACGTATCCGGAAAAATCCGCATGAATTTTATCCGCATTTTATCCGGCGACCGGGTGATGGTGGAGTTGTCGCCATATGATTTGACCCGGGGCCGGATTGTGTACCGTTATAAATAATCATGCCCAAAAGAGGTGGGTTAAATGAAAGTCCGGCCCTCTGTAAAACCGATTTGTGAAAAGTGCAAGGTAATCAAGCGGAAAGGTAGAGTTATGATCATTTGTGAAAATCCCAAACACAAGCAAAAACAGGGTTAAATATGTTTGCCGGAGAATTATCAGGAGGTGTGTGTAAAAGGTGGCACGTATTGCAGGGGTGGACCTGCCCCGGGATAAGCGGGTGGAGGTCGCCCTGACCTATATTTTTGGCATTGGCCGGCCGACCTCCCGGAAAATTTTGACTCAAACCGGAGTCAACCCGGATACCCGGGTGCGGGACCTGACGGAGGAAGAAGTAACCCGGCTCAGGGAGAGTATTGAAAAGAACCACCACGTGGAAGGCGATCTGCGCCGGGAAATCGCCCTGAACATCAAGCGGTTGATTGAAATCGGCTGTTACCGCGGCCTGCGTCACCGCCGCGGCATGCCTGTACGTGGCCAGCGCACCAAGACCAACGCCCGTACACGCAAAGGACCGCGTAAAACGGTGGGCGTCAGACGTAAGAAATAAGGAGGCTTGTGGATAAATATGGCACGCAGACCTGTGCGTACGAAGCGCCGCGAACGTAAGAACATTGAACACGGGGTGGCACACATCCGGTCCACCTTCAACAATACCATTGTAACCATCACCGACACCCGGGGCAACGCCCTTTCCTGGGCCAGCGCCGGCACGGTCGGCTTCAAGGGTTCCCGTAAAAGCACCCCTTTTGCGGCCCAGATGGCTGCTGAAACTGCGGCCAAAGAAGCCATGGAACACGGTTTGAAACAGGTGGAAGTAATGGTCAAAGGGCCAGGCGCGGGCCGGGAGGCGGCGATCAGATCCCTGCAGGCCGCCGGTCTGGAAGTAAACATGATCAAGGATGTTACTCCCATTCCCCATAACGGGTGCCGGCCGCCGAAACGCCGCCGGGTATAATGTTTACAATAAAAAGGAGGTTTTGATTATTTAGATGGCCAGATATACAGGTGCGCAATGCCGGCTCTGCCGTCGTGAAGGCGCTAAACTCTATCTGAAGGGCGACCGTTGTTATACGGGCAAATGCGCCATCGACCGGCGTTCTTACGGACCGGGCATGCACGGCCAGTCCCGCAAGAAGGTCAGTGAATACGGCGTGCAGCTCAGGGAAAAGCAAAAGACCCGCCGTATTTACGGGGTACTGGAAAAGCAGTTTAGCAATTATTTTGAACGGGCCGAGCGTCAGAGCGGGGTAACCGGTGAAAACCTGCTCCGTCTTTTGGAACGGCGCCTGGACAATGTGATCTACCGTTTGGGACTGGCCAGTTCCCGTACGGAAGCCAGGCAACTGGTCCGGCACGGCCATTATACCGTAAACGGACGAAGAGTGAGTATTCCTTCCTTCTTGGTCCGGGTTGGGGACGTCATCACAGTGCATGAAGGCAGCAAGGAATCCCCGCGCATTAAAGAGTTGCTGGAGCGGGCGGCCGACAAAACCCCGCCGGCCTGGCTGGAGTATTCAGCCGGGCAGGCCACGGGGACAGTGGTAGCTCTCCCGGCGCGTGACCAGATCGATGCCCCGGTGCAGGAACACCTGATTGTGGAGCTGTATTCGAGGTAAGCCGGCCTTTTACAATGAGTCGGCAAAAACCGGTCTGTCCGGGCGCGGTCCGGCTAAAGGGGGTTACCATGTATGCTGGAAATTGAAAAACCCAGGATCGAATGTGTGGAAGCCAACGATGAGGAGCATTACGCCAAATTTGTAGTGGAACCGCTGGAAAGGGGATACGGCATTACCCTGGGCAATTCGCTGCGGCGTATTTTGCTGTCATCCCTGCCGGGGGCGGCTGTTACCTCAGTGAAGATTGAAGGGGTGCTGCACGAGTTTTCCACCGTACCGGGAGTCAGGGAAGACGTCACCGATATTATTCTCAACCTGAAAAACCTGTGCCTGAAAATGTACAGTGACGAGGATAAAATTGTGCGTGTGGAGTCCCGGGGAGAGGGTGCTGTAAGAGCGGGTGATATTATCCACGACTCCGATGTGGAAATTTTAAACCCGGATTTGCATATCGCCACCTTGTCCAGCAATGCCCGCCTGTTTATGGAAATAACCGTAGCCAAAGGGCGGGGCTATGTTTCCGCCGAGCGGAATAAAAAGGGAGATCATATTATCGGCGTTATTCCGGTGGACTCGGCCTTTACGCCCATCCGCAAGGTCAATTTTACAGTGGAAAACACCCGGGTGGGCCAGCGCACTGACTATGACAAGCTGACCCTGGAAGTTTGGACCAACGGCAGCATCCGCCCCGACGAGGCGGTCAGCCTGTCGGCCAAAATCCTGGGCGAGCATTTGCGGCTGTTCGTCGGACTTACCGAGGCCGTGGACGACGTGGAGATTATGGTCGAAAAAGAAGAAGAGAAAAAAGACAAGATCCTCGAAATGAGCATCGAAGAACTGGATCTATCCGTACGCTCCTATAATTGTCTTAAACGGGCCGGGATCAATACAGTGGAAGAGCTGATTCAACGCAACGAAAATGAAATGATGAAAGTACGGAATTTGGGCAAGAAATCGCTGGAAGAGGTCATAAACAAGCTGCATGAATTGGGTGTGGACCTGCGCAACACTGATGATTGAGGAGGGATGGAGATGGGATATCAAAAGCTGGGCCGGAACACCGGTCACCGGCGGGCCATGTTACGCAACCTGGTTACTTCCCTGTTCCGGGACGACCGCATTCACACCACGGAAACCCGGGCCAAGGAAGTGAAAAGCGTTGCCGATAAAATGGTCACGCTGGCCAAAAGGGGTGATCTGGCCGCGCGCCGCCAGGCATTGGAATATATCTATGACGAACGGGTGGTACGCAAGCTGTTCAATGATCTGGGGCCGAAATTTGCCGAGCGCCCGGGCGGTTATACACGCATAGTCAAAATGGGTTACCGGCGGGGTGACGCGGCGCCGCTGGTAATCCTGGAGCTTGTCTGATCCGGTTGTCACCGGGCAACTGCCGCCGGCCGGGGAGCCATTGATTGAAATCCGCGGCCTGCACTTTGTTTATAACCAAAGCGCTGCCGGATCCGGGGCGGCATTAAAAGATATTCACGGCGATATCCGCCGGGGCGAGTTTCTGGCCGTAATCGGTCCGAACGGTTCGGGTAAATCCACCCTGGCCAGGCAGCTCAATGGACTGCTATTGCCCACTGCCGGAACTGTGAAAGTGGCCGGCATGTATACCAACGATCCGGCCCGCTGCTGGGAAATCCGCCGCCGGGTGGGGATGGTTTTTCAAAACCCGGACAACCAGCTGGTGGCGGCCGTAGCAGAGGAGGATGTGGCCTTCGGTCCGGAGAATCTCGGCCTGCCGCCACCGGAAATTCGCCGCCGGGTTGACGGGGCGCTGCGTTTGACCGGTCTGGGCGCTCAACGGCTGCAGGCGCCGCACCTGTTGTCCGGCGGCCAGAAACAGCGTCTGGCTATTGCCGGTGTGCTGGCTATGCGCCCCTGCTGCCTGGTGCTGGATGAGCCGACGGCCATGCTGGATCCGGCCGGCCGGCGGGAAGTGCTTCAGACCCTGCGCGGTTTGAACCGTGAGGAAGGCATCACGGTGGTGCTGATCACCCACTTTATGGAGGAAGTGCTGTTCGCCCACCGGGTTTGGGTTTTGTCGGACGGACGGCTGGTCATGGAGGGAACACCGCAGGATGTTTTTGACCGGCGGGAAAAACTGCAGGCAGTTAATCTGGCCCTGCCGGGGGCGGTGGAATTGGCCCGCCGGTTGAGAAACGCCGGTTATCCGGTGCCGGCAAATGTTTTGACGGCGGATGAACTGGTTGAAGCGCTGGCCGGTCTGGCCGCCGGGCGGTAGTTGGCCGCTCCGGAACCCGGACGCCGGCAACCGGTGCAATGAGGTTGCGGTGCCTTCAGCGCTCCAGTTGCCCGACGATTACCGGCTTGCATTTGCCTTTCCCGTGACCGCGGCCGGCGGACGGGCGGTGTTGACGGAGGCGTAAGGCGTGATAACGGTAAACAATCTGACGCATATCTATGCGCCGGGAACGCCCCTGGAAACAATTTCGCTGCGAAATATCAACCTGCAGATCAGCCGGGGGGAGTTTGTTGCCCTGGCCGGACCCACCGGTTCGGGTAAATCCACCCTGGCACAGCATTTTAACGGGCTGCTGCTTCCCTCGGCCGGCTGTGTGCTGGTCAATGGCATGGATACCCGGGATAAGAAGAAACGCCGCGAATTATGGCGGACGGTGGGACTGGTTTTCCAGTATCCCGAACAGCAACTCTTTGAAGAAAATGTTTTTGCCGAGGTGGCCTTCGGACCGCGCAACATGGGCCTGGACAGGCGGGAAGTGGAACGGCGGGTGCGGCGGGCGCTGGAAATGACCGGGCTTGAATATGATACCGTCAAAAGTATGTCCCCGTTTATGCTTAGCGGCGGCCAGCAGCGCCGGGTGGCCCTGGCCGGCATTCTGGCTGTTGAACCGCCGGTGCTTGTTCTGGATGAACCGGCGGCCGGTCTGGACCCGGCCGGACGCCGGCACTTGCTGGAACAAATCAAGGCGTGGCAACTGTCCCGCGGCACAACAGTTATTTTAATTACTCACAATATGGAGGACGCAGCCCGCTATGCCGACCGGATGGTGGTGCTGCTCAAGGGGGAAAAATGGCGGGAGGGCACACCGCGGCAAATTTTCGGCCAACCGGAAGGGTTGCACGAGGCCGGCCTTGATTTACCCCTGCCGGCCGGGGTGATGTTCGGTTTGAAAGAAAAAGGACTGGCCGTGCGCTGCGACACCCTCACCCTGGATGAAGCGGAGCAGGAGATTAAAACCGTGCTGCCCGGCGGGAAGTGAGAGCATGTTTGACGGCCTGACGATCGGACAATTTATACCGGGTGATTCATTAATTCACCGCCTGGACCCGCGGACCAAAATTGTCACTACCATTTTGCTTGTCGCCGCAGTCATGCTGGCCGGAAGCTGGCCCGCTTACCTCGTTCTGAGCATCCTGCTCCTGGCTGTGTTTACACTGGCCGGTATTCCGCCCGGCATGCTGTGGCAAAACCTGCGCCCGTTCTGGTTTATCCTGGGAATCACTTTTTTGCTGCAGATTTTTTTTACGCCCGGGGAAGTTGTTTTTACCGCCGGGCCACTGCACGTGACCAGGCCTGGTCTCGCACTGGGCGGGCAAATATTGTGGCGTTTGACGGTTTTGATCCTGGCCGGTTTCCTGCTTACGGCAACCACTTCGCCGTTAAAGCTGACCGCCGGTCTGGAGTGCCTGCTTGCCCCGGGTAAGCGTTTTGGTGTGCCGGCGCATGAACTGGCCATGATGATGACCATCGCCCTGCGTTTTATACCCACCCTGTTCAGTGAAGCGCAAACAATCATGAAAGCACAGCAGTCCCGGGGGGCGGATTTCATGCAAGGCGGACTGTGGGGGCGGGTCAGGGGCATTGTGCCCCTGCTGCTGCCACTTTTTGCCGGCGCCTTCCGGCGGGCGGAGGATCTGGCCACGGCCATGGAGTCCCGCTGCTACCGGGGGGGCGCGGGACGCACCAGGATGGAGGAGCTGTCCCTGAGGGGTATTGATTTTGGTGCGCTGATCCTGTGCGTGGCGTTGTTCTCACTCATTTTGGGATTGCGCTGGCGGGGCTGGTAACGGTGCGTAATATCAAGTTGATCATAGCATATGACGGCACCGGATATCACGGCTTTCAGGAGCAGCGGGGCAGCGGGCTGAAAACAGTGCAGGAAGTGCTTGAAAAGTCCCTGTCCCGTCTGGCCGGCCGGTCCGTGCGCGTGATCGGTGCCGGACGCACCGATGCCGGAGTGCATGCCCGGGGCCAGGTGGTCAACTTTGACGCGGCAGGTTGGAACATACCGCTGGAACGCGTGGCGCTGGCCGTAAACGGACTGCTGCCGCCGGACATAGCGGTTTTAAAGGCGGCCGAAGTGGAAGAAGGTTTTCACGCCCGTTTTTCTTCTACAGCCAAGACGTATTGTTATACGTTGTACAACAGCCGCGTGCCGTCACCTTTTTATCACCGTTACAGCCTGTTTGTACCCCGGCCGCTGGATTTGGCCGCCATGCAGGCGGCCGCCGGACAACTGGTGGGGGAACATGACTTTGCTTCCTTTCAGGCGGTGGGCACGCCGGTCAAAACCACCGTACGCACATTGTACAATGCGGAGGTGGGTGCGGAAGCGGATCTGGTCCGCCTGATCTTCCGGGGAAACGGTTTTCTTTACAATATGGTGCGGATAATGGCGGGCACATTGCTGGAAGTAGGCCTGGGAAAACGGCCGTCCGGAGAAATAGCGGCCATTCTTGCCGCCCGTGACCGCACCCGGGCCGGGCCGACGGTACCCCCCCGGGGGCTGTGCCTGGAGGAAGTGGAGTATGGGCGGGAAGGCAACCGGCTTGACAGAGCGGGTCGGCGGTATTAAAATACTAACATGTGGTTTTTTGCGATTTTGACCGGCCTTTAGCCCCGGGGCCGCGCGCCGCAACAGCACACCAAAACGGACAGTACCGGCCCGGCGGGCCGTCGTACCGAGGAGGAAGTCGGAAGTGAAAACATTTATGGCCAAGCCAGGAGAAATAGAACGCAAATGGTTTATCATTGACGCCGAGGGCAAACCGCTCGGCCGGCTGGCCGCCGAGGCGGCACGCATTCTGCGCGGCAAGCACCGGCCGCAGTTTACTCCCCATGTAGATACCGGCGATCATGTAATTGTGATTAATGCGGAAAAAGTGGTGCTCACCGGCAACAAGCTGCAGCATAAAAAGTATATCCATCATTCGGGCTATCCCGGCGGCTTGAAAGTGACGGGCTATGACAAGCTGATGCAAACCCGTCCGGAACTGGCCGTGCAAAAAGCAGTCACCGGCATGCTGCCGCACAATAGCCTGGGTGCGGATATGGCCAAAAAACTGCGGGTTTACCGTGGGACGGAACACCCGCATCAGGCCCAAAAACCGGAAGTCTGGTCCCGGTAACCGTTTAACAAGGAGGAAAGAAAGTGGCTCAAGCAAAATTCTACGGCACCGGGCGGCGCAAAAATGCCATCGCCCGCGTTTATCTGGTCCCGGGCGAAGGGAAGATGCTCGTCAACCGGCGGGAAGTGGCCAATTATTTCGGCCGCAAGGTACTTGAAATGTCCGTGCGCCAGCCGCTGGAATTAACCGGTACGGGCGGCCGTTTTGACGTCATCGTGAACGTATCCGGCGGAGGGGTCAGCGGCCAGGCCGGCGCGGTCAGACTGGGCATCGCGCGGGCGCTGGTTCAGGCCGATCCCGGCCTGCGCCCGTCGCTTAAAAAGGCCGGTTTTCTCACCCGTGACCCGCGGATGAAGGAAAGAAGAAAATACGGCCTCAAAAAGGCCCGGCGTGCGCCGCAATACTCCAAGCGTTAAATCAAGGAAGGGCAACCTTCCTTTTTTCTTGCAGAAAAATACCGGTTATCAAGAGCTTGCGGAATCAAGGGGCCGCAACCGGCTTCCGGCGGCATGACGGATATTGCCGGCAAGCCATATTGTGCCGCGCCCGGTGTGCAGCCGGCTGATATTGTGCGGAAGAAACGGTCCTGGTGGAAGCATTGGAACAAGGATGGATCTTCATGTTTGGATGGGAAACGGTTACCGGGAGGGATTGTCTTGCACAGGAATAAGAAAAAATATTTGGGTTTGCTCATGGCGCTGCTCTTGCTGGCGGCAACCATTGCCGGTTGTGCCCGTAACGTGTCCGTACCTGGTTTGTCTCCAGCAACGGATAATACTGCCGCAAGCCGGCCGGTGGTCTATTTTCCGCGCGCCGGGCAGGATCCCGCCCCGGTGCTGGCCGGCATGTATGACGGTGCGAAGAAGAGTCTTGATGTGGCTGTGTACAGTTTAACCCACCCGCAAATTGTCAAAGCAATTATCAACGCTCATAAACGCGGTGTGCAGGTGAGAGTTATCACCGACCGCGAACAGGCCGCAGGTGCCAGCCAGAAGCATGCCATGGCGTCACTGCTGCTGGCCGGAGTGCCGGTTATGGTTAACGACCACAGCGGGCTGATGCATTTAAAAATGAGTATTATCGACGGGCGGGTGGCCACCACGGGCAGTTACAACTATACCCGGTCGGCCAGTGAACGCAACGACGAAATGTTCGTGGTATCTGCGGATCCGGCATTTGTAAATTCCTGCCGGACGGAGTTTGAGCACATGTGGGCGGATCAAAAGAAATTCGCCCGGTTGAAAGGCACCGGGTATTGAGAAACAACAGCCCGGGCGGTATCGTCCCGGGCTGTTAATTCAGCGTTTTCTTTTCCGGGCGAACAATGCCGATAATAAAACGGCGGCAACCACACCGGCTGCCATGCCCGGCGTATCAGCCATACCCAGTTTGAAGGTAGCCAGAAAATATACGCCCACCGCCCCGGCCGCAGTGATCATCATGGGGAAAAAGCTCCTGCTCAATGTTAGCCGATCCTTTCTGCACGGAAGAATATTGCCGCTGGTTGCCAGCAATCTATTTTCATTGCCTTGCCCGCGGCGGGTTTATCACATTGCAACCGTGCACAACCTGACGGGAAAGTCAAATCAGCCGGTTCACGCGGCTGTCTTTAGTAATATAACACCTTTGTCGCGGGCTGTAAATCATTTCCCGCGGAATGATAGACTTCCGGCCAAAAACCGGATCGCCAGCCACGCCTAATAACTAGGCGAACTTTTCACAAACGCTGCAGCCGCTGGTGAAAAACAGTTTTGTGAAACCGTCGACTATATATGCTTGAGCAACGGGGTACTGATCCGGCTTTTTGGCGGAAAGTCATTTAATTTACCTGCCTCCTCCGGCATAATAGGATCAGGTCCGGCAAGAGGGGGTTGAATAAATGCGGCATTTCATAGCCGGTTTGTACAACGAAACCGTGGAGGCGCTTTTTTCCGCACTGGTGTTGGCCGGTGGTTATCTGGCCGTTTGTTTTGTACTGGTCGACGTACTCAAGGCAAGGTGAAGCATTTTAAAACTCCAGACTGCCCGGGGATGGTTTTTCCGCCCGGCGGGCTGGAGTTTTTGGATTAAGCGGTAGCAAGGGGGGTGGGTTTGCTTGTCCCGCTGCGAAGAAGAAAAATACCTGCGTGCAGTACTGACAGCCGGGCATTGTTATTTACGAGCAGGCGCTTAAAAAGGCCATATGCCGGGCGGCATTCCGGGGTATTCCTATATGATTATACTGGTGTTCCTGGTCATGGTTTTTGTGCCCCTGTTTACCGGGGGAGCGGCGGAAGACAGTTTGCCTCCCCGGATGAAGCTGTATTCCAAACATATGCAATAATTGCCTATCTCCGCGAAAAAGCCGCTGGCATATAAAATGGCGCACCAATGCTCGCCGCTCAGCGGTTTGGTGCGCCACCCGCCTGTCATTTCTGTTTTGGTGCGGCAACAGCGTGCAGCCAGGTTTTTAACTCACGCACAAATCCACAAAACGGAAATTCACCGTGTCCACCAGTCCCCGGTTGGTCAGGCGCAGTTCCGGCAGTACGGGCAGAGACAAAAGGGCCATGGTCATAAAAGGCGAGACCAGCGTGCAGCCCAACTCCTTCCAGGCACGGTCCAGGGCACTCACCTTTTCCTGTACTTCCTCCACCGGCCGGTCGGACATCAGTCCGGCGATCGGCAGGGGCAAAAGGGCCAGCACCCGGCCGTCCTTTACGGCTGTCATGCCGCCGCCGCACCCGGCCAGGGTGTTTGCCGCCAGGGCCATGTCGGCGTCATTCATGCCCAGCACCAGCAGGTTGTGGCTGTCGTGGGCCACCGTGGAAGCCACGGCGCCGCTTTGCAAGCCGAATCCCCGGACCAGGCCCAGGCCCGTGTTGCCCGGGCCGCCGTGCCGTTCGATGCAGGCCGCCTTGGCCACGTCCCGCTCCCGGGAAGCATGCAGTTCCCCATTCTTGACAGGCAGATCCAGTTGGCGGTGCAAAGTACCGACCCTGGCTTCAATCACTTCGATCACCCTTACGGCGGCGTTTTTCACGCCGGACGGCGCGGCGATGACGAAGTCGCCGGCTTGTACCGGAGCACGCAGGCGGACGGAATGTCGGGCCGCCTCGGGATAATTTACCGGCGGCAGCTCAGGTAACATACGGCCCGCTTCGGCCACCACGACGCCGTCCACCATCACCCGGTCCACTTTCATCTGCGCTAGATCCGGGACGAACAATATGTCGGCGCAGCGTCCGGGGGCGATGCTGCCCAGGTTGCGGGCCACGCCGAAGTACTGTGCCGTGTTGATGGTGGCCATCTGAACGGCGCGCAGGGGATCCACCCCTTCCTGGATCGCCCGGTGTACCACGTGATTCATGTGTCCCAGGGTGAGCAGCGTTTCCGGGTGGGTGTCGTCGGAAACCAGCATGGCCAGGCGTGAATCCACCCGGCTTTCCGTGATGCACTTGATGGTGGCGTGCAGGTCATGCCAGGCCGAGCCCTCCCGTATCTGGGCGTACATGCCCAGGCGCATGCGCGCCAGGGCGTCTTCCGGCCGGGTGGACTCGTGACAGCAACTGATGCCGGCGGCAACGTAGGCGTTCAGCCCGGCACCGATATCCGGAACGGCATAGTGGCCGGTGACTACTTTGCCCGCGTCCAGGGCGGCCTTTAATTCCCCGTGTACCAATGGATCCCCGGCCAGCACGCCGGGGAAATTCATCATTTCCCCCAGGCCGGTCATACCGGGCCAGGTCATCGCTTCAGCCACCTCGGCCGGGCCGATGGATGCACCGGCGTCTTCAAAACACGGCGCGGCGGGGACGCAGGAGGGCATGGTGGTGAATACCTTCAAGGGCAGGTTTTCCCCTTCCTTCATCATCAGGCGGATACCCTCCGTACCCAGTACATTGGCGATTTCATGCGGATCCATGAAGATGGCGGTGGTGCCGTGGGGCACCACCGCCCGGGCGTACTGGGTGACGGTGACCATACTGCTTTCCACGTGAATGTGACCGTCCAGGAATCCCGGCACCAGATAGCAGCCGGCGGCGTCAATAACTTCCGTTTCCGGTCCGGTGGCATGCGTGGCGCTTCCAATGAGCACCACCCGGCCGTGTTTGATCGCTATGTCCCGGCCGGTCAGGATTTCGGCGGTGTGTACGTTGACCAGGCGGCCGTTTTTGATCACTGTATCGGCGGGTATCCCGCCCAGGGCGGCCCGGGCCAGATCGGCGGTAATTTCCGCCAGTGGGCGGCGGTTTGGCTGGTAAAGCAATTTTCTCCCCCCGTTAATTGAATCATTTCAATATAATTACCGCGCGGATGGGAATAATACCTGCATATAAGCACCCGGGGCGGCATTTTTTATCCCGGGGTGGGGAACTGTCTCCGGGCCGGTGATTTTCAGTTTAGCCAAGGAGGGGAAGCTTCTTTGCCGGAAAAAGAAGACGAGATGCTGCGGAAAAAGGTGCAGGCGGTGCTTGACGGCAATGTGCACACCCGGGAATACGGGTTGAAGGCCGACGTGGTTGACGGCAAGGCGCGGGTGACCGGGGTGGTGGACACCCTGGCGGAAAGGGAGCAGGTACGGCAACTGGTATCGCGCCTGAACGGTATCCGGGCGGTGGAGAACGGAGTGGCTGTCAGCACCGACGGCGCGATTACCGACGATGACGTGACTTTTGAAGTGGCGGAAGAACTGGCGGCGGATCCGGAAATCAACCACCGCGGGATAAGCGCCAAAAGCGTCAAGGGCGTGGTTTACCTGCAGGGTACGGTGGACAGCGAGGAGGAGCAGGAAGCGGCGCTGGCCGCGGCCACCCGTGCCCGGGGAGTGAAGGAGGTAATCAGCCGTCTAAAAGTATCCCGGCCGGGCGCTTATGATACGGATAACCTTGAGGAGATTTTCCATCACCAGGTGAATAATGATTACGAGGATGAAGACAGACCGGGAGTGTACTGAACAACCCGGGACGGCGGCCGCCGGATGGACGGCCGCCGTCCCGCTGTATACAGGTGCGGTCCGGCGAAGTGTGCATACTCCGTTCGCTTATTATATTTTCCCTGCGCCTGACCGGAAAAGCGTGATCAGTATTTAATCCGGAACAGGTGGAAAACTGTCCGTTTGTCCCAGCCCATATCCCAGGGGCAGTGATACCGGTCCACTGTGTGGGCGTTGACCAGGGGATAGCCGTGGCTGTCGGCGCCCACCACGACGGCAAAGTGCTCAATATGTCCTTTCTCCTCGTATCCGATGACATCCCCCTTTTGCAGTTCCCGCACCGCACCGCGGGGAAATTTGACGCCGGGCCGGTTTAATTCATTAAAGCCGCCCTGGGCCAGGCGTTCCGCCCGGCCGCTATAAAGCAGCCAGGAGGCGAAAGCCTCGGTCTGCACCCAGGCCCGGCTGCCCGATCCGCCCCGGCGGTCATGGCGGTAATACCATGTGCCGTCCATGGGCAGTTTGCCGCCCTCCCGATCGCCCAGGCATTGGGAAACAAAATTGGTGCAGTCGCCGCCGTTGCCGTTCAAATCGCGGTAATGCGGGTTGTACTGATGTCTGTTGCCCGCGCCCCAGGCCAGGCCGGCATACTTGTCGGCATATCCGGCGGCGCCCGGGCGATCATAAAGGCCGCTGCCGCCATTGACCGCACGGAGCGGCGGACCGGAGCGGGAAATACGGCCGGCGCAGGCGGGGCCGTCGGCCGGCGTGGGTTTGGGCACCAGCGTATCGTCACCCAGGCCGTCGGTGTAAAAGTCGCGCCGGATGAGCCAGCGGCCGTCTCTTTTGACCAGCTGCAGCCAGTGGCGGGTGCCGATGCCGAAATGATTGACCGTTTTTTCACCCGGATAGACATAACCCAGCTGCAAGGTTTGCTTGATCTGAAATTCGGCGGTGTTCCCGCGCACCTTTGACCAGGGGACGGATATGGTGGAAGCAGCCCCGGTAATCCGTACCCCCCGCTTTTGCGCCCAGGCCTGAATGAAACAGAGTTTGCTTTGTTCGTGGGAGTAGGCCCACTGCCCGTATTTGGAGCCGGTGTCGTAACCGGCCAGGGCCGGGCCGGGATCGGCGCCGGTAATGACGGCCCGGGCGCGGGTGTCAAAGATTTCCTTTACTCTGGCCGGCAGTTCATCTTCCGGTGCCGACAATACCGGCCTGCCGGGTGTGTTGGAAGCGATCACCAGAATTGTCGCGGCGATCACCGATAGAATCGCGATTTTGAACGGGTGCATGGTCATTTCCCCTTAAATGTTTTTTCGGGTATTATTTTTCCCCTTGCCGGCGGCGTGCTTTCAAGTTTTTAATTGGCATTACTGGTAGCGAAAAAAGCAAAAACCGCCGTCAAAAGCGGTCAAAGCAGCGGTTTGGACCATGCATCTTTTTTTTGGGGTGCACCCGTCAGGAGGCGGTAACTTCCTGCAACACACGGATCCAGGCGTCGGGACTTACCTCCCGGTATTTTTCCGCACCGATGAAAAGTTCCTGTCCCGGCAGCGCCTTTTTGCGTAAAATTTCCGGACCGTTGCCCCGGATGGCCTGGTAGAGGGATAAAACATTGCCTGTTCCCAGATTGGAATGTACCCGCGTACTGAAGAGCCAGGCCAGGTAAGGAACCTTCACCAGTACCGCCGGTTCAATCAGACGCGCGGCAAGGGTGCGTATTTCCAGTTGTAAATCCATGCGCTGACCGGCATAGCCGCCCTCGAACACATCCAGCAGGGAAGTCCTTTTACCGTTCATGATCACCGGTCCCAGGGCGCGGCTGACCTGTTCCAGGGCGTCCTGACTGATATCCACGTAATTTTCGATTGGTACGCTAAACCTGTCTTCCAAAAAGGCGGTGATGCCGTCCCGTCCCTGTTTACGGTAAAGATCGCTCAGGGTAATCAGCCGGCCGTTTGCTTCAATCCGGGTATTTACCGGAATGGCTACAATGCCCACCGGTTTTTGCCCGGGATGAACGGCCATTAATGTAACCGCTTTTAGCTCCGGGCCGTTGGTCCAGAAAACCAGGATATTTTCCGTCCGGCCGGCCGCCGGCTGTGTTCCTGGCTGACCGGCGCAAACCGGGCCGGCGAGCAGGTTGAGCAAGCATAAAACCAGGCAAAATCTGCGGCAAATAACCGGCATTCCTGTTTCCTCCTTTTTCACCAGGTTTATTCTGGAACAGCGGAATAATTTTTATACGCCGTTACCTATTGACAGATAAAAATAAGCTGCGTTATACTGTACCGGGGTTTTATATAGTGACATATCAGCATATTAAAGTACTGTAGCGGGAGGGCGTGCTAAATGATATTGCGTCTCGGTTTACCCAAAGGCAGCCTGCAGGAGTCGACTTTTGCCCTTTTTAAGCGGGCCGGTTTCAATCTGGCCATACGCAGCCGTTCTTATTTTCCCAAAGTGGACGATCCGGAGCTGGAAGTGGTGCTCATGCGGGCGCAGGAAATTCCCCGCTATGTCAATGAAGGCGTGCTGGATGCCGGGATCAGCGGCCTGGACTGGATCATGGAAAATGAGGCCGACGTGGTGGAAGTGGCCGAACTGGTTTATTCCAAACAAACCACCAACCCGATCCGCATGGTGCTGGCGGTGGCCAATGACAGTGACATCAAAACAGTGCGCGATCTGCAAAACAAGCGCATCGCCACGGAGCTGGTCCGGGTGACCAAAAATTTCCTGGCTGCACACGGGGTGCAGGCCACAGTGGAATATTCCTACGGGGCGACCGAGGTAAAAGTGCCCAACCTGGTGGATGCGATCGCCGATCTGACGGAAACGGGCAGCTCGCTCAAAGCCAATAATTTACGCGTGATTGCCACCATCCTTACATCCACTCCCCGGCTGCACGCCAACCGCGCCGCCTGGGAAGATCCCTGGAAACGGGAGAAGCTGCAAAACCTTTCCGTGTTGCTCGAGGGCGCCCTGCGCGCCGACGACAAGGTGGGCTTGAAGATGAACGTGCCCTGCCGGTTGCTGGACGATGTGCTGTCCGTACTGCCGGCGATGAAGCATCCGACTGTTTCCCGGTTGGTTAACAGCGACTGGGTGGCGGTGGAAGTAATTTTGGACGAAAAAAAAGTGCGTGATCTGATCCCGGCCTTAAAACGCGCCGGCGCCGAAGATTTGATTGAATACCCGCTGAACAAGGTAATTCCCTGAGGGTGGAAAGAAGGACAGCTGGTTGGCTGAAAATATTTTGTTTCCCCCGGCCGGGCCGGGGGATTTTTGTTTCCCGCCGCGGCAGGTTATTCTGAATCTTTGCAGAAATAAAAACAAAAGCTGCCCCGGCGGGTGTAATTTCCCCTGGCGGGGCGTCGATATCCAGTAAGAACCGGAGGGATGGAACACATTGCCGAATGATAAGCTGGCTATCCTGGACAGATTGTTTAACCCCGCCGGCGTGGCCGTAATCGGGGTGACCGGCGACCCCGACCGGGTGGGCTATTGCCTGCTGGAAAGCCTTGTTTACGCCGGTTTTAAAGGCCGGATTTACCCGGTGCACCCGCGTCTGGACAGCTTGTTGGGGTTGCCGGTCTACCGTTCCCTGGATGAGTTGCCCGGGCCGGTGGACCTGGCGGTGATCGGGGTCAATCAGTACGCCACGGTGGATATGGTGGAGCAGTGCGGTCAAAAAGGCATACCGGGCGTGGTCTGCATTGCCGGCGGTTACCGTGAAATGGGCGCTGCCGGGGAGGCGCTGGAGGAGCGGCTGATCGCCGCCGCCCGGCGTTACAACATGGCCCTGGTCGGACCGAATACTCTGGGGATAATCAATACGGCGGCCGGTTTGAACACCTCCTTTTATCCCATGCGCCTGCCGGTCGGGCGGGTCTCTTTGATCAGCCAGAGCGGCGGTGTCGGGCTGACCATCCTGCAAAAGGCGTCTGACGAAGGCCTGGGGATTAACAAGTGGGTTGGCGTGGGCAACCGTAGCACGCTTGAATTGAGCGATTACCTGGAGTATCTGGCCCGGGACAGGGAAACCGGGGTGATCGGCATATTTCTGGAAGGCACCGATGACGCCCGCCGCCTGGTCAAGACGGCCGCGGCGGCCGCCCGGCAAAAGCCGGTGGTGATCTACAAAGCGGGACGCTCGGAGGCGGTTAATTTTGCCGCCGTGAGCCATACCGGCAGTATGGCCGGCAGCTACCGGATATACCGCCAGATTTTCGCCCAGCACGGCCTGCTGGTGGCGGAAAGCGTGGCGGAACTGGTGGCCGCCTGCAAGGCGCTGGCCATAGCACCCCTGCCGGCGGGCAACCGGCTGGGTGTGATCACCCACACCGCCGGTCCGAGCATAGTCATGCTGGATGAAGTTGTCCGGCGTGAGGTGGAAATATCCTCCTTTCAGCCGGCGACGATAGAAACTATTAAAGCGGCGCTGGGCGAAAATCCGGCCGTGGTGATCAAAAACCCCCTTGATGCAGCCGGGCACGGCATGCTGGCTGCCTCCTTCGGCCGCCTGGCGGATGCGGTGGCGGGTGATCCGGGTGTTGATTTGGTGGCGGCCGTCTACTGCCTGCATTTGCACTGGCGTTTTCCCTCCCGGGAACTGCTGGCCGTACGCCGGCGTACGGGTAAGCCGTTGCTGGCCCTGTATGTCGGCACGCAGGCGGGGGTGCGGGAGGAAAGGGATTACCTGCAGGCCGGGGGCATACCGGTTTATCTGACGGCTGAGGAAGCGGCCTGGGGGGCGGCGGCGCTGGCTCATTACGGAATTCGCCGGAGGGGGGAGAATTAATGGAAGCCGGTAAGATTATTGCAACGGCCAGGGATGAAGGACGCCATTTTCTGTTTGAAGACGAGGCCAAAGCGCTGCTGGCCGCATCCGGCATTCCGGTCACCCCTTGCCGGCGGGCCGGAAGCGAAGAAGAAGCGGTCAGCCTGGCGGCGGAAATGGGTTATCCGGTGGTGCTCAAAGTGCGTTCGGCATTGATTCAGCACAAATCGGATCTGGGCGGGGTGGTCTTGAACCTGGCCGATGAACAGGCGGTGCGCCGTGCCTTTCAGGATATTTTACAAAGGGCGGCTGCTGTCGATGCGGCGGCTGCGGTGACGGTTCAGCCCATGGCCCCGCCGGGGATTGAGGTGATTACCGGCCTGGTCGCCGACCGGCAGTTCGGCCCGGTGCTCATGTTTGGCCTCGGGGGCGTGTTCACCGAAGTGCTCCGGGATGTTTGCTTCCGTCTGGTGCCGGTCACCCCGGCCGAAGCCCGGGAAATGACCACCGCGATCAAGGGTTCGCGCCTGCTGGACGGATTCCGGGGCGGTCCGCCGGCGGACCGGCAGGCGCTGGCAGACCTGTTGCTTGCGGTATCCAACCTGGCCGTGGCGGTTCCAGGAATCAAGGAAATGGATTTAAATCCGGTGACGGTTTACAGCAAAGGCTTGCTGGTATTGGACGCCCGGGTGTTGCTGGCGTAAGCCGCACGGAAGGCGGGTTCTTTGCACGCTTTATAAAGCCGGGACACTTGTCGCCCGGCTTTTGCGTATTATGTGAGAGGCTGGTTTCAGGTTATAATTTTACTGCCAGTCTTGTCAAATAAAATCGAAAAGGTTATATTCTAAAGGTACCAGGTACCCCACCCGTGGAAAGGAGCATGCCGATGATTCCCCTGCGCGACAGCGTGCGTCCCCGGCGTCCGCCCTATGTCAACTGGCTGCTGATTCTGATTAACTTTCTCGTTTTTTTTCAAGAACTTGGCCTGACCCAAAGTCAGCTCAACCGTGTCTTTTTCGCCCTGGGTGTGGTGCCGGCCAAGGTTTTTTACCTGCTCAAGACGGGGGCGCCGCTGGAGGTGCTGGCCCTGCCTTTCTTTACGGACATGTTTTTGCATGGCGGCTGGATACATATTTTGGGCAACATGCTTTTTCTGTGGGTGTTCGGGGACAATGTGGAGGACCGGCTGGGACATTTCCGTTACCTGTTGTTTTACCTGCTCACCGGTATAATCGGCAGCGTTGCCCATGTACTGGCCAACCCGGCTTCCACGGTGCCCATCATCGGCGCCAGCGGGGCTATCGCGGGCGTATTGGGCGCGTATCTGGTCAGTTTTCCGCGGGCCAAAGTGCTCACTCTGGTGCCGATATTCTTTTTCGTCACTCTGGTGGAAATACCGGCGGTAATTTTCCTGGTCATCTGGTTTGTCATCCAGGTATTCAACGGCGCCGCCTCCCTGGGCGGAGAGGCCAATCCGGTGGCCTGGTGGGCGCATATCGGCGGGTTTGCCTCCGGAATTTTGCTGGTCAAACTGATGGCGCCCCGGCCCGCTTTCCGCTGGTAAGGTGTGCATCATATGTGTTAAAAGGAAGGGGTTGGCATGGTTGCAGTCGCTTCCCGTAGTTGTGTGCTCCGGCAGATATGTAAAATGGGAAGGGGCGCCACCCTTCCCTGGTAAATCTACCGGGCAAAGACATGATTGCCGATCCGGGCGATGATCGGCCGCGACCAGATCCAGGGACTGGCGGCCTTGGCCGGATTCCAGTAATACAGCGCCCCGCCGGTCGGATCCTGACCGTCGATGGCGTCCCGGGCCGCCTGGACGGCGCCGGTCGTCAGGGGACGGTCATACTGACCGTTGCTGACGGCTTGAAAAGCATCGGACTGATAAATCACCCCGGCGATGGTGTGCGGGAATTGCGGACTCCTGGTACGGTTCATGATTACCGCACCGACCGCCACCTTGCCGGTAAAGGGCTCGTTGGCGGCTTCGCCTTCGATCACCCGGGCCATCAGATACACGTCATCCCGGTTTACGGTGCCGCCGCGGGATACCTCCGGTGCGGGGGAAGCGGCGTCATGTGCCGTGATCACAGCCGGCTTCCGGGTCGCCGCCTGCTCATTTCCGGTGGTCGCCCCCCAGGCGCCCGGCAGTACGGCCAGGCTGATCACCAGCAAGGCCAGGGCGGCCATGCCGGTCAGGAGGGCGGGTTTGTTTTCTTTTCGTTTGAACCAAAGGAAAAAAGCCATCGTTTCCACTCCTTTCGTTGTTTCACCGAGGCTCAGTAACAAGTATAACGTGCAGCGGGAGGACAATCAACCGTTAAATTTTGCCGGGTTGCCGGTTGAATCCGAAAACTGATTATTGAAGGGTAGGAGCAGATTTGGAACCGGAAGCTGTTACCATCGCCAGTGATTTCTTGGGCACCATGACCACATTAATCCTGACCGGAGTACTGGCGGCAAAATTAGCCCATTGGGTTAAGATTCCCGATGTAGTGCTGTTTCTGTTGGCCGGTATGGGCATTGGCCCTTCAATGTTGAAGTTGGTGAACTTACCCGCTGACAGTGTGGCCAGTCAAATCATTCTGATTTTCGGTTCGGCGTTAATCCTGTTTGACGGCGGTTTGAGCCTCGATTTTCAGGTGCTCAAAAAAGTCTGGCGGACCATTGTGCTGCTGGCCACACTGGGGGTGGTTGTCACCACTCTGATTACCGGCCTGGCCGCCCGTTTTTTACTCGGGTTGCCCGTACTTCCGGCGCTGCTGCTGGCCGCTGTAATCGCCTCTACCGATCCGGCCACGCTGGTGCCAATTTTTCAGCAGATTAAAATCCGGGAGCGGGTGGCGCAGACGGTTTTGAGCGAATCCGCATTCAACGACGCCACCGGCGCAATCTTGACCTTCAGCCTGCTCGGGGCGCTGACCACCGGTGCTTTTTCACCAGGTAAAAGCATCCTGATGTTCCTGGGTATGGCCGGCGGCGGATTGCTGGCAGGTATTGTGATCGGATTGCTGGTTGCCTACCTGGTTGCCCACCATAAAGTGGGCATACTGGGTCCTTATTCCGCCGTGATGGTCGTTCTGGCCGTGCTTGCCGCCTATCTGACTGCCGGCAGGATCGGCGGCAGCGGTTATATGGCCGTGTTTGTGACCGGCATTATTCTGGGCAACCTGCCCACTTTTAAATTGGAGCATCGTGATGCCTATGCCACCGAACAGCATTACGTTCTTATCAACCTGTCCCTGGTTATGCGCATGCTGATTTTTATTTTACTGGGTACGCAGGTGAACTTTACGGTGATCGGCAAATACTGGCTGGCCGGACTGCTGGTCATTGCGGTATTTATGCTGGTCGCCCGTCCGGCCACGGTGCTGGTTTCAGCCCTTCCTGACCGCGTTGCCCGCTGGGAGAAAAATGAACTGTTTTTTATGTTCTGGACACGGGAAACAGGTGTGATCCCGGCCGCATTGTCCGGCATCCTGATCGGGATGGGAGCACCCCATGCCGATGTAATCGCCGCGCTCACCTTTATAGCCATTCTGGCCACTTTGTTGATCCAGGCCGGCACGACCGGGTTGGTTGCCCGGAAACTGGGGTTGCTGCTGGAGGGGGCGAAAACGGGGGGGGGAAGGTAGTCGTCAAACCGGGGGCTTTCCGGACATACCGATATCCTGAAGGAATCATTTTGATCTTTAATCTTCCGGCGTGACCAACCGGGCGGGAAAGCACTCTCCCCTCAAATGAGCACAATTGTCATACCGGGCCGGCCAGCAGACGGTAAAACAAGGCGCCCAGGGCGGCCGACGCCGGCAGGGTGAGCAGCCAGGCCAGGACAATGCGGGAGACGGTGGCCCAGCGCACCAGGCCGCGCCCGCCGCCGGCGCCCACACCGGTGATGGAAGAGGAGACCACGTGGGTGGTGCTTACCGGCAACCGGCACGCGGTGGCCCCCAGAATCACCAGGACCGAGGCCAGGTCGGCGGCAAAGCCGGTCCGGGGGGTGAGCCTGGTGATACCGGTGCCCACTGTTTTAATGATCCGCCAGCCGCCCAGGGAGGTTCCCAGGGCCAGTGCCAGTGCTGAGGCCAGCCTGACCCACAGGGGCACATCGAAGGTGGCCTGCCGGCCGGCCGTCACCAGCGCCAGAGTAATCACGCCCATGGTTTTCTGGGCGTCGTTGGTGCCGTGGGCGAAGGCCTGCCCGGCGGCGGCCAGTCGCTGCAGGGCCAGCAGGCGGCGGGTGGACCGGGAGGTGCGGTATCCCGGTCTGGAAAGGCGCAACACCCCGCTCACCGTGAACCCGGCGGCGAAGGCCAGGGGAGGGGAAAAAAACAGGGCCTGCAAAATAATGCCAAAGCCACGGCCGCTGATGCCCTGCGGCCCGGCTGCCAGGCAGGCGGCGCCGGCCAGCGCTCCTATCAGGGCGTGGGAGGAACTGCCGGGCAGGCCGAAGAACCAGGTGAGCAGGTTCCAGACGGTGGCCGCCATCAGGGCGGCCATTATAATATTCAAATCGCCTGCCGGGCCGGCCGGATTGATAACGCCTCCGGCCACGGTACCGGCTACACCGGTAAAGGTAAGCGCACCCAGAAAATTCATGGCTACGGCAAGCAGAATTGCCGTGCGGGGATTTAGCGCGCCAGTGGCCAGGGAAGTGGCCACCGCGTTGGCCGTATCATGAAAGCCGTTGACAAAATCAAAAGCCAGGGCCAGTAAAACGGCCGTAAATAAAAGTGTATCCACATCCGGCACCGGTTTTTACCCCTTTTCCTTTTTGGCTAAATATATGAGCGCTGAGCAGAACACTTGCCTTTAAATGGAATTATTGGGGCCGCTTTCCTGCCGGTGGTCCCCAAATAGGAGTGGGATTTTGGGAACGGACTGTTTTTACCCGGCGGCAAAGCGGCTAAAAACCGCCCGCCGGTAAATAAAAGTGGCAGGCAAGGCAAATACTAGTACTGTCAGTCATATTAAAATGTTTGCGGGAAGAGGGGTTGGAAGTGATGGAACAGAATATTCATGTGGTCGGTATCGTGGTGGATCAGCGCGCCTCGCGGGCGCCGGATGTGCAGCAGGTGCTTACCCGCTACGGTTCGCGCATTATCAGCCGCTCCGGCGTGCCCGATCCCGGCCGGGAACGGGGTATTATCACCCTGACCGTACAGGCCGGTGATGATGAATGCCGGCAGCTGGAACAGGACCTGCAGCAAATCAGCGGGGTGCTGGCCAAATCCATCAACCTGGGACCGGCCTTGACAGCGGACTGCCGTTAAATGCCACTTGCCGGCCGGTCAAGAAAAGGTTATAATTTATTATTGCAGCGCGGCGAAATGACAAAAGCGCGGTGAGTGGTCGCTGTCCGGCAGGGCAGAGGAAAGTCGAGACACGCACACCGCAAGGTGTAGTATGGTGCCCGGCGCAAGCCGGGGCGGGGCGACCCGACGACGGCAAAAGAAACTCCCGCAGTTTCCAGTAGCCATAAAGTGCCACAGAAACCAGGGCACCGGGCGACCGGTGCGTGCAAGGGTAAACTCCACCAGCGTGCAACCCAAATAGGCGGGTTTCTTGTGGACCCGCGGGTAGGGGCGCTCCCTTTACGGGAGAGGAAGGGTGCAAATCCTTCTTAGAAAGATGACTGCTTGCAAAACAGAATCTCGCTTACAGCCGCACTTTTGTTTGCCGGCGTGCAATAATGGAAAAAAGGCTTCCGGTTTTAGACCGGAGGCCTTTTACTGTTCCGGCAGGAAAGAGACTGATTTTTGTGGAAACTAAATATCAAGCAAAGGGGGATGCGGACGTTGAAGGCAAAAAATATTCACCTGCCGGAAGATTTAAAACAAAAAATGTTGAATGATCCCTTTCCCGAGCATCTCGGGGTGGAGATACTGGAATTAAGGCCCGGATATTCACGGGTGGGCCTGCCGGTGGGCGCGCACATGGCCAATATTCACGGTATCGTGCATGGCGGGGTGATCTTTACCCTGGCCGACGTGGCTCTGGGTACGGCCAGCAATTCCCGGGGCGTACCGGCGGTGGCCATTAATATGAATATCAATTACCTGAAAAAGGGCGGTTTGGGGGATTACCTGGTGGCCACGGGGCAGGAGGAAAACCTGACCCGGCGCACCGGATTGTACCGGATTACAGTGGAAAACCGGCAGGGGGAACTGCTGGCCGTGGCTCACGGCCTGGTTTACCGTCAGGGGCGGTAGCCAGGTATACGGGCGGGCGGTTTGCCGGGCGGGCCGGTTGTAGCCGGCAGGTTGCGCGGAAATGAACAAAAAGCACCCGGGCGGCAATACCGGACGGCAGTATCCGCAACCAAACCGGGCGGGTTGTCTAAAGAACGGCGTTATTATCACTGGCGCTTGTGCTTGAGGGGAGAACCGGCGGGCGGCTTAAGTTTTGGGCAGGGTTTTTTCGGCCTCGAGCAGGTGCTTTCTGGTCTTTGCCTCGGTAAAGGTGAAAAAATCGCGCAAATCCGCTTCCACCAGCTCACCGGCGCGGCAGATGAGTGCAGCTGTCCGTTCGATATCAATATGGATGCGGTGCCGGTAAAACATTTGCACGTCAAATTTGACTGCCAGCGAACGGGCGGTGGGACTGGAAATTTCAATGTAGTGGGAAAAGTTGTGCATCCGCTGTTTCACTTGCTGCGGTTTTACCGCATAATAGGGCGCCAGCCGCCGGCTGATCTGTTCAATCAAGTCTTCGTTGCGGAAGGCCGCACTGATCGCACTGCCGTAATCACTGGTGCTGAAACGCAGCTCGATGCCCATTTCCACGATATTGTGGGATTTCCACCAGCCCATGCGGGGCGGCAGATTGCAGGCCCGGATGGTTTCCGCCACCAGCGGACGGCTTTTTTCAAAACAGTAGCCCCGTTCGTACTGCAGGTATTTTTCGTCGCCGTAGTAATCCAGTCCCGCCGGGTTGATGCCGTGTGTAATCACGCCCCGGGCGAAGTCGTAGAGCGATGGATCGTTCCCCAGGCCGGCCAGGAGTTCCCCGCCCTTGCCGTGGCTTTCCTGCCGGTTGGAGGTAAAGGCTGCCGCCATATCCGGAAAGATACTGCCCAGCACCAGGGCGTCGGATAATTCTCCACATACACGGTGAGTAAAATAAACATGAGTTTGTGGATACATATTTTATACCTCCGGCAGGAGCGCCGGTGGGATATTTCCGGCGCCGTAATCGACATCCGCAATTCTTTGCCCGGATTCCCCGGCGCGTTTTGCCGCACGGCTTGCAACGCGTGCCGTTGCTTTTGCCGGGAAGCGGCCGGCTATTAAACCGGTGCGCCATACCGGTGTCCGTTCCCCGGGCGCATACGGCCGGACGCCGGTGTTTCCGCGCCCGGGGATGGACTGCGGCTGCGGTTGTCATAAAATATGTTCTACACAGGTCCCTTTGTTCCTGCCGGCTGTTTGTCAGAATATTTTGCCGATCAGATACCCGGCGGCGGCGAGGGCCAGGGCGCAGGCCGCCAGGCCATAGCAGCAGTATTTCAGGCGTGTTAAATCCTTTTCCACCCGGGACAGCCGTGCGGATATCTCTTCATGACCGGCGCGGTTGCTCAGCCGTTCCCGGGTCATTTCCTCAAGCAGCCTGCTTTCCAGTTGACGGACTTTTTCTTCCCCGGGCGCCAGCAGATTGTCCCGGATCGCCCCGGCCAGGGAGTCCACCAGCGCGGTTTCAACGGCACCGGACTGACTGGACATGCCTGCTCACTCCCGTTCGGCCCGCTGTATGGCATCGCGCAGGGCGGCAAGCACCAGCAGGGGGTTTTCCCGGATTTGACCCGCCAAACTGTCCAGCAGCGCCCGGGTTTGGCTTTGCCCCTCCTGCAGCTTTTGGATCTCCTGTCCCAGGCGGCGGGTTTCATCCAGAACGGGACGGGTAATCTTTTCGATCATACTGAGCATTATTTCGCGCATCAGTTTTTGCAGCGGTTCATCCGCGGCCGGGAGGTTCAGTTTGTCGCTGTTCATTCTTTTGGCCTCCTGTCAGGTGATTGGTCCCGGATTTGCCGGGGTTACATTTGTTTCAGTGTTTCCTTGAGCAGGTTCAAAGTACGGGTCAGCTCCTGCCGCGTGTTGTTCTGTACGATTGTCGTCACATCCCGGGCCAAACCGGCCAGCAGGTCCTTTTTTATTTCCCGGCCGGTTTGGCCGCTGATTTCCCGGATGATGCCTTTCAAACGGTCTTCCAGGGCGCGGGCGTTTTCCATCGGCGATAACCTCCCGGCATAGTTAGCATCTGTCTGATTTCCTGCAACTCTTTGCGGTATTGCTCCCGGTTGTTCTTCCCGCCACCGTCCGGTAGCCTTTCGTCCAGCAAACGCTCCATCCGGGCCACGCGGCCGGCCAGCACGCCTTTACCCCGGCGGGCCAGGATGGCCTGTTCCAAATGACGCAGGAAACGCTGAAAGGCGCCGTCGTCGTTCCCCTCCAGGGCGGCCCGGGCGGAGAGCAGGTGTACCTGCGCCCAGGGCAGTGCCGAGCCCGGACGGGTATCCGGGGCCAACCGGCGCCGTACGTGGTTGACCACCCGTTCCTTTTCCACCCCGTTCAACGTATCGGCAAAATTGACCAGGAAGAAGAAACGGCTGCCGCCATCGGCCGCTTCACCATGCCCCAGATGTTGCAATTGCCCGGCCAGGGTATCCAGCAGTTTCCGGTGGGTTTTTCCGGCCAGGACATGCCGGCCGTGTAAAAAGACCAGACCGAGATCGCTCTTTTCCAGCCAGCCGGCACTTTTTAGCCGGTGCAGTCCGTGCACCGAGTCAATGCCCGGCGTATCCACGAAAGTGGCCAGTTTGAGCAGTTCGGCCGGGTAATATATGTCCACCGTTTTCAGCCGGCAGGCCTGTGCGGAGGATAGCAGTTGCCGCAGCCGGTTTGCGGCCGGCGGTTCAACCAGGCTGAAAGTTTCCCGGCCGGTGTGGCGGAAGGTCAGGCGCACTGCGGAAGGCGCTGCTGCCAGCCGTTTGGCGGAAACAAGGCGGGCCAGCGCCGGGACCGGGCCGTCCCGCCCGGGTGACAGATAGCGTGAAGCAAAAATATGTGCTGTTTCCGCCAGTGCTTTCTTTAAGCAGACAGGATCCGTACAGGTGAATTTTTCCCCCCGCAAAATTTCTGTTCCGGTCAAACCGGCGATAAAAGCGGGGTCGGCCAGCCATTCCCGCAGGATGCGCAGCTCTTCAAGGCAGGGCTGAAATGCCTGCCCCTCCGGCCGGAAAAGAGGAAGCGTAATTTGCGGGTCGTAGTTCAAGACGGCGGTTTTTTCTTCCCCGTAATGAAGCCGGGTGATGCAGGCGGTAGTCGGCTTATCCTGCACCGGCAGTAGGGCCTCTTTAAGCAGTGCGTTGAAAAATGTGCTTTTCCCCGAGGAAAACGAGCCGCAGGCGGTGACCATAAAATCATCCCGCTCCACTGTGGTCAGTAGATCACGCAGTTCCCGGCCGGAATTTTTAAAGGCGGGATCGGCCAGCAGGCGTCGGATCAAGTTCAACAACCGTTCCTTTATGCCGGTCAGATTCACCGTTTTCAGTTCCCCGCCGGCTTTTGCGGGCGACCCGCCACCGGTGGCGGCCGGGCGGTATGCGTCCAATGCTTCGCGTGCCTGGTGCCGGGCGGCGGGCAGTATTTCCCGGCTGTGCACGGCATCCAGTATTTCCCCGGCTTCGGCGTGTATTTCCCAAAAGCGCAGCAGAAAATCTCCGTCTCCGGAAATGCCGGGCAGTTTTTTCAGGCGGCCGGGAATGAGGCGATCCAGCTGTTTCAGTGACTCCCACTGATCTTCCAGTGCCCGGGCGGCCAGTTCAACCGTCAGGTATTGTTTGAGCCGGCGGATGCCGGATCGGTCCATGGTGTCCAGGTAATAAAGCGGAATTTCCCGGCCGAAGATTTCCCCCAAAGCGTTCCGGGTGGCGGAGAGTGCGGTACCGTCCGGCCGTCCCAGGTTGCAGTTGATCCAGAAGGAAATGTCCCGTTTGCGGCCGCGCTCTTGCTGCAGCCATTGCAGAAAGCGGCGGTCGCTTTCATCCATGCCCCGCTGGTGAAAGAGGTAAACGATTAATTCTGCTTGGGCGACTGCCGTCCAGAAAGAAGGAACCCTTTTACCCGCAGCGTTGTTTTGCGGTCTGTAGCTTTGTTGTCCGGCCTCAAACGGGATTTCTTCCGGTGAAAGTCCGTTTTCCCCGGCCGCGCTGTCTGTGCCCGGTGTGTCCATCAGGCGGCAAAATTGCATCCAGGGCTGGGGCAGGGTGACGGTAACCAACTGCAGTTTCTCCCGCCGGTCCGCGCGGCGCAGATAAACGGACAACTCGCGGACGGTGGCCAGTTCCCGTTGCTGCCGGCCCACGGTCAGGCGGGCGCAAAAATTTGCCCCATATTGAAAAATAATCGGGCAGGGGGTGGCCGGCAGCACATCAACCGGAGAAATTTCCCTTTCCAGCAGGCTGTTGACCAGTGACGACTTCCCCGCATTAAAAGCTCCGGCTACCGCCACAAGGGGGGCGGCGGAACCGTCCATCCTCCGCCGGCTGAACACGCACCGGAAAAGTTCGTCCGGCAGAAGATTGTTTTCCGGCCTGGTTGGTGCAGTCGGCGGGAGCGGAGTTGGCACGCTGAATCCCTCCTTCACAGCGGCATGACTGTGCGGTCCGGTTGCGGCGCTTTAAGAGATGCCGCCGGTCCGGGGCGGCGTCCGGTCCCTGACGGCGTGTCGCCGGGCCCGAACCGGCACTGCCGTCACGCCGGACAAGTCTCTTATTAGCTATATATTAGGATGGCGGGATAAATATGACTAAAGTAAGCCGCCCCGCCGCCGGGCGGGGCGCCGCATTACGGGTGGAGCGGGGAACAGGCCGGCATAATGCCCGCCGGCAGGGGGCGGGGTGTGGATGAGACGGGGAAAGCGGGCGCGGCATGGCGGGAATGGGGTTTGTTTGCGGCCTTGCGCCGGAAAATGGTTTGCCTGTGGGCAGGCTGTTTCCGGCAGTAAACGGTCCGGCCGTTAAGCGGGCGGCGCCATTTTTTGCAGCACCTGGATCACCTGTTTGGCCCGCCGGTCGTGTTCCTGGACATGGGTGAAAAAATCGAGCAAAAATTGTCTTATCTTTTCGTCTTTGGCCACCGGCGGCTTGAGCAGGTGGCGGATCAGCAGGATCATGGATTTAAGATGTTCCGTCAGTTCCCGGTCGGGCCGGCCGGACAATTCCATGTTGCGGATCTTGGCCGCGCAGGCGCGGCTGATCTCGGGCACGGTCTTGTCTTTCAGGCCGCCCATAAAGGCCATAAAATTATAGAGATCAGGACTCATCATCATGGTATGCTCCTTAATGCCTTTGCCGCGTAATGGCACGTTCTGTGACCGGCCGCCGTTCCCGCGCGCGCCGTCCGTTAATTTTGCCGGTTATTTGATCACTCGGCACTTTTCACGGGCGATTGACAGTGCCAAAAAAATATTTTTTTAGCAGCCGGGCGTCAAGACAAGCCCGGCTGTTTTCCGGTATTGTCGCCAGGTTCCCGTAAGCGGATTCAGCGCAGCAGGTTGGGCAGGCTGAGCAGGATCTCCAGCAGAAACAGGGCGACAATGGCCAGTTCCAATACCGTGGATTGCTGGTTCACCATCCGGTTGCTGAGCATGGTGTAGTTTTGCAGTACCACGGACAATTTTCGCTCGATGCTTTCCATCCAGGCCCGGGTGCGGAAAACGGTCAGCGCCGCCCCGTAGACCCGGGCGTAAAACACGTCCTCGGTCACTTTGAGCGAATTCTGGATGCGTTCGGTAATTTCATTCACATCCACCACCAGTTCCATCAACCGGTTCATGATATGCCGGTACTGGTTCAAACGCCGGAACCGGGTAACTGTCTCGGCATCCTCGATGGCGTCGTACATACGGGCCATTTCATCACTGAGCAGGCTGTCGTAGTAGCGCAGCTCAAGCAACTGGGTGGCGGCAAACTCGAGCAGGTCCGGGATGTCGTAGCTTCCGGCGGCGTCATAAACCAGCGCCGAAGCCCAGGTGATAATGGCCAGGTCGTCCGGGCCGTAAGAGAAAGAATGACGCAGTGTTTCCCGGCGCACCTGTTCGCTGACCGGTTGTGCTTCGGCCAGCAGCAGGGGTACCGGGTCCCAGTCCGGTTGCCAGTCCTGAAAATAAAAGATGGTGTAGTCTTCCTCAAATCCCTGGACGCCGGGATGCTTCATGGTGCCGGCCAATTCCTTTTGTATCCGGCACAGCCTGTCCTGGAAGATCCCGGCGCAGCTGCCGGAATCATTGAGATAAATGGCCAGGGAGCGGATTTGGTCATAGCCGGTTTCCGGGGGCAGGGAAACTTGCATGAGCAGGCTGATGACCCCCAGATCATATACTTTGCCGGTGAAGTTTACGGTAAAATTCCGCCCGGCGAGACTGACTTGTTCATCCCCCAGTTCCACCGTCACCGGCGGATTGGGTATGTGGACGGCCCGGGGACGGGCGATGGCCAGGCGCAGGCGGGAAGTCGGCCTGCGCCTGGACAGGATCTGTTCCACCTGTTCCAGGCTGATTTCCTCGGCTACGTCAAACAGCCGGTAGAGTAAAATGGAGTTGGACATAAATTCCTTGATCCTTTCCAGCGGGTGATTTTCAGCGCATCAAGCACTGGTTTGAATTGCAGCTATCCGTAATTCCGCGCGGCCCTTCCGGCTTTGATATATTATTTCCTTGACAAACGGCCGGCATGAGTCATATAATTGTAAATGTAACGTTGTGTCGGAGTGGCGGAACAGGCAGACGCGCACGTTTGAGGGGCGTGTGGGAAACCGTGCGGGTTCGAGTCCCGCCTCCGACACCATCCGCAACCAAACCGTTTGCATGGTTGCTTTTCCAGCGCTACCGTTGTCGCATATGGTTTAGAAGTTAAGCGTCATGTTCACCCGATCAGCAAGAATTTTATTCGTGGGCCTGCAGGCCCACGTTTTATTTTGAACCGGGGACAATGCAATTTAATGAAAGGTTTTTTCATGTTTTCCGTTTCTCCTTGATACGGGTGGCGAGTTTGACAAGCTCAAACCACATCACGGCGGCAAAGGCAATTACAATGGCGAGCAGGAATTGGCGGCCTGTCAACGGCGCCAGTTTCAGAAATCTGGAAGCCGGCGTATAAATCATCAGAATCAGCCCGGCAAATGTTCCTACTGAGACCACCCACATTACCCAATCTCCGGCAAGCCGCTTCATTGACTGGACAGCAAAGTCGGTATGTGAACTGTTGACCTGTACGAGCAGAATGTTGCAGAATAATATGATGGCGATACCCATAGTGCGGGCAACAGCTGCATTTTCTTGTGGATTGGCCTGTAAAACGGCCAAATAGGTGCCAAATGAAGCCGTAAAAACTGCAATGCCCTGCAACAGGAATTTAGTGAGGCTTTTGGCATTTAATATCTTTTCATTTGGATTGCGCGGCGGACGTTCCATGATACTCCGCTCGGCTGGTTGGCGTTCCAGCACTATTGAGCATGTCGGGTCGATAACAAGTTCCAGCAGTACGATATGTACCGGTAAAAGCATCAAACCGGACGGATTGATACCAAGCAGCGGTGCAAACAAAGAAGCACAGGCGATTGGAATATGGATGGAAAAAACATAGCCCACGGCTTTTTTGATATTGTCGTAAATTCTTCTGCCGTCTTTGATTGTATCCACAATCGTCGAAAAATTATCATCCAGCAATATTAAATCGGCTGCCTCCCGGGATACCTCGGAGCCGCGCTTGCCCATGGCGATACCGATATCCGCATACTTGAGTGCCGGGGCGTCATTGACCCCGTCGCCCGTCATGGCAACCACCTCGCCGATGTCTTTGAAGGCCTTGACGATACGCATCTTGTGTTCCGGTACGACGCGGGAAAAAATATTGACCTCCCGGACACGCGCTCTGAGTTCTTCATCCGGGATGCTTGCCAGCTCGTCGCCCGTAATTATTTTGTCGCTGTTTGGCATGCCGACCTGCCTGGCAATAGAACTGGCGGTGACGCCATTATCGCCCGTGATCATCACAACCCGGACGCCGGCCCCGGTACAGCGCTTGATGTCTTCCCTGACGGATTCTCTTGGCGGGTCGGCCAGTCCGATTAAACCACGCAACTGCAACCGGCAGTCAGACAGCGCGGGAGGAACATCATTGGCGTTGCCGGTGTTCATTTGTCCCACTGCGATTACGCGCAGACCCTTTTGTGACATTTCAACGGCTTTCTCCTCCGCCCGTTTTCGTTCCTCCGGAGTGAGTTCGCAAATGTTCAGGATGCGTTCCGGCGAACCTTTGGCGGCAATTATGAAGCTGCTGCCACGCTTCCAGACATGTCCCATCATTTTTGCTTGATTAGTAAACGGGTATTCCGTCACCAGTTCGCCGGCAAAAAGCTGCTCTCTGGTGATATTCATATTTTCACAATGGTCAAGCATAGCCTTTTCCATCGGGTCATAAGTTTCAATTTCACATGCCATACCCATAATTTCGCTCAGGCGCTTTTCATCGCCATCCAACGCCCATGTTTCACGAACTGTCATTTGATTGAGGGTGATTGTACCTGTTTTGTCCACGCAGAGCACAGAAACTGCGCCAAGGGTCTCCACAGCCGGCAGTTTGCGTACAAGTGAATGCTTCTTTGCCAGACGCCATGCGCCCATGGAAAGAAAAACAGTCAAAATAACCGGAAATTCCTCCGGGATCATGGCCATGGCCAGGGTGATGCCGGACAGCAGGCTCTCAACAAGCCGGTCTTTAAACATATGGCCGGGAATATTAAACCAGGTGATACAACCCACCAGGGCGAAAAGAACTGCAGCCATACCCGCGGAAAACTTTACCAGTGCGCCGGTTTGCTTTTGCAGAGGGGTCGGGTTTTCCGGCGCATTTGCGATATGCGTGCCGATTTTTCCATATTCAGTTGCCGCGCCGGTTTTTTCCACCATTACCGCCGCACTGCCCTGGATGACAAGTGTTCCGGCATAGCAGCAGTCACGACGCCAGTAATCCCCGGTCTCCCGGCCGGCACTCCCGGCAGCGGCCTTCCATACACCTTCAGCCTCGCCGGTAAGGGTGGATTCATCAACGCAAAGGTCATTTGCCCGGATTATTTTGCCATCAGCGGGAATTTTTACGCCTTCGGCAATCAGCATGATATCGCCGGGGACCAGATCCAGGCTGTTTATTGTTTTTTCTTCACCGTCGCGTATAACTTTGATCTGCGGTGCGGAAAGCTCTTTTAGCGCCATCAAGGTTTTGTCCGTTTTCCATTTCTGGATAACATCGATACTGATGATGCCAAGGACGAAAACGAGCATGATCGCGCCGTCATGCGGCTCACCCAGGGCAAAATAGATCACGGCAGCCGCGAGCAGCAGCAAAAACATAGGCTCGGACAGGGCTTTTAAAATCTCATGATAGATGTTTTCTTTTTGCCCCGGGGTTAGTTCGTTTTTACCGAATTTCTTTTGAAGTTCTTTGGCTTGTTCGGTTGTCAGGCCACTCGGGCGGGGATTGTCATTTTGTCCGGTCATAATAATTATCAGCCGTTCACCCGTTCCTTGTATAATATGGCCGGCAGGGTTTCAGCCGGCCGGTCCTTGTTATCTTGAGCACAATATACAGTCTTCCCGGGAGTAAGTCAAGCAATTTGTTGGCAGCGTGTTTCGTTTCCTGATTTGTACCGGCTGCTGCTTCCGGTTCCGCCCGCCGTCCCGGGAGCAGCCCGGTTTTACATCAGGCCGGCAACCACTTGACTGCATCAAGTGGTTGCCGGCCTGGTTGAAGATATTAGTTTGAAGATGGCGCTCCAAAAGGCGGTGGTCGTCCGGCCTTTTTCACCGTGGATTGTGCTCGAAAGATCACGGCCGTTAGCTATACTGCCGGTACGCCAGTAAATTAGCGGTGCGGTCGCGAGCGACGGGCAGTTACGGTTGTATCCCGCTTATTTTTTTAACGCGTTTACGATCACCGCCGCCGCTTCCGCCCGGGTGGTTTTCCCTTTGGGTTTGAATGTCTTGTCCGGGTAACCATGCATAATCCCTTGTCCGACAGCTGTAATCACGGAGTTTTTGGCCCAGGATGAGATTTCCGCGCGGTCGGTGAAGGCAAGTTCTCCCGCGGCCGGGCCAAGTTTTGCCGCTTTGCCGATCATGGCCGCCATCTGCTCACGGGTGACCGGTTCGTCCGGCCCGAAGTTCTTTTCATCATAACCACTGATTATTCCATAGGATGCCGCCGTGGCAATGGTGTTTTTAGCCCAGTGGTTTGCCGTATCGGTGAACACTTTGCCCGTCTTGGGTTCAAGCTTGAAAGCCTTGACCAGCATGGTGACGAACTCCGCCCGGCTAACCGGCTTGTCCGGCTTGAAGGATCCGTCCGGGTAGCCTGACACAGCACCCATGCCTAACAGTTTCTTAATGCTGTTTTCCGCCCAGTGGTTGCTGATGTCTTTCAATGTTGCCGCCGGTTGCGCCGGCTGTTTTATTGCCGTGGTGGATGCCAGCACGGCAAATTTGGTGAAGTGGTCGACGTTTACGGTAATCGTATTGCCGGAGACATTACCGCCGAGATTGACCCAGTTGGAGGATGCTTCATCGTAATAAAATACCGCCGGTTTTTGGCCGGGGGACAATGCGGCCGGGTCGAAGCTGAAAGTCAGGGTGACCGGCTTGTTGAAGCTGTAGTTGTTCTTGCCGTCAACGCTCAATTCGAACATGCCGCCGGCCAGTTTGAAGCCGGCAGGCACCGCCAGGGCATTGGTCACTTTTTGTATGCTGACCTGTACGTTGGAAGTTCCGTTCAGTGCACCGGCCGGGATGGAAATGACGGCATCACTGCCCAGGCTGACGGTGCCGCCTGTGCCCGGGGTAAGGGTGGCTGATCCGGTGCCGGGATTGGCCGTCTGTGTGGCGGTACCGCCGCCACTGCTGCCACTGCTGCCGCCGCTGCCGCCACTGCTGCCGCCGCCACTGCTGCCGCCGCCGCTGTCACCGCTGCCGCCGTTGTTACCGGAACCGGTTTCCTGGGTCACGGGCACCTTGGCAATAGACCAGTATTGTTCGGTCACCGGTGAAACCGTTTTGTTGTCCTGGACATACTTGATTAACAGGTTCCTTACCTGCCCGGCGTCGCCGAGTGTCTTCATTGAATCATATATGGCCCCTTGCCCGGGAGTGAGCCCCGCGGCCGCCATAAATCCCCCGCCGCCGTTGTAACGGTAGTTGTTTATCGCCACGGTGAATTCATCGGTATCCTTGACCAGTTGGCCGTTGTATTTGAGGTTCTTGATGCGGCTGCCGGCCGGTTCGGTCAGATCGATGGTATAACTGGCGCCGTATAACTGGTCCAGATTGTAATCCGGTATATTGTAAACCGCGTCCTTGACGGTGGGGTCGTTGGGGCTTGTCACCTGTTTGTAATAACGGGCCGAAAACTCCAGCCATTTTTTCAATTGCGCCCCCGTCATCTTAATGCTGTACAGGTAGTTCTCGTAAACATAAACTGATGAGATGTCTTTAATGGTCACGTCACCCCGGGGAATCAATGCCGTAGAGCTCAAAGGGGCGGCGATGGACAGTTGTGCCCCGGATGCATCCTTTTGCACTTTGTTGATCAAATCCATGATCGCTGTTTCTTCCACTGTCTGGGTGGCCCCGCTGAACGGTCCGGTGGCCTGCCCGATAACTGTCCCCAGGTATTGGATGGTCTGATCCTCGTCAGGCTTGTCCAGCGTATCCGTAATGTATGAATCCGCCGGGATGGAAGAATCCATGGCCACAGTTTTGGCGGACTCGCTTTTTATAGTCCACCGGTTGTTTTCCTTGCTTAAACCAAATTTCAACTGCGATACATATTTGCCCCAGCTTGAAGGTTCGGTAACAAGCACCGTATTCCCTGACGGGTTGGTGAAGGTGTCCTGCGGGATATTCGCGTGCGTATGACCGGCCACGATGGCGTCGATGCCGGACACCCCTTGGGCCACGGCCTTGATCTGGTTTTCCGGAATTATGTCACCGGGGCCTTCCTCTCCGCTGTGAATCACCGCCACCACAATGTCCGCTCCGGCTGCTTTTACCTGCGGCACCCACTTTTGGGCCTCATCGACCAGATCATTAAAATGCAGCCCTTGGTAATTATCAGGGCTTTCCCAGTCGGGAATGCATTTGGTGGTTAAACCCAGGATGCCCACCTTGACCACATCACCGTTTAATTCCGGAACAGATTTGATGTAGTAGGGATCCACAAAATTACTGCCGTCGCTTTTATAGGTATTGGCTGATAGAACATGTATGCCGCCGGTTTTGGCCTGATCAACCACCTTGTTCAGCATGTCCAGGCCGTAATTGAACTCATGGTTGCCCAATGTCCAGGTGTCATATTTCATGTAAGCCATGGTTTTTATCATCGGGTTGGGGGATGTTTTGTCGATGGTGGCATAATAAGTGGCCAACGGCGAACCCTGAATGGTATCCCCGTTGTCGACCAGGATCAAGTTCGGATCGAGTAGCCGCTGTTGATTGACATAAGTTGACACTTTGGCCAAACCATAGTCTGCCGCCGTTCCGGTATAATAGTCATAGGGGTAAATGTGACCATGCAGATCAGACGTCGCCAGAACATCTACATAACTTAGATTTGGGCTGTTGGAATTCTGAGCATTCTTAATCCTTCCCTGTAATTGGGCGGTAACATGTCCGTTCTGCTGTATATTTTGAGCCAGAGCATCCCTGACCAAAATGTTGGTGTCAAAAGATGTCACTGTTTTGTAGATGACAAATCCGTCACCGCCGCCGGACATGAAGTTGTTGGTAGCGACTTTGTACGTTTTGCTGTTATCGGTCATATCGACGGGGGTGCCGTCGGTTTTGCTGATGCTCACCACCCTGCTGCCGCTTGGTTTGGCGGGGTCGTAAGTAAACGTCAAACCGGCGACCTGGATGCCCTTGCCGCCGTCACCAACAGCCTGTTCCAGCAGGGTTTTGATTTGGGCGCCGGTCATACCGGCGGTGGTAATGGTGTTGTCAAAGGGCATAAAGGCATACAGAGTGCCCATGGTGATGTCGCCCTGGGGAATGTCAATGCGCAACCCGCCGTTGTTTGTAAATGCAAAATCGGTGGCTGCCGCTTTATTCATTGCATCGCAGGTCCAGTCGCCGGCCAGGGACTCGCCATAGGGAGAATCCGCCTGCGCCCTGGTCAACGCAACATCGGCGGTGCCCAACTTCTGGTTGAGAATTGGACCGACCTGGGTTTTGGCCTTGCTGACGATATCGCTTACCGCTTGATCAACTGCAGGGGATGGGGCTTTATAACCGTAAGGGAAAACCGTGCTGGTTGTATCGTCTGGAACATAGGAACTGTTGAAGGAAAGCGTACCGTTGTCATGCCTGGTGATTTTCAAATCAATGAAGCCCTTGCCGTAACAGTTGGCAATGGCCACCGGCGTGCCGTTTGCCGCCGTGGTGTTTACCAGATCGTGCGTATGTCCGCCCAGTACGGTGTCAACAAGGCCGCCGGGACCGCCCAGTTGATTGGCGACATCAAAGACGGGCCCGGTCTTGCTGTCGTAATTGTCCCCGGCATGAAGCAGGGCGATTACAATCTGCGCCCCGTTGGTCCGGGCATCTTGTGCCGCCTGCCTGATATTGTCGACGATGCTGCCGACGTCATAATCCTTGACATTGTCCGCCAGCACGATGTCCGGTAAGTCCTCGGTAATCGCGCCGACAACAGCAATTTTCACGCCGTCTTTAGTAAAAATTTCATAAGGGTCGAATACGCGATTTTTGGTACCTTTATAAAACAGGTTGGAACAAATGATTGGATAATTGGCAACACCGGGGGTAACATCTTTGGTTACTGTATCTAGACCCCAGTCAAATTCATGGTTGCCCAGTTCGGAAACCGCTACTCCAAGATTATTGAAAACATTCATTACCGGGACGCCTTTGAGCAGGTTGGAGGTAGCCGTTCCCTGATAATTGTCGCCGCCGGAAACGATCAGTGTGCGGCCGGGGTTGCCGTTAACAACATCTTTAATGTTATTGGCCATTACCGCAGCCACCGGGTTGCCGCCGGTGTCTTCCAGGTAGCCGTGAAAGTCCGTGATTTCAACAACGTCAAAAACCTTGTCGCTGCTATCGGCAAAGGCGTTGACGCCCGGCGCGGCCAGGCTGAAAATAAACGCTATAAGTATTAAAAGCGATAACAATCCGGAACGTTTCCTGGAAGTAAACATTGTTTCACCACCCATATAAATTTTTGTTGTTTGCGGGTATCTGCCGGCCTGTGCAGTCTCCCGGCAAACCTCCTTTCCGGCCGGCGGTTTTTTGCCCGAAGCGGGCAATTACACGCATATTTTATTTTAGAACCTTTAGGGATTTATTAATTGGTTGTAAGAAAACGGTTAAGTTATAGTAACGAGCGGGTTAACAGACTTGCGCCGGAGGGAAGCGGGACAGCCCGACTGGGGTGGACCCATTTGTC
>NZ_LYVF01000168.1 GCF_001655685.1 Desulfotomaculum copahuensis
GGGGATTGCTCGGCGGCCACTGTAAAAGGCAAAGAGTCTGTTGCCATGGCTCTCGGCTACCAAAGCAAGGCCAGAGGTGCCCTTGGGTGCTGGATTGTTTTGGCCGAGTGGGCTTGGGACGATAAAGGCGATTGGCACATTATAGATGTTCAGTGCGCCAAGGTGGACGGAGAGAAAATAAAGGCCGATACCTTCTACCGCTTAGAAAACGGCAAATTTGTTGAGTGCGAGGATGAGGAAGAATGAAACGCGATGTCGCAGCCTTTGCAGGCAGCAAAATAGATTTTAGTCGGTATCTCGCTGACATGCGGGCGTGGCTTAAAGAGCACCCGGAGATGGATAAGTTCATCTGGGTCAATAGTTCATGTTCCGACGTTATTGCGGTAGGTTATGCAATTAACCACATGGCCGCAAAGAACACCAATATCAAGGAGGCGGTATAAATGTCCATGAATGCGGCTCCAAACCAGACCGCCATAGCGGTTTTGAATGAGTATCCTCCCAGTAAGTTTAACTTACTGATACCAGTCAAGACCATGCAGGAAATCAGCCCACTGCATAAGGTCGTAATTAACCAGGTCCAGATTAACCCGGACCCGAAAAGCGGCAAAGACGTATATGCCGAGAAAAACGGCGAGCTTGCCCTCACCAAGAAGGGGCTGGCAAAACTGATGGCAGCGGCCAATATCCAAGTGGTGGACAGCAGGCCAGTAACGCCTCAAAAGTGTCAGCGTTGCGCCGAGGTGGCCAGACAGACCAGAATGGCACCCCGGTGCGGAGATTGCCCCAGTTCAGATGATGTGGCCTACCAGGTGACCATTGCCGTTCCGGAGCCCTCTGGGACCTGGCGCATGGTCAGAGCCACCAAAGAGATCCGCGTCGAGGAAGAGCGCAAGCGCATGACCGAAAAACAGTTTGAGCAGTTTTTCCCGTTCAGGACGGAACATTGCGAGACCAAGGCTTTAAACAGAGCACTGCGTGAAGCCCTAATGCTCAGTCCAACCTACACAGCGGCAGAACTCCAGAAGCCTTTTGCTGTGGCCTATGTTGTTCCAAATATGGCTGACCCTGATATGAAAAAGGCTGTGGCCGCCAGATACGCTGGTTCAGTAATTGACTTGTTCGGCGTACAAACGCGCCGCGGCCACGGGGACCAGCTTCAGCAACGGTATCTTACCGGTGAGGTAGAACAGCCACCTATGGTAGAAATCGGTCCAGACGAGCCCGATGAGGCGGATTATCAACTTATGGACGAAGAGCTTCCGCCATGGGAACAAGATGAACCAGCGGCTGAAATGACGCAGGATATTATCGCATGTGAGGGATGCGGCCAGGAAATATCGGCCACGGGGAGTTGGTCGCCGGAAGCCATTCGAGATTACAGCCAGCGGACATGGGGTAAGGTTTTATGCCCTGAATGCCAGAAGGCTGCCCGCAAGAACGGAAAGGCGGGTGGCAGACGATGAGCATCCGCGTTCTCCATTTTGCGGATCTGCACATGGGAGAATACCCCGGCCCAACAGTGGCCGGGGAAAACTCCCGCCTCAAAGACATTGAGAAAATGCTGTACCATATCGCCAATGAGGCCCAGGTTGGCATGTATGACCTGGTGGTGTTTGCTGGAGATGCATTCAAAACCCGCAGGCCATCATACCGTGAGATTCTCACCGTAGCCAACGGCTTGGCTCACGTTGCGCCCAGGGTGCCGGTGGTAGCCATATCGGGCAACCACGACACCCCAAATGACGGCAGCGAGGGCGCATGGGATGTAATTGCAGCAATGAATATTCCGGGGCTGACGGTGCGAACCAGGCCAGCAGCGGATGTCATCCACACCAAATCTGGCCCGGTGCAGGTGTTCTCACTCCCTTACTTCACCAAATCAACCCTTTTGCAAAAAGAAGAATATCGCGACCTCACGCTGGAGCAGATTAACAAGCTCCTGGGCGAAAAGGCTATGGACATCGTGCGCCACTTCGCGGGCCAGCGTGACCCAAGAATGCCATCCATTTTGATGGCTCACCTATCAGTTACAGGTGCCGAGCTATCAAACGGTCAGAACATCTTCATGGGCGCGGAGCCTGTTCTGTCAGCGGTTGAACTGGAAGCGTTGGGGTTCGATTATGTGGCCCTGGGACACATCCACAAGTTTCAACAGCTGTCACCGCGGGTGGCTTACAGCGGCAATCCGGAGCGCATAGACTTCGGTGAAGCCGACGAGGACAAAGGATACCTATCGGTCGAGCTGGAGCCTGGCCAGGTGCCGGTGCTCGAGTTTCACAAGACGCCAGCGCGGAAGTTCGTAACTGTGGAGGTTGATCTCGAGACACCAGAGGACCTGGAGCGGTTCTATGACGACCTTTCAGCCACTTATTCGGACGGGTCCTTCCTTCTGCTTCCGGATACCACTGGCGCAATGGTGCGGGTTAAATATCGGGCGCCAGATGACGTGGCGAAGATGGTCAATCATCAGGAAATTATCCGGCGCTTGCATACAGCCGGAGCCCATTACGTGGCTGGCATCCAGGCCGAAGTCGAGCGTTCGAACCGGGCCAGAGATGAGGAAGTAACCGAGGCTATGAGTGTCCGTGACGCCCTGCTCAAATACCTGGATAAAAACAATATTCCTGATGATGGTCTCTCCAGCCTCGCTCAGGAACTTTTGCAGGAGGTGGCGATGTAATGGAACCTATTAAGATAAGTTTAACCAATTTCGGGACTTATAGTCACGAGGATGTAGACCTGTCAGGCATCCACCTGGCGGTGGTCAGCGGTCCTAACGGTGCCGGGAAATCCACTCTTTTCACAGATTCTCTGCTCTATGCCCTCTTTGGGGCTAGCAGGACAGGCAATCTGGACGACCTGGTCCGCAAAGGCGAGCAGGATATGGCGGTTGAGGTCCAGTTTATCTTGAACGGACAGGAATATCGTGTCATGAGGTCCAGGAGTACCAAAGGCCGGGGTAAATCTGGTCTTGAGCTACAGGTCCGCAACGGGGATGAGTGGCTCGCGCTATCCGGCTCCAATATCAGGGATACGGAGAAGCGTATTCAGGACCTACTCAAGGTTACCCAGGAGACGTTCACCAGCTCATGCCTGATCCTCCAGGGGCGAAGCAATGAGTTCACAGTCAAGGGACCGGCGGAGCGGAAGAAGGTCCTGGGGGAAATTCTAGGGCTGGAGGTTTATGACCGCCTCCAGGCGGCGGCCAAGGAAAAGGCCAAGGCCCTGGACGGCGAGATTAAAGCCCTTAAAGACCGCCAGGCGGCCATTGAGATCCAGCTTGCCGAAGTATCCGATTTGGAAGCCAGGAAATCCGATATTGAGGCAAGCATTGCGCAAAAAAATGCAACCATCGCATCCTTGCAGGAGCAGCTCGACCATGTGAAGCGGCAACAGGCAGAACTAGAGGCTAAAGCCGCTCAGTTTGATGGCCTGTCATCCGAGGATGATAGGTTGGAGCGGGAAATCGCAACGCTTCAACAGGAACGGGCAGGACTTGAACACCGGGTAGACAGGGCCAGGAAAATGTTGGCCAGCGAGCAGCAGATCCTCGCTAAGGTCAAGGAATGCGAGCAGGTCAAAGCACGGATAGCAGCCCTTGAGGCAAAGCTCCCACGCCTTCAGGCGGTAGCCGATGAGGCCAGGAAGTTGGAAAGCCAAAAGGCCCAGGCTTCCCGGACTATTGCGCAGGTAGTTGGGCAAATCAGGGAAATTGAGGCCGTCCTGTCTAACCGTGCAGAGCTGGAAGCGGCGGCGGAGCAATATCAGAAAGCAACAGCGGACCTTGAGACCATCGATGCTATTGGAGAGCAGTGGCTGGCGCTGGACCAACAGGTAAAAGACGCGCGGCGAATATGGGAACGGGCCAGCTTCGAGCTTGAGGCCAGGACCAGGGAGCTTGAGAAAGAGCTGCAAGCACTGAAAACCAAGGCAGCAATGCTCGAGGATAGCGGGTGTATTGACCCTGAACGAGCATCCTGCCGGTTCCTGGCCGACGCACAGCAGGCAAAAGCAAAGATGGCGGAAGTGCAGACGGAGCTTAATGCCCTGGATAAATCGGAGGTGGAACGCCTGGAGCAGACCTGGTGCGAGCTACAGGCCAAGAAGGACGCCATCGGTTACGACCCATCTGAACGACAACGATTGAGAAACCTGGTCACTTCCTTGCGGCATAAAGCCGAACAGGCGGCGCAATTGGGTGCTAAGGCTGAACTACTACAGAACCTTAAGCACCAGGAACGGCAGCTACGGGAAAGTCTGGCCGATATCGAGGCCAGACATGCGGCACTGAACGACGAGGGGCACCAGCTCCAGGCCGAATTGAAGGACCTACAGGCGCTTAAGGCCTCCCTTCCAAACCTTGAACGGTGGGCGGCAGCCAAGGATGAACTGCCAGCAGCTCGGCAAACAGTGGCCGAGGCGGAACAACGATTTACATGGTATCGGGAACAGATTGTCGAACGGACAGCAAGGCGGGCAGAGATAGCGCGTCAGCTCGAGGAACGGGTTATCTTATGGGCCGAGCAATCAAAACTCGGGAATGAGGCGACATCCCTTAAGGCTAACATCGATGAGTGCAACCGGGCGCTGTCGGCCCTCCAGCGAGAATTGGGCATGGTCGAGCAACGACTGAAGGCTATTGATGCCCTACGAGCAGAGGCTGAGGACCTGACGGGCAAGCTGGCACAAATCGCTGCGCTACAAGTGAAGTATCAGACCTTGGTGAGGGCCTTTGGCCGAGATGGCATTCCAGCCTTGATCATCGAGAACGCCATTCCAGAGCTGGAGAGCATCACCAATGAAATACTGGGGCGTATGACTTCCAATGGCATGAACCTGCGGTTTGAGACCCAGCGGGAGTTGAAATCGGTTAAAGGCGCCGTCTCGGAAACACTGGACATCATTATCAGTGACTGGCGTGGAGAACGCCCTTACGAGACATTTAGCGGCGGCGAAAAGTTCAGGATTGACTTCGCCATCAGGATTGCACTGAGCAAGCTTTTGGCACGGAGAGCTGGGGCGAGCTTGCGGCTGTTGGTCCTGGACGAGGGCATCGGCAGCCAGGATGCTGAAGGGCGCGAGCGGCTTATGGAGGCTATAGCGGCCATTGAGAAGGACTTCGCGAAAGTTATAGTCATCAGCCACGTCGAGGAAATTAAAGAGGCCTTCCCCACTCGAATTGAAGTGGAGCCTGGGCCGGATGGAAGCAAGGTGAGGGTGGCATGATCAGGATTATTCACGGCAAACACATAGGGGCGTTCGGTTTAATGCCGGCCGCCCCGGGCACCTGCCCGGAGTGCGCGGTGGATCACCCGCCTGAGTTGCCCCATAACCAGCAGAGCCTGTTCTACCAATACAAATTTTACAATGACCACGGTCGGTGGCCGACCTGGGAAGATGCCATGTCCCACTGCAGTGAGGACATGAAGACCATCTGGCGGGAGGAACTGCGAAAGCGGGGTGTAGAGATATGAAAACTGCAATCGAGTGGTGCCCATATTGCGAAAACGAAGTCGAGGTTCATGCAGAGAGTCCTTCTCCTTGCCCGGTTTGCGGGAAGACATTGGTGCCATGTTCGATTTGCCAAGATAGCCTAAGCCGGCCTCATTTTGGCTGTAATTGGACTAATGAGAGGGGATGCTGGAGATTTAGAAGACCAGATTTGAATATTGAGTTATACAAATTCACGATCAACGCCATCGAAGCGAAAAGGAAGGCAAGCAAAGGTGAAGTTACGACACTTGAATTTGCTAGGATGGCACAATTGCGCCCCGATATATGGTGCGATATTAGGGCGTTCCGCAAAGTAGCTACAACCAAAGAACTAAAAAATATAAAAAAACGCTGCGGAGAAGTTGGTATGATTATGATTTTGCAGTTATTATCCGCTTTACTTGTCTTTTTATCATCTGTAGAAATGTTTTTTGGTAAATACGAACCAGCTATATTCGGTATTCTCTTGGCGATATGGATAAAACTTGTGCTAAACGATCGAACATGAGATGAGATCCCGGAGGTGGACAATGCTTGAGTGGTCTTGCCCCTACTGCAAACAGAGTATGTTTAGCGCCTACCCGGCGCGAGATCAGGAGAAAGTGAGGTGCATTCATTGTGGACGGTGGTTTAACAACCCATATCACGAGATTGCTGGTAGATCCCGAGCTGAACGAAGCACTAACGGCACTCCAGGTGGCAAAGAACCACCTGGACCTGGCTGTTGACCAGGACATGGTAGAAGCGGCTTGTTACGAGATTACAGCCGCGGAACTGCGGCTAAGGGCGATAATCAGGAGGGCCAAAGCGGAAAGGGGTGATATGGTTGGTCAAGTGGATGCCAGCAGAAAAAGGCTATTTGAAGATCAAGGTGCAGTGCCCAGAGTGTGGCCTCATGGTGGCCGGCAAAATAGACATACGGGAAGCGAAGGCCAATATCCCCTGTCAGTGTGGCCGGGCAACGCTCCAGATACTGCTGACGAACGGGTTTGAATGGGAAATTGAAAGGCCGGCGGCAGGAAGTAATTTTTTTAACCTACAGGATTGGTAAATCTGACCTGCATTGCCAATTGCCTTTCCGAAAGTTGAGGGTGAAATGTATGACCTACTTACCGGTTATAGATTTTCGGCGCAAGAAGTATCAAGCCTTACGCAAAGCAGTATATGAACGCGACAATTATACTTGTTGTGTTTGTGGAGCAAGACCTGACTATATCCCGTGCGATTACGACGGGCGATACACCTTATGGGTGCGAGATAGGGTTTTGGAGATCGACCATATTAGGCCGCGCATTTTTGGTGGAGATCATTCCATGAAAAATCTTCGCACTATCTGTAGTTCTTGCAACTCACGAAAGGCCCAAACAGAACGAAAAGGGAGGTGGGGATGTGGCCTGGATAGAGAGCCATCAGGAATTAGCTAGGCATCCAAAAACGAGAAAACTTGCCCGGATTTTGGGGGTTTCTATCCCAACGGTAATTGGCCACCTCCACCTCCTTTGGTGGTGGGCCATGGACTATGCTCAGGAAGGAACACTGGAACGGTATGACGATAGCGACATCGCCGATGCGGCCATGTGGGAAGGTGACCCTGCACAGTTTTTGGATGCTCTTTATACAGCGGGTTTTATTGATCAGGATGAACACGGAGTGTTTTCTATTCATGATTGGCACGATTACGCAGGACGATTACTGGAAAAACGGCGTGCCGATGCGGAAAGAAAAAGGTCAACGCGGCACCGTCCAATGGATGTCCAACGGACGTCCATTGGATGTCCAACGGACGGCGCAGGTAACCTAACCGTACCTAACCAAACCGAACATAACCAGACCGTAAAAATAGATACACATGCGCCTGGCGGCGCGTCCGCGCAACCTCAAAATCCATCTGACCAACCTGCTGACCAATCTGGCGAGCAGCGAAAGCGGGCCAAGACCCAGAAGCAGGAAGAGTTGTTTGCGAGGTTTTGGGCGGCCTACCCTAAGAAGCGTTCAAAGGGTCAGGCCGAGAAAGCGTGGGCTAAACTCCAACCGGACGAGCAGCTCGTGGAGACAATGTTAGCAGCCATCGAGCGGGCCAAGAAATCCGAGGAGTGGCGCAAAGAGAACGGGCGCTATATCCCATACCCTGCTACCTGGCTAAATGCCAAGGGGTGGGAGGATGAATACACCATCGCAGCGGAGGTGAATTCAAATGCACAGCATCGGGGATGTACTCCAAAACCTTCGGCCTTTGGAAACGCAGTCCAGGCCAAGAACCGCTTTGCGGGCCTTGCAAGGGACGGAGGAACAGGGCGTGTCATTGGACGCCAGGATAGCCCAAATACAGGCGGAAATAGCCAGGCGTCAGGAAATCCTAGAGAAAGCGCCGGTGATAACGAAAGTCATAAAGTCGCCGCAGGAGTGTCCATGGCGTGAAAATAGTTGGCGTAGGTGCGAGGAATGCCAGATGGGCAAGCGCGAGGAAAGCCAGCTGGAGCCTGAGCCACTCCGGACGATATATGACGTCAGCTCCTGCTATTCGGAGGTGCGATATCGGGAGCTTATCGAGAAAAGCGGTCTTATGGGTATTGAGTTAAACCACCTTTTCGAGAACGCAATCATCGACGAACATAACCGTGAACTTTACACCTACCTGATGGTATGGGAACCATCCGTCGGGGGCGGGATTTATATAGCGGCAAAGAAGGACCCAGACAATCCACAGGGCAACGGAACTGGAAAGTCTTATGCCCTCCATGCGCTGACTCACCGGTTATGCCGGATGGGTATACCTTGCCTGTATGGGCGCACGGTGGATTTCTTGATGCAGCTCCGGGCGGCCTACGACGAAGGCAGCCAGGAAAGCGAGAGTAGAGTTTTGATGCGGTACACCCAGGTGCCTGTCCTGTTGTGGGACGACCTGGGCAAGGAAAGTTTCAGGACAGACTGGGGACCGGAAAAGTTTTACTACGTGATTGATTACCGGGTAAGGGCCAATAAGCCTATTATCATTTCGACCAACTTTGACCTAGCAGAAATCGAGGTTAGGTTTGGGCGCGATAACTTCGGTCCAGCAATAGCCAGCCGTCTGGCAGGGTTTTGCGAAACATGGACACTGGGCGGGCCTGATAGGCGGCTCGGGAGGAGGTGTGTCAGGTGATAGCATTGCAGAACGGGTTTGAGGGGCAGCTGTGGCAGATTATCATTGATGCCTATGGGTATGACGAGGACACTCATTTGTTTCTACGGGAAATACGGCAAGATGGAGTAATCGCCTGGCTTGCCAAGCGCATTGAGCACATAGAGAGCGACCTGGTTTTCTTGCGGCATTGCAAAGGATTACCCATCTGGGACGAGACCATCAGAGAAGCCACCATAGTGCGCCGTATGCTGGAGGTCATCACTACCGGCCAAGACAGAGGTCTTTACTTGGGCCCTGGCGACGACCGCCTACGGGCGGGTGCAGCAGATGCTTAGGTTTCCTTGTGGGTTTAAGATAACCGGACGGCTTGGCATAAGCGAAAAACCGCCAGGCATTGCCCAGAGAGGTAACCCAAAGGGCGATGAGTGCAACCGGTGCCCAATGGGTATGCACTTGAGGGATGATTGGACGATTTGCAATGCAGAGATTTTGCCGGAGGGAGGGGATGAAGAATGACCACGGTTTATTTGGCTGGCGCTATTGATGGTCAGCCAGCTGATCAAGTGACTTGCTGGCGACGGAAAGCAGCCCTGGTCCTTAAAGAGAACGGATTTTCGGTGATTGACCCAACAGAAGGCAAAGACCTGACTGCCTTCTACGACCCGCGTGACATCGTTGAGACTGATCTGGCAAATGTGGACCGGGCTGACATCATCCTATTGGAGATGAATACCAAAGGCCACGCTTACATAGGGACAGCCATTGAAATGAGGCGGGCCTGGGAGCAAGGAAAGCCTGTTATATGCTGGGGGACGGCCAACCGGGAGAGCTATTTTCTGCGGTATCATGCCACGGCAATGCTGGAAACCCTTGATGAAGCCATTGGGGTGATCGTGAATGGCAACTATCCGCGAGATACTGGAAGCCAGGAATGAAATAGCCATTGAGGGGCCGTCATCCCTTGAGCAGTTAGAAAAGATTTTAACCCGAAAACGGAGCGAAAAGAAAGACGGGCCGCCGAAGCAAAAGTGGGCCAGACAGGATGTTCGTAAGGATTATATGAACCGGGCCGAGCGGGAGGAATTCATGATATTGGCGGCTATGGCCGGCAAACTTGAGGAGGTCATTGATAACTGGGAGAAACACAACCGGCCACGTGAGAGGATTAAATGGGCCAGGACCTCTTTGACTTTCCTTTACAAGGCCATGGATGACTGTGTGATAGGAATTCCGCTTGAGACCATCGCCCAGATTGTGCGCGAGGTGGGCCTGTGCACTATTGGGGTTATCGAGTATGAACCCAGGAGGCGGTGATAATGGCAGCACAACACAAGCGACCTGGAAGCAAGGCCAAAGAGGAACGTAAACGGCGAGCAGCAGAACGGGAAGCCAGAAAGAACTTAAAAATCATAGTGGGCTATCCCAAGAGAGGCCAGGCAAGAGACGATTTCAACATTGGCCGCCTGGTGGTATGGGCGGAGGTGGTGAATGTTGACCAGGAGAAGAAAGAAAAGAGAGCCATCCCCGCTGCCGCCAATGCCTACGTCGGCAGAAAAGGACGCGCGAGAGCAGCGCAAGGCTTTAAGTGATATGGAGTGGCAATTCAAGCCGCCAATTTTAAGCGTGGATATCAAAACAGGAAAGGTCACCTGGTACCGCCCACTGTTCAAGGAGACAAGGCAGTGCCTTGATGTACAGAAAGGAGGAGCCGTAGATGGCAACTGAATACTTCGACGCCCCGGAGGTTGAGGAAATAGCCAGAAAGCTGATTAACACAATCCACAGCCATCTGGCAGAGGCTAAGATTAAATACCTGTTCAGGACCGGCGAATGGTCAACCCAGAAACGGGAAACATGGGGCAAGGCCCAAAGGATAACCGGCCAACAGGCATTTTTAACCAGGCTGGATTTCGTGATAACGATTCACCGGGATGTTTGGAACCAACTGACTAACGAGGAGCGCATTGCTCTATTGGACCATGAACTCTCCCACTGCTGCCGCGGTGATGATGATTCTAACGGGAACCCAACCTGGTATATCCAGGGCCACGATGTTGAGGACTTTATCGGGGTAATTCGGCGGCATGGTTTATGGAGGCCTGCGCTCAAGAAACTGCATAAGGCCGTGCAGGAGCATGAGCAACTGACGTTATTCGAGCGGGCAGATTTCTTGCCAACGGGCACGGAAGGATTTATGCAGTGATGAGTATGAAATGGGACGCACGGGTGGAGTCCACTTCTCCGCCTTCCATCTGGATCTGCATACCGACATTGCCGCCGAGTTTGAATGAGTGGTCGCGGAAGCACTGGAGGGTCCGACACCGGGCAGTTGAAGAGATGACAAATAATCTGCGGTTGTTGGCTTTAGCGGTCAACATGCCAAAAATTGAGCGGGCCGAGGTCCGCTTGGTCTATTACTTTAGGGACCGTAGGCGTCGGGACCCAGATAATTATGCAGGAAAGTTTATTTTAGATGGCCTACGGAAGGCTGGAATTATTTCGGACGATAATGCCGGGGTCCTTCGCCTACCACAACCAGAATTCATGGTGGATAGGCAGGCACCAAGGACAGAGGTTTGGATTACTGAGTGGAAGGAGTGAAGCCATGCGGGTAAGTGAACAAATTGTCGCAGAGGCCAAGTCCAGGCCAGAGAGAATGGACGGCGTCACCCATGGTAAGGTCACATTCGTGATACAGGACGGGAAACTGGTCCGGGTTGAGGTCCAGGATGGATGGGTGACAACCAGAAAGGAAAAAAGCAACAACAGCCAAATAACGCATGGCTGACCCGTATATCGGGAGGCCGATGCTGCTGGTAGTGTGCCAGTGGTGTCGGCCTTTTTTAGTTGATTTCGAGGGGGTGAAAACGTGCACGAGGGCTTACGTGACCTGCTGGATGAATATTGCGAGTCACTGGCCAGGGTGCGAAAGCTTATTCGACGGGCTAAAGCAAATGGCTGGGAAGCAGACTTAAAAACACTTTATGGGATGGAGAAAGACCTGGAGTGGACTATCGAATACATGGTGACCGGGTATCCACCGCTGCAAAGCACCGGACCTTATCGGCGTGCTGTCCCTGTTGACCCCCAGAAAGTGTTGGTCTGGTTTTCATCACCACCCCCATCCCCGTTGCTACCTGTTGAGCAGGTGCGACGGAAAATCCTCGCTGCACTAGACATATTAAGCCCCCAGGAAAAGGAGGCATATCTGATGGTAGTTGGCGAGGGCCTTTCATATAAAGAGGCTGCGGAAATCATGGGCGTGAAGCGTGCGACGGTTCAAAGCTATGTAGAACGGGCAAAAGTCAAAATATCTAAACGCTGTGCCATACAGCAGAAACATAAAGGTGAGAGGGAAATTGCTGCTGCCTCTACAACCCGAGAGGAGGTGTTCAGGGATGGAAATCAAGAGGATACCGGTAGAGCAAATTAACCCAGCTCCCTATAACCCTAGAAAAGACCTGAAACCGGGAGAGCCGGAATATGAGAAACTGCGCCGGTCCATCCAGGAGTTCGGTTTTGTAGAACCACTTGTCTGGAATAAGCGCACAGGGAACCTTGTTGGAGGCCACCAACGCCTTAAAGTTTTAATAGAACAAGGCGTGCGAGAAGTTGAAGTGTCCGTCGTAGATTTGGACGACCAACGTGAACGCGCCCTCAATATTGCCCTGAACAAAATCTCGGGCGATTGGGATAACGAGAAATTGAAGGACCTTCTGGAGGAATTAGATACTGGGGATTTTGATATCGAGCTTACCGGTTTTACCGAGGCTGAAATTGAGGACCTGATGATCCAGTTTCACGTTGAGAAGAAAGCCGACCCAGATGAATTTGACGCTGACGCAGCGGCCGAGGCAATAGCGGAACCGGTAACTAAAAAAGGTGTGATATATGCCCTGGGCCGGCATCGGTTAATGTGCGGTGACGCCACCTCCTTCGAGGACGTTAAAAAACTCATGGGGGGGGGGCGTTGCGGATATGGTATTCACTGACCCTCCCTATAACGTGGCTTATAAAGACAGCAAAGGCAAAAGCATCAAGAATGACAGCTTATCTCCGGAGCAATTCAGGGAGCTGCTGGAGCGAGCCTTTGCCAATTATGCACTCGTTACCAGCGACCGGGCCGCCTTCTACGTCTGCTATGCATCCAGGGAGCATATTGCCTTTGAGCAGGCCATGAACAAGGCGGGTTTGGAGGTCAGAGCGCAGATTATTTGGGTTAAAACAGTAGCATCATTTGGGTTCGCAAATTACAAGTGGCGCCATGAGCCAATTTTATACGCGGGCAAGGCTGGGAAGCCTATCAACTTTTACGGCAACCGCCGCCAGACCACGGTTTGGAATGAGAACGACCCGTCATTCCAGGTTGAAAAGATCAAAGACGGCATAGTACTCAAGTTCTTTGATGGGGAGAAAACCTATTTTGCCGAGGTGCCGGCGGTCACTAACATTGAGATAGACGACCCAGCTCTAACCACGATTTGGGATTTCAGTCGGGAAGTCAAATATGTTCACCCGACGCAGAAACCAGTTGCACTGGTTGAAAGGGCAATAAAGAACTCCTCTAAATACGGCCAGGTGGTCGTTGACTTCTTTGGTGGTTCGGGCACCACCCTGATTGCAGCAGAAAAAACAGGCCGGACCTGCTACATGATGGAGCTGGACGAGAAATATTGTGACGTCATCGTCCAGCGCTGGGAGGAGTTGACTGGCGAGAAGGCGGTGCTGGTCCATGACCCGGCCGCATGATGTTCACCAGGAGCCGTGGGAACGCCAAAAAGGAGAAAGCCGTCAGGCTTTCCAGGCTTTTGCCATATACCGGGACATGGGGGCCGCCCGTAGTCTACAAAAAGTCGCCCAACAGTTGTCCAAATCCCTGGCATTGATGAAGCGCTGGAGTGAGAAATGGTCATGGGTAGCTCGGGCGGCGGCCTGGGACGCCGAACTTGACCGCAGGGCCCGGGAAGCACAGGAAAAAGCCAGGGCCGAGATGGCAGAACGCCACATCAAAGAGGCTATGTTATTTCAGCAGAAAGTTGTGGAACGGCTCAAGACATTGGAACCAGACGAGCTTTCCCCTTCCGACCTTGCCAAGTGGTTTGACATTGCCGTCAAGGTGGAGCGCCTGGCCCGGGGCGAACCGACCGAGAACGTGAAGCAGGAGGTGCAAGGGCAGGTGACACAGCGACATGAGTACGATCTTGCCCAGCGCATCCTCGAGGACCCTGAAGCCAGAGAGATCGCTAGAAGGCTTTACCGAAAAGGAGTTAATCGCGATATGGGAAGCTGACGCCAGAGATAGTCTCTCGTTTTTCCTGGAGTATGAGAGCGCTGGCGAATGGAAGCCGGCGAACCATCTAAACCTTTTGTGCGAGAAATTGGAGGCCATCGAGCGCGGCGAAATCAAACGCCTTATTGTGGAGATGCCGCCTCGCCATGGTAAATCAGAGGTGGTCTCCAAAAAGTTCCCCGCATGGTTTCTTGGAAGAAACCCTGACAAAGAGGTTATCCTGACTTCTTATGGCGCCGATTTGACATTTGATTTTAGCCGCATCGCCCGGGATACCTTTGAGCGGATGGGGCCTGTTTTGTGGGGGCTAGAGCTCTCTCCTCGCAGTTCAGCCGTTGGTCGTTGGGAAATTAAAGGACATCGCGGAGGATTGACTGCAGCAGGTATTGGTGGCCCCATTACTGGACGCGGTGCCCATGTGGCGATTATTGATGACCCGATTAAAAACTGGGAGGAAGCTAATTCCAAGACCTACAGGGAAGCAGTGTGGAACTGGTATCGCACTGTGTTGCGGACACGGTTGGCACCCCAGGGCGCGATCATCCTGGTTTTGACTAGGTGGCACGAGGATGACCTGGCCGGAAGATTATTGAAAGAAGCCAAAAATGGCGGTGAGCAGTGGGAGGTTCTACGCCTGCCTGCTGTAGCAGAAGAAAACGACCCACTTGGCCGCCAGCCAGGGGAACCGCTATGGCCAGAATATGGATTCGACGCTACGTGGGCCAAGGAAACCGAGAAGGCTGTCGGCAGTTTTGTTTGGGCAGCACTTTACCAGCAGCGGCCAATGCCTGCGGAGGGCGGTCTATTCAAACGGACAAACTTCCGCTACTTCCAGGTTGACGCCGAGTGGTACACCCTTCACCGCCCCGAAGGAGACAAACGGGTCCCGAAAAATGCCTGCTGGGTGTTTCAAACTTGCGACCCAGCCGGGTCCACCAAGACAACAGCAGACTATTTTGTCCTGGGCACATGGGCGGTCACACCAGATCGGGAGCTGTTACTCCTGGACATTATTCGAGAGCGGTTGGAGGGCCCAGACCAGCCGCGGCTGTTTAGAGAGGGTTATCGGCGTTATTCCCCCTCCTTCCAAGGGGTGGAGACAAAGAACATGGGCCTCACCCTCTATCAGATGCTACTTCGGGAAGGCCTCCCAATCCGGGAACTGAAAGCTGACAGCGACAAGGTGACCAGGGCACTACCGGCTGCAGCCAGGATGGAAGCAGGAATGATTTACTTCCTGGAGGGTGCGCCATGGCTGGATGATTATGAGAGCGAGTTGCTCGCCTTCCCGAATGGTGAGCACGATGACCAGGTTGACATAACGGCCTATGCTGCTCAACAGGTGGCGGCAGGGCCACAATATGAGATTTACTAAAGCGGGTGTTGCTTATGGGGTGAAAGATAGAATTCAATCCATCCGCGCTGGCCTCGGACTGGTCGGAGCGGGTTTTCAAGTAATGATGGGTAGTAAGGCTCCGGGAACGTTTTTGTCGCAAGTATGGGAGGCCATACAGGCCCGGTGGGGTGAACCGCCTAAGCGTAACTCCAAACAGTGGCTGGAGATGTATGGGAAAAACCCGCGTCTACGGCCGGTTTACAAAATCGCAAAAGACGTGGCGGCCGCCCAGTGGCATCTCTACGCCCAGCAGGGCAAAGAGAAAGTGGAACTGCAAGACCATCCCTTGATTAAGCTATTGAACAGGCCAAATCCCCGCATGACCGGGAATGCCTTCATGTACCTTACTCAGGTTTACTTGAGCTTGCGGGGTGAGGCATTTTGGCTCCAGGAGCGGAACGGGCTGGGAAGCCCAACAGAACTGTGGCCTCTTCCACCCTACTGGGTGATTGAGACGCCGGCATCGAACCGGCCTTATTATCGAGTGGATTTTCGCAACGGGACCCAGCTCATGGTGCCTGCAGAGGACATCATTATGCTGGTCGAACCAGACCCGGTGAACCCATACGGTCGGGGCCTGGGGTCGGCAGAAGGCATTGGCGATGAGGTTGAGACCGATGAGTACATGGCGAAGTGGGCAAAAAGGTTTTTCTGGAATAATGCTACTCCACCTGTGGTATTTGAAGCGCCAAACATTCAGAAGGAACAGGCGGAGCGCATCAAGGAAGAATGGATGGAGCGATATGCCGGTTATTGGAACGCACACAAACCGGCCATTCTGCCCTGGGAGGCAAAAATCCACGAACTGGGCAAAGGCCAGAAGGAAATGGATTTCGTGGAGTCCAGACGGTATATCCGTGATACGGCCATGCAGCACTTCATGATTCCACCTGAACTGATGGGGGTAATTGAAAACTCTAACAGGGCCACTATCGATGCAGCTTATTACATCTATGCGGCCAATGTCTTAAAGCCATGCCTGGACCTCATCCAGGAGCATATACAGGTTTTCTTGGTGCCTCAATTCGACGATAAGTTGATTTTTGAGTTTGAGGACCCAGTACCAGCAAATAAAGAATTCCGCCTGCAGCAGGCTAATGACGGCCTCAAGCAAGGCGCCCTTACAGTGAATGAATGGCGCGAGCGCAACGGCTTTGACCGCCTGGAAGAAGGCGGCGATGTCATATATGTGCCTATTGGGTCGGTGCCCACGCAAGTCAAACAGGTAAAGGGCAGACTCAAAGGGAAAATGACCAGAGGGCTGACGCCCGAGCAGAAAACCGCTATTTGGTGGATGTTCGATAAAGCAGCCAGAAGCCAAGAGAGCAACCTGCAGCGGGCCCTGAAGCGGTATTTTCAAGCCCAGCAGGACGAAATTACCCGCAACCTTGAGGAACTGCTGGGAGAAAAGGCAAAGGCTGTGTATAAGGATGTGGATAATCTTCTGCAGTTGTTAGCTAATTGGCAGGAGCAATATCAAGCACTGCTGGATTTGCTGCGGCAGTTTTGGGATGCATCCGCCCGGGATGGCTGGCAGGCTGTTCAGGATATCTTTGACCTTCCGGTTAGTTACGAGCTAATTAATCCCAGGGTGGTTCAGTGGATGGAGACCAACGGTGCCGAGAAGGTTAAAGACATTACCGAGACTACCAAGCGGGCACTCGCCCAAACCCTGGCCGAAGGCATAGCCCAGGGGGATGGCGTTGCAAAGCTACGGGATAGGGTTTCGGAGGTATTCCGCCAGGCAAAAGTGGTCCGGGCCGAGACCATTGCCAGAACAGAGACGCACAACGCTGTAAGCATTGGCACCTTTGAGACCTACCGAGCTGGCCGGGTGGAGCAAAAAGAATGGCTGGCCACCCGCGATTCCAGGGTGCGGGACAGCCATATCTCCATTGACCGGGAGGTGAGGCCTATCGACCAGCCGTTTTCAAACGGTTTGATGTATCCTGGGGCGCCTGGACCGCCCGGGGAGGTCATCAACTGCAGGTGTGCACTGTTACCGGTCATTGAAGGCGTAGAGGATTGAGGAGGTGATAACGTGGACCTAAAACTTAAAGCGTTACCAATCAGCATCAAGCAAGGCGACAAAGACACTTTAGTTTTTACGATTAGCACCAGAACACAGGATAGAGACGAGGATATTTTGGAACCCAGCGGTTGCCGCCTTGACAACTACATGAAAAACCCTGTTGTGCTGTTTGCTCATGACTATAGAAGCCTTCCCATCGGCAGAAGCAAATCTGTTTCCGTGACAGCCGACGCAGTGGTGGCTGAAGTAGAATTTGCGCCCACCCAGATGGGACAGGAAGTCAAACAGCTGTGCCAGGCAGGGTTCCTTAAGGCAGCATCTGTAGGGTTTATCCCGCTTAAATATGAGCCGATAGGCGACAATTCCTGGGGCCACCGAATTTATGAATGGGAGCTGCTCGAGTGGAGCATTGTGCCGGTGCCATCTAACCCCACTGCTCTTATTAGCGAGGCAAAAGCCAAAGGCCTGAAGGTAGCGGCCATTGAGGAAGCCTTGGAGAAAGGGGTCATCAGTTATGGGCAGGCGCATCCTGATGGGACGCCAAAGGCTCCAGAAGATGAGAATTGGGACGGCGCTGCCGAGGTAGCAGCTGCCGACGTGGATGACCTTAAGGTAATGTGTGCTTGGGTAGATAGTGAAAATGCCGAGAACAAAGGTGCTTATAAATTACCCCATCATAAGGCATCCGGTAACCATGCGGTGGTGTGGCGTGGGGTTGTCGCTGCCATGTCCTCCCTGTTGGGTGCCCGCGGCGGAGTAGATATTCCTGACGGCGACCGCAAGGCGGTATATAACCACCTAGCAAAGCATTACGCGGAGTTTGATAAAGAGCCACCGGAATTTCGCAGCACCGATGAAATTATCTCAGTTTATGCTGAAGGCAAGCCGAAGGCCCAAGCGGAACCTGGCCAGAAAGCCGGGGCGGTATTGAGCACTAAAAATAAGGACCGACTTACCCAAGCCCGGGACTTGATTAACGAGGTGCTGGCCGAGGCTGGCGAGGGCCAGGACGACGAGCCTAAAGGTATTTTTGTAAGGGTTGCGGCGGACCAGGTTGTTGACCAGGCCGGCCTTGCTGAGACAGTAGCCGGCGAGATTGCTAAGCACCTTAAAGACGTATTATCAAAGCCCCAGGACAGTGCACCTGTGGTGATTGACCTGGATGCTATACAGCTACCTGCGGCGGCCAAAGCCGATGACCAGGAACTAAATATCGAACCCGAGATGCTGAAAGATCTGCTGAAAAACGTGGTCAAGGAAGAATTGGACCGTGTTCGCGGGAAAGTCAACATTTTTTGAAAGGAGATGTAAACCATGACTTTAGAGGAATTGAAAGCCCTTATGAAAGAGACTGTGCAAGCAGAGCTGGCTCCTGTGTTGGAGACTCAGCGGAAATATGCCCACTTGCTGGATGGTAATGGACAACAGCAAACACAACCCAAAGAGTTGGAACCGGGTATCAGATTGGCCCGCTTTGCAAAGGTTATGGCTCTTGCCAAGAACGATGTAGAGCGTGCGGCCAAAATTGCTAAAACCATGTATGATGACCCTGTGTTGATTAAGGCCTTGGGCGAAGGCACCCCCTCTGACGGCGGTTACCTGGTGCCTGAAGGGTTTAGCCAGGAGATTATTCCTTTGCTCCAGGCACAGGCAGTTATCCGCAAAATTGGCGCCCGCGTTGTACCCATGAGTGGAAACGTTATGAACATGCCGCGTCAGACCGCCGCGAGCATGGCCAGCTACATCGGCGAGAATACCAATATCCAAGTGAGCCAGCCGGCATTCGGCAACCTGAAGCTGTCTGCTAAAAAGCTGGCTGCCCTGGTGCCCATTAGCAATGACCTTATTCGCGATGCCAGCACCCAGGCGGACCAATTCGTCCGTGATGATATAATTACCGCTTTAGCTCTCAAGGGTGACTGGGCGGCCCTCTATGGAACCGGAACTGGTGACGAGCCTCTCGGGCTGAAGAATACGCCGGACGTTGAAATTCGTTCCGTTGGAGCCGCCATCGATGGCGATATCCTGGCATCCGTAGTTGGTACTCTCATGCAGGCAAACGTGGCTTTCCTGCGTCCAGGCTGGATTTTCAACGGGATTATGTGGAGCAAGATTTACAATCTCAAAACTGCCACTGGCCAGTATCTGTTCCGTGAGGAAATGAACCAGGGCAAGCTCCTTGGATATCCATATCAGGTCAGCAACCAGATTCCGGTGGCAAACGACGCCAACAAAACTACAGATGTTTTCTTCGGGGACTGGGCAGAGTTCATGATCGGCGAGAATATGAGGATTGCTGTAGATGCATCGACCGAGGCTGCTTATGTGGTTGGTGGCAACCTGGTTTCCGCCTACTCGCTTGACCAGACCATCATCCGTGCTATTGAGCGGCATGACTTCGGAGCAAGGCAACCAAAGGCCTTTATCGTGCTGACCGATGTTTATACCGCTTAAGGCAAGGAGGGATTAAGGTGAGCTTAAGACTACATCAGGGCATCAAGTTCCAACCTGCTATCCGGCCTCAGACGGCTGCTGCCGGGACCATCAACGGCCTGGCCATTGACCGCCTGGGTTTTGAGGATGCAGCATTGATTGTGTCCGTGGGAGCCGTCACTGGAGCTCCTACCGCTCAGACAGTAGATGTGAAGGTCCAGGATAGCGCCGACGGGACCACATGGGCCGATGTGGAAGGACTGGCTGTCGAGCAAATAACTGCAGGAGACACCTATAAGGAACTGGGCATCAACCTATCTCCCCTGCGACGCTACATCCGGGCGGTGGCCACCGTAGCCTTCACCGGGGGTACTGCTCCCACTATTCAGTTGGCTACGGATATTGCCCTGGGCAAGAACCGGGTGGAGCCGGTCTAATGCTGGTAAAAGTAAAAGTTAAACCGAGCCGGTCGCTTTACTATGGCGGCCGGCTTTATACCAGCGGAGACGAATTCAATGCAGGGGAGGATTTCGACCGCTGGCAGCATGTGGATCGTTTAAACAAGGAGGCCGATGATGTGAAAACCGACGTACAGGCAAGAGCTCCAAAGGCCCCGCCTGCTGATAAGGCTATCAAAGGCGGTCAGGTCAGAAAGAAGTGATGTGAATGGCGCTTTCTGTGCATGCCTTGACCACACTTGCGGCGGTCAAGGATTTCCTAAAAATTGAGATTGATGATAACCAGTACGACACCCTTTTGGAGCGCATGATTAACGCAGCCTCGGAGGCAATAGAGGGATATTGCAACCGACATTTTGAGCGCGGGGTTTATGATGAGCTGTATCGCGGCAACGGGCGGCAGTTACTCGGCCTGAACCAATATCCTGTGCAGGCCGTTACATTGGTGGAAGCAAACGGGGCCCGAATAACGGACTACCAGGTTTACAAGGAAGAAGGAATGCTCTATCGATTGGCTTTATGGCCAGCCGGAGCATATTTTACCGGTCTTGTTGGTGACCCGGTTGGCTCCACTCGGAACATTCGAGTGTTATACGAGGCAGGCTATGTTTTACCCAAGGACGAGGATCTGCAGGCATCTCCCCCTATCATACGCACATTGCCTTACGATTTGGAGGATGCATGTATTGAGTTGGTAGCCCTGAAATTCAACCAGCGCCAGGAAGAAGCGGCCGGCAAGGTCACCAGGGCACAAGCTGACTACCAGACTACCTACCAGCAGGATATCCCTCCTCGCCTTCGCCAGGTGCTGGATAGGCATCGCAGACTGGTGGTGGTGTGATGCAGTTTAAGGACTTGAACAAACTAGATGGCCTGCCGGAATACCTTTTGCTGCAATTCGCCAAGGCCGGGGAGCGCAAGATGAAGCTGCTTACACCAGTGGACAGGGGCCGCTTGCGTTCCAGCATCGGTTATGTTCGGGTGGGCGATGAAATCCAGATTGGCTCTAATGTCGAGTATGCTCCCTATATTTTGAGCGATGCCGAGCCATACATCATCAGGGTTAAGCAAGCGCGGGCCCTGGCATGGGTGGTTTATCCCGGCAAGGGGTCAAAAAAGACTAGACCTGCTTCAGACGATGCACAAGGTTGGCGCCGCCTCAGGAAGCGGGGTTTAGCCGCTTACGCAAAGTGGGTTAGACACCCTGGTGGCCGCAAAGTAATCAGTCGGACAGCTGAATGGCTGGCCCAACAGCAGGATAAAATTGCCGTCAGCGCCATCAGGGAATATATGAAAGGGGTGTCAACTGAATGAGCTACCCCAGTTATCAGGCTATGGTAGAGGGAACGCTTGACGCACTGGTAGCACGACTGCAGACGGTCCAGGAATTAAAAACGGTGGCCATCACAGAGCCAGGGAAATTGGATGTAGGCAGGATGCCTGCCGCATATGTAATGCTGGATAAGGACGTAATTAAGCGCGGGACCAGGTTCCTCGAGGAACACACCCTGACTGTAGTGGTATCAGTTATTCGGACGGTACGCGGAACAGCTCACGGGGATGTGGAGCTGGTCCGGGGATTTCAGGACGGTGTGGCCTTGGTGGGCGCTTGTTATGATGCCCTGGCAACCGACAGAACCCTGTCTGGAACTGTGAAAGACCTGACCATTACGTCGGTCGAGTACGGTCGGACACCTCTGGATGTTGGCGTGGTGTTTTGGGGTGAGCTGCAGATGGATATTCAGACGGCATATGCCCCTGGCCAGCCCACCGAAGGCACGCTTATGCAAAAAGTCACCAGTGCGGGTCAGATACGTTAATGGAGGTGAATAACAGTGCCTAAGGACAAAGACAAAGTGGAAGAAGTGAACGCCCCGGTCGCGAGCACATACCCGCGAGCGGAGCTTATAGCAAATTCGCAGGCCATCTTCGGGGTTATGCCGGAGGTGGTCATTGGTGCTTTGCACGGCAATAATGCCGAAGAACTAACGGTGGTCGAAGTCAAGAAGGCCATCGAGGACTTTTTGAAAAGGAAGGTGAGCTAAATGGCAGGCGGAACTTGGAGCCCAACGGAAGCGAAAGTCAGACCTGGCTTTTACATGAATTTTGTGGCCGCTGCTCTGGCTGCTATCCAACCCGGAGCGCGGGGCATTGTGGCCATCCCTGTCAAGGCTAACTGGGGACCGGCCAAACAGATTGTTGAGATCACTGATGAAAAAAGTTTGATTGACACCTACGGAGCGGATGTGGATGGCGGTTTCACTGCCTATAATTCCATCAAGTTAGCCCTTTTGGGCGGAGCAAAGACTGTCCTGGGGTATAGACTAGTAGATAGTGCTGCGGCAAAAGCATCCATCACTCTGAAGGATACAGCGGCGACTCCAGCCGACGTCCTGACCTTGACGACGAAGTACGAGACCGCTAGACCGTTCAAGGTCACGGTAAGGGATAACGCTGTAGACCCAACCAACAAGCAGGATATCGTGCTCTATGAAGATACCAAGCAGCTTTACGTATTTACCTTTGTCAAGGGCGCTGGTGTGGTGGATAATGCGGTCGCGGCCATCAATAATGATGCAAACAACAAGTGGATAACCGCCACTAAGGTAGCCGATGGAAATAACACCATCGCTAACGTGACCAGCCAGGCATTTACAGGCGGTAACGCCGGGGTGGGCAGCATCGCGAACACCGACTATGTGGATGCTATGTCCGCTTTTGAGACCAGGCGCTTTAACTTCTTTGCCCTCGACGGTGCTACTGATGCCAGCCTTCAGACCTCGGTCAAGGCATGGATTGAGCGCCTTCGTAGCGAGGGCAAGGGTGTGGTCGCTGTTATGGGCGGCTCTGTAACTGATGACCAGACACCAGCTACCGCAAATAGCCGCTCCACAGGCTTTAATTACGAGGGCGTGATTAATGTCGGTGTAAGTGGCATCATGGACGGCGTCACCTATTCCAGCGCTCAAGTAGCATGCTGGGTGGCTGGGAAGGCTGCAGGCCAGGCATTGAGCGAAAGCCTGACCTATGCCGTCACGCCTTTCGATGATGTTACCCCAAGGCTGACCCATAATCAGGTTGTGGCAGGGCTACAGGCAGGAACGCTGTTGCTGGTCCACGACGGCGAGAAGGTGATCGTAGAACAGGGCATCAATACACTGACCTCCCTCCGCCAGGGCCAGAACAACCAGTGGAAGAAGATCCGGGCCATCAGAGTCATGGATGCAATCAATGATGACCTGCTCAAGACGGCCCAGGACAACTATATCGGTAAAGTAAATAACAACGATGACGGCAAGGTGGCTTTAATCAGCGCCTGCAAGCAGTATATGGAGACCCTGGTCAATGGCGGGCTCATCGAGAAAGACTTCTCGGTCTACCTTGACCCGGATTATCATCCCGCCCTGTCTGCTCCTGATGAGGTATACATCAAATGGGACGCCAGGATTGTGGACAGCATGGAAAAAATATTCGGGACATTTGTGGTGCACTAAGGAGGTGGCATAGATGCCTGAACTGGACGTTAGTCGCGTAATCAACGGCACTTATGGTGAGGTTTGGATGGATGGTAAATGGTTGAGCAACTTCAATCATTTAGAGGCCAACGTCGAAATACAAAAGGCCGAGCTTAAAATATCCGGCAACCGCTGGACCAAACGTAAAGTTACCGGGCTAAATGGCACGGGCACTATTTCCGGTTTCAAGGTCACAAGCGAGTTGATTCAGCTTAACACACCAATGGCAGACAGCGCCAATCCAGCAGTAAGGGTTGAAATCATCAGCAAGCTGGCCGACCCGGAAGCCTACGGATACGAGCGTATCAGGCTGAAATACGTCATGTTCGACCGTATCCAACTGGCTAACTGGACAGCTGGCGAGACGGTCAATGAGGAATGGCCCTTTACATTCGAGGACTACGAGCTTCTCGACCCGATAGTCCAGAGTTAAAGGAGGGGTAAATCGTGGATACCAATAAACCCATGACTGAAGAAGAAATCCTGGAACGCCTGTTGGATGCGGACCGGGTGCCGGAAAGGACAGTCAAAATAGAGCGCCTGGGCATTCCAGTAACCATCCGAGGTTTAACCGGTAAGGCAGTATTTCAAATTCGCGAGCAGTGCACTCATCGCACCAATAAACGGGGCCAAACCATCGAGACCCTGGATGAGGAACAGTTCAATTGCCGGCTAATTGCTGCGGCCACGGTATCACCTAAGTGGGACCACCCCCGCCTTCTCGAGAAGTACAATGCCAGCGGCGCGGAGGAAGTTGTGAAGCGGATTTTGTTGGCCGGTGAGCTGGCTGCTTTGGGTGATGCTGTGTTGGATATCTCCGGCTTCAACGAGGAGCTGGAAGAGGTAAAAAACTAATTAAATCGGGCGGGTTAGCCCACCTGGTGCACCAGATTTTTCAGCGCACGGGCCTCCCGCCTGATGAATTTTGGGCAAAACCGCGGGGCGCTCAACTGTTCATGCTGGCAAGCACACAAATTGTTCTTGAGGAAGAGCGCCAGCGCGAGAAAGCGCTCGATACCCTGAGGCAAGGGAGGTGAACGGAATGGCTGAAAGCAATTACCGGATTAGCTTAGTCTTGCAGCTTCATGATCGTATGACTGCAGCATTAAACAAGATTGACAGCGCTGCCCGCAAGGTCGAGAATAGGACAAAACGGCTTGATCGGGTGATAGTCAGCCCCACCGTTCGCCTCATTGACAGGGCAAGTCATACAATTGTTCGCATAGGGTCCGGTCTACACTCTCTTTCATCACGGACTTGGAATATGACCATCCGGGCCCGGGATATAGCCAGTGGGGTAATCGGTCGAATTAAAAACAGCCTGTTCTCCCTTCAAGGAATGGCCGCGGTAGCATTGGGTGCCCTGGGAGCAGGTAAGTTGTGGGACGCAACAGCAGGTGCAGCTATGATATGGGAAACCCAGGCGGTGAGCATGGAGCACTGGCTGAAAGGTAACAAGGACTTAGCCCGTGAGGTCACCGGCTGGCTTGAACGATTTGCTGCGGCTACACCCTTCGAGATGCAGGATCTTTTCCCTTCCATGACCAGGGCCATCGGTATCAGTGAAGGCGACGTAAAAATGGCCGAACGAATGGTTAAACTGGCGGCAGATATGGCCGGCCTTACTCCAGGCAAGACGGTCCAGGATGCTATGGAAGCCCTGGCCGACGCTCAGATGGGTGAGTTCGAGCGCCTAAAGGAATTCCAAATGAAGATGACCCAGGAGGAATATAAAAAACTGGGTGGATTCGTCGGTTTTTTGGAGGAAGCCGAGCGGCGTTTCGCTGGCGGTGCCGAGAAGTTAAGTCAGACAGCCCTTGGCCGACTGTCCACCATCACGGATACGGTTAAGACCTTTTTCCGCCAGGCTGGTATCGGTATCCTCGAATCCATGAAACCACGCCTTGATAGAGTTACAGAGTGGTTTGGCAAAAATGAGGACACTGTGGAGCGGTGGAAAACATCCCTGGTCAGATTTGGGCGCGAAGGTGCCGAGCAAGTGTTTAGCTTTTTTGAGCGTGCCTTTGCCCGCCTGGGACGTATCCTGGATGACCCAAAGTTCCAAAAGATGGACTTCTGGGGCAAGGTGAAGTTTATCATCGACGACATCTCGGCTGGCATCAAAGATTGGCTTGATTCCGGTGGACGTGACAAAATCGTTGCTGTCGGACGGGAGATCGGCGGATTCCTGTTCTCAGGCATTAAGATGGGTGTCACTGAAGCGCTCAAAGGCCTAGGCAAGTTAAACATTGAAGCCATTAGGAAACCGACTGCTGAGAATATCGGCAGCGCAGCGCTGGCAGACGTGCTCGCGATAAGTGCAGGTAGCGCCCTTTTGGGGCCGGTATTCCGTGCTGGTAAGTGGATAGGCGGCATTGGGAAAAGGGCTATCACCGCCCTGGGCGGTGGTGCAGGCGCAGGGGTAGCTGCAGCATCAGCTGGTGCAGCGGCAGAGACAGCGGCAACGGCAACGGCGGCAACCAAAGGCATAAACATTGGCCAGATCCTCCGTGACCTGTTTGTCAATCCGGCCAGCAAGCGGGCGCTTGAGCCGCTCAAACGGACAGTAATCCCTGGAACGCCAGAACAGGTATTCCATTACCGCGGATTCTTACCAGGTGGCCCGACAGTTGAAGCGTTTAGAATACCGGGAACGGCTGCAAAGACTGTTGGTGGCGGCTGGGCGCCTTTGCGCTATATCGGCCAGTTTGGAAAGGTTGGGGACTTCCTTTCAAGGTGGGCCCTACCCATTACGCTTGCCACTGGAGCGGCCGAAGTTGCTTTAGCTCGCCCGGAGGAACGGCTGCAGACAGGCATGAAAGTCGGCGGCCGTATTGCCGGCGGATTGGCTGGAGCATCTCTTGGAGCAAAGGCAGGAGCTGCCATTGGAACATTCTTTGGGCCAGGCATAGGGACGGCTATCGGTGGAGCTATAGGCGGCCTGGGCGGTGGCATACTCGGTGCCTTTGGCGGCGAGGCTATAATGCAGCGGCTCTCCGGCATGCTGGATATGGTTGATTTTAGCTCCCTGAAAGAAAAGGCAATTTCGTGGATTAAAGAATTGCCTGGGGAGGTTGCTGAACACATCGGATATATTGCGGGTTACGCAGTCGAAAAACTGAGCCAACTTCCTGGAGTATTCAGCGAGTGGTCCCAGCAGGCAAAAGACAGCGCTATTCAATGGATTATGGGACTACCTGACCAAATTGCTGGTTTTGTCGAAAGCATACCTGGTAGGGTGTCTGCTGCCATAGAAAGTGTGAAAGATGCCTTTTTGTCGCTAGGTAAAGCTATTCCTGAAGCCATAGTAGGCGGATTTAACTGGGCCAAGGAACGCATAGGCGCTGCTGGTCAGTGGATTATCGATAAAGCTATGGCCGGTGTCGAAGCGGCCAAGAGCCTGGGCAAACGTCTGGTAGAGGGGTTCGAAGCAGGACGGCAAGCTGCCAAGGAACCCGTAACAGCCCACGCACTGGGTGGCATCCTAACCAGGCCCCATCTGGGTCTGGTAGCTGAAGCTGGCCCAGAGGCGGTCATTCCCCTCTCTGCTCGTTTACGACCGCGGGCTCTGGAGCTGTGGAGGGAAACCGGACGCAGGTTGGGCGTGCAGCAGTTCGAATTCGGTGGGTTTACGGCTCCGGTGGCTGTAGCTGGTGGAGGCATAAGTGCGCCTACGGTCAACCTGAACTTTGACCTTGCCGGGCTGGTTGGGCAGATTACGGTTCAAGGGCGAGACGACCTTGAGCAAGCTGCTGACCAAATCGCAGCCGTCATCGCGGCGAAATTAAAGGCCATTTTCTACAACTTGCCCGGTTAGTAGGATTTTCCTGCTCAAATGGCGAAAATGTAGCATAATTAACATATGGAGGTGTGCTACATGCTTGCATTTGCAGGATTTCTTATGTTTTTGGGCATGGTAGGGGCTGCAGTAGCACTGATCATGCTGGTTCTAAAAGTGGTTTTTAAGCGAGGATGGTCCAGTAGGCGGTTGCGGTTGGTCGGGGCATTGTCAGTGGCCCTATTTGTGGTGGGGTTGGCCATGGGATGGTCGCCTGCAGAGAAGGGCTACGAACATGGACAGCATGCGGCCAGGGATGAGAAAGAGGTTAAAACTATCCCTGCCTCATCCCCTTCTCTTTCTGTTGAACATGCCAATAACGACCAAGCGGTGGGCCAACTTCCTAAGCCTGAAAAGGCGGCAAAAGAAACGACTACTGACAAGCCCTCAGCAAAGGTGCAGAAGGAGAGACCTCCAAATGTACCGGAGCTTTTACAGAAGGATTATAAAGGCATTGTCCAACTCTTGGGAAGGCCAACAGCAGAAAAGACGGAAAGCGCGGATAAGAAGTTAATTAAGTATACCCTGCCTGGCTTTGAGTTGGAAATAACGCTTTTTATGGATAAACCTATATCCATGGATATTACTCCACTTAAAGAATACAAGTTCCAGGATAGTAATGGTTATTCGGCCTCTGATATGCCAGATGATGTCATACAGCTATTGTATGACTTAGGATTCAATAAGGATTCTGTTATCGGAAATAGCGCTACTCCAACTCAAAGGTTATTTTCATACGTGGATTACGGTTCACCATTGAGGGAATATGAAATCAGGGTGAACAGTGAAGATTGGAAAGCCGTGAGCGAGGGAAGGGCATCAAAGGTAAGCTGGGTTTATATTAAGCTCATTAAAACGAAGTGAGCGCTGGCTTCTTAATAATCGGAGTGATGCTTATGGATTTCTACCTCCTGTCTCCCGACGGCCAAGACCTTCATTTTCCGGTTAACCCACCGGAGGTAACGGTCGAGGGAGCAAAGAAAATTGAGACGGTTTCAATTATCAACATCGGCGATGTTGATTTCCCCGTAGGCGACGAGCTGACGGGGATTTCTTTTAGTTCGTTTTTCCCTCGGGATTACGACCCGAGTTATTGTCAATATGCAAGTATTCCTACCCCCGAAACGGCATTAGGCCGTCTTAACGCTTGGCGCACAGCCGGGAAACCGGTCCGGTTATTGATTACAGAGACATCAGTCAACGTGCTGGTTCTCATTACTCGTGTCGCGCATCGTTATGTAGGGGGAGAGCCTGGGGATATCTACTTCGAGCTGGCCATGCGACAGTGGCGTGATGTTAAGGTTAGAAGCGTTACCAATGTGCAGGTGGCCACGCAGTCCGCACAGACCAGGCCGAGGCCGGACACCAAGCCGATTCCGAAGGTCTACGTGGTCAAGCCTGGTGATAGTCTCTGGAAAATAGCAAAACTCCAGCTTGGTAACGGTTCAAGGTGGCAGGACATTTATGCGAACAATAAGAGAGTCATAGGTCCTAATCCTAACCTTATCTATCCGGGCCAGAGGTTGGTGATGCCTGCATGATTACACCTGGCCTAATAACTTACGATGTAGTCCTTGCAGATAAATGGTCGCTGAGGGAGATTGTAGAGAGTATTGCAATCGAGGAAAGTCTGGACGAGATAGCAGCGAGGGCCACAGTTGTGATAGCAATTACTCCCGATTTTCCAGGCATTGCACCGGGTCAGGCCATGCGCGTGAGCGGTGTGCCTTTCGGCGGTAGTTCTATGGTGGTATTGCTGGACGGAGTGATATGGGAATGTGACTCGGTCACTCGAGGGCAAAAGCACCTTACGGCCACCGTGTATGACCGAAGCATCTATATGGCCCGAAGTGAGGATGAATATCTATTCCCGGCAGGCCAGACGGCTACCCAAAGGCTGAAACGCTATGCAGTAGACTGGGGCATCCCATTGGGCCAGATAGCCGATACCAGTGTTGCACTTGCAAAGGCGATTTACCGAGCACAACCCATCTACAACATGCTGCTCGCGGATTTGCGTGAGACTGTGGGCAAAGGCGGCGGTATGTTCCGGCCCAGAATGGTAGGCTCCACCCTGGACCTGGTGCCGCTGGGGAGCAACCGGACAGTGTGGGTCCTGGAGGCTGACCAGAGCGTTGAAGAAATCAACCAGCGCCGCAGCTTGGAAGGGGCCGTCACGCAGGTGAAGGTCCTTGGAGCTGCACCAGAGGAAGGCCGTTCACCTGTCCTCGCGTTGGAAAAAGGCGAAACTGCCAAGTATGGTACTCTCCAGCGAGTGATCCAGGACCCGAAAATCACCACTGCCGCAGCTGCAAAGCAGGCAGCCAGAGAAATGCTGGCGGGCATCCAGGAAACCATCACAGTCACAGCATTGGACATTAACACTATTCGCGCTGGCGACAAGATCCAACTCAACGGCATGGACCTCCTGGTCGCCTCGGTTCGGCATAATCTTGGAAGTCCTGGGCACATGACTTTAGAATTGGCAGCGGAAAGCTACATAAGGAGGCGGTACTATGCCAAGGGACCCTTATAAGGAACTCGCGTGGCTTATCGAACAGCGGGCCGTTGGCCACGCCGGTCGTGTCGCCTCTACCCTGCCGGCAGAACTGGGCACCATCACCCAAACCATGGCCCTGAAACTGGACCGCTTCCGTCATGAGATTAAGGATTATCTTATTGCTGACTGGGAGTTAAAAATCGAACTTCCACAGACCTCGCGGGTGATAAAAACAGCGGCCCCGGTCAACCCAGACGGCAGCGATGTCCCAGGAAGCACCCAATATTCAAGCCTCACGAGGCTGGATTTCAATGTGCAAGGCATGGGCGATCCGGCCGCCACGGTAAAGGTCCACCTCAACCTGAAAGCGGGGCTTAAGCCTGGCGACCGGGTGCTGGTCCTCCCGGTGAACGGAGGGCAGGATTTCGTGGTGTTGTGCAAGGTGGTGAGCTAAATGCCTTCTCTTTTTCCAATTGAACAGCTGACACTGACTCCGGAGGAAACACAGACCAGCCAGGTGAAGTTTGGCAGGTCTTTTATTTTTGACTTCGATAAAGGGGATTTTGTCTTATCCCCTACCGGCAAGGTGGTGGAAACAGATGGTGCTGAAGCCTATCGCCAGTGGGCACATAAGACCCTGCTTACGCCACGGTATCGCCATCCCATTTATTCAAGGAATTATGGCCAGGAATTTGAGGACCTTTTGCGTCGCAATCTTACCCGGGCATGGAACGAAAGCGAGATTAAGCGGATGGTTACCGAAGCGCTTATGGTTGACCCACGCACGGCCTCCGTAGGGGATTTTACATTTGATTGGCAGGAGGACACCGTTTATTTCACATGCAAGGTCACGACGGCTCAAGGTGAGCAGGTGCAAGTCTCCGGCCAAGTGCAGGGGGTGAGGTAATTGGCTGACATTGTGCTACCCGATTTTCTTCAGGATGAGACTGAAGAACAGATTATGGCCAGGATGATCGCACGTTTGCCGTCAGACCTGGATGTGTCGGAAGGCTCATATCTTTGGGATGCTTTGGCGCCAGTTGCGGCGGAAATTGTCCAGATGAAGATGGAGGCCAGGGAGATCCTAAAGCGGGCATTTATCCAGTTTAGTTATGGTGAGTATGTGGATGCCCGGGTTGCCGACCGTGGGATAACACGAAAACCGGCGGTCAAAGCAACAGGCCAAGTGCAGGTTACAGGTACACCGGCCACGGTCATTCCGGCGGGTACTGTGTTTTCAACTACCGCTGACCTAGTTACGGGAACGGCAGCTGTAGAGTTTATTTCAACCGCCCAGGTCACCATCGGGGCTGACGGAACGACATTGGTGGACATTGAAGCGGTCGAACCAGGTCCAGAGGGGAATGTCCCAGCGGGAGCAATTAATCAGCTTGTGGTCCCTATCGCAGGCGTGACGGCAGTGACTAATCTCCAGGCCACCAGCGGCGGCGCATCGGAGGAAAGCGATGAGGCACTGATTGCTCGCTATCTTGAACAGGTCCAACGGTCACCGGGAGCAGGAAATAAAAATGATTATATCCGGTGGGCTAAGGAGGTCCCTGGGGTCGGCGATGCGATATGCATTCCACTTTGGGATGGTCCAGGAACGGTGAAGGTAGTTATTGTCGACAGCACTGGCGCACCCGCAAATTCGGCCCTGGTCGAGCAGGTGCAGAACTATATTTCACCTGCCCCAGGAACTGGCGAAGGCCGCGCACCAATAGGTGCAAGTGTAACGGTGACAGCGCCGACAACGGTGACTATAGATGTTAGCGCTACCCTGTCCTATGCTGCGGGCTATGACCCGGCATCCGTTCGAGCTGAAGTAGAGGCTGCTATCGATACCTTAATCAAAGGATTAAAAATTGGTGAAGATGTGCGCTATGCAGCCATCGCCAATGCAATATTTGAGACCCATGGCGTTGCGGATTACTCCAACCTATTGGTAAATGGAGGAACGAGCAATGTAACAATCGCCGAAGATGCTAAAGCGGTTAAAGGGGCGGTGAACTTGACGTGATCACTTCTACCCACGGCAAAGAAATGATGAATAATTCGCCCAGATATTATCAGACCAGCCGGGTCTTTCGGGCCCACATAGAGGCTAAGGGCATTGAGCTGGATAACCTGGACGCCATAATGAACGACATCGAGGCCCAGTTCTCCGCATCTACTGCAACCTGGGGACTTCGGTACTGGGAGGAAATGTGCGGTCTGCCTGTTAACGAACAGGAACCGCTTGAAAATCGCAGAGCCAGGGTGTTGGCAAAGATAAGAAGCAACCCTTCTGGGCGCAGCCAAGACATTCAGAACATCATACAACCATTTGCTGAAGGCCAGGTATCGCTAACGCAGCACTATAGCGAGTATCTGGTTTATATTGATTTTCCAGTTGGCCATGTACTTATTAAGGATTTAATTGCAATGGTCAACGAGATAATGCCTGCTCATTTAGTTTCGCAATATCGAGCCTGGGGTGGGAAAAGCACCTTGCTGTTTGCAACATGCACTCCCAAGCAATTTCTTTTTCCATATCGTTTATGCGGCACTTTCAACGCCAGCGATGACGAACGGTGGAGCGGCCGCTTGCTACGGTTATGGGTCGGAGTCAGGCCCCAGTTATATTACGGCACGGTTCCATATCAATTGTGCGGCACGTTTTATGCAGGAGGTGAGCCGGTATGATATCACAATATGGAATGACACAAATCGCAAACAAGGTTTCTACGCTTTTGGCTCAAGGAGCCTATATCAAGGACGGTCAGCAAGTAACCGTTCCTATTTTTCGCAAAGAGTACAGCGGTAATGCGGTCAAGGTATATCTCTACTTGACTGACGAGGATATAGGCACTTTTTCCGACTTTCAGATCCTTGACGAAGAAGGAAACGTTATTCTAACCAAGCCGGACAGCATTACAAAAGATGCGGCCCAAGGGCTGCTAGTTGCTTTTGAAGTCAGCATACAGGAGGTAGAAAGCTAATGCCATATATTCCGACAGAATGGTTGGACCACATTGTTGACCCGGTGACCGGCGAAGTAATTCAGCAAGGGACACCGGTCAGCGCAACCAAGCTAAATAACATGGAGCGCGGAATTGCAGAGGCACACGAAGCCTCGGAGGTTTCCCTGGCTCGCACACATTCCTTGATGACAGATGCACTGGACATGCGAATGCGATATGAGTTTGACGGCCATGCCAGAACATACGGCCTAGCAGCTAATATGTACTGGATTACCTTTAGGGATACAAGCGATATCAATATTATTTCCGGGGCCTACGATGCGGCCAACAAGAAGGTTGTGTTGCCGTGAAGGATAAGGGGATGTTAGCTTGCCACAGACAAAACAGAACCAGCTTCTTATCTACCAGAAGTACGTCGACCTGATTGAGTATGCATATAACCTGCTGCGGAAATTCCCCAAGTCCGAAAAGTTCGCCATGGCAGCGCACATCAAGGACAGCATGTATACCGTCCTGAAGTATATCCTACGGGCTAACAAGGTATACAACAACCGGCAGGTGCGGGTCGATATGCTTAATGCCATTGATGCAGAGATACAGCTTCAGAAAGTACTGGTCCGCATGGCCCATAAAAACCGATACATTTCAAACCAGAACTATATGGAGTGGTCGCGTCGCCTCGATGAAATCGGCCGCATTCTCGGCGGCTGGATAAAGTCCACCGTTGGCCAAGACATATAAAAATCTATTTGAGCCAGCTTTAACATTTTCATCGCTCTTGGCGGCGCACCACAAGGGCAGGAAAGGCAAGCGATTTACTGCCGAAGTTATTCAGTTTGAGATGGATTTGGAAGGCAACTTGCTGACTCTGGCCCGGGAATTGAGGGCAGGAACATATCGGCCAGGGGAATATCGGGAATTTACCATATATGAGCCAAAGCAGCGGCTGATTAAGGCAGCACCATACCGTGACCGGGTGGTTCACCAATGGTATGTAGGGAATTTCATTAAACCCGTGTTCGGTCCGGCCTTTATTTTTGATACTTACGCCTGTTTGGAAGGTAAAGGCATGCATCGGGCCGCCTACCGGGTCCAGGAATTCCTGCGACGAGCTGGTCAGATATGGGGTGAACCATATATCCTGAAGGGTGATATAAAGAGCTACTTTTTCAGCATTGACCACGATATTATCTACAACATCATCGCTCGGAAGATAACAGACCCTAAAGTGCTTTGGCTTACTAAAGTAATCCTGGATAGCACGGAAAACCCAGGCATCCCGGTTGGTTCCTATACTTCGCAGTGGTTTGCGAACGTATATTTGCACCAGCTAGATATGTTCGTGAAGCACCAGCTACGGGTAAAAATGTACGTTCGATATATGGATGACTTTGTAATGGTCTTGCCAGACAAGACAACTGCAAGCTATGTTTTGGACGAAATCAGGATCTTCCTGAAGCGTGAGTTAAGCCTGCAGCTTAATCACAAGACGCAGGTATTCCCTGCTAAAAACGGGGTTAATTTTTGTGGTTACAAGATCTGGCCCACCCATACGAAGATACGGACGGAAAGTAAGCGCCGCATCAAGCGGAAGCTGCGAAAGTTTCAGGAAAAATACAAGGCAGGTGAGATGGATGCCGAAGACATAAGGCGGGTTTTGGTGAGCTGGATGGGATATGCCAGGCATGCAGACAGTTACTGGTTAATCCATAAGATACTTAACCAGTTCACCTTCACAAAATAATAGATTTCAGGGATAGGGCTGGGACCGCTGCGTTCTCCAACTTCCCGTACTCCTCCAACCCTGTGTTCATCCGCGGTGGCAACTTTAGCAACGGCAGCGCCGGGCTTGCTTGCTTCAACAACACGAATGGCAATGCCAACAGCAGCATCGGGTTTCGCGCCTGCTCTGGTTATTAGCGAGATTGTAAAGGTTTACGGACCTTTGCACAGGGCCACCAGACCAAAGGAGCCCTATTCCTTCCCTATTTAGGGTAAAAATACAAGCTGCGAAGGGTATCTAGTAGCAGGCCGAACGATATCCTTCGCTCTTTATTTAGGTTTTGACAGGAGGGATATCAATGGCTTTAGTATCAGGAGTAGCAAATGCGCCAGTGCTGCCGGCTGGGTGGAAACCAGTCAACCACGTATCCGGCCAAACATTTCAGGAGACAACCCTGGCTAATTGGCAATATAACTATGACCCGGTAAACACAGTAAACGGCGTACCTCCCAAGATGTGGGCCAACGCAAAGGACACCAAGGGCAATCTTTGGGTATGGATACCTCGCTTCACCTATCGAGCTATACAGTATGCCGATGACCCCGAAGTAAAAATCCGGTTCAGCAGCGGTACCACGGATGACACCACTTCTATTGACGGTCGGGTCTGCAAAAAGCATCCTGGATTCAAGTTTGGAACCGTTGAACTGCCCGGAATATGGGTAATGAAGTACCAGGCATATCAGGACACTGCCAATGGGGGTATCCCTGGCTCCTTGCCGAATAAGGTATCCTGGCGAACCATAACGGTAAACGACATATTCAACCAGTGCCTGAACCTCAAGAACAACGTGGCTACTGTCGCCACTGGCATAGACAGCCACATGCTGAAGAATTCGGAATGGGGTGCTGTTGCACTTTTAGCCTACGCAGTTGGGCAGGGTCGTCCAAAGATCAACGGGGACAGTGGATACCATACAGGATATACCACCAATGGCACAACGAATACCACAGGCTCCTTGGATACGTCGGGCGAGACATCAACCACCGGTAATCCCACCGGTGTATTTGACATGGTCGGCTGCGGCTGGCAATACGTCGCCTCTTATGTGAACAACGGGAACAGTAATCTGACTACCTATTGCCTGTCACTCGTTAACGCAGACGCAAAGTATAAAGACGTTTTCCCTATGGGTTCAGGGGATACCCAGGCGGCTAACTTTGCAGCAGCGGCTGGACTTTCTGACGGCATGATGCTAAACGAAACAGCATCAAACGTTGGCGGCAATTATGGCTGGCTAAACTGGGCTGGGACCGCTGCGAGCTCGAGCTTTCCGTATTCGAGCAACCCTGTTTTCATCCGAGGTGGCAGCTATAGCCTCAGCAGCGCCGGGCTTGCTTGCTTCTACTACACGAGTGGCAATGCCAGCTCTAGCGGGGGCTTTCGCGCCTGCTTTGTAAATCTGAATTCTGCTCCTCTGATTTCTGGATCAGACCAGAACTTAGGAGATAAGAGCGGGCCATTCAGCATTGTATACCAGGTGTCTGACCCCGATGGGGACGCGGTAGATGTAGTGGAAAAGATTAACGGAAACGTGGTAGAGACTTTAACCGGAGCGCCGCAAAATACTGATTTAGAATTTATTATTGACCTCACGACATGGGGCAATCTGGCACTCAACCAGATGCACACCATAACCATCGAGGCCACGGATAGTTTCGGCAACAAGAGCACCAGAACATATACATTCACGAAAGTAAATGCTGTTCCCAGCGCACCAGGGGCCATCGTTTCACCGGTGGCTGGTTCTACGGTCGTCGGCAACGTGACCATCGAGTGGACGGAGGCTACCGACCCAGATGGGGATGCTTTGACTTATTCCGTTTATTATTCGGCGGATGATGGGGCGACGCTGCTTCCCATTGCTACCGGCATAACGGCTTTAATGCTTGCCTGGGATACAAGCGTGGTTCCCGAAGGAACAAACTACCGCATTTATGTCAAAGCCAATGACGGGAAGGTGGACGGCCCTTTCGCGGTTAGCGGCATCTTTACCGTCGCCCACAATTTGAGTCCGAGCGCAATGTCGGCAATTGTGCCAGTCCATACTGCCAGGGTGCCGCTGCAACCTGTATTTATGGCGGGCGTGGGCACCGACCCGGAAGGCGATCCCCAGCACTTCAGGCTGCAGATTGCCAGGGACGTAAACTTTGCCAACATCGTGGCCGACCTGGAAACCAGCACCCAAAACCTGTTGACGGCAAATCAGGCCGGCGTAGAAGCAGATACAACAGGTTTTACTGGCAGAGGGGCAACTATCGCCAGATCCACCGCCCAGTTCTACGAAGGAGCTGCCAGCCTACAGGTGACCACATCTGGGACAACCGCCAATGAAGGTGTGGAATTAAGCCCGGTAGACGTATTAGGTGGGAAGAGTTATGCGGCTCAAGTAAAGGTAAAAGGTGCCGGATATATTCGCCTGGCAATCGAGGAACTGGACAGCAACGGCAATTATTTGCGGTCCACCGGCAGTGACCCGATTACCTTGGACGGAACATCTTGGCAGACCTTATCCGTGTTTGCTCGCACAGGCCAGGACTGCGCGAAACTGCGCTTGGCAGTATTAACCTCATCAGTGATAGGCGCAACGTTCTACTGCGATGCTTTCATGCTGGTCAAAGGTGAATTTCTACCAGACGAATTTATTCCTGGCCAGCAATACGGGCCAGGAACCGCAGACGCCATCGCTGGTTGGGAAATATACGACGGCGCCAACTGGGTTCCTATGCCAACTGGAGGAGCCCCTGTAGGAACTGAACGAGTGAGACATTCTCTGCGTGAGCCACTGCAGCAGAATCAGAGTTATTACTGGCGCATGGCTGCCCGCGATACAACAGGGAACTACGGCGAGTGGACGCTGCCACGGATTATCAGGGCGGGCAACGTGCTACAGTTTAGGCTCAAAACCCCGATTGAAACCTCTGCGGAAGTTGAACGGGTGTTAGTTTTTGGTTACCACACTATCGCTAAAGATGGGGCAAACCCAGCCGTTCTCAAAGTTGAGGCCAGCAACAACGCTTTTGACCCATTCCCTGTTTGGGAGGACATCACCGCAGCATACTTGGCACGTGAGTATGCCGAACTAACCAACAAAAATAGGTCAGCAGATAAATGGGGACTGGATATTCGCATTACAATATGGGCCAATGACACGTTAGGCACCATTGAGGTGCTGGGCGTTGGCATTGCATTTGACTAAACTGGAGGTGGCATGTATGGAAGTAATTGCTAAATCGGACCTGGCTGCACTACGGGCAGCCAGGCAACGCGAGGAGGAAAAAGACAAACGCATTCAGGATCTGGAACTTGCCTTGGCTGAACAGGTAGCTGCCAATGTAGAACTACAGGTGAGATTACAGGATTTAGAGCTTGCGTTTGCTGATCTTATAACAGGAGGTGTAGCGTAATGGCTTATGCACCCTATGTTGTGAGGGTAATTGCGAGGGCTATCATTTCAAAAAGCGATATGGGCCTTGGGACACCGGAAGAACTAGTACTGGCCTATCCTGAAGCGGAAAGGCAAGCCATCTTAGCAGAGGTGCACAACATAAGGCCAGATTTAGTCCAATAAGGGGGTGACATCTATGCCGGGTCCTGAAATCGCACAATACGGCCTCGCTATGTTTGCAGTAGCGGGGTTGATATTTTTAGTTGATAGGTGGATTAGGCAAAAGGGAGACAACGACCTGGCCGAGGTGGTCCAGAATAACACCAAGGCCTTAGAGAACCTTACGACATTGATACAGGTTAACCTTACCCGCCAGGAGGCCAAGATTGACGAGCTTCTCGAGAGGGCAAGGCGGTGATAGCTATGAGGGGTTTTTGGAATGATCCAGATGGCTGGAGCCTGGCGGACATAGTAACCGTGCTGGTACTTCCTGTTTGGATGTATGTAGCGGTGAAATTCGCGCTCGCCAGTGACCTGTCCGGGAACCAGGTGGATTATTTCCTGGTCCTTAGTTACCCGCTCTTGATTGCTGTGGGCGGCAAGATGTTGAGTGGGCTGCCGCTTCCCTGGCCGAGGAGAAGCGGCTTTACAATAACTCCACAGCAACAACAACCTTACTATGAAACCTATCAAACCACACAAACTAATGTGATTTCTGGTGAACCGATGGCTCCGGATGGTTCGCCTGAAAAAACAAACTTTTAGGAGGTGCGTGTCATGAAAATAGTAATCGACCCAGGTCATGGTGGCAAAGACCCGGGAGCCGTTGGACATTCTGGTCTAAAGGAAGCAAATGTTAACCTTCAGGTGGCCCTAAAGGTTGCCGAGAAACTCCAAAGAGCAGGGCTTAGTGTGAAGCTCACCAGGACAACTGATGCCTTTGTGGACCTTCAGCCTCGCTGCGATATCGCTAATTCGTGGGGAGCCGATTATTTTGTGTCGATTCACTGTAACTCAGCTGGCGCTCCCCAAGCGTACGGCACGGAAACGTACTGCTACAAGTTCGGAGGTAAAGGAGAGGTTTTGGCAAAGGCTATACAGGCCGAACTTATTGCAGCGACTGGCAGAGCTAACCGCGGAGTTAAAGAGGCTAATTTTTACGTGCTTCGCAAGACAAGCATGCCGGCTGTATTAACTGAATTGGCCTTTATCTCGAATCTCGAAGAAGAACGCTTGTTGGCTTCTGCCGCATACCAGGAAAAGTGCGCCATGGCAATAGCTAAGGGCATCGGCAAAGTTATTGGGGTGGATATTGCCGAGCAAGCGCCTCAACCTGAACCACTGCAGGCACCAGCCGCCGATGCCAACAATGTAATTTATAAAGTACAGGTTGGCGCTTTCGCACAGCGCGAGAACGCCGAACGCCTAGCGGCAGAGCTGCGCTCGAAAGGTTATAACACCTATATCGTGAGTGAAAGGAGAAATGGATAATGGAAGATAAGCTCTTGCAGCTAGCCTATGACTTGCTGGCTATACTTATACCCGTTCTGGCCGCACTGGCGGTGGAATATTTGCGCAGGCGGTTGGGGACCGAAATGGTCAAACGCATTCAGGAAGAGCTGGCAACGAAGCAGGAACTTGCTACCCTGGCAGTGCGTTTCGTAGAGCAGGTCTACAAGGACCTGCACGGTCCCGACAAGTATCAAAAGGCAGCCGAGTGGCTTGCATCCAGAGCGCAGGAGCACGGGTTAAAGCTTACGGCAGATGAGATCAAAGGTCTGATTGAAGCTGCCCTACGCCAACTAAAAGATGCTTTCGGGAACGAGTGGGCCAAACAACTCCAATAAAACGTATGCCCCGGTCAAGAGGCCGGGGCTTTTTTATTCTTCCAGGACTTTCAAATACTGATTAAGTACGTTAAAATATCGAGGTAAGGGTACATGCTTCCCCTGCTCCCAGTTGCGGAGTGTTTTCGGGTCCACGCCTATAGCCAGGGCCATTTCCTCTTTCGTAAGGCCATGATATAGACGGGCTTTGGTAATACGCTGGCCAAGGGTGTTCTCTGGTAATTTTTCAAAACAGCCCAGGTAAGCGATAGGGACGCCCAAGGCTTTGGCCAGTAATCGTAAGTTAGGCAGCGCAGCATTGAACTTATCCGCCTCCAAATTCCCGATGGCAGTAACGGATAATCCGGTAGCTGTTGACAGGTCGCGGATGGTCATATTCTTCGCTACCCTAGCCTGCCTTAAACGAGCGCCTGGGCTATCTCCTGACCACTGGTGGCCCAATAACCACGGCGGCATTTTTGCCCGCCGAACCACAGAAAGGTCAAGGATATTCTCTGCACGCTTGCCCCTGCGGCTATCTGGGCGACACATCGCGCGCCTGTACATGCACGCCGGCGCAAATACAACGCTATGCCGCCCGCATTTCCGGTCCCCTGCTGGACCGTATCGACCTGCAGCTGGAAGTGCCCCGGGTCGATTATCAGGAGCTCTCCGGCCGGGAACCGGGTGAATCGTCGGCGGTGATCAGAAAAAGGGTGCAGCAGGCGCGGGAACGCCAGCGGGAGCGTTTGGGCGGCGCGACGACCAACGCCCGCATGACACCGGCACAGGTGCGGCGGTTTTGCCGGCTGTCCCCGGATGCGCAAAATCTGATGCAGGCGGCCTTCCGGCAGTTGAACCTGAGCGCCCGCTCCCACGACCGGATCCTGAAAGTGGCCCGTACCATCGCCGACCTGGCGGGCAGCGCATTGATTGAAGCCGCCCATATCGCCGAGGCCGTCCAGTACCGCGGTTTGGAGGCAAGATACTGGCGGAGTTAGGGCGGTTTCGCCGGTGCCGGGTATGCCCCCGGAAACTTGCGGCTGAGCTGACTTTTGACGGGACTGTGGTAATATACAAAAACAAATGGACTCTTTTGCAACACCCCCCGGCGGAAGGTGTTGAAAGAAACCCGGGATGGCGGGAAAAATGATTTTTGTTTTATATTCCTTTGAGGTATAATATTCTTATGGCATTACAGTATTACGGTATTACCGTTATGGGGGGAACTGTTTTGGAATACACGACTTTAACATCAAAGGGACAGGTCACTGTTCCAAAAGAAATTCGTGAAAAATTCAATTGGAAAGAAGGTACCAGGCTAAAGTTTTATCTTGATGGTGAAGAGTTGAAGGTAAAGGAAGTTACCATCATTGACGAGATGGAAGATTTAATTACGAAAGACTTAAAAGATATAGGTTATTGCGGGGAAAAACTTAAAACGGAACTTCTAGAACGAAAGGCTGCTTTTAATAAAGCCTTTGATAAACTCCTGGAAGAAAGGCTTAAAGAGGAAACTGTTCCTTTGGTGGATGCTATAAGGAGTATCGAAAGTGAAGAAAAATTATGAAGTCCGGTTATCCAAAGGGGCCGTTAAAGATCTTAAAAAAATGGAAACTGCGCTCAGAGATTTTATATACAGTAAGATTTATGAGATCGCAGAAGACCCCTATAAAAATGAGAGGCTATCCGGCTCATTTAAAGAACTCCGCTCCCAACATAGCAAGTTTAGAGGAGTGGAATATCGTGTTATCTATTATATAGACGAGCAAGGCCGATTAATAATAATTGCCCTGGTGGGAAGTAGGGAAAATATTTATAAAGAACTAGTCAGGAGATTATAGTAAATGGGGATTCCCGCTGGATTTTGGGGACCGGGAAATCCTGCGTATAGTATTTGTGTTGATTTCCCGTCTTTCACATTCTGATTGCACGATAATCCGGTCATACCCGGACACCCTGTCCCCTGCCAGATGCAGCGTGCCTGAAATAACAACCTCTTTTCCGTTTTCAAGGTACGTTACCTCACATGGAATTGGCTCCTTCAGGTAATAGGCAAACGGCCGGTCCTGCCGGTGCATCAACTCACTGGAGTTGAATGGGATATATATTGACTGGCAGATTAATCATAACATTTTTTCTTATTTCGGAGTACAAGACCCTAATGGAATAGAGAAATTCAAAGACTTTTACGAAAGTTGTAAATGGCAAGTCGCAAAGATAAAAATTGCCGGCGCCGAAAAGCTTATAGTAGATATTAACCTTGAATATTTCAGTTACTGCCGCATGACAGGGCTGAAAAAGGTGGTCCTCGAGGATAACATTTCCGGACGGGATGTATTGAAAAGACTGAATGGCTGGAGGAAGGAGACGGGCCATGCCACCCTGGAGCAACCGAAGTATTATCTTAATCCTGTCGCGGTAAATCCAGACATGGCTTGACAAACCGAAATAGTATGCAAAATACCGCCAGCATTTCAACGAAAGGTGAGAGGTTAAGCAAAGTAAAAGCCCCGGTTTTCCTTTGGCGCCATAAATTAATAAATAGCAAAGGTGCATTGATGTTCTATTAAGACCCCCAAATACCATTAACAGTTAAATACGGTGCATAATCCCTGGCAAAACCCCTGATGAAATTCCCCCTTGATATGCAGGATGGGACACTGATCATGTGGAATTCATCTCCAAAAGGTACTGAGGGGGACTCTACGTTGGCTTCGCTTCCCTTAGTCATGGGACAATGAGGCAGGAATTCTCTGACAGGGATATTCTTCTATGAAGAAAGAAACGGTGATTAGCAGTGTTTATGAGGGACATCATGACCGCGGATATACCGGCGCTTAGTGCTGGTGATACTTTGAAAAGGGCGGTCGAGCTGTTCCGGCAAACCCGCCTGGACGGCATTCCCGTTATTGACGATGCGGGACAGCTGACCGGCCTGCTTACCCGGACGAACCTTTTTGATGCGCTGCTGGCCGGTTCAACCCTGGAAGAGCCAATAGACGGGTTTTTAACCCGCCGGGTGGTTACGGTGGAGCCCGGCGCCCCATACCGGCAAATTGTGGAAACCGTGAAAACGAGCCCTGTCGGGATGGGCGTGGTGGTCGACCGGTCCGGGGCGGTCCGGGGAGTCTTTACTAAGGTGGATATGATCATGGCCCTGTTCCGGGAGTCGGATCTGCTGAGCGCCCGGTTGCGCGCCATCTACCAGGCCATGCACAACGGACTGGTATCGGTCGATGATGCGGGAAAAGTGACCATGCTTAATGCGGCCGCTGAATCACTGCTTGGTATTCCGGAAAAGGAAGTGCTCGGTCTGGCCTTTGGACAGGTGTTCCCCGGGCTCGACCTGCACAGAGTGATGGAAACAGGCTGTGTGGAGGTGGGCAAAAAGTGGGAGTTCGCTGGCCGGAAATTGCTGGTCAACTGTACTCCGGTATTGGATAATGAAAAATTGGCCGGGGCGCTGGCCATCATTCAGGACCTGACCGAACTCGAACAGGTGGCGGTGGAACTGGAAAGCGTACGCACGCTTCAGCACACGCTACAAACCGTCCTGGATATCGCTTATGATGGCATTGCAGTGGTTGACGCGAAAGGTAAAATCACCTTCATCAACCAGTCAATGGCGGATTTTATGGGGCTGGAACCGGAAAGGGTCATCGGGCGTCACATAACCAGCGTGGTGGAGAACAGCCGGCTGCACATAGTGGCCCGCACCGGAATACCTGAAACCGGGCAGCTGCAGCAGTTTGGAGGTACGCATTACGTGGTCTCCAGGTTGCCTATAGTTGAGCAGGGTCGCGTCGCCGGCGCGGTGGGCAAAATAATATTTCGCAATCCGGAGGAAATCAAAGAACTTGCCCGGCGCCTGGAAAATCTGGAAAACCGTTTGAATTATTACCGTAAGGAATTGCAAAAAAACGGTTCCGGTAACTTTTACACTTTTGAGAGCATAGTATCGGTCAGCCGGGTGATGAAGAATTTAAAGCGTGAAGCGCTGCAGGCCGCCCGCGGCCTGTCCACGATAATGCTCCGGGGCGAGAGCGGCACGGGCAAGGAGCTGTTCGCCCAGGCCGTTCACATGGCCAGCCCGCGCCGAAACGGTCCGTTTATCAAGGTGAACTGCGCCGCGGTGCCGGAGCAGCTGCTGGAATCGGAGTTTTTCGGCTATGCCCCGGGCGCCTTCACCGGCGCCCGGAAAGAAGGAAAGCCCGGCCGTTTTGAACTGGCTGACGGCGGTACCATTTTTCTGGATGAAATCGGGGACATGAGTCTCGGGCTTCAGGCCAAGTTGCTTCGGGTGCTGCAGGACCGGGAATTCGACCGGGTGGGGGGGATCGCGCCGGTCAGAATAAACGTGCGCGTGGTGGCGGCGACCAACCGTAACCTTGAAGAAATGGTAGCCGCGGGTGAATTCCGGGCGGATCTTTACTACCGGCTTAACGTAATCACGCTGAATATTCCCCCGCTGCGGGAGCGGCCGGAGGATATCCTTCCTTTGGCACACTGCTTTTTGAGCAAGTGCAATTCATTTCTGGGCACCGGGATTACCGGCATCGATGCCGCCGCCGCGGCGATACTGAAAAGTTATCACTGGCCGGGTAACGTCCGGGAGCTGGAAAACGTGGTTGAACGGGCTGTAAATTTTGCTACCGGAGAAGTAATCAAAGCAAACGATCTGCCCATGTATTTGCGCCGGGTAAGAAAAACGGAGGGTGAGCAAACCGGGATGAAAAATTCATTGCGCAGCCGCATGAGCGAAACCGAGCGGGAAATTCTCAAGGCGGCACTGGAAGAAGCGGGTGGAAACAAGACAAAGGCCGCGCATATTCTGGGCATAAGCAGGTCCCGCCTTTACGAAAAGATGAAAAAAGCGGGGTTGTAGCCGGGGCTACAACCCAATTTCCCTGGCGATGATTGCTTTCATTACCTCGGTGGTACCGGCAAAAATATTAAAAATGCGTACGTCCCGGTAATCGCGGCAGATCGGATATTCCCCGGAATAACCGTAGCCGCCGTGCAGTTGCAGGCAGTGGTAGGCCACCCGGTTGGCCATTTCGGTAATCCACCACTTGGCCATGGACACTTCTTTGACCGCCCGCTCTCCGGCCAGGTGTTTTTCCAGTAACGAATTTAAGAAGGCGCGGCCCAATTCCACCTCGGTGGCCAGCTCGGCCAGTTTGAAAGCATTATGCTGAAAGGAGGCGACTGGCTTGCCGAAAATATTACGGCTGCGGCAGTATTCAACGGTATATTTCAGCATCCGCTCGGCCAGTCCCTGACCCATGACGGCGCAGATCAGGCGTTCCTGCTGCAGTTTCTCCATCAGATAAATAAATCCCCTGCCTTCTTCACCCAGCAGGTTTTCCGCCGGTACCCGGCAATCATCGAATACCAGTTCAACCGTGTCCTGGCTGCGCAATCCCATCTTGTCCAGCTTTTTACCCCGTGAAAAGCCGGGTGTGCCGTGTTCCACCACTAGCAGGCTGATTCCCTTGTACGGGGGATTGGCCCGGGGATCTGTTTTGCATGCCACCAGCACCAGGCCGGCGTTGATGCCGCAGGAGATGAAGGTCTTGGTTCCGTTCAGCACGTAATGGTCACCGTTTGGGAGCGCCGTGGTGCGGATGGCGGCCAGGTCCGAACCGGCATCCGGTTCGGTCATAGCAATCGCGGTAATAATTCTGCCGGAGACGCAGCCCGGCAGCCATCTTTGTTTTTGTTCCGGCGTACCGTAGGAAGCGATATAAGGCACCACTATGTCGCTGTGCAGCGGGAAAAAGACATGCGTGCCGGCCCGGGACAACTCTTCGGTTATTATGACCGAGTATTCGAATCCCGCCCCGGCGCCGCCGTATTCCTCACTCACCCAGGGACAAAGGAACCCGTTGTCCCCGGCTTTTTCCCACACCGGCCGGGGCACCAGTCCTTCCTTTTCCCAGTCCTCATAGTGCGGGGCGATTTCCGACTGGATGAACTTCTTGAAAGCGTCGCGAAAGATTTTATATTCGCCGGCGTTCAAATCCAGGGCCATTTTACAATCCTCCCGTCACCCGCAGCACTTCACCCGTTATATAATCCGCCAGTGGCGAAGCCATGAGCAAAATGGCGTTGGCAGCATCTTCCGGGGTGCCCGCCCTTCTCAGCGGAATCATGGCCCGGAACATCTGCCGTGCATTTTCCGGAATACCGATGGAGATGTCCTTATCCTCCACCTTGATGGCGTCGCCCTTTTCCTTGGGTTGGGTGAGACGGGTTTCAATAAATCCGAAGGCTACCGTATTGACGCAGACGTTAAAAGCGCCCCATTCTTTGGCCAGGGTTTTGGTCAGGCCCACCACGGCCGCTTTTGCGCTCGAGTAGTTGACCTGGCCCGAGTTTCCGTCCAGGCCGGCAATTGAGGAGATATTGATAATTTTGCGGGTATTCATTCGGCCGGTTTCCTCTTTCTCCTTTTTGGCGACGTCCCTGATATAAGGAGCGGCGGCCCGGATGATCCGGAATGGCGCCGTTATATGCACCTTCAGCATGGCTTCCCATTGCCTGTCGCTCATTTTGTGAATAACCCCGTCCCAGGTATAGCCGGCATTATTGACGATTACGTCGATGACGGGGCCGAAGGCGTCAACGGCGGTCTTGATGAGTTTTTCCGCGAACCCTGCCGCGGTGACATCGCCCACACAGGCCACGGCCCGTCCGCCGGCCTGTTTAATTTCTTCCACCACTGCCGTGGCGGGCGTCGCGTCCAGGTCGCTGACCACCACCCGGCCCCCCTCCCGGGCGAACAACAGGGCTGTGGCTTTACCAATACCGCGGCCGGCGCCGGTAATTATACAGTTTTTGTCTTTTAATAAAAGGTCCATGATTTTCCCTCCCGTTTTGTTTGTATTTTTTCAACAGGCCGTCTCATCCTTTTACCGGTAATTCCGCTTCAAAGATGCCCTTCAGCTTGATCGTATCCTGCTGGTCGGCGGCCCAAACTTCACCGGTGATCAGTCCCCTGCCGTTTTCCAACCGCTTTCCGGTTATCCGGCCGTTGACAGTTATCTGGTCGCCGGGCCGGGTGATGTCCACAAAGCGCACTGACAATCGCTTGAGGTAGCGGTTTGGTATCCACCGGGTGACGGCCTGGCCGGCAAAACCCATCAGCAGCATGCCGTGGGCGATAACCCCGCCGGTGCCCGCCGCTTTGCCCGTTTCATCATCATAATGCAAAGGGTTGAAATCCCCGGAAGCTCCCGCGTATCTGACCAGTTGCATACGGTCAAGGGGAGGTTTTTTTAGCGGAGGCAGAACTTCCATGTTTATCAGGTCTTCGTAAAAAACGGTATTGGCCATGCAGATCACCTCCAGTCATTTCCTTTCGATAATGGTAGTCCGTGCTACCAATACCAGTTCATTTGTCCGGTAATAGCGTGTTTCCAGGCTTATAACCCGCATTTTCCCCTTGTCTGTGATATTTTTCAATAAACAAGTGGCTTTCAGTTCATCTCCGGGGTATATTTCTCCATGGTAACAGTATTCCTGCTCCCCGTGCAGCACTTTCACCAGGTTGAGCTGCAGCCGGCGGCAAAGTGAGATGAAATCCAGTCCGCTCCACAGATCGATGCAGATGCCGAAAGTGGGCGGAGCTATGATATCCCGGTAGCCCTGCTCCCCGGCGTATTCCGGGTCGCTGTACAGCGGGTTGTCATCGCCAATGGCCAGAGCCATTTCACGGATTTTGCCCCGCTCCACCGTATGCGTGAAACTGGCCAGCTCTTTTCCGGTTATTTCAGCGGCATCGCTCATATTATTTCACACCCCCCGGTTATCGCTGTATTCCTGTTGCAACGGGCAGTCCGCCCCGTCCGGACAGTCTGTTTTCTCCAGGCATTCCCGGTGAATCAACTGCGCATGCACCTGGCAGGCGCCCGTAGCCTCCACCAGGTATATTTCATCAAGGCACACATCGCGTTCAGCCAATGGACAGTATTGGATAACGGTTACCTGTGTTTGCACATTCTACCAACTCCCGTCCGGTTTATCCCAACTCCCTGCCCACGATGCACACCGAGCAGACCGACTCCCAGGGAAAACCGCCCAGATTGTGGGTCAACCCGAGCTTCGGGTTGTCTATCTGCCTGGCGCCGGCTTCCCCCCGGAGTTGCAGGTACATCTCGAAAAGCATGCGCAGGCCGCTGGCTCCGATCGGATGTCCGAAAGATTTCAGGCCGCCGTCTGGGTTTACGGGCAGTTCCCCGTCCAGGTCGAACACGCCGTCCAGCACGTCACGCCACGACCGGCCCCGCCCGCTGAAACCCAGGTCCTCGTAAATGACCAGTTCGGTGGGGGTGAAGCAATCGTGTACCTCGGCCATGCTTATTTCCTTGCGCGGGTTGGTGATACCGGCCTGGCGGTAAGCGTCCAGTCCGGCATAACAGGTTTCTTTGATCGATGTGAAGTCGAAGTCCTGATGCATGGCGCCGTGACCGGGACCGCAAACGACGGAAAGCGCTTTTACATAGACCGGATCTTTCCTGTATTTAAGGGCATCCTCGGCGCGCACGATGATGGCTGCCGCGGATCCGTCCGCCACGCCGGAACAATCCATGATCCCCAAAGGGGCGGCGACAATGGGAGATTGCAGTATTTTCTCCATGGGTACTTCCGCGCGGAACTGCGCCCTGGGATTCAATGCCCCGTTTTTATGGTTCTTGTACGCAATGCGGGCCAGCACTTTTTTTCCGGTTTCCGGGTCCAACCCGTACTTTTTAAAATAAGCCGGGGCCAGAAGGGAAAAGGCGGCCGGGGCGGAATAGTTGGGAGCGGTACCGTCTCCCGGGGGCGGGGTGATCACCAGTCCGCTGTAGCCGGAATCCTTCAGTTTTTCCACCCCGATGGCCATGGCGATATCATAGGCGCCCGCCGCCACGGCGTAACAGGCGTTTCTGAATGCGTCGGTGCCGGTGGCGCAGAAGTTTTCCACCCGGGTCACCGGCCGGTACTGTATTTTCAGCGGTTCGGAAAGGCTGATGCCCGCCCATCCCGAGGCGCAGGTGCCCAGCCAGTAGGCCTGGATATCATCCGGTTCCAGGTTGGCGTCCGCCAATGCTTCATAAGCGGCTTCCACCAGCAGGTCGCCGGCGCTTTTATCCCAGTGCTCGCCGAAGCTGGTGCAACCCATGCCGATCACAGCCACTTTGTCCCTGATGCTCATCTTTATCCCTCCTTACCTTCCGGGCATTGCCTTCCAGTAATAGTTGTGTATGCCGCCGGCTTTGAACAGGCGCCTGAAGGTCATTTCCACTTCCATGCCGATGGCTACCGCTGCCGGGTCGCAATCGGTCATTTCGCACAGCAAGCGGCCGCCGCCTGCAAAATCGATTACCGCAAACACCGTGGGCGGGTCCTGGGAAAAAGTAAGGTAATCTATGGTGTAGGTGGCAATGCGGGCGGCAATACCGGCAAACCGGTAGGGTGACATCTGGTCTTTGGTCCGGCAGTGAACACACACTCTCTGGGCGGGAATCTGCGGGGTGCCGCAGTTGTTGCACCGTGAGCCGTAAAAGGCCAGATTGTTTTTGGCATTGCGCCACATGGCCGGCGCGGACGGCCGGTCCGGGTCCGGGCGGCGGGGCGGCTCAAAGTCCAGCATGTTCTTCCAGCGCAGGTAGGTCTGATAGTTCATGCTGTTTTTCCTGGACTGCAGATAGGCGGTGGTGTTGCGCCGGGGATGGAATTGCTTGATCTTTTCCGTGACCCGGAACAAGATGGCATCGGCTCCTTCGCCGAAAGTTACCAGCAAAATTCTTTCCCCCGGTTCGGCCCGCTCCAGGGCGGCGGTCAGCATGAGCGGAGCGTGTGCCGCACCGGCGATACCCACTGTATCGAATAATCCGTCCTGGATCTGCTGCTTTTGAAATCCCAGCGAAAGAGCGGCGGCTGTCTGGTAACGGGGGGAGGGGGCGGATAACACAAGCCGGTCGATGTCCCGCGGGGAAATCCCATTCCGGCCGGCTATGGCGGTTAGAGCCCCGGCCACCAGGGGTGTGTAACCCCGGTTGATGACGAACCGCTCTTCCCATGTGCGCACGTAACGGTCTTCCGCTTCCCGCCACTGAGTAATAACGTCGCCGGCTACAGTGCAGGAATCCTCAATTTCGGCCAGCACATTTTCCTTACCGATGACCAAAGCGGCCGCCGCGTCACCGAAGAGTTGTTCAAACTGTCCCCCGGCGGCACCCGGGCGGCAGTCGGCCGCGGTCACCAGCACGCTGCGGGCGCCGGAGTTGACCGTATCGGCGGCCGCCAACAACGCTGCCGAGCCGGCGCGCAAAGTGGAAGTGAAATCCGCCGTGCGCACCAGTTCCGGCGCGTCAAGGGCGGCGCCGATTGTGGTGGCGGATTGTTTTTCCCGGTAGGGCGGTGTGGTGGTGGCGAAATAAACGCCGTCCAGGCCGCCCGGCGGCAGGCCGTTCAGGCAGTTGCGGGCGGCTTCCACCGCCATGGTTACGCTGTCTTCATCGTAGTTGGCCACGGCTTTTTCCCCCGGAAGTGCCGGTTCATCGAAAGCTTCGGTCAGGCGCCTGCGCTCCAGCCGGTTGAACGGGATGTAAGCGCCGTAAGCGGTGATGCCCGCCATGGCTTCAACCTCCTTGTTTTGTTCTCCCGTTGTTTACCTGGTTCGCACCTATAACCAGCAAATTGCATGCCAGGTTAATCAAACCAACAGGGTTTGGGAGTACAGGGTTAATAATAAGGGGTCAGGTTGTTGTCCGTACCCTAAACGGGACGATTGTACCGATTTCAGGACAATTTATTGTTAGGTTCAGAATTTTCAGCCCAATTTTACCGCTTTACGCACAGGCATACAGTTTGCATCAATGGTATCGGCATGGGGAATAAAGCGGTCGGCAAGATTAGACCAATAGGAGGCGATGTAAATGTATCAGACTATTTTATACGAAATAAGAGAGGGTGTGGCCACGTTAACATTAAACCGGCCCACCAGTTTGAATAGCATTAACAGGCAAATGATGGATGAATTGCGGAACGCGTTAGGTCGCGTGCAGGGCGACCCCAGCGTCAGGTGTCTGGTTTTGACGGGAGCGGGGAAAGGATTCTGTGCCGGTGCCGACTTGGGCGCTGGCTTGATGCGGGACCCGACAGGATTGGCCAGTGCACTAAAAGAAATGTACAACCCCTTTATCCGTACGCTGTACAAGATGGAAAAGCCGGTGGTGGCAGCGGTGAACGGCGTGGCCGCCGGTGCGGGATGTAATATGGCCCTGGCCTGCGACATGGTCATAGCTGCTGTCTCCGCCAGCTTCATTCAGGCCTTTGTCAATGTGGGTTTGGTCCCGGATGCCGGCGGTAGTTACTTTTTACCACGATTGGTAGGCCTGAAGAAAGCTATGGAAATGGTGCTGCTGGGGGATGCAGTTAATGCGGCTGAGGCCGAGCGAATTGGTCTGATCAACCGGGTTGTACCGGACGACGAACTGGCGTCAGAGGCAGCCAAGTTGGCCCGGTTGTTGGCCGCGGGGCCGCGTTCCCAGGGAATGATCAAAGCCTTGTTCAGCAGGTCCATGGAAATGGATCTGGATGCCTGCCTGAACATGGAGGCCGAGTGGCAGGCACGGGCTGCGTCCACCGAAGATTGCATCGAGGGAATCAACGCTTTCCTGCAAAAGAGAAAGCCCTTTTTTCGTGGCAAGTGAAATCGCCGGGGCCGATGGCTTATTTTATTAGCAAAAAGTAACGTTGGAGAGGTGAAGGTTGTGGAAGTACACAGCATCTTGTCCAGGCAGTTGGTCATTGGTGAGATGTTGGCCCGACAGGCCGGGAAAAACCCCAATAAGACCGCACTGGTGGAAGACGGACGGCGATTATCCTACGGCGGGTTGAACAGGCGAGTCAACCGGTTGGCCAACGCTCTGGCCGGCCTGAGTGTGGGACGGGGGGACAGGGTGGCCATGATGCTTTTCAACTGTACCGGGATGGTAGAGGGTTACTTTGCCCTTGCCAAACTGGGAGCGGTGGCGGTGCCGGTCAATTTTCGCTTTGTCGCTCGTGAAGTGGCCGATGTGTTAAATCACTCGGAATCTAAAGCTTTCATCTATGATAGTGTATTCCATGAAATGGTGGACGGCATACGTGAAAGAATTCCGTGTGTAAGGCATTTTATAGCGGTGGGCGGTGGGGATGAAGAACAATACTGTGATTATGAGAAACTGCTTGCATCGGGAAATGAGAACGAACCCGTGGTGCCGGTGGACGAAGACGACCCCGCTTATATCATGTACACCTCCGGCACTACCGGTCGTCCCAAAGGCGCAGTGCTTACACACAAAAATAAGTTCATGAACAGCGTCAACTGTATCATCGAGATAGGGCTCGACACCAGTGATGTTTACCTCTGCGTTCCGCCGCTGTATCATACCGCGGCCATGGCTGTCATGCTCATGATGGTGTTCCTGGGCGGCACTACAGTGCTGGTGCGGCAGTTTGACCCGGCGGCGGTGGTGGAAACCGCGGCGCGGGAGAAGGTGACGATTACCTTTTTGGTGCCGGCTATGTGGAACGCCCTGCTTCGGGTGTCCGGGGCGGGCGAGAAGATGAAGACCCTGCGCAAGGCTATTACCGGCGCGGCTATCATGCCTGCCTCCCTGAAAGAAGCGGTGCTAAAAGCCCTACCCAATGTGGGCTTGTTCGACGCTTTCGGGCAGACCGAGATGAGCCCGGTGACTACCATGCTAAAACCGGAAGATGCGTTATGGGGTGGACCCATTTGT
>NZ_LYVF01000169.1 GCF_001655685.1 Desulfotomaculum copahuensis
ATTTATGGGTCCATTATAGACTCCCCACCCTTTTGCAAATTCCTCGATCTGCCAGGCCATCTCCGCAGATACGATAAAAGTACGCTTTACCACATCCACCCCTCCCTTGTTCAAAACTGCTCCTCAACGGTTAAATGCCTCAAACGTCAAACCGGGTAAACGAAATTGTCAGACAATACCTGTCTGCTTTATCCCAAAATGGGGTTCCCATTCAAGCGGCCTACCTGTTTGGCTCTCAAGCTAAAGGTACGGCCGGGCCATATAGTGACATTGACTTGATCGTTATCTCCAAAGCCTTCAAGGACATGCCCCAATGGAGGCGCTGGGAAATTCTCGGCGATGCCCTGGCCGAAGTCATGGAACCTATAGAGGTACGCGGTTATACACCGGAAGAGATTGATCAGGCCCAAAAACAAAGAGCCGGCTTTCTTTACGAAATTTTATCCGGGCCGGAAACCGTTGAATACAGGCTTTAAAAAGCATGGTCAGGCCAGCTCATAAATAACTTTCTACCGCTTTTTCTATCATCAGGTAAATATAACGCAATATAACTGCGTTCTTTAGATTATCGCTGAGTCGTCCGAACCGCGTAAACTCTGGGCTCAGCGATATCTCCTGATCGCACCATCAGTTACAGTCCTGCCAGTGATTATGCTACGTCCATCAAATTCCTCCCCCTTTCTCTCTTGTAGCCGCCTGGCAGCGGAACGGAACGCCGCAGGTTTCCCAACCCGCGGCAGGAAAACCGGGACAAGTGGCTAATACCTTACCAGCAAATAATCTTTGGAGGGAGGGTTTTCATTGCGTGCGATGATGCTGGAGGAACCGGGCACGCCATTGCGTGCCGTTGATATGCCGGTGCCGGCGCCGGGCGCGGGGCAGGTCTTGATTCGTGTTCATGCCTGCGGCATTTGCCGGACTGATTTGCATATTGTCGACGGCGAGTTGAAAGAACCCAAACTACCCCTGGTACCGGGTCATCAGATTGTGGGTACGGTGGTTGCGACCGGCGAAGGTGCCGGGCGGTATGCCGCCGGGGAGCGGGTCGGCGTCCCCTGGCTGGGTTCCACCTGCAACACCTGCCGTTATTGCCTTTCGGGAAGGGAGAACCTGTGTGACAGTGCCCGTTTTACCGGTTACCACATAAACGGGGGATTTGCCGAATACGCTGTGGCGGATTACCGTTTTTGTTTTCCTGTTCCCGCCGGCTACCCCGATTTGCAGGCGGCGCCGTTGCTTTGTGCCGGCTTGATCGGCTACCGCTCCCTGGTTATGGCCGGTGAAGCTGAGCGCCTGGGTATTTACGGTTTTGGTGCGGCGGCTCATATTGTTGTGCAGGTTGCCCGCTTCCAGGGACGGCATGTTTATGCTTTTACCAGGCCGGGCGACATAAGGACGCAAAAATTTGCCCGCGATATGGGTGCGGTCTGGGCCGGAAATTCCGATGAACTTCCTCCGGAGGAACTGGATGCGGCGATTATTTTCGCCCCGGCGGGGGAACTGGTTCCGGCCGCCCTGCGGGCGGTGGCCCGGGGAGGCGTGGTGGTTTGCGGGGGAATACACATGAGTGACATTCCCTCATTTCCCTATGAAATTCTCTGGGGTGAGCGGGTGTTGCGCTCCGTGGCCAACCTCACCCGGCGTGACGGTGAGGAATTCATGGCCCTGGCGCCATTGATTCCGGTGCGCACCGAGGTTAAGTCCTATCCTCTGGAGGCGGCCAATCAGGCTCTCGACGATTTGCGTTACGGCCGGTTCAACGGTGCGGCTGTGCTGGTGATCAGCGATCCCGCGGAGCAGGATCGGCTGGTTTAAGACTACCGGGGGTTGATCGTTTGGCAAACACTCTTAAGTGGCCCGGTTCTTTGAAAAAGAAAGTGAACGGATGGCGCTTCGGGAGAATTAAAAATTATATAACCCTGCTGGCGGTTATTGCCTTCATAATTGTCGCTGCTTTTACGTTTTACCGCTATATGCATTACGGGATATTAATCCTGGCGGGTATCTTCGCCTTCGGAATAATTATTATGATATCGGCCTTTCCCGCTCTTTCCGTAAAAGAAAGGGGATTGCTCAGGGGAAACGAGGGAGAGATGCTGGTCGAGCGGAAACTGGACAGGATACTTCCGGCCGGATGGATTGTGATCAATGACATCATTATAAACGGCAGCCAGATCGATCACCTGGTTCTGGGTCCGGCCGGGATATACTGTCTGGAAACAAAGCACTGGAATAATGCGGGCTGTGATGCCGGCGGCCGGTGGTACCGGTTTCACCTTGGAAGCTGGGTGGCCGTACCGGAAAACCCGGCCGCACAGAATAGCAGGCATGTTATGGCCCTGCAGGAATTTATCCGGCAAAAGTGTAAAATAAAAAACGGCATCACATCAGTGATCGTTCTTTCCAATACCCACGGCCGCTTTCAGATTGAAAGCGGCACAATCCCTCCGGACAATACGCTGATTTACGGCCTTAACGGCTTGCCAAACCTGTTCAAGCACCACCATAAAGAAAAATTGACCCGTATGCAGACAGCGGCGATCGCTGAAGCGGTAATGTCGGTTCAACATCAACCGGCAAAGAATTCAGTACCGCCGGTTGTTTAAAGGGCCGCTGGCGTCTTGGGAGCCGTACCTCTTATATAATTGCGCGGACTGTTATTTTTTGGGAGAGGCACGGTAAAAGTCCAGGCAGGAAAATCGCAACACCCCGCGAAATTTTCGAAATAATGTCTGGTTTTAGCAGGAGGTTGAGTCATGCCGGGGGGAGCGAAAAAAGACGCCACGCGGGGCTTGCGGTTGAACAAGATCATTGACCGGCTGAACAAAAAGACCCCCTATGGCGGTGTCACCGTCAAGGAATTGGCCGAAATGCACGAGGTCAGTACGCGTCAAATCTACCGGGATTTGAATGCCATTGAAAACGGCCTGCATGTGCCGCTGGTCCGGAAGCAAAACGGCAGGACAATGCAGGTGTGTCTGGAGGCCGGCTACCTGCCCGCCCTGAGTCCTGAAAAAGCGACCATTGTTTATTTAAGCATGCTTCAGCAAAAAGGTTCCGCCCTCTCCGGCCACCTGAACGAGATCAAGGATGCCCTAATTGCCACCTTGTTCAGATATCATTATGATCCCAGGGAGTTGGCGGTGGAAAAGCTGCAAAAGCGCATTCACTTCGTTGAAGAAAGTTTGACCGGTCCGGAAAAAGTGGCCGCCCTGTTTGCGACATTGGTAAATTCAATCAGGGACTCCCACCGGGTGAAAATCTGGTACTTCGCCACCTGGAGCGGTCAGCAGTCTGAACGGGTGGTGGAGCCGTACGGCCTGATCTGCAAGCACAACAACTGGTACCTGGTCGGCCGCTGCTTGAAAAAGAATGACATCCGTGTTTTCCGGGTGGACCAGATTCAGGATGTACTGGCTTATGCCACTGAGCATTTTCTATACCCGGCGGGATTTTCTCTCGCAGAGTTTATGGCGTCCAGCTGGGGAGTGATTAACGACGGAAAGACCTGTCTGGTGCGGCTAAAATTCAACCGTCAGGTGGCCCACCGGGTCAAAAACGTGCTTTATCACCCGTCCCAGAAGCTCGAAACGGAACTGCCCGACGGCTCGGCTATAGTTACCTTCGAAGCCTGTGGCCTGGACGAAATGATCGGCTGGCTCTCCCAGTGGGGGGATCTGGTGGAGGTGCTGGAACCCCGGTGGCTGCGCGAAAAGATGCGCATGCTGGCGGAAAAAATGGCGCAAGTGTACGAAAAAGATTAGCGAAAGCGGGAAATAGATCAATAACATTCGGCAGAACCAGGCGATCACTCCCTTGCAAAGTTTATATATTTTCACGATAAGGATATGAGCTTTTAAGCCGTCAATTGCTGCCTTGCCCGGGTGCGTTCAGCGCCAGCCTTTTGTGCGGCAGAGAATAAAGATTGATATTGGGGGCATAATTATGGTACAATAAAGCCACGGAAAGGAGCTGAATATTATGCCTAAAATTATTCCAATTCGCGACTTAAAAAATACAAGTGAGATTTCTCAGATGTGCCACGAATCGGATGAGCCTATTTTTGTAACGAAAAACGGATACGGGGACATGGTCATCATGAGCATGAAAATGTATGAGGAAAAGATGTTCATGTCCGATGTATACCGCAAGTTGAACGCTGCCGAGGAACAATTGACGGAGGGAAAAATCCTTGACGGAGATCAATCTCTAAAAAGTATAAGAGAAAAGTACAATGTATAAGCTGGTTGTAACAGAACTTGCTCATCAGGATTTGGACGGCATTGTATCGTATATTGCCATCCAATTGGCGAATCCAACGGCCGCGTCCGATTTTCTTGACGAGGTTGACAAGTGCTATGGTTACTTGAAAAGCAATCCGATGATGTATTCCAAATGTAGCGATGGCCGTTTGGAAAAAGAGGGTTATCGCAAGGCCGTTATAAAAAACTACATCCTTGTTTATAAAGTGTATGAAAGCGATAAAATAGTAATTGTTCTGCGTTTCTTCTACGGAGCGCGTGATTACGCAAAATTGATATGACTGTAAATAATTTGGCATGTTGCGCGAAAAAGTACGGGCGCTGGCGGAAAAATGGCGCTGGTTGTCACCAGCGCCAGCCGCGGGTTAACCGTCTATTTAATGAAAATTATAATGAGTACCGCCAAAAAGTATTCCGGCAATAAGTAGAAGTCTAAAAGCTTGCCAGAATGTAATTTCTTTTAAATTGAACACCTGGGGCATAGTGATATTCCAAAGCCATTGAAAGAACCAGGACACAAGGAATATCAAAGAAATACCCAGAATGATGAGACCAATAACATTTGGCAGGACCAAGCGATCACCCCTTGCGAAGTTTATATATTTTCACGATAAGGATATGCGCTTTTAAGCCGTCAATTGCTGACTTGCCCGGGTGTGTTCCGCGCCGGCCTTTTGTGCGGCCAGGATGTAGGTGCGGATAATGCCGCGCCGCGTGATCAAGCCGGCCAGCTTGTTCTCCTCCACCACCGGCAAAAAAGCGATGTCGTTGTCGGACATGACTGTCAGGGCCACGTCCAGGGTTTCGTCGGGACCGATCACAATGGGCGGGGCGGACATGGTCTGACCCACGCCCGTTTCCGTCCGTTGGAGCAGGGGGACCCGGATCACATCTTCGCGGGTAATCACCCCCAGCAACTGGCGGTCGTTTTCCCCGGCTACGACAGGCAGGCCCTTGATTTTTTTGTTTTTGAGCAATTCTCCCGCTTCGGCCACAGTAGTCTGCAAAGTGACCAGCGGGATGTTGGAGCTCATGATTTCTTTAACTTTGACGTTTTCCAGCAGCGGGAAGTAATAGTCCAGGCGATGGGCCGGGGAATCGGCCGGAGTGGGCACCTGGCTTTCGTAAATGGTGTTGTTGCCCACCAGGACGTAGGCTATGCCCATGGCAATCATAGCCGGCACCAGCATGGCGTAACCGCCGGTCATTTCGCCCACCATGAACATCACGGCCAGCGGCGCGCGGGCCACGGCGCCGAACAGTGCCATCATGCCCACCACGATAAAAGGTTGCGGGGAGGAGGGCAGATGGCCAGCCAGACCATGCAGCGACTGCCACAGTGCCGTGCCCACCATGCCGCCGATAAACAGGCCCGGGGCAAAGACACCGCCGCTGCCACCGGAACCGATGGACAGCGAAGTGCCCAGAATCTTGGCAAAGATGAGCAATACTACGATGCCCAGGGGAAGGGGATCGTTCAGCATGCCCAGTTGCAGCCAGCCGTAGCCCATACCCAGCACCTGGGGCAGGAAAAGGCCCATAATCCCTACCAGCAGGCCGCCAAGAGCCGGCTTGAGCCATTTGGGCAAATTAATTTTTTTAAAATAATCCCGGGTGGCATAAAAGGTTTTCGGGTAAAGGATGCCGATTAAACCGCACAACACGCCCAGCAGGGCGTAATAGAGCAGTGTTACCGGATCAAAGGCAATATTCCGGGACATCCAGCCGAAGACAGGCATATAGCCGGTGTAGCCGGCAAAGATGATGTAACCGGTTAAAGAGGCGATGAAAGAGGGCACCAGTGCCTGGACCTCAAAGCCCTCCAGGTATATAGTATTTCCGTGCTCAACAGAGCGCCGCCCAGCGGTGCTTTGAAGATCGCCCCAATGCCGGCGCCGATGCCGGTGGCCAGGGCGATGCGGCGGTCCCGGGCGTTGAGCTTGAGCAACTGGCCCATGATCGAACCGAAGCCGGCGGCAATCTGCGCCGTGGGGCCTTCCCGTCCGGCGCTGCCCCCGGAACCGATGGTAATGGCGGAGGCGATGATCTTGACCAGGGGCACCCGGGCGCGGATGATCCCCTCTTTATGATGGAAGGCGTCGATGGCCGCGTCGGTGCCGTGCCCCTCCGCCTCCGGGGCGAACTTGAAGACGATCAGACCGCTCAACAGGCCGCCAATGGTGGTGACCACCGGGATCATCCAGCGCCGGGTGATTTCCGTGACCACCGGTTGCCCTTCGCCCAGGGGTCCCGGCGGATGAAAACCGGCCCCCAGACCGAGAAACAAATAGGTGGACCAGCGGATGGCCTCATAAAAAACGATGGCACCCACCCCGGCCACCACCCCGATGGAGCCGGCGATCAAGAGCCATTTGCGCAGGTAACGCAGGTGCAGGTCGTCTACTTTGCTTTTTTGAGACATGACAGAACTCCTCCCCCATAAATAATACAAATTAAAGCATTAATAATCAAGGGGACAAACAAAAAGCCGCCAGTTATCCCGGCGGTAAAATGCATGGATCGGCGGTTGTTCAAAAATAGCACCGCCCCCAAAGGACGGTGGTAAATTATTTCCCGGGGTGACGGGCAAGGAATCCTGTATTGTTTAGTGCTTGCCTGTCCATCACGACTGCTTTGAGCTGACCGGCGCAACCCAAATCCCCGGGTGCTTCACATAATTCCTCCAACTCCTCCGCCGTTACATCCCGCATGTCATTAGCTATGGAGTTAAATCTCACGGTATTTTAAGCCGTGTGTACGTAAAGATTAACAGTAAACATTTCCCTTGACATATACCCTAGGGGGGTATACTATATTTTCGGGAGGTGAGGCGGTGGACGAGGCAGGTAATTTTTCATGCCCGGATTGCCGGGTACCGGAGGATGACGGCGAAAAACGCAAAAGCCATCACAGCGAAAAAACGATCAATGAACTGTCCGCCCGTTTGAACCGCATCGAGGGACAGATCCGGGGGATCCGGGGGATGATTGAACGGCACGTATACTGTGACGACGTATTGAATCAAATTGCCGCCGCACAATCCGCCCTGTATGGCGTGGCCAAACTGTTGCTGGAAAAGCACATGAAATCTTGTATCAAAGAGCAACTCGCTGCCGGCAGGGAAGAAGTGATTGACGAAGTGCTGAAAACGGTGTTCAAGCTGATGCGCTAGCCGTCGGACCAGTTTACGGTAGTCTGCCGGGAATAGATGTCCCGGTAAAAAACTTTCATCCGGACGCCGGGCTGAACTGCGGTATAAGCAAAGGATTAAGGGCAGGCATTAATGACGGGAGGGGTTATTATGAGCGGCCGGGAACGGCAGGCCAGGGAGCACATGGAAGTTAGTGTTTACGGCATGTCGTGCGAACATTGCGTGAAAAGGGTGACCAATGCTCTGGAACAACTGCCCGGGGTGAAGGATGTCCAGGTATCGCTGGAGGATTCAAGGGCATCGCTCAGTTATGATCCGGCGCTGACCACCCCGGCGGATATTCGCCGGGCCATTGAAGAAGCCGGTTATACTACAGAATCAGGAAGCCGGGAAATTCAGGCGGAGGCGGCCGGGGAAAAGGTTTCACCGGCAGAGGGAAAACCGGCACCGGTTGGGACGGCCCAAGAAGCGGACGGTATGGCGGCGCCGCCGGAAAAAGGGGAAAACGTCCCGCCGGCCGGCGCCTGCCCACTGATCAGGACACAGTTCAAGGTAAGCGGGATGACCTGCGCCAATTGCGCCCTGACCATAGAAAAGGGCGTTGGAAAGATGGCCGGGGTTAATGCGGCGGCGGTGAATTTTGCTTCGGAGAAACTGGCCGTGGAATTTGATCCCCGGTTGGTGAATGAGGACGAAATCACGGCCCGGGTGCGTGATTTGGGCTACGATGCCCGGTCCGAAGACGGTGGCAAAATCCAATTCAAAGTGGGCGGCATGACCTGCGCCAACTGCGCTTTGACCATCGAGAAAAGGCTCAGGGCCGCGCCGGGGGTGAAAAATGCCGCGGTGAACTTTGCCAGTGAAACAGTGAGCGTGGAATTTAATCCGGCTGTGATTAACCGGAAAGGCATTTTCGAACTGGTCCGGGATGCGGGCTATGTCCCGCTGGAAAGTAGTGACCGGGATGAAGACGGCCGGACTGCCGTGGCGGAGCGCAACTGGCTTATTTTCAGCGCCGTGCTGTCCATACCGGCCATGCTGGCGATGCTGTTGTTGCCCATGACCCAAAATTTGAAATATGTCCTCTTTGCCCTGGCCACCATCGTCCAGTTCACCGCCGGCCGGACCTTTTACCGGGGGGCCTACCATGCTTTGAAAAACCGGTCGGCCAATATGGATGTGCTGGTGGCCATGGGTACAACGGCCTCCTACGGCTACAGTATATTAACCACATTCCCGCAGCTGTTTTTTGCCGGCCCGACCTTCTTTGACACATCCATGCTCTTGATCACCTTTATCCGCTTCGGCAAGTTCCTGGAGGCCCGGGCCAAGGGCCGTGCCGGCCAGGCCTTGAAAAAGCTGCTCGAGCTGCAGGCGGACAAGGCCCGCCTGCTGGTGAACGGGGAGGAGAAGGAGGTTGCCGCCTCGGAGGTGCGGATTGGTGATGTGGTGCTGGTCAAGCCGGGGGAAAAGATTCCGGTGGACGGTGAAATAATCGAAGGACGGGCCAGCGTGGACGAATCCATGCTCACCGGGGAGTCCATTCCGGTGGAAAAGGGAGTGGGCGACGGGGTGGCCGGGGCGACCATCAACCGCTCGGGTGTGATTAAGGTGAAAATCACCAAAACCGGAAAAGATACCATACTTGCCGGTATTATCAAAATGGTGGAGGACGCCCAGGGTGTCAAACCGCCCATTCAGCGTTTTGCGGACACCGTTTCCAATTACTTCGTGCCTGCAGTGGTGTTTATCGCCCTGGTCACTTTTGCGGTCTGGTATTCCGGCCTGCACTATCCCTTTGTTTTCGCCTTCACCGCCGGCGTGGCCGTCCTGGTCATTGCCTGCCCCTGCGCCCTGGGCCTGGCCACTCCCACGGCGATCATGGTGGGCAGCGGCGTCGGTCTGAACCGGGGCATCCTTTTCAAGTCGGCGGCGGTGCTGGAAGGGGTGGCCCGCTTGCAGGCCGTTGGTTTCGACAAAACCGGTACCATCACCAGGGGCATGCCCGAGGTGACCGGCATCGTGGCTTATGCGCCCTACCGGGAGTTGGCGGTGCTGCAAATTGCCGCCGCGGGGGAGAATCTTTCCCTGCATCCCCTGGCTCAGGCGGTGGCGGCCCGGGCAAGGAGAGAAAATATGGAAATCGAAACAGTGCAGGATTACCGGGAAGAAAGTGGCCACGGGATTATTTGCTCCTACCGGGGGCAGCAACTGCTCATTGGCAACATCCGTCTGATGCAGGAGCACGGCGTGGAATCCGGTCAGGCGGAGAAAGACTTCAAACGGCTGGCGGAGGATGGGAAGACCACCATGTTTGTCGCCCTGGCGGGGCGTGTGATCGGTTTGATTGCCCTGGCCGACGTGATCAAGGACAACGCCCGGGAAGCCATCTTCCGGCTGCATAAATTGGGCTTGCAGACATTTATGATCACCGGCGACAACAAAAAGGTGGCCGCCGTGGTCGGCCGGCAGGTGGGCATAGATGAAGTGGCGGCTGAAATCCTGCCGCAGGATAAGATCGCCATTATTCGCCAGTACCAGGAAAAGGGGATCAAAGTGGCCATGGTCGGTGACGGGATCAACGATGCGCCGGCCCTGGCCCGGGCCGATATTGGCATCGCCATCGGATCGGGCACCGATGTGGCCAAGGAGACGGGGGACATCGTGCTGGTCAGAAACGACCTTCTGGATGTGGAGAGGGCTATTCGCCTGGGCCGCAAAACCCTGGCCAAGATCAAGCAGAACCTGTTCTGGGCGCTGATCTACAACTCCATCGGCATTCCGGTGGCCGCCGGGGTGCTCTATCCCGTGACGGGTAAATTATTGCCCCCCGAGTGGGCCGGTCTGGCCATGGCCATGTCCTCCGTTTCTGTGGTGACCAGTTCCCTGCTGTTAAAAGGGTATGCCGCCCGGCTGGCGGAGTAAAATACTTGTTGGGGGGTTTGAGCTTCATTCAGGACGATCGCGGGGGCTTTCCGTACCCTCATGATAATGGAGGCCGCTTGTATGCAGTTCTTGCACCCGCTCCCGAAAGACAGGGAATAAAAACGGTACCGCCCGGTGAATCCCACCGGGCGGTTTGGCTTGCATGGACGCTGCAGGTTCGCTGCGAAGCAGTATGACAGCGGCATCGATTATTATGGGTCGGGCCACAGCCTTTTCATTTGCGGGTCGCATTCGTAAAATTATGTCCGTTAGAATTTAAGCCCCGTTCTTTCCTTCACCCGATCACATCGGAAAGTTTAAGCTCACTGGTGCTTACCGGGGTGTTCAAATCCTTGGTCAGCCGGAAGCCCACCAGCAGCCGTCCGGCATAGATGCTTTCACCCAATCCTTCCCTGTTCAGTTTGGCAATGTAGATATTGTTTTGACGGTCCGCCCCGATCAGACGGTATCTGGCGGCCGGTGGTGAAATTATCCGCTGGCTGCCGTTTGCTTCTCGGATGTTTACCGTGTTCCGGTTCAGATCGTCATAAATCAGACAGTCCTGATCCACCAGGGTGGCGATGCGGCCGATGTTATAAGTATTAAGCCAGATCCGGCTCAGGTAGTGGTTGGCATCGAACCGGTAAATGCGGCTGATGTTGTCCCGGGTGACCTGCATGTAGACCACATTGGTGGCGGTGGAGTAGGCTACATTGACGATCTGGCTGCGTGCAGGTAGATCCTTGATGGTGGCGGATACTTCATAACCGCTGGTCAGGGGGTTGAGCCGGGTCAACTCCACCTCCCGGGCGCCGGCAACATCGGTATACATGCCGGCCAGGGCCAGATCCCGGTCGTCCAGCCACCTAAAATAAGACACATGCTTATCCCCCAGGTTGACGGTGCGCATCAGCTTCCTGGCCGGCATGGCATACATTTCTATCTTGTCCGCCGTTACCTGGGCCATGTACTTTTTATCCCGGGAGTAATAGACCTGCCCGCTGGTCGTGGTGTCGGGCTGATTGTCGGCCACCTTGACCTGAAATGGCGATGTCGGGGTCAGCAGATACTGGTCAAGATAAAGGTATATCCCGCCTTGTAATAAAAGTGAGGTCAGAACCCAGAAAATAATCTTTTTCATCATCCCGGTCCTCCGTTACTGAACAATGAACGCTGTGGGCACCATGCGTTCTCCCAGCAGGTCGCATGGTTTGTTCACCAGCTTGCCGTTGTAAAACATGGTGCTGCTGGAGCCACCGTCCAGGTTGGCGGCTACGTAAGCCCCCTGCTCGTAGAGGATGTCCTGGGCGTCACGCACGGTGGCGCCCAGTGAGTATCCGGGCTGCCTTCCGTCAACCACCAGCAGCAGAATGGTGCCGTCCTGTTTCTGACCGATGGCGGTACGCGGCCCCGGACCCCAACCGCCGTCTCCCTGGGTAATCAATTTTTTACCGTTCAGGATCAGCGGCGGGCCGAAGCTGACCCCCTCGCTCACATTCATATCCTTCATTTCCTGTACGGTGTAGTTGCCGGCGACCAGGGACCCGTCCCTGGTCAACCCCACCAGTTGCACCGGTCCTTTGATGTCCCCGCCCTCCAGGAACCGGCCGTCGTGGATGATCACTCCGTAGGGCAACCGGCCGGTACCCGTTCCCGAGGGGTCGTCAAAGCCGCCGGCGTTGATCGCCGCCACGGCGTTGTTGTCCAGGGCGATGTTGCTGGTGGTTTCCCCCTTGACTTGCAGGTCACGTGCCGTAGCCACCTTGACCCGTGTCGGATCCTTTACCTCCAGCATAAAGCCGTGGAAGCGGGCGCCGTCGATATTGACCAGCTGGATTGAGTCGTCATGTGTGTTGTTGAATTTAAGCAGTTCCCCCTGTTTTGCCGTTACATTTAAAGAGCGGTCGCCGATGATGGAGGCAATCTGCTGATCGGAAAGCAGCCAGGTGATGTACTGGCGGTGACGTGAGGTCATGATTGCTCCGACCACGGCACGTTTCAGGTTGTCGAAAGGCCCGTAAATGGTTACGAAGGGTGAAGTTAAAGCCATGAATATAAAGTTGATAATCAAAAAACGGGTTGCCACTCGAAAAAATTTTTTTAATATACGCATTTTCCCCACCCGTAAAATAATTTGTACCGCACCATAATATTACAACCTTTTGATTAAACTTGCATTAAAAAATTTACCGGGACAGGTAATGTTCATTGGTCAATCGGCCGGCAAACCCCTTTTCATCAATACTGTTCCCGATCCAGATCCGGCGCAGGGTGTACGGGTTGTCGCCATAGTGCACCCAGCCCGGGCTCATGGTGAAGGCCATCCGGTACCCGTCCTCCCTGAGCAAAGACAGTGTCGTCCGGTTGTACCGGCCGTCGGGGTAACAGAAGTAACGGGTGTCCTGATGCAGTTTTTGATCCAGTATGTTTTTGACCCGGGTAATTTCATCCTGCTGACCGGCCCGGGTCATTGTATTCAGCGGACGGTGGCTGAAGCCGTGGGCGCAAACCTCCATGCCCGCCTGCTCCATGGCCTGCAACTCGGCTGTTGAAAAACGGCTGTCCACCTGGTGACCCGGTAAAAACAGCGTACTTTTGAAACCGTACTTTCTTAATATGGGCAGGACGGTGTCGTATGTGTCCCGGTAGCCATCGTCAAAGGTAAGTGCCACCGGCCGGACGGGCAAGGCTTCATCCCTGGTTACGTAGGCGTAGAGCTGGTCCAGGGAGACCGGGTGGTAACCATGACTGTGTAAATAGGCCATCTGCCGGGTAAACAATTCCGGCGAAATCACCGCGTCATTGTTGCGCTCCCGGCCTACGCTGTGGTACATGAGTACGGGTACTCCCTGCGCCGGCACCGCTTCCGGTACCGGTACAGCGTCACTGGTGAGCCGGGCCTGGTTTTCCGCCGCCGACCCGGCTTCATTGCCCGTCCGCCCCGCGAGGTGGCTTTTGTTTCCGCCCGCGCCGTCGCGCGTTGCCTCCAGGGCGGGCAATAACCGGACGCCGGCCGCCAGGGCGGCCAGACAGACGATGAGCAGAATTATTTTGGTTATTTTTGCCCGCAAAGGACATCACCGTCCTATTATTTCTACATGTCCTTTGTAATTCCTACAAGAAAACAGCATTTTCCCGCAAATACTTTCGTTTTAACAAAAGCGTAATATTTCCGCGACGGTTCTGTAATACCTGTGCCTTATCATTAGAAATAATAAAAAGCAAAGTTTATATAGAGGGGGCTTTGAATTATGATGTACTATGGTTTTGGCGGCAACTGGCCGGGCGGCCCGGGCTGGGGTCTTTCCATGCTGCTTTATATGATCATACCGGTGGCTGTGTTGGTGGGGCTGATTTTCCTGGCTTTTTACCTGTGGGACCGGCGGAATAAAATTGTGCTCGGGGCGGGTTCGGAGCCGCTGGACATTGTTAAACAGCGGTACGCCCGGGGAGAAATAACCGGTGAAGAGTTCCAGCGGCTCAAGGATGAGCTGTGCCGGCAATAAAGCAAATGGATGATTTACGTGGTGCTTGTAAGCAGGAGCCGGGCGGGTCCGTTTTTAAAAATGGACCTGCCTTAATTTTTGGTATGGACAACCTCTTCTCTATGATTTAGAATAACAAAGTGTGTCTATTATTTATCAGGGAGAGGTTGACATTGAGTCTGGCCCGGAATTCGGTTGCAGAAGTTGCAGAAAAAGAGAGCGGCGTTCTGAAACGTGCCCTGGGTCCCCTGGATCTGACCCTGCTGGGCATTGGCGCCGTTATCGGTACGGGTATATTCGTGCTCACCGGGGTGGCGGCGGCCGGACAGGCCGGACCGGCGATCATGCTGTCCTTTGTGCTGGCCGCGGTGGCTTGTGTTTTTGCCGCCCTGTGTTACGGGGAATTTTCGGCGGCCATGCCCCGGGCCGGCAGTGTTTACGCCTTTGCCCGGGCCAACATGGGAGAGCCGGTGGCCTGGATACTGGGCTGGGATTTGATTTTGGAGTACGGACTGGCCGTTTCGGCCGTGGCCGGCGGCTGGTCGGGGTATTTTCAATCCTTGCTGGCCGGGTTCGGCCTGCATATGCCGGTGGTTTTCCGGGATGCGCCGGGTGTTGCGCCCGGATCGGTGGCGGATCTGCCGGCTGCGGCCATTGTCCTGTTGCTCACCTGGCTGCTTTCCCGGGGAGTCAAGGAGAGCACCCGGGTGAACAACTTCATTGTTTTTGTCAAGCTGGCTGTAATCGTCCTGTTTATTGCGGTGGGGATCAAGCACATCCATCCGGTCAACTGGCATCCTTTTTGGGCTTTCGGTTATCACGGTATGGTCGCCGGGGCGGCCACGGTGTTTTTCGCCCTGCTCGGTTTTGACGCCATCACCACCGCCGCCGAGGAAGTGCGCCGGCCGCAGCGGGACATCCCGCTGGCCCTGGTGGCCACCCTGTCCGTATGCACGCTGCTTTACGTAGCGGTGGCGGCGGTGCTTACCGGCATGGTGCCCTTCAAGCTGCTTGGTGTGAAGTCACCGGTGGCTTTTGCCATGCAGTACGCCGGGCAGAACTGGGTGGCCGGGTTTATCTCCCTGGGCGCCATTGCCGGGATCACCACGGTGATTCTGGTCATGCTGTTCGGCCTGGCGCGCATTGTTTTTTCAATCAGCCGGGACGGCCTGCTGCCGCGCCGGCTGGCTGGTGTGCATCCGCGTCACCGCACCCCTTTCAGCAGCACCTGGACGGTGGGGTTGATCACAGCCCTGGTGGCGGGGTTTGTTCCACTGGACACCCTGGCCCCGCTGGTCAATGTAGCCACATTGTTCGCCTTCAGCCTGGTGGCGGCGGGTGTGCTGGTGCTCCGGTACACCCGGCCGGAGCTGCCCCGCCCGTTCCGTTGTCCGGGTGTGCCGGTGGTCCCGCTGTTGACGGCGGGCATTTGTCTTTACCTGATCTTCAACCTTCCCGCCATTGCCTGGTATGCATTTGGCGTATGGATGCTGGCCGGGCTGATCATTTACCTGGTTTACATTTTGCGCCGGCGGACGGCGTTCCGGGAGAGGGGTTGACCGTTCGTTATTGCTTCCGTCCGCCGTTCGTTGGCAGTGTGCCGTTAAATGCCGTGGTGCATGCTGATCAGCCGGTAAAATCCCGCCACCGCCTCCTCCAGGGGGGCGGTGTTCTTCAAAGCCTTCAGCCAGCGTTCCGGGATGGCTGAAAATCCGTAGTAAATACCGGCCATGCCGCCGGTGACCGTGCCGGCGGTATCGGTGTCATCCCCCCGGTTCACCGCCGCCACCACCGCGTCCTCAAAGCACTCGTTGTTCAAAAAGCACTGCAGGGCGGTGGCCATGGTATCCAGGGCGCTGCCGCCCGGGACGGCCGGGGGTGCGTTTTTCTGGATGTGGCGGATAATGTACCAGAAGAATTTGTTTGGCGACAAGTTAACCTGCCGGCAGTACTGATCCGTCAGTTGCAGCGCCTTCGTCACGGTTTCCCGCTTGTTGCCCCGGTCCCGTCCCAACAGGTAAAGCAGCAGGTTGTAAAAGAGGCAGCAGGCCGCCCCTTCCTGGCTGTAGTGGGTCATGTAGGCAATTTCCACCGACCATCTGGCCATGGCCGCCAGGTTGCCCCAGTAGCCGAAAGTTACGGGCAGCGTGCGCATCAAGCCGCCGTTGCTGTCCAGCTTGTTCAACGAACTGGCGGTAATGCGCGCCGCTTCTTTCCAGTCGCCGGTGCGTAAAAAGTTGCGGAAAGACATGATGGTGGTGTTGCCGATATCCCGGGGTCCGGACTGATACCAGCGGATGAATCCGCGTCCGGTTTCCTCCACCGGTGAAACCGGGTTGGCCAGGATGCCCCGGGCCACAGCCAGGGTCAACTGGGTATCGTCCGTATATTCCCCCGGTTCCAGGTTGAGCCAGCCGCCGCCGACCATATCCCGCAGGATACCGTATTTTTCCCGGATGTCGGCGACATCCATCAGTTCCGCCGGGCCGCCCAGGGCGTCACCCACCGCCGCGCCGTAAAAAGCGCCCTTGAGCATGTCTTGGAGCCTTTCCGTCATTTCTCTTCACCTCGCTTGATAAAGGTACCGGTACACCTTGTAGTTCCAGAGCACCTTGCGTACAAAATCCCGGGTTTCCGGAAAAGGTATTTGATCCAGGTTGTTTTCATTCCCGGTCCAGTGCTGTTGGGCCAGCCATTTTTCCACATTGCCGCGGCCCCCGTTGTAGGCAGCCAGTGCCAGTACGTTGTCCCCGTTGAATTCCCGGAACAGGCCGGCCAGATACCAGGTGCCGAGGTGAATATTCACCTGCGGGTCGTACAACAGGTCCGGGTGAAAGCCGGTTAAGCCGGTTTTTTCCGCCGCCCAGCGGCCGGTTTCAGGCATCAACTGCATTATTCCCCGCGCGCCGCGGGGGGAAGTGGCCCGCGGGTTGAAATTGCTTTCCGTCTTGATCACAGCCGCCACCAGAAAGGGATCCAGTTTATTTGCACGGCTCTCTTCAATTACTGTCTGCCGGTAGGGAAACGGGTAGAATAAACGCCCGATGCGATTGATATTCAGGGCAACCAACAAAAGCAGAAGCAAGAGTAAAATCCGCCGCTTGATACCTTTGCTCCTCCGGCGGCATATGTACAAACCGCATCACTCCAGCCGTTGCGCTTGAATTGTCATTCGCCCTTTTCCACCCCGGTTCCTGCCTGTCCGGGTAAAAGCGAGGTTAAGTCTTTGTAAAACCCCCCGGCCGGGGTCGCTGTCCCGTTCCCGGAAGGAAGCGGAACGGCGGGGACGAATATATACAATTATTATACACCAGCCGGGGAGGCGGGGGAAATGGAAAGGCCGGAAACGGATATCGAAAGGATCCTGGACTCCATTCATGAAGGTTTGCTGGCTGTAGACGCGGCGGGCCGGGTCACCCTGTTCAACCGCGCCGCCAGGCGGTTGATGGGCCTTTCCGCCGCCCGGGTGCTGGGGCGGCCGGTGGCGGAGGTCATTCCCAACACCAGGCTGCACCTGGTTTTAAAAAGCGGCCGGGCTGAGCTGGACCGCACGCAGCAAGTCGGGAACATCACCATCCTGACCAACCGTGTGCCGCTCAAGGATGCGGCGGGCCGGATCACCGGCGCGGTGGCCGTCTTCCGTGACATCAGTGAAATTGAACGGCTGGCCGGGGAAACCGTCAGTTTGCGGGAAACACGCACCCTGCTGCACGCCATCATCAATTCCACCCAGGACGCCATTTCCGTAGTGGACGAACATGGTCTGGGCCTGCTGATCAACCCGGCCTATACCCGACTGACCGGTCTGACCGAAGAGGACGTACTCAACCGGCCGCCCACAGTGGATATTGCGGAGGGGGAAAGTGTGCATTTACAGGTTTTGCGTACCGGCCGGGCGGTCAGGAACGTGCCCATGAAAGTCGGTCCCAAACGCAAGGAAGTGCTGGTGGATGCGGCACCTATTGTAGTCAACGGCTTACTGAAGGGAAGCGTGGGGGTGATTCATGATGTCTCCGAAATCCGCCGTCTGTCGGATGAACTGGAGCGGGCGCGGCGTTTAATCCGCCGCCTGGAGGCCAGGTACACCTTTGAAGATATCGCCGGGGAAAGCAATGAGCTGCTGGCGGCTGTGGAGCAGGCGCGCAAGGCCGCTGAAACGCCGGCCACGGTGATCCTGCGCGGGGAAAGCGGCACCGGCAAGGAGCTTTTCGCCCATGCCATTCACCAGGCCAGTCCCCGGTGCGGAGGGCAGTTTGTCCGGGTCAACTGCGCGGCCATTCCGGAGACTTTGCTGGAAAGCGAACTTTTCGGTTATGTGGAAGGTTCTTTTACCGGTGCCCGCCGGGGCGGACGCAAGGGCTATTTTGCCGAGGCCGACGGCGGTACCATTTTTTTGGACGAAGTCGGTGAAATAAACCCCGGTGTACAGGTGAAACTGCTGCGGGTTCTACAGGAACATGAAATCGTCCGGGTGGGCGACTCCCGGCCACTCAATGTAGATGTGCGGGTGATTGCCGCCACCAACGCCAACCTGGAGCAGATGGTGCGCCGGGGGCATTTCCGGGAGGATCTGTATTACCGGCTGAATGTATTGCCCGTGCACATTCCGCCTCTAAGACGCCGGCGCGGAGATGTACCGCTGCTGGTCAATTTCCTCCTGCGCAAGCTTAACCAGGAATACGGGCGCAATGTGGCCGGCATCAGCCCGGAGGCGTTGCAATTGTTAATGAACTATGACTGGCCCGGTAATGTACGGGAATTGGAAAATGTGCTCGGCCGGGCGCTGATCAACATGAAGCGCGGCGAGACGCAGGTACAGGCCGTGCATCTGCCGCCCCTGGGGATGAGCGTCGGGGAAGGCGCCGCCATGCCGGAAGATGAGGCCCCCCCGGGCGGCTATCAGGGGGAAACCCTGGCCGTGCTGCGGGAACGCTGGGAAAGGCGGGTACTGCAGGAGGCGCTGCAGAAAAACGGTGGCAACCGTACCCGCACCGCCCGTATGCTGGGCATCTCTTTGCGCAGTTTGTACAACAAGATGGAACGGTACGGGTTGGTGTGAAAAAAGCTGCATGCAAAAAAATGCGTATGCAAATATATTCATGGTTGAATTAATATATGCCGAGCTTGACTGATCGTGAAAAATGCCGATTATTCAGTAAAATGAGGTTTTAGTCCATAGGAAAGTGTGCCATTTTATGATGGCACACTTTTTGCGTGCTTATAATCGGGAAAGATAATGACAGGAGCGGCAGGCAATCAACCGGGGCGGCCGGAACAAACAGCCGGCTGACGGGCGGGCGCAAAACATTGAAATGCGGTGAAGCGCCGCGGCTCCCGGTCCGCCGGGTGTGAGCCGGTGCAAAATATGGGATGCTGGAGGGATCAGGCATGCAACTGTTCGATTACATGATGGCGCACGGTCATGAACAGGTGGTTTTTTTTCAGGACAAGGACAGCGGCTTAAAGGCGATTATTGCCATACACAATACCAACCTGGGCCCGGCTCTGGGCGGTACGCGCATGTGGCCCTATGCCTCGGAGGAAGAGGCGCTGGTCGATGTGCTGCGGCTTTCGCGGGGGATGACCTATAAGGCGGCTATGGCCGGACTGGCCCTGGGTGGCGGTAAGGCGGTAATCATCGGCACCCCGGCCAAAGACAAGACCGAAGCCTTGCTGCGCGCCTACGGCCGGTGTATCGCCACCTTGAAAGGAAGGTACATTACGGCCGAGGATGTGGGTACCGGTCAGCCGGACATGGATATCATCCGCCAGGAGACAGTCTATGTCACCGGCGTTTCGCCGGAAAAAGGAGGCAGCGGTGATCCGTCGCCTTTTACCGCCCTCGGTGTGCTGCACGGTATGCGGGCGGCGGCCGGGGTTGTCTTCGGTTCCGAGGAGTTGGCCGGCCGGCGGGTGCTGGTGCAGGGCCTGGGCCAGGTGGGCAGGCATCTTTGCCGCTTGCTGGCCGGGGAAGGCGCCGTGCTCACCGTGACTGACATCAATCCCCGGGCGGTGGACCAGGTGGTGAAGGAGTACAGCGCCAAAGCGGTGGCTCCGGATCAGGTTTACGCACTGGAGGGTGACATTTACGCGCCCTGCGCCCTGGGTGCGGTGGTCAACGACGCCACCGTGGACCGGCTCAAGTACCGCCTGATTGCCGGCTCGGCCAACAATGTGCTGGCTGAAGACCGGCACGGGGACATACTGCACCAACGGGGCATTATGTACGTCCCCGATTATGTGATTAACGCCGGCGGTTTGATCAACGTGGCTGAAGAGTTGAACGGTTATCAGCAGCAGCGTGTGATGGAGAAGGTGGCCCGCATCTATGATCATGTGCGGCAGGTGCTCTTTGTGGCGGAGAAGGAAAACATACCGCCGTACCGCGCCGCCGACAGGCTGGCCGGGGAGCGGGTGCACCGGGCCGGCGCCTCCCTGCGCATGGGGATGCCCGCCGGCGCGCCGGAACCGTCCGGAAAACATGTGCCGGAGGTGAGGCAGGTTGGCTGAACGGGGAAAAACCGCCATTGACCGGGAACGTTGCAAGGGGTGCGGTCTTTGCGCCGCCTTCTGCCCCCGGGGGATCATCAGCCTGGCGCCGGAAATCAACAGCCGGGGCTATCACCCGGCCGTGGTCACCGATCCGGGCGCCTGCACCGGTTGCGCCCGGTGTGCCCGCATGTGTCCCGATGTGGTGATTATGGTGGAAAGGGTGGAGGCGGCATGAAAACATTGATGAAAGGCAACGAGGCCATCGGCGAGGCGGCCATTCTGGCCGGCTGCCGCTATTTTTTCGGCTATCCGATCACGCCCCAGACCGAACTGCCCGAATACCTGGCCCGGCGGCTGCCGGAAGTTAACGGGGTTTTTTTGCAGGCGGAAAGCGAAGTGGCCGCCATCAATATGGTCTACGGCGCCGCCGGCGCCGGCGCCCGGGTGATGACCTCGTCTTCCGGGCCGGGCATCAGCTTGAAGCAGGAGGGCATCTCCTACATCGCCGCCGCCGAACTGCCCTGTGTGATTGTCGATATCATGCGCGGCGGCCCGGGGTTGGGCGGCATCCAGCCCTCCCAGTCCGACTACTTTCAGGCCACCCGGGGCGGCGGTCACGGCGATTACCGGCTGATTGTCCTGGCCCCCGCCTCGGTGCAGGAGATGGCCGATCTGACCGGACTGGCCTTTGAACTGGCCGACCGTTACCGCAATCCGGTCCTGCTGTTGGGCGACGGCGTACTGGGGCAGATGATGGAGCCGGTCTCCTTCAACCCCCTCCCGGCCGGGGAAACGGTCAAACCCTGGGCCACCACAGGCTGCCGGGGGCGGGAACGCAATGTCGTCAATACCCTTTATCTCAACCCGGAGGAACTGGAGGCGGTCAACCACCGGCTGCAGGAAAAATACCGGCTGATTGAGGCCCGGGAGTGCCGCGCCGAAACATACTGCACACAGGATGCGGAAATCGTGGTGGTGGCTTTCGGTATTGCCGCCCGCATCGCCAAAGCGGCGGTGGACGGCGCCCGGGCCGAAGGAGTGCGTGCCGGCCTGGTGCGCCCGGTCACCCTGTGGCCCTTCCCTTACCGGATGCTGGCCGGCGTGTTGAAGCGCGCCAAAGCGGCGCTGGTGGTGGAGATGAATGCCGGCCAGATGCTGGAAGACGTGCGCCTGGCGGCGGAAGGCTGCGTGCCGGTATCCTTCTACGGCCGTACCGGCGGCATGCTGCCCGGTTCCCGCGCGGTGCTGGAACAAATCCGTTTGCTGGGAGGAAAGAAATATGGCCACTATGTTCGCCCGGCCTGAGGCGCTGACGGCCAACCCCTTTCATTATTGTCCGGGCTGCACGCACGGCGTTATCCACCGTCTGGTGGCCGAAGTGATTGACGAACTGGGGATCAGGGAAAATACGGTGGCTGTGGCCTCAGTGGGCTGTTCGGTGCTCGCCTACAACTACTTCAATGTTGATGTGCAGCAGGCCGCCCACGGCCGGGCGCCGGCGGTGGCCACAGGCATCAAGCGGGTGCTGCCGGACCGGGTGGTCTTCACCTACCAGGGCGACGGCGATCTGGCCTCCATCGGTACGGCCGAAATCGTGCATGCCGCGGCCCGGGGGGAGAAAATAACCGTCATCTTCGTGAACAACGCCAATTACGGCATGACCGGCGGCCAGCTGGCGCCCACCACCCTGCCCGGGCAGGTGACCACCACTTCCCCGTCCGGCCGGGACGTCACCCGTGCCGGCTACCCGATCCGGATGGTGGAAATGCTGGCCACCCTGGACGGCCCGGCCTATCTGGCCCGTGCCTCCGTACACAACCCGGCTCAGGTGGTCAAGGCCAAAAAAATGCTCCGCCGGGCCTTCGAGGTACAAATGCAGGGACTGGGGTTCGCTCTGGTCGAAGTGCTCTCCAGCTGTCCGACCAACTGGGGACTGAAACCGGTGGAAGCGCTGCGGTGGCTGGAAAAAAACATGTTGCCTTATTACCCAACCGGGGAATTCAAATGTTTGCAGCAGGCGGTGTAAACGGCTGCAGAAGCGGCGGTGAACGGCGGGCGGCTTGATTGCCGCCCGGTTTTGTTTGCGGGGGAATGAAGGGTAAAGGGACAACCCCGCGGTTTTCAGACAAAAAAAGGCCCTGACAGTGTCAGGGTAGTTAGGGAGAGGGGATAAAATGTAATCAAAGGGTAAAATAGCTGTGCACCGGCTGTGACGGTGGAAAGCTATTGTGACTACATTCACTATATGTATTCTACTTGTTCGTGAAAAATATGGCAATACCGGCATCAGTGCGTGTACCCCGCGTTTATTTTATTGTGTCCATATATCTTTTTGTTTCTGCCAATTACTTTAAATATCATTGTTATTTGATATAGTAGTACGTCTGTACGCACCAGTCAAATTATTCTTAAGATTCGATAAATGTATCATATTTATTGCTGAAATTAAGAGCAGGAGAAAAAAATTGTCTCATTTTGATAAATGTGTTGACTTTTTCGGGCAAAAGTGCTTTAAATATATGTGAAAGAAAGATCGTTTGCAAAGGGGGGATAAATGCTAAAGTATAACCGGCAAAGAACGCTTTGAGGTGGCCCCAGCGGTGAGTGGTGAGTTGGTTGGTATCATTATCAGATTAATCCTGTCCGGATAAGCAAGGGGGGTTGAATATGCCTGAGCAAATGAACAGTGAATTCAATGAAGAATTACACCGCGGTTTGAAAGAAAGGCATATCCAGCTGATTGCCTTGGGCGGGGCAATCGGCGTAGGTCTATTTCTCGGTTCCGCCACTGCCATCAAAACAGCCGGCCCGGCCCTGATGCTGTCATATATCATCGGCGGTCTGGCCATTTTTATCATCATGCGGGCGTTGGGCGAAGTGGCCATCCACTATCCGGTGGCCGGTTCATTCAGTGCTTATGCCAATCACTTCCTGGGCCCGCTGGCCGGCCATGTTACCGGCTGGACTTACTGGTTCATGTGGGTGACCACCTGTATGGCGGAGTTGACGGCAGTCGGAGTCTATATCAGGTTCTGGATCCCCGGTTGTCCGCAATGGCTTCCGCCGCTGATTGCCCTGGTGGTCATGACCATTGTCAACCTGATTGCGGTGGCGGCATACGGTGAATTTGAATTCTGGTTCGCCATTATTAAAGTGGTTACTATTGTGGCGATGATTATCCTCGGTTTGTGTATGGTTCTTTTCGGCCTTGGAAACAACGGTGTGCCCACCGGATTCAGCAACTTGTGGTCACACGGCGGTTTCTTCGCCCACGGGTTCACGGGTATGATTATGGCCTTGGTGATGGTGATGTTCGCTTACCTGGGCGTGGAGTTGATCGGGGTTACCGCCGGTGAGGCGCAGAACCCGGAAAAAACCATTCCCGCCGCCATTGACAAGGTACTCTACCGGATCCTGATTTTCTATGTCGGCGCCTTGCTGGTGATTATGTCCATCTATCCCTGGAACGAAATCGGCACCCAGGGCAGTCCTTTCGTGATGACCTTTGCCAAAATCGGCATTCCGGCGGCGGCCGGCATCATCAACTTCGTGGTGCTCACCGCGGCCCTGTCCTCCTGCAACAGCGGCCTGTTCAGCACCGGGCGCATGCTCTACAACCTGGCGCTGCAGAAAAACGCCCCGGCCACGTTTGGCAAGCTGAGTAAAAACGGCATTCCCTATACGGGTATCATCTTTTCAGGGGTTTGCCTTTTGATCGGTGTGGTGCTCAACTATGTGGTGCCGGCCAAGGTGTTCCTCTATGTGACCAGCGTGGCCACGCTGGGCGCGATTTATGTGTGGGCGCTCATTCTGATTGTGCAGATGCGGTTCCGCAACGGGCTGTCGGAGGAACAATACAGTAAGGTGAACTACCGCACTCCCTGGTCTCCCGTATCCAACTGGATTGTACTGGCCTTTCTGGCTTTTGTAATTGTGCTGCTGTTCTTCAGCCCGGATACCCGGATAGCCCTGTATGTCGGCGTGGTATGGTTCGCGGTGGTCATTGCAGCTTATTATGTCTTCGGGCTGAACCGCAAGGACACTCCGCACATACATCCGGTGGGACCTTCCGAGAGCAACCAGTAAGCCGTTTCAGCCGTGTTTTTGTGCGTTCGGTCCGGGATGGCCGGGTATACACCCGGCTTGATATACCCAATTTAATCTCCAAGGAGGTCGTTGTGTGATGATTATTGGTGTGCCCAAAGAGATCAAGGACAACGAGTACCGGGTGGGTGTTACCCCGGCGGGGGTGGAGGCGTTCGTCAGTGCCGGCCACAAAGTGGTTGTTGAAACCGGCGCCGGTCTGGGCAGCGGCATCTCCAACGAGGAATATACGGCGGCCGGCGCACAGTTGCTCCGCACTGCCGCTGAAGTGTACAAGCAGTCGGATATGATTGTCAAGGTGAAGGAACCGTTGCCTTCCGAGTATGATCTGTTCAAAGAGGGACAACTGCTGTTTACCTACCTGCATCTGGCCCCGGAACCGGAATTGACCGGAGCGCTGCTCAAGAAAAAGGTTGCCGGTGTGGCTTATGAAACCATCCAGACCAACCGGGGTGAACTGCCGCTGCTGATTCCAATGAGTGAAGTGGCCGGCTGCATGTCTATTCAGATTGGGGCGCAATTCCTGGAAAAACAATATGGCGGCCGGGGCGTGCTGCTGGGCGGTGTCCCGGGTGTGCTGCCGGGCAAAGTGGCCATCGTCGGTGGCGGCACGGTGGGTACCAATGCAGCCAAAGTGGCCATCGGCATGGGGGCTGAAGTAATCATTCTGGATAAAAACGCCGACCGGCTGCGCTATCTGGATGATATTTTCGGTTCCCGGGTGAAAACTTACATGTCCAACAGCTACCACATCAAAGAGGCGGTGCGTGACGCTGACCTGGTGGTCGGTGCGGTGCTCGTTCCGGGCGCCAAAACGCCCAAGCTGGTCACTGAGGATATGGTCAAGGAAATGCAGCCCGGTTCGGTAATTGTAGATGTGGCCATCGACCAGGGCGGTTGCGTGGAAACATCGGACCGGGTAACCACCCACACCAATCCGACCTATGTCAAACACGGCGTCATCCACTATGCCGTGGCCAACATTCCCGGTGCGGTGGCGCGTACCTCCACCTTTGCCTTGACCAACGCCACCCTGCCCTATGCCCTGGAACTGGCCAACAAGGGCCTGGCCCAGGCGGCCAAGGACGATATCGCCCTGGCCCGCGGCATCAATGTGTACGATGGCAAAGTAACCTACAAAGCGGTGGCCGAAGGGCTGAACATGCCCTATGTGCCGCTGAACGAATTGATGGACGTGCCGGTGGACTTCATGCGCATCGCTTCTTAAAAAACATTGTGATTTGGAAAAGGCCTCTGCTTAAGGGGCCTTTTCCCCGCTGTTATCCGGTTTTTTGTTTTCCGGTCTTAAGGAGGGATCCAGATGCTCAGTCGTCCGGTTTGGGCTGAGGTTGACCTGAACGCAGTGGCCCATAATGTAAAACAAATCAAGCGGTTGTTAAAACCGGGCACGCAGATGATGGCCGTGGTCAAGGCGGACGCTTACGGCCACGGTGCTTCTTCCGTGGCGCAGACAGCACTGCTCAGCGGCGCCGACCGGTTGGCCGTAGCCATCCTGAGCGAGGCCCTGGCCCTGCGGGAGAGCGGGATTACCGCGCCCATCCTGATTCTCGGTTACACCCCGCCTGAACAATCCTGCCTGCTGGTGGCCAATGAGATCACGCAGACGGTCTTTACGGTAGAGATGGCCCGGGCCATCTCCCGGGCGGCGCAGAAAGCAGGCAAGACGGCCAAGGTACACCTGAAGATCGACACAGGGATGAGCCGCATCGGTGTAACTCCGGAAGAAGCGCCGGGTTTTGCCGCCGCGGTTGCCGACCTACCCGGCCTGGAAGTGGAGGGCGCCTTCACCCACATGGCTGTTGCCGACGAGGCGGACAAAACTTACACCAGATGGCAGTTCGGCCGTTTCATGCAGGCCGTGCAGGGTATTGCGGCCCGGGGGATCAACATTCCGCTCAAGCATGTGGCCAACAGTCCGACCACGCTGGATTTACCGGAAATGCATCTGGACATGGTCCGCCCGGGGATCATTATCTATGGTTTGTGGCCTTCGCTTGAAGTAAAGCATGAAATCGACCTCAAGCCGGCCATGCAGCTCAAGGCCAGGGTGGCCTACGTCAAAGAAGTGCCGGCCGGTACCTCGGTCAGCTACGGACGCACGTTCACCACCAGTGCTCCGTCCATTATCGCCACCCTGCCCATCGGCTACGCCGACGGTTGGTCACGCCTGCTTTCCAGCAAGGCTGAAGTGCTCATCCACGGCCGGCGCGTGCCGCTAATCGGCCGGGTGTGCATGGATCAGTGCATGATTGACGTAACCGGTGTTCCAGATGTGCGGGCGGGTGATGAAGCGGTGCTTTTCGGGTGCCAGGACGGCCAGTGCCTGCCGGTGGAGGAAGTGGCCGCCAAAATGGGTACCATCAACTATGAAATGGTCTGCCTGATCAGCAAGCGGGTACCGAGACGTTATGTTTTTGGTACCTGGGATCGCGAGAACTGACCCGGTGAAATTCATCAACGGTGCACGGACGACCGGGTGCAATTGCGGGCATGCATTCGGCAATGTTCCTTGGAAGAATATGGAATATTAGCCGGGCTCAATAAAGAGCGGGAGATGGTTTGAAGATGAACAATCTCAAACGGACGCCGCTTTATGACATGCACGTCAAGTATGGCGGCCGGATGATTGATTTCGGCGGCTGGGAACTGCCGGTGCAGTACACCGGCATTATCGACGAGCACCGGGCCGTAAGGGAAAGGGCCGGTCTGTTCGACGTTTCGCACATGGGCGAAATCCGGGTGGCCGGTGATGGCGCCCCGGCCCTGATCCAAAAACTGATCACCAACGACGCCGCCAAAATGTCCGTCCACCAGGCCATCTACAGCCCGGTATGCCTGCCGTCCGGCGGTATCGTGGACGACATCCTGGTCTACCGCCCGGGCGAAAGCGAATACCTGCTGGTGGTCAATGCGGCCAACAAGGACAAGGACTGGCAGTGGATCAGGGAAACGGCCGCCGCCTTCCCCAATGCCGTGGTGGAAGACATTTCGGACCGGACGGCCCAACTGGCGCTGCAGGGCCCGCTGGCGGAGCGCATCCTGGGCAAATTGACCGCTGTAGACCTGAAAGCAATCAGGTATTATTGGGCGCAGCCAGGCGTCACGGTGGCCGGGGTGAACTGCCTTTTATCCCGTACCGGCTACACCGGTGAAGACGGTTTTGAACTTTACTGCCCGCCGGGGCAGGCGCCGGCGTTATGGGAGGCGCTGTTGTCCGCGGGCCGTCCGGAAGGGCTGGTTCCGGCCGGGCTGGGCGCCCGGGACACTCTGCGTTTGGAAGCGGCTATGCCCCTTTACGGCAACGATCTAAACGAAACCACCACCCCCCTGGAAGCGGGACTGGGCCGCTTTGTCAGTTTTGATAAAGGGCACTTCACCGGGCGGGAAATCCTGCAGCAGCAAAAGGCTAACGGCGTCAAGCGTAAACTGGTGGGATTTGAAATGATTGAACGCGGCATTCCTCGCCACGGCTATGCAGTGGTTAAAGATGGGCGGGAAATTGGCGTGGTCACCTCGGGTACGCAAAGTCCGACGCTGGGCAAAGCAATCGGCTTGGCTTACGTGCCGGTGCAGCATGCCGGTATAAACACGGAACTGGCGGTGGTCATCCGCAACCGGGCCGTCCGGGCGAGCGTGGTGCCCCGGCCGTTTTACCGGAAGCCGGCGGACGGAAGGAGGTAGGTATTCAATGTATCCTCATGATTTAAAGTATACCAAGGAACACGAATGGCTGCGGGTGGTAGGCAACAAGGGCACGATCGGTATCACCCACTTCGCCCAGGAATCACTGGGGGATGTGGTCTACGTGGACCTGCCGGAAGTGGGCGACGAAGTAACGG
>NZ_LYVF01000170.1 GCF_001655685.1 Desulfotomaculum copahuensis
TCCACCCCGCCGTTGGCACTGATTGTGCTCTGGTATGGCCTGCTTTTTCTGTCCGTGTGGCTGTCCACCCCGGCCGGGCGGGCGGCCGTGGCTGCCTGGTGGCGCCGGCATTACCGGCCGGCCGGGGCCGTCCTTTTGGGCGGCGCAGTGATCCTGCTCGCTGTGTCGGCACACGGCTACCGGGAAAAACCGCTGCGTATCCATTTTATTGATGTTGGACAAGGGGACTGTATACTGGTGGAGACGCCGGGCGGCAAGCACATGCTGGTGGACGCCGGCGGCTGGCAAGGCGAATTTGACAGCGGCGAAGGGGCCGGCAGCCGGGTGGTGGTACCATACCTGCGCCGCCTGGGAGTGCGCCGGTTGGACGTGCTGGTGCTCACCCACCCCCACGAGGATCACGCCGGCGGCGCGGCGGCGGTGGCCGGCGCCTTCCCCACCGGCCTGGCGGTGGTTTCACCCTTTGGTTTTTCTTCCGGGCCGGCGCAGTCCCCGTCAACTGCCGCCGGGACCGGGGCGCCCACCGTATCGGACACGCCGGGCGCAAACAAGGCGGGGCTGATGTCTTTGGTCACAGGCAGTAAAGCATTTCCGGCCGTAATACCCACTGCGGGTAAATACCGGCCCGGATCCGGACGGGCCGCCAGTGAGCTCTCTCCCGCTTACACCGGGCTCTTGTCCGCTCTGGCCGCCCGGGGCGTGTCGGTCAAGCCGGCGGCGGCCGGCGACCGACTGCGCCTGGATCCGGCGCTGCAAATAGATGTGCTCGGGCCGCCCCGCCCCCTTTTTCAGGGCACACGCTCAGACGCCAACAACAATTCAGTAGTTATCCGGATCAGTTACGGCCGACAGAGCATCCTGCTCACCGGGGATATGGAGGTGGAGGCGCAGCGCGCCCTGCTCGAGACCGGCGCCGTCCCGGCCTGCACTGTGCTCAAAATGCCCCACCACGGCAGCCGTTATTTTTTGCCGGCTTTTCTGGAAGCCGCCCGGCCGGCGGTGACGGTCATTTCCGTGGGCGCGCGCAACAACTTCGGTCAGCCGGCGCCGGAAACCATCAACCTGCTTGAACAGACACCGGCCCGTATTTACCGCACGGACCTGGACGGGGCGGTGATCCTGACCACCGGTGGCAAAACATGGCGGGTTGAAACCGGACGCCGGCGGGAACCCGGCGGCCGGGCGGCATGAGGGAAG
>NZ_LYVF01000171.1 GCF_001655685.1 Desulfotomaculum copahuensis
GGCATCCGTCACCAAACACGGCCGTCCCGCAACCCGGCGCCGGGGGACGACCCGGGCTTTCCGGACGCAGGCGCGTGGCAGCACTGCATAAGTCTTCACTTTCCCGGCCCGGGATGACGGAGCATCCCCGGTCCGGGAAAATAAAAATATTAATTTATCCTCTCCCTGAATAACCAGTCAACCCGTATTACTGTTCCTGCAAAGTAACGGCACCGGTCGGGCAAACACTGACGCACGTTTCGCAGCCCAGGCACTCGTCAGGATTGGCCACCGTCGATTTGCCGTCTACCATTTCCAACACGCCGCCCGGACAGGAATCGGCGCATTCACCGCAACCCTCACATTTATCGGCGTCAACAGTAACGATATACATTGTATTACCCTCCCTTGTTTAATCAATCCGGTTGTTCCGCTGCTGTCCGTCTTAGAAAGCGACCATGCCCCCTTTTGCCATAATACTTTGCTGCCATGGACAATGACCCCCGGCACTGCTTGAACCATCCTTCCACGGCATGATAAAACCCTGCGCCTCCATAATAATTGGTATACCCGAATTTAATAGCTTAATTTCGGGATAAATTCGGCGATTCCTGCTATAAAGAAAATTTTTTGTAAAAGCAGGCACATTATCGTATTATTGCAATATGTGAATGCAAGTTGTTTTTTGCCGTTCTTTGTTTCATAAGCAAAAAATGAAGCGGTTTTTATGCACAATTTATGTTATAATAACATAGTGTCACCGGTTATGTCCATAGGGTCTCTTTCCCAGCTCCCCGGCGCATATTGTCCGCTTTGCGACATTTTTAACGGAATCCTGCCAGACGCTGTCAAAGACAACTATAAGGGCTTCCGGTTGTGATTGAGCGTCCAGGATCAGAAATCCGGCCGGTTTCTGTTATTTTCCGGTTGATTATTCTCATGCAACTATGTTACCATATGGTAGAGATATGGGCGGGACTTTTAATGGCGCGATTCTGGCATAAACAAAGCGAAATGTGCTTTGATATTGCTTTTAACCGGGCCTCCCGTTCAGAGCGGCTTAATGTATCAAGTAGTGAAAATAAGTTCATGCGGCGGAAAATAAGCGATCAAGACCGGCGGCACTAGTTGTGCCTGCAAATATGGGGCATGGCCGGTTTGCGGGAAAATGAAAATTCCGGTAATATGTAAAAACGGGCGGTTGGGGAAACGGCTGGATTTGGGCATATGCAAGTATGTCCTTATTTGCCCTTACCGGACGGGTGTTATTGGCCGCCACCCTGCATAGCGAGAGCATGCCGCCGGTGCCGGGAAGCCCGGATGAAATTGATGGACAACCTGTCGGTTGTTTAAATACTTTACAAATTGCGGCGAAAGTTACCCCTCCACCGGCCAAAAGGGTCTCCAGCACTTTGATTTTTGAAATGCCGGCAGATTAAAAAAGCCGCATGATACTTATGTGCTCATCAGGGCAGAAATGGGGTGGTTGGCGGGCCGGTCAAACGCAAAAAGCCAGTCGGCGGGTGTCGTTGTTTGTGGAGGTACAGGAGGCTTCATTTTTAGTCTAGTTCAAGGAGGCAAGGATAAATGGCTTTTGAACCGAAGCGCGAAGAGAAAGCTTTGAAATATGAAGAGCTGCGCATTTACACCGACGAAGAGCTGAAGAACTATTCGGAAGAAGAGCTGAAAAATTTTAAAATCAAACATGAAACTCCCGCTTTGGATGAACTGGAGAAGGGCCCGTGGCCCAGTTTCGTCGCCGACGCCAAACGGGAGGCGCTGCACCGGAAAAAACTGGACGCCGACCGCATGATGACGGACAAGGACGCGGTGGACGACCTGCTCGGTCAGCTGCAACTGTCCTTCGATCACGGCGAAACCCACTGGAAACACGGCGGCATCGTCGGCGTTTTCGGATACGGCGGCGGCATCATCGGCCGTTACTCCGACGTACCGGAAAAATTTCCCGCCGTGGCCCATTTCCACACCATCCGGGTCAACCAACCGGCCAGCAAATTTTACAACACCGATTATCTGAGATCCCTCTGCGACCTGTGGGAGTACCGCGGCAGCGGCTTGATGAACCTGCACGGCTCCACCGGCGACATCATCCTGCTCGGCACCACCACCGAACAGCTGGAACCAATCTTCAAGGATCTCACCCATGTAATGGATACCGATCTGGGCGGCTCCGGCTCCAACCTGCGCACGCCTTCCTGCTGCATCGGCAAGGCGCGCTGCGAATGGTCCTGCTACGATACACAGGCCATGTGCTATGAACTGACCCAGTATTACCAGGACGAACTGCACCGTCCGGCCTTCCCTTATAAATTCAAATTCAAATTCGACGGCTGCCCGAACGGCTGCGTGGCTTCCATCGCCCGCTCGGACATGTCTTTCATCGGCACATGGAAAGACGAAATCAGAATTGACCAGGAAGCAGTCAAGGCTTATATGGCCGGTGATATCGTACCCAATGGCGGCGCCCACAAGGGCCGTGACTGGGGCAAATTCGACATCCGGAAGGAAGTCATCAACCTGTGCCCGACCAAATGCATGAGCCTGGAAGACGGCACACTCAAGATTGACAACGAAAACTGCACCCGCTGCATGCACTGCATCAACGTAATGCCGCGGGCGTTAAAACCGGGTCTGGATACCGGCGTGAGCATCCTGTTCGGCGCCAAGGCGCCCATCCTGGAAGGCGCCCAGATGGCCACCCTGACCATCCCCTTCATGAAAGTGGAACCACCTTATGACAACCTGAAGGAACTGATTGAGAAGGTCTGGGAATTCTGGATGGAGGAAGGCAAGAACCGTGAACGCCTGGGCGAACTGATCCAGCGCTTCGGCCTGCCCAAGTTCCTGGAGGCAATTGGTGTGCCGCCAGCTCCGCAAATGGTCCGCGCCCCGCGCTCCAACCCATACATCTTCTGGAAGGAAGAAGACGTACCGGGCGGCTGGGACCGCAAGATCGAAGACTACCGCAAGATTCACAAAAGATAGGGGGTAACCGAAATGGGATTAAGCTTGGGCAAAAACGGGCAATATAATCCGGACAAACCGACTGAAGACAGAATAACCGATATCGGACCGCGGCATTTCTGGCAGTATTTCCCGCCCGCGATCCAGAAAAACTACGGCAAATGGGATCATCATGAAATTCTCGAGCCGGGCATCCTGGTACACGTATCGGAAACCGGGGACAAGGTGTTCACCGTGCGCTGCGGCGGCTGCCGTTTCATGACGGTGGAAAACGTGCGGGAGATCTGTGACATCGCCGACAAGTACTGCAACGGTTTTGTCCGTTTCACCACCCGCAATAACATCGAGTTCATAGTGGACAGCCCGGAAAAACTGGAAGCACTGAAGAACGACCTGTTAAGCCGCAAACATGTCTCCGGCAGCTACAAGTTCCCGATCGGCGGCACCGGCGCCGGCGTGACCAACATCGTGCACACCCAGGGCTATATTCACTGCCACACCCCGGCCACGGACGCCTCCTCCATGGTCAAATCGGTCATGGACAGCCTGTTCGATTACTTCACCGGTATGACCCTGCCCGCCCAGGTGCGCGTGTCCATGGCCTGCTGCCTGAACATGTGCGGCGCGGTGCACTGCTCGGATATCGCCCTGCTGGGCTATCACCGGAAACCGCCGGTAATCGACCATGAATACATCGACGCGCTGTGCGAACTGCCGCTGGTCATCGCCGCCTGCCCGGTGGGCGCCATTTCACCCGCCAAAACCGAAAGCGGCAAGAAAACGGTCAAGATTAAAGAAGAACGCTGCATGTTCTGCGGCAACTGTTACACCATGTGCCAGGCGGTGCCCCTTTCCGACAAGCTCGGCGACGGTGTGACCATCCTGGCCGGCGGCAAACTGTCCAACCGGATCAGCGAACCCAAGTTTTCCAAGGTGGTTGTTCCCTGGCTGCCGAACAACTTCCCGCGGTTCCCGGAAGTGGTTGAACACGTGAAGAAAATTATTGAGGCTTATGCCGCCAATGCCAATAAATATGAGAGAATCGGAGACTGGGCGGAGAGAATCGGTTGGGAAAAATTCTTTGAAAAATGCGGCCTGCCTTTCACCGAACATCTGATTGACGATTACCGTCTGGCTTATGACACCTTCCGGACCAGCACCCAGTTCAAGTACACCGAGGCTGCCTGGGCGGTTTCCAAATCGGTGGGAGGGATTGACTAGGCCTGCTGTGTTAAAATAAGGAGGGCTCCTGGATGGACGAAATCAAACAGGCAATTTTGGAATTTGCGGAGGAAAGCAAGAAGAGCAAGTTCTACTTCAAGGACATGGAAAAAGCCGTGCAGAAGAAGATCCCCGACGCCAAGGCGCGGGAGATCAAGAAGGCGGCCACCGATCTGGTCAATGCAGGAACACTGATCTATTACTCCACCGGCAGTTCCACCATGTACGGTCTGAAGGGCAAGGGAATCACCGAAGACTAGCGTGCCGCTGTAAAACAAATAGCATGAAAAGAGGTTGCCGTCCCCCGATGGCAGCCTCTTTTGGCCGCAATTCAAAAGGCGGGGAAAGGGCGGTGCACATGAAGAATCCTCAGGATGCCGAAGATTTCATCGCGGAACACAAAAACGCCGCGGAAACCCCCGGCGAATGCGCCAGCGTACAATACAACCGGGGTGTTTCATTAATGAAGCAGGGGCGTTACAACGAAGCAATCGCGGCTTTTGAAAGCGCCATTGCCGACAGCGGCCGGATGTTTGAGGCCTGCGTCAATCTGGGCTATATTTATTTCAAGCTGGGCGACCTGGAAAAGGTGGCCGCATGCAATCAAAGGGCGGTTGAAATTGAACCGCGTTATGCCCGGGGATACGCCAACCTGGGTTTTGCCTACCTGCAGATGGCCAGGACGGACGAAGCGATCGCCGCCCTGGAAAAGGCAATCGCGCTGAACCCGCAAATAGCCCAGGCCTGGAGCAACCTGGTCAACGCCTATATCCAAAACGGCCAACTGGACAAGGCAATTGAAACGGGGCATAAACTGCTCGCCCTGGCTCCTGATTTCGCCCTCGGCCACAACAACCTGGCCTACGCCTATTTTCTGAAAGAAGATTTCAGCCGGGCGGTGGAGCACATCGACCGGGCCGCTGCACTGGGATTTGCGGTGCACCCCGAATTTCTGCAAGCGCTGGAACCCCACCGGAGCTAAAAACGATCTATGAACACCACCGGACAACATTTTGGTGCGCCGGCACACATCCCTGCCCGGCGGTCTTGATTAAGTCCTTTCCCGGGGTGGTGGACGTGCCCCGCCGCTGCAACGCTCCGGACCGGCGCCACCACCCCGGGAAAGGAAGCCCGCATTCACCCCGCCCGGCCGTCGCGGACATCCGGCCGGGGATCAAAATCCTGCAGGACGTCGTGCAACTGGCCGGCATGCTTGTCCAGGTTGCTTTCGATCAGGGCCAGGTCGGCCGGATCCTCCCGCCGGTAATATGCCGGCAGGGAATACAGGATGTTTTTTAATTCATCCCGGCCGAAGGATTTGAGCAATGACCATATTTCTTCCACCCGACCCGGGCTGCAGCCACCCGTTTTCTCTTTTTCCCGCCAGGCGGCAAAAAACCCCTCCACCACGGCCGGCAGGCACGCGGCCTGCGCCCAGGCCGCGTCCCCAACTCCGTTGTACTTGTCCAGGCGCATCTGTACGGTTAGATTGATGAAAAAATAAACCAGAGCGATAAATGAATTGCTTTTTTGGGCTTTGGGAAAGGTCAGCACCGGTCCGTATTTACGGGCCGTGATCAGCTTGACGTCAACTTCTCCGCCGGTCCGCACAACAAAGTCGCCGGCGGCATGGTGCCAGGGGTAGATCTCACTGTAATCCGCCGGGTTATAGTAAAGGGTAAGTATTTGGGACGCCTTTTGGTAAATGGCGTAACTTTCCGCGGCGGAGGCCGGGCGGTAGCCGTTTTTTACATCCCAGATCTCAATGTTTTGCTCACCACCCTGACGGGTCAGGTGCCACTCGTGATAACCATCAAACCAGCCGCTCAAAAACATGGTCGCCGGCACGCCGCCGTTATCCAGACGGAGGTTGACTTCATCCAGCACATAGACCGGCGGTAAATATGGGAGATTAAACATTTTATTCAAATTTCCCAAAACATTGAACTCATGCTTCATCCATGCCCGGCCTCGCGGGGAAACGGCCGTGCTGACGGTAAATTTTGCTTCCGTACCCCCGGATAGTACTTCCACGCAAGAAATGTGGTAAAAGGCGCCGTGTTTTTCACTGCGGATGATCATTTGCTCTATTTCCGCCGGCGGGAGACCGCGGCCGGCTTTTTGACCGGTCAGGGCGGCCAGTGTGCAGGCATGCCGGCGCAAAAAATGCTCCACGCCATGAAAATAGTCGCCCCAGGAAAGGCTGGCGTGATTTTGTCCGGATGCATCCAAAAACGGCTGATTCAAATCCACCCCGGCCAACTCGCCCCCGGCAGCGACAATGACATACCTGACCCCGGGTTTTTGTTTCATATTTTCTCCAGCGCCTCCCGGGCCAGCCGGCCCACTGTTTTCTTTTCCATCCGGCCGTGCTGATAAAAGTTTATTTCCTGTTCGTCAGCGCAAAGTTGTTTTAATTTCTCCCCGGCCGCGGCGGACTTCAGGCTGCCCAGAATCCAGGCCGCACAGGCCCTGTTTTCCGGATTGGGATCGTCCAGACAGGCGATGAAGCCATAGACCGGCTTTTGTATCAACCGCGGGTTGACGGCGGCAATTTTACCGATCGCCGCCAGCGCCCGCGGCCGCAGTGCCTCATCCGCCAGGTACTGGTACAGGACGGGGATATAACCGGCATACAGCTGCGCCGCACGGCTGATAATTTCCCCCAGGGCGTCCACCGCCCCCCAACTGGAGGCGGCGCTGTCCGCCACGGATTCGCTCAAGCCCTGCAAAAGCCTGGTCACGGTTTGCGGTTCCTTTCGCGCCACAACCGCGCAAACCAGGCCCATTATCTCCGCCGCGCGCAGGCGGAGCAGTTCATCGCCGGCATAGAGCAGGCGCTGCAGATGCCGGAGCAGTTTTTTATCCCGCCCGGCCCGGGCAAGCAGTTCCGCCGTCCGGTATTCTGCCACCAGCACCTGAACCGCCTGTTTGCTCAAGGGGGCGGGCGAAGACGCGCCGTTTTCCGCGTTGGCGGAGCCGGCCGGCACAAAACGGGCTTCGCCGGCTTTTTTTAGTTTTTCCTTTACTCCCCGGGCGGTCACTTCCCGGATGTCGTCGTGCAGCCTGATCAGGTAAAGAGCGCCGGCTATCCGCCGGCCTTCATAAAATCCGCCCGGAATGATTTGATTCGTCTCCAGGTCATACTTTTCAATCAACGATTCCCGGTAATCTTCTTCCGGCAGCAGGCCCCAGGCCAGATCCCAGTCCATATTGCAGGCAAAGACCAGCGCCTCCTCAAAAGCGGCGCCCAGGTTATGCCCGGTGGCGTCATAGGCGTAGACGGCGCCGCAGGCACAGGAACCGACCGGCATGTCCCCCGGCCGGCGGGCGGCCATTTCCCGCGGCCGCTCCAGGAGCAGGCCGCAGAAGGGACAGGCCGGCTTTTGGGTCAACTCCCTCTTCTGTTCATTCATGGTGAAGGGGAACCATCTCCCTTAAGCATCGTACTCAAAATCTATGATGTCAAATTCAGCGCGGAATGACTTGAAGCGGACCACCCAGTGTTTATATTTATCCCCGGCAAAGGCACAGTTCAAATTGCCCGTCCGCGCGTACCAGCGGCGCAGCTTGGGCGCCACCTCCCGGGCGAAGACTTCCCGGATGTAATCCTTGTCCTCTTCGGTCAGCTCGTGCCGTCCGGCTTTCAACTCATCTTGCATTTTCGCTCACTTGCCCGGACCGGGAATGTCCAGGGTCATGCAATTGCTGCCGGAGCCGCAGGATTTGGTGGTCAATTTCGGCTTCGGCGTGCCTTTACCGGTGCCGATCACATAATTGGTCCGGCTGATCACCCTTTCCAGTTCCCGGGAGCGGCAATCCGGACATTCCAGCTCCACTTTTTCGTCCGCACTTTTAAACAGCTTTTCAAACAACTTGCCGCACTGGACACAGCGAAATTCAAAAATAGGCATGATTTTTCCTCCTCAAACCCTGACCGGATGGTACCGGATATAACCCCGCCGTCTTTGCGTAGCGGGCGAAAACGGGCACTCCTTTTGAAGTGTAACACGTACACAGCTGCCGGGAAAGCCCGCGCACCGGCCCGGAACCTGTTTTGACCGGCCGGTTCCAGATCATTATTTTATCACCAACCGGGGGGCGCTGCAAACAACCACCGGGAAAAAAGGGCGCCGGCGCATCTTTTACCGTTGCGGCCCGCCCGTCGAAAAAGCGGACATGCGCACCGGGCCGGAAAGAACGGCCCCGTCCCCGACCGGAAAAAAAGAATGGCTTTGACCTTTTCACCCCGCCGGTATAAAATTCTTGGAGAAAAGAACAAAGAGGTGATTACCATGGTCCGGACGACAAAAGAAGAAATCATCACCTTACTCGAGAAACGGGATTTTGACCGGCTGGCCGCGCTGGTGACAGAAAAGAAGGCCAATATGAAATACCTTTACCGGCTGCTCTATGATACGGAAAGCCTCCTCCGCTGGCGGGCGATCGAAGGGGTGGGGGCGGCGGCCGACCGACTGGCCGCTGAAGACCCGGAAGCGGTGCGCATCATTTTACGCAAACTGCTCTGGTCGATCAACGACGAGTCCGGCGGTATCGGCTGGAGCGCCCCGGAATGCATCGGGGAAATCATTTACCGCCGGCCGGATATGTTCCCGGAATTCGCCTCGATCATTCTCTCCTATGCAGACGAAGAGATACTGCGCCGGGGAGTGGTCTGGGCGGCGGGGCGCATCGCCCGGGCCCGGCCCGCACTGGTGCAAAAAGCGCTGCCCGGCTTGACGGTCTTTCTGGACGACCCGGACCCGGTGGTACGCGGCTACACCCTCCGGCTGCTTGATATTACCGGAACGACCCCGGGGATGGACCGCCTGCGCCCCCTGCTGGACGACCAGAGCGCCGTCCCGGTATATGCAAACGGCATCCTGGAAAAGACCACCGTGGCCGCTCTGGCCGCCCGGGTGGCCGCCCGGGAAAGCCGCTCCTGACGGCCATGATTTATAAACAAAACCACCGCTGAAAGGCTGGCGGCATGACCCCGCCGCTCCGGTACTTCCAGTCCGGCCCCGGATACTGCATTCGTCCGTTCACATGCAATTTGCCGCAGCCGGACCAACCGGTATCACTTCACGACTGGACACCATCACATAGCTTCCGGCCGCATGCATCAGCGGTGATAGGGTTCATGGCGGTTGATTTTAAAGGCGCGGTAGATTTGTTCCAGTAATATAATGCGCATCAACTGGTGGGGAAAGGTGAGCCGGGAAAAGGACAGCCGGAGGTGGGCGGCTTCCGTAACCCGGGGTGCCAGGCCCAGGCTGCCGCCGGTAATAAAGGCCAGGCTGCTCTTTCCGTCCAGGGCCAGCCCGGCCAGCATATCCGCCAATTCAGGGGAGGACAGCATGGTTCCTTCCCGGTCCAGGGCCAGCACACAGTCCCGCCCGTGCAGGCGGCGCAGCAGCCGTTCCCCCTCCCGTTCCATGACTGCGGCGGCCGCCGCGGCGGTGATGTCCGGAGGAAACGGCTCCTCGGCCACTTCTACCACATCCAGGCGGGTATGGGCGCGCAGCCGCTTTATGTACTCGGCCTGTGCCCGTTCCCAATAGCGTTCCTTTAAACGGCCCACGCACAGTAGGGTAATGTGCATTTCACTCATCATCCCAGTCTTGTTCCGGGCCGGCGAAAAACCGGCGGACGGCAATAAAAAACCGCCCGGCGTGGCCAACCGGCTCCCGGTTTGTCTTTCCGGACAAAAACCGGCCGGCCATGCCGGAAGTTGGACGGCCATGCCACCCGGAAGCCGACGAAAGTCCGATCGAGCAACACTGCACCGGATAGGATTTTTACGCCCGGCCGCCACCCGGGCAACCGGCTGGATCCGGTCTTTTTCAGTCTGCCCGCAGCCGGCCGGCTTAATGCCCGCCGGCTGCGGCCGCCGTCTCCGGATCGCCGGCACGCCAGATATTGGCGCCCAAACCGCGCAATTTATGCTCCAGATGGTGATAACCGCGGTCAATGTAGGAAGTGTTGCAGATTTCCGTTTCCCCTTCCGCCATCAGACCGGCCACCACCAGGGCGGCCCCGGCGCGTAAATCGGTGGCCCTGACCTGGGTGCCGTGCAGTTTTTCCACCCCTTCAATCACCGCCACGCGGCCTTCCACTTTGATCCGGGCGCCCATGCGCTTCAATTCGTCGGCCACCCGGAAACGGTTCTCAAAGATGTTTTCGACAATCAGACTGGTTCCCGGCACGGTGGACAGCAGTGCCATCAGCTGCGACTGCATGTCCGTGGGGAAACCGGGATAAGGCATGGTCTTGATATCAATTGGTTTGAGCGCGCCTTCCGCACAAATCTGTACCCCGTCCTCTTCCTCCTGGATATCCACCCCGGCTTCCCGCAGTTTGGCAATCAACGGCTCCAGGTGCTGGGGAATGATGTTCTCCAGTGTCACCCGTCCGCGGGTGGCCGCGGCGGCAACCATGAACGTACCGGCTTCAATCCGGTCCGGTATGACGGCATAGCGCAGGCAACCGCCCAAAGTGGATACCCCCTCCACCTTGATCACATCGGTACCGGCGCCGCGCACCTTCGCCCCCAGGCAATTGAGGAAGTTGGCCAGGTCCACGACCTCCGGCTCCTTGGCCACATTTTCGATCACCGTCTGACCTTCGGCCAGGCAGGCCGCCATCATAATGTTTTCAGTGGCGCCCACACTGGGAAAGTCCAGGTACACACGGGTGCCGCGCAGCCCGCGTGCGCAGGCCTTTACCGCCCCCCGTTCCAGGGAGAGCTCCGCACCCAGCCCGATCAGCCCCTTGAAATGCAGATCCATCGGACGCACGCCAATATTGCAGCCGCCGGGCAGGGAAACCTCCGCCTGCCCGAAGCGGGCGACCAGCGGTCCGAGCAACAGATTGGAGGCGCGCAGTTTCTTCGCCAGTTCGTACGGAGGCATGTCCGCCAGGTGGCCGGCAGGGATAATCTGCAGGGAGTCAACCCCCTGCCAGCTCACCTTTGCTCCCAGACCGCGGAGAATTTCCGTCATTACGTGCACATCGTTAATTCGCGGTACATTTTCCAGCAATACCCGGTCGGAGGCCATCGCCGACGCACATAAAATTGCCAGGGAAGCGTTCTTGGCCCCGCTGATCCTGACCTGACCACGAAGGGCGGCACCCCCGGCAATCACCAGTTTATCCATAATTGCTTTATCCTCCTCGCTCCCCATGCGGGCCGCGCAGTATTTATCTCAAGGCACCATTATTCTCTGTCACCGGCCATAATTCCTGCCAAAAGGCTATTTTTCTTCAAGTTGGCTTTTTAATTCCGGATCAATGTCCGATTGACTGCCGCCAGCGCTGCTCAAACTGCTTCAGGTCGACGCCCAGCGCCGATTGCATGGCCCGGTTGATATCCCGGCCCGTACCCAACACCCGTAAGATATTATGCACGGCCTGATCGCCGTAGACCTTTTTCATATAGTCCACGGCCGAGAGGGACTCCCGGTAAGCCAGCGCCTGATTGGGCAGCTGATCAAAACCGCGGTCCATCTCCGCCAGGTGATAAAGCGGCTGCGCCAGTGAGCCCTGCGGCGAATCGAAGCGGAAACCGGTCAGCTTCTTTTCCTCGGCCTGGGCCAGACCTTCAGTTAGCCAGCGGGGCACGTTGCCCCGGGTGATGTAATCCACCACCAGATGGGTCATCTCATGGGCCACCGGACCGGAGGACTCAAAAGCCTCCTTTATCTCCCCGGGATCGTCCGACGCCACCCAGGCCCGGGGCGAGAGCACCCTGATTACCCCGGCCCAGTACACACCCATAGCGCTTTCACTGGCCGGCCAGCCGAAGCTGGCATTCAGGCTGGCCCGGGTGGGATAAACGATAATCGGTATGCGCTGCCCAATCCGGAGACCGAAATCCCTGGTAACAGGAGCGTAAAACTTGTCCGCCGTGTGCAGGATCATCCGGGCATCGGCGGCATCGGATGGTTCGTAGCGAATCAGGAAATGTTGATCGGAAATGGTATCCATGTTCCGGGTGCTTAAAATGACCTGGCCGCGTACTATTTCGCGGAACAGGACATATACGTATTCCCTCACCGCACCGGGGACACGCAACATAACCAGACCGATCAGGGCCAACGCCAGCGCCAGCAGCTTCAGCCAGAGCCAGGGGGGGCGTTTTACAGCCGGCAATGTCACTGTTCCGGTAGGCATATGATCCCCTTCTTTCAATAGCATGTTGATTAACTAAAGTAAAAGCATTCATGTCCAGTCAACAAGTTGTTTGTATTATTATACCTTAAAACCGCCAACCAATCCTACAGGTAAATGCTAACACCGGGAACAGGTTTTTGCTCCTGCTCCCGGTGCGACCGGCTTTGCTATCTGGTTGAAAGTTTTTGCCACTGGGTGATCATTTGACGGGCGCTGTCCACTTGACTGCCGGTTTTGACCAGCTGGACATACTTTTCCAGCTGGCGTACGGCGGCTTGATAGTCATGCTTGCCGTAACCGAGCACCTGGCCGTAGTAGTAATAAGCCTGCGTATCGTCGGGATGGAGGCGTATTTCTTCCTGAAGCTGCGTTGCAGCCTGATCGTACTGTCCGAGCAGGAAATAATTCAGGGCCAGGTTTGTGCGCAGGACACCGTTTTGGGGATCCAGGCGCAGCGCTTTTTCATAGGAGGCAACGGCCTGCTCCCTTTTTCCCGCTTCATCGTATGCTCTGGCCAGGCCGGCCGCAATGGCCGCATCATTGGGATGCGCGGCGGCCTGCTTTTGCCAGTCCGCCAGCGACTGCCCGGGCGAAACGGGCTGCCCGTTTTCCCGGGCGGGTGCGGTGTTCCCCAGCACCCAGACCACCGATGAACCGAGCAAACCGATGGACAAAACAGCCGCCATGACAGCAAAGATGATTTTCTGCCGGCGCTTGCGTCTTTCGTGATAGGACGGCCTCCGGCCCTCCGTAGTCTTCATTTTATCTTTCGCCATGACCGACGCTCCTCTGTGGTGAAATACAGGTAACACATCAACATTATATCATTCCCCGGACAAACCATTCAATGGGAATGACGGGAATGCTGCAGTTGCAAAATCCCCGGTATGCCCGGCGGCGCCGGACACGTCGCGGAGTGAATGACGGAAGTGCCGCGGTTATAGGAACGGCACCGGATTTTCCGGCTGATCATTGATCCGCACCTCAAAGTGCAGGTGCGGTCCGGTGGAATAACCGGTGCTGCCCACGTGGCCAATCAGCTGCCCGCCCGCCACCTGCTGCCCCTCCCGCACGCTGATGCTGGAAAGATGTCCGTAACGGGTGATTACTCCGTTCCCATGATCAATATCCACGCAGTTGCCGTATCCGCCGTACCAGCCGGCACGCACCACCCGGCCCGGAGCGGCCGCCGACACCGGCGTGCCGTAACCGGCGGCAATGTCAATGCCCGGGTGGAAACTCCCCCGGCGGCTGCCAAAAGGTGAATCAATGGCTCCGGCCACCGGCCAGGACAGCCGTCCGCCCGTCCCGGAGCGGGAAGCCAGCAGCGTCCATGAACCGACGGCCACCACCTGATCGCGGGGTTCCCTCAGCACTGTACGCGACACTTCCTGCCGTCCTGTTTCCATGCCGTTCCGGTATGTAATCCGGTAATCAACCTCGGCCAGTCCCGGTTGACCGGGCTGTAAAACCTTGACCTGTCCGCTGTATAAATTACCGTCCTTTCTTTTTTCCACCGCAAAGGGGATTTCCCGGCGAACGGCCAGCTCGCGCGTGGCCACCACGTTAATCATGGGCACCGGGCGGGAAAGCCTGATTTTTTCGCCAATCTGAAGATTTTCCGGGGTCAGCCCGGGATTGAGGGACTGCAGGGCGGCCACCTGCACACCGGTTTTGGCGGCAACATCCCACAGGGTGTCACCCGGCCGGACCACGTAGGTTTGTATTTCCCGGCCGCCCCGGCGCACCATGGCCAGCGCCCCGTCCAGAGCGAGAATATCCTCTGCGGGAACCGGCCCGTCTTTCAAGGATACTTGATCGGCAATGCTGACTTTAAGACCGGGTTTTTGCGCATACAACTCTTTAACCTTATCCAGCAGCAGTTCGCCGGTGCGACGATCGGCCACCACCAGCACCGGCCGGCCGTTAACCAGCACAACTGTGCCGGACGCATCAGCGCCCAGCGCCCGGGCCAGCCGGTTCAACAGAACGGTGCCGTTCACCGCCGGTCCGTCCGCCGCCGCCGCCCGGCGCACCGTTACCCGGCGGGAATATTCCGCCCCGGGAACCAGTGCCAGAATGTTCAGCGCCCGGTCCACCGCACCCAAATCATCAGCCACTGCCACCGTACGCCCGTTTACCTCCACCGCCCAACTGCCGGAACCGCTGGCGGCAACCGGCAGCAATGTCATCAGCATCACCGTGGCGGCAACCAGAATCCCCACCTGACACGGGTTGAGCGGCTCACTGGCCAAATAACCGGTCAACCGGCCCCATAAAGCATGTAAATATTTTTTGAACGCGGAATAACTGCTGAACACGGATCACTACTCCCCGGTGTATGACGGCCTGCACGCTGCAACCTGCAACTCCGCCCCTTGTTATGGGTTGCCTGGCCCGGCATACAAAAATTGGCGTCTTTTGTCGATAGAGCCAGCAGTATTATATCACAGGGAAAATGACCGGGCAATTGCGACTTCAGTTGTATCTTGTCTGAATTGCCGGAATTCACCGGCAAAGCGCCCAAGATCATCATATTTTTATGCCGGCCAGTTCGGTTTTCAGGTAAAATGCACATTCCAGCCGTTTTTTGATCAGCCGGCAGGCCAGTTCATAAGGCTGACTGAGATTGCCGTGAAAGGCATGCGCGTTGGCATGGCAGCCGCCGCTGCAGAAAAAGCGCGCCCAGCACCCGGGGCAGTCTTCCTTGTTGTAAACATGTGCCTGCCGGAATACCTGCACCAGTTCCGGAGTATCAATGCCATACGCCACGTGCCCCATACGGTAACCGGGCCGTCCCACGAACTGGTGGCAGGGATACAGGCTGCCGTCGGGAGCCACAGCCAGGTATTCATGTCCGGCGCCGCAGCCGGACAGGCGCTTGGGCAGGCAGGGGCCGCCGTCCAGATCAATATTGAAGTGATAAAAGTTGATTTTTTGTCCGCGGCGGATGCGCTTCAGCAAGGCCCCGGCCAGTTTCTCATATTCCGTGCAAACAGCCGGCACATGCTCCGGACGCAGGGCGTATTCCGCTTCGTACGGGGCCACCACCGGCTCCACGGAAACGTGTTCAAACCCCAGGCCGGCCAGGTGCAGCACATCCTGCGCAAAGTCCAGGTTGTGACAGGTAAAGGTTCCCCGTACATAATATTCCTGCTCCGGCCGGGTGGCCACAAAGCGGCGGATATTTTCCGCCACCAAAGCGTAGGAACCCCGGCCGGCGGGAAAGGGACGCATGGCGTCGTGTACTTCCGGCCGTCCGTCCAGACTGAGCACCACCGCCAGGTTGTTTTCATTCAAATAGCGCCCCGTTTCCGGCGTAAGCAGCACCCCGTTGGTGGTGACGGTGAATTTGATCTGCTTGCCGGCGGCCGCCGCCTTTTCCCGGCCGTAGGCCACCAGTTCTTTTAACACTCCGAAGTTCAGCAGCGGCTCGCCGCCGAAAAAGTCCACTTCCACATGCCGACGGTTGCCGGCACGGGAAAAAAGGAAATCCAGCGCCTGCCGCCCCACTGCAAACGGCATCAGCCCGGCCGGCCCGTTGAAATGCCCCTGGCCGGCAAAACAGTAGCGGCAGGACAGGTTGCAGTCGTGGGCCAGATGCAGGCAAAGCGCCTTGATTACGCCGCTTTCCGGCGGGTCGTACCGGCCGTTCAAAGGATCGGGTGAAAAGAGCAGGCCCTCCTTCACCAAAGTACTGATTTCATCAAGTGCTTCCGCTATGTCCGCCGCATGATAACGGCCGCTACAACGGGCCGTCAGTTCCTCCCGGGTAAAGTCCGGATAGCCGTCCAACAGCTCCCAGGTTAAATCGTCCACCACGTGCAGAGCGCCGCTGTTTACATCCAGCACCATCTTCCGCCCATCAAAACAAAACTTGTGTATCATCACTCAACAGCCGGAACAACCGGCCCAACCCCCCAACAGTCCTTGTTATATAACCTGCCTGGAACAAACAATACGCATTTTCCCGCAATCACTCCGGCGCCGGACGCGCAACCCGTCCCATTGCAGGTCAAGAAAAAAACCTCATCCCGCGTGGGATCAGGTTTCGGCGGTTACTTGTCCTGCTCTTTCCGGCAGGCCTGGTTCCCTACCGTGCAGGAGGTTTTACAGGCCGACTGGCAGGATGTCTGACACTCGCCACAACCGCGGCCCTTTATGCTGGCCGCCAGCACGGGCCGGTTGACAGTTTTGATATGTTTGCCCATCTGACAATATATGCCTCCTTTTCCCAAACCTCTTCATATTATACTGCACCTTCTCCGGACGGACAAGACCCGGCATGACATTTTACCGGCAACCCGCTTCCCGGCCGGATGTCCGTGGAAACCACAGCCACCAGCAAAATCACTTTCAAAATTCTATGTCCGTCCCCGCCGGGATATACCGTAAAAAATAAGACCGTTTCCATAAAATTGCAGTAAAACCGCCCAAAGCAAAAGGCCCCCGATCCCCGGAGGCCTTGCTGTTACTGGAGCGGGTGACGAGGATCGAACTCGCAACCCTCAGCTTGGGAAGCTGATGCTCTACCATTGAGCTACACCCGCATCACACTTAATTATAGCGAATACGGAAAAAAAGTCAAGACCCGGCCTAAAACCCGATCCCGAACCGCTCCATAAACCAGTCGTCGCTGTGCCGGCGCCGTTTCAAGTAATCCGCCCTTTTCCGCCAGATGTCCCCCAGGCACAGGCCGGCCATTACGGCACTGAATTCCGCATGTGGCCTGGTCATTTCCAGCACCCGGGCGATGCGTTCTTCTTTAAAATGCAGCAGGGCCATGCGCAGCCGGTTGTGGATCACCGGCGCCCAGCCCACCGGGTAGGGATGCGCCGTCCGGAAGCGGTGCACCACTGTCACCGCCGGCTCCACCAGCACCCGGTAACCGAAAAGCCACATCTTTAACGAAAACTCCTGGTCGTCATAACCGAAAACCCTGAAACCGCTTTCAAAACCGCCGGCGTCTTCAAATGCGCGCCGGCTCACCGCCAGGCAACCGCCGGGGGCCAGGGGCACATAAGCCGGTTCCCGGGCGGGCGGGGGCAGCCACTGCCACTGGAGTTGACCGTCCCAGGTAACCCCGTAGCCCACAGCTGTTGTATTTCCGGCATCAGCAATGGCCGGACAAACCACATCGGCCCGCCCGTCATGTATGGGGGCGGTTATTTTATCCAGCCAGCCGGCGGGTACAAACAGGTGGGCGTCGCAAAAGCACAGGCAGTCACCCTTTGCCGCCGCCGCGCCGAAATTGCGGGCATTAGCCACCCCCAGGCCGCCGCCGGCCAGCAGTTGCACTCCGGGCAAAGGGTTACGGCGTAAAAAATCACAGCAGCCGTCATCCGAACCGTCATCAACGACAATGATTTCCCGCTCCGGCCCGCCGGCCCGGAAAATCGATTGTAATGTCTGCCGCAGGTAGTCCCCCTCATTGCGGCAGGGAATAACAACCGAAACCAGGGGTGATCGCAATAACACCGGCTCCACCCCCCGCTGAATGTATTCTCCGTTCATCATGATATGCGGCCGGCCGGCGCAAGATGAACGTGTCATTTTACAGCGGGAGTAATTACCTTTGTTTTTTTACGGAAAAAAGAAGTTCAACCGCCCGCCGCCGGCACACTGCTTTTAAACCGGGAGCAGATCAGCAAAATCAACGGGATAAACCATTCGAAAAGGTAGGCAAAAGATATCCACGGCCCGGCGATAAAGTTGATCATATCGGTTGAAGTATTATACTGGCTCATGGAAACCGCGACGATGATCACGCCAATGGGAGCGATTAATATCCGGTAGTCTTTCAGGTTCAGCCATTGGGCGGTGCCAAGCACGGCGCAATAGTACCAAAGCCCGATCTTGGCAAATATGCCGACAATCCAGATGATCATCCAGATCGCATCCAGCCGGGTGGCAACGAATGTCGAAAGCCTGGCCAGTTCATACACGGAAAAGCTCAACCGGGCCGTGCTCGCTCCAAACACCATCGTAATGACAAGCATGGCAACAAACAGAACCATCCCAATAGCCAGGGTGGAAATGACGGCATCCCTGGCGCCGCGTTCCGGTCTGGCCAGCATGGGTAAAAACATGGCCAGCAGGATGATTTCGCCGCGCCATGAGGCGGGTCCCAGGGATGCCAGCAAAACCGGCTTAATGCCGTGCTCCATCACAGGAAGAAGGTTTGCCGGTTCCATATGTTCAGCTACTGAAAACAGGATAAATAAAAATAAAACAATAATCAGCGGAAAAAGCAATTCATTCACCCGGGCCAACACTTCCAAACCATAATACAACGCATATGCGGACACCGAAACGATTAGCATGGCGAATAAAATCTGGGGCGTGGTGGGCAGCATGCTAACAGCCAACAATTCGCCGAACTCCCGGACTACAATGGCCGGGGGCTGAATAAAAAAGAACAGGTAAAGCAGGCCGACCGCCTTGCCCGGTATCTTCCCCAAGATGCTCACCGCATACTGGACAATGGTCTGCCCGGGGAATTCCCGGCCCAGCGCGCCAACCAGAAAAGCCACCAGAAAGCCGTTCACCGTACCCAGCACGGCGGTCATCCAGGCGTCCCGGCCGGCATACCCGGAAGCCACCACGGGCAGTGCAATCAATGCCGTGGCTCCCACCAGGTTAACCAGTAAGAATATAGTTTGCCGATCGGAAATTCTGGTCTTATCCACAAACCGGCCACCCATCAATGCTTTTCTATTATCCCGGGAAGGGTGAAACAGCTTTACCCTTCTAACAACTGTCTCAAATGTATTGTCTGCCACAACCGCCTGATATAAACCAGTACCAGACAGTGATTTTTATGAGCAGCCGGAGAATTTGCTGAACGGACACGGGCCAGTATGTTTTGGCCGCATCCGGGCGGGCTGGGCCGGCGGGCCCGTAAAGTCCCTGCACGGGCCCGGAGCAAAGTAAATTTATCCCTGCCCTTGAAACCAGACGGTGAGCACCGTATCCCGGCCCGGTATTTTGTTCCGGTACTTAATCCTGGAATAACGCAAAAAGAGCTGTGGCGCAAACAAATGCTTTTCCCCCGGATTAAGCAGGTAGGCCAATTCCCCGAACGAACTCCAGTTTATTCCGTCCGGACTTAGTTCCGGCTGCACCACCACCGGATTGGGACCGGCATTGCGCACCAGAAAGGAAAATGTCCTGATCCGGGAAACATCTATGATTTTGCTGTGCCTTTCAGAGTTCTTGCTGATCAGTTCGTTTTCTTCAATGCTGGTAAAGTGCGGCCCCGGACAGGGGGCACCATTCCTGCCCCGGAACAATAGAAAAATTCCCAGCGCCACGGCGCCAAGCAGCCCGAACGCCAGGACAACCACCGGCACCAGAAGCCCGGCGCCGCCCGCCCGCTCCGGCACGGTTTTTTCCGCCCCGGTACAGGCGTTTGAGCGCTGCCCCAATGCAGGCACCACTTCCACTTCCCGTAATCCGTACCCGTTCCGGACAACTTCCGAACGCATTTTCACTGCTGACACCTCCAAAACATTTTCCATTTCAAACTGCAAACGAAAATTTTTATGCCGGTAGCTTATATTAACAATCAATTCTCCGGCCTGCCTTCGTCTGCCGGGTGATTTTGATCATGAACGGGAAGGCCGGAACGGGTTGCCCCGCGGCCTTCCCGTAATTTTTTAGCTCTGCCCCTGGAAGAAGATGTTCAGTGTGACGGCGCTGGCCGCGTTGACCGCCGCATAATAAACCCGGGCGTATTTCAGGAAGACCGCCGATACCAGGGCGGTGACATCCCCGGTGTTCAGGGTGACCGGGCCGGCCTCGTCAAGCCAGCTGGTGCCGTCGGGGCTGATCTGGAGTTTGACGGTGGCCGGGGCGATGGTGGTGGAAGCATTGACCACACCCAGTGACCAGGTTTTAAGGTTGAGCACGGTATGGGTTTGATCCGGACTGCCTGCAATATCTGTGATATTGGCCCTGGTCGCCGATACGTCGGTGGTGGCCAGACTGGCCTGTACAGCCAGACCGGTACTGGTAATCATCAGCCCGCCGGTGGGCGGGGTGATGGCCAAGCCTTCCGCCGGTGCGGTAATCATCAAGCCGTTTACCGGCGCGGTCACAGCCAGACCGGCGCTAGTGATGGCCAATCCCGTACTGGTAATGGTCAGGCCGCTCGCCGGCGGGGTGATGGCCAGACCGGTTGCCGGCGCTGTGATCATTAAACCGTTTACCGGCGCGGTCACCGCCAGCCCGGCGCTGGTGATGGCCAATCCCGTACTGGTAATGGTCAGGCCGCTCGCCGGCGGGGTGATGGCCAGGCCTTCCGCCGGCGCGGTGATCATCAAACCGCCGGCCGGGGCGGTAACGGCCAGGCCCGTGCTGGTAATGGCCAGGTTGCCGGTGGCGTCCGTGTTCAGGGCGACATTCTGATTACCGAAGATTTTTATCTTCGCCTGTTCCGGGTTATCCTGAAAGATTTTAAAGTTTGGCACTTTTTGTCCCCCTTTTACCTTATCCCGGGATAATTTTCCTATGCCAACAGGATATTCATTCCAGCAGTGGAAGGTGATTAAGTTGCTGCATAAATTAGATAAAAATGTCACAGGAGCTCAAGATTATGGAACCCAAAATCAGTCTGTGCATGATTGTAAAAAATGAGGAACAAAACATCCGCCGCTGCCTGAAAAGTGTAGCCGGGGCGGTGGATGAAATCATCGTCGTGGATACGGGCTCCACCGACGCCACAGCTGAAATAGCACGGGAATACCGTGCCCGGGTGCACTTTTTCCCCTGGAACGACAATTTTAGCGATGCCCGCAACGCTTCCCTGGATTTGGCCAGCGGGGACTGGATTTTATTCCTGGATGCGGACGAGGAACTGGCCGCCGGAAGCGGGGAGGCCCTGCGCCGGCTGGCCGGCGGGGATGCGGTGGACGGTTATTTTGTGCAGATTATCAACTATCTGGGTAGCGAAGGTTATCTCGAACCCTGTGCGGATCTGGTTTTCCGGCTTTTTCGTAACCACAAGGACTACCGTTTCCGGGGGAGCATCCATGAGCAAATTGTGGATGTAATCCTGGAAAAAAACAACCGCGCCCGCTACCGGGCGGCTGAAGAAATAGTCATCCTGCACTACGGCTACCTGGACCGGCAGATCGCGGAAAAGGGTAAAATAGACCGCAATCTGACCCTGCTCAAACGGGAACTGGCCGCCACCCCCGGCAACCGCCTGCTGCGATATCATTACGGCGTGGAGCTTTACCGGGCGAAAAAATACAAAGAAGCAGCGGAGCAGTTGCTTCAAGCGGCGCAGGGCATCGATCCGCAGACCATCTATCTGCCCAAGCTGCTGCGGCACATTGTGCTGTCCTGTTACGCCGCCTGTGAATATGCCCCCGCGCTGGATATTATCCGGCAGGGACTGGAGCTTTTTCCCCACTACGCGGATTTGTACTACTATGGTGGTATGATTTGTTTCGACCGGGGGGAGTACGGCCGGGCGGTTGAATTTTTCCAACAGGCGCTGGCCACGCCCGGTCAACCGGTTTATTTCGCCTCCTTTTACGGTGTACGCGGATTCCGCGCCTGTTACCAACTGGGACGGCTGGCCGAAATGTTTTTAAATGAAGACGAAGCGATGCGCTATTACGTTTTAAGCCTCCGGGACAATCCATCTTTCCTGCCCGCCCTGGAAAGCATTATCCGCCTGTTAAGACCGCGGGAGGAGCCGGCATACGCAAAAAAATGCCTGGAACAGCTCTGTGATTTTTGCTCCCCCGGGGCCGCATTATTGCTGGGGCGGATGTTCTTCCAACAGCAGGCTTACGTGCCGGCGCTGGAATATCTGGAACGGGGCGCGACGGAAGGGAATCCGGACGGGGAAATATCGCTCTACAGGGCCGTCTGCCTGGCACAGCAAAGGCGCTTTCTGGAGGCGCTGCGGATACTGGACAGTTTTCATCCGGCACAGCCGCTTTACCCGCTGGCCAGAATGAATCAACTTCTTTGCTTCTGGTGGCAGGGAAAGCAGCGCAAAGCAAAAGACCTGGCGAAAGAGCTTTTCGCCCTGGGACTGTCCCCGGATACGGAAACGGTGGTCACATTATTGATCGGCACCCCGGGCAAGGGGAAACCAGAGGCCGCTCCGGGGGAAGGAGGAATGGCCCTTTTGCTGGACATTCTGGCCCGCACACTTGATCTGGGGGAAAATGAACTGGCGTCCCGGTTGCTGGAAGGCCTGACCACGGACTGCCGGCGGCAAAACGCCGTGGCTGTCGGACGGATCTATCACCGCTACGGCTACCTGGATGCGGCGGAACACTACCTGGAAATCGACCGGCATGAGCACCCGGACTGTGCCGAAACCCTGTCTTTGCTGGCGGAAATAAAAGAAAAGCGGCAGGAATACCTGGCCGCGGTGGAATTGTACCAGCGGGCGCTGGCTGTAGATCCCGGTAAACCGCAGCATTATATGCGGCTGATCCGGTTGTATGAAAAAATGCGTCAGAGTATCATTCAAAAGGCGGAGCAAATTTTTCCCGGCCCGGACGATGCGCATAAAATTTTACAAGAGGCGGCGGAAAAATGAACCCGGACATAACCCTGGTGATGATCGTACGCGATGAAGAAGCCACCCTTCCCCGTTGTCTGGAAAGCGTAAAAGGTGCCGTGGACGAAATCGTAATTGTAGACACGGGTTCAAAGGACCGCACAGTGGAAACCGCTTGCCGGTACACCCCCGGGGTCTACCATTATCCGTGGGACGGCGATTTTGCCGCCGCCCGCAACTTCGCCCTGGCCAGAGCGAACGGCGGTTGGATATTATCCCTGGACGCCGATGAGGAACTGGATCCGGCCAGCGGCGATCTGCGTGCGCTGACAGGCAACAAGGACGGCTACGAGGCTTATTTTCTCCCTCTTTACAACCGGGCACAGGGGGATGGTTCCCCGGGACAATATCATTACGTGCTGCGTTTTTTCCGCAACGGTTGCGGCTACCGTTTCCAGGGCAGTATTCACGAACAGGTGGTGGTCGCGTACCCGGAAAAGACGGGCGTGGCCGCAGGGCCGCTGATCCGGCACCACACCGGCGGCGGCCGGGAGCGCAACCGCAAACGGGGCCGCAACCTGAAGCTCTTGCAACGGGCGGCCGGGGAACTGCCCGCCCCCTTCCGGCAGTATTATCTGGGTGTGGAATGGCTGGCCCTGGGCCGGCCGGAGCGGGCGTTGCCCTGTTTTGAACAGGCCCTGCGCCAGCTGACGGATGCCCAACTATTGTTCCGTTTACCGGCCCTGCACCACCTGCTTTCCTGCCTTACGCATTTAAACCGTCTGGATGAGGCTATCTGCCTGTGCCTGGAGGAATGCCGGCGCTATCCTTTTTATAGCGATGTACTTTTCGCCGGCGGGCTGTTGCTTGAAACAAAGGGTGAATATGCCGCCGCCGTCAAATGGTTTCAAGAGGCATTGCAGTGCGGCCGGCCGCCGGCTCTGTTTTATCACCTCGAAGGCACGGAAAGTTTTCTTTCATATTTTCATCTCGGCCACTGCTATGAGCAAATGGGTGATCACCGGCAGGCGTCGGGCTATTACTGTCGGGCGCTGGCGATCAACCCGGACTATATTTACCCCTTGTATAATCTTTTTTTGCTTACATTGGTGGAAAAGGGAGCCGTGGGGACTTTTGAATGCTTTCAGCGGGCCGGATACCTGTCCGGTTTGAAGCAGTCCGCTTTGCTGGCCGATCTGTTTTTCGAAGCCGGTTATCCCGGTCTGGCCGCTGCCTGTCTGGAGGCGCACGGGGACAGTCTTTCCGCGCCGCTGAGGCAGCATCCGGCCCGCTTTCACCTGTATGCCGGCCGTCCGGAACAGGCGCTTTTACTGTTCGGCCGCCTGGCAATAGCAGGGGGTGATCCGTCTTCGGTAACAGACGAAGTGGTTGCCCTAATCCTGAACCGGGATTTTACCGCCGCCAGAAGCCGTGCCCTGTCCCTGTGGCGCCGGCCGGACGGGCGCAGTGAGGCGCTGGCCCAGCTGGTGCTGATTTCCCTGCTCGAAAACGGCCACAGCGGCCTGCGGCCGGAAAAAAACCGTGAAGCGACAGTAGTGCGGACCGTGCTCACTGTAGTGGAATATTGCCTGCGCGCTCTCTCAACAGCGGACGGAGAAACGGCCCGCTACCGGCAGTTGACGGAAAGGGCGGTTGAATGGCTGACCGGCCTTTCGCCCGCGAGCTGCGCCGCCCTCCGCTGTTATTTGCTTGACCGGGCCGGTGCCGCCGGCAAACTGGCCATGCTTAAATTCGGCCCGGCAGGGGGGTTTTGGCCATGTCCGGCCGGCCGTCCGTAAGCATGTGCCTGATCGTCCGCAATGAAGAAGATTGCCTGGCTTCGTGCCTGGACAGCGCCCGGCACCTGGTGCGTGAAATCATTGTGGTGGATACCGGTTCCACCGACCGCACCTGCGAAGTGGCCGCGGCCTGCGGGGCGACGGTATTTCACTTCGCCTGGAATGACGACTTTGCCGCCGCCCGCAATTATTCCCTGAACCAGGCCGGCGGGGAATGGATCCTGGTGCTGGACGCCGATGAAATGCTGGCCCCGGTGACTGCGGAGGAATTTGCCCGGCTGCTCTCCAACACGGAAACCGAAGGCTATTTCGTACACATCCAAAATCACCTGGGGAACGGCGCCGGGAGCGCACACGACCAGGTGGTGCGGCTGTTTAAAAACCGCCCGGGCTACCGTTTTGCCGGTGCGATTCACGAACAGGTGGCGGGGGCGATCAAAAGGGCAAACCGGGGCGGGGGGTTGGCTAGCTCCCCGCTGGTGATCCATCATTACGGTTATCTGGATGAACGGGTGGCCGCCCGGCAAAAACATGACCGGAACATCCGCGTGATTAAAAAAGCGCTGGCTCAAAAGCCGGCCGATCCGTTTCTTTTTTACAGCCTGGGGATAGAATATTTCAACTGCGGCCGGCACAGCCATGCCGTTCAGTGTCTGGAACGGGCGCTGGCCCTGATGGACGGCGGCGAAGGCTACCTGCGCGATCTGTTGCTCCTGCTCTGTCTGGGCCTTTTCAAAACCGGTCAAAGGGAAAAACTGAACCGTACCGTGGAGCGGGCGACAGCCTTGCTGCCTGCCGACGCCGATTTGCAACTGCTCCAGGGACTTTCGTTTTTGAGTGCAAACCGTTACGGACCGGCCATTACGGAACTGCGGTCCGCTTTGCACCGGTCCGCGCTCCTGGCGCCCCATCATATTCACAGCCTGTTGGGGGATGCCTTGAGCCTTTCGGACCGCCCCGCGGAAGCGGCAAAGGACTATTTCCAGGCGCTCCGCCTGGCCCCCCGGATGCTCTATCCGCTGACGCGCATCCTGGACTTTACACAAAAAGCCGGTTTGCGGCCGGACTGGGCCGGGCTGGCACAATTCGCTCCCTTAACGGAAAAAAAGTTTTTGTATAATCAACTGTTAGCGAAGGGTGAAAACAATCTGGCCCTGATCCTGCTATTGCTGATCATTCTAGACACCTGCGGCCGGGGGGAAAACCCCGCGGCAGACTGCCGGGAATTCGTGCGCTTGGTGGCGGAACATCCGCCCGGCGGGCAAGGGCGGGCGGTGCGATACCTGTACCTGGCCGCCAGGGAAATGCTTGTTTACACCGGAGCTTTGGCATACGGACTGGCCGGCGCCTGGCTAAGACCGCTGCCGGCGCTCTCCTCCCTGGCCGCCAGCTGTTTGGCACTGATCACGGCGGAATTTGCCTGGCCGCCGGTGAATTTAAAATGGTGAGGGATCATCCATGCCAGGTGTATTGATCGCCAGTCCGGTGCGACAAAAACCGGTGATTTTGAAGGAATTTCTCTGGTCGCTGGAGCATCTGGAAACCGGCGGACTAAAGGTTGACTACGCCTTTATCGATGACGGGGAGGGAAGGGATCTGTTGCGGCAGTTCGCCGCCGGACGGCCGGTGCGCATTTTCCCCGGCGGCGAAGGTGCGGACATTTACCACCGGGATGAAAACACCCACCACTGGCGGGAAAGTTTGATCTGGAAAGTGGCGGCCTACAAAGACCGCCTGATTAGATTGGCCCGGACGGAAGGATATGATTTTTTGTTCCTGGTGGATTCGGATCTGGTCCTGCACCCGCGGCTGCTTTCCCATTTATGCACCCTGGGGAAGGACATCGTTTCCGGGGTTTTCTGGACCCGGTGGCAGCCGGATCTGATTCCCCTGCCCCAGGTCTGGGAAGGCGATCAATACCGGCTTTACTCCACCGGGCGCGATGAAAATATTAACGAACAAGAGACGGCGCACCGGGTACAGGAATTTCTGGAACTGCTGCGCCATCCCGGGACTTACCGGGTGGGGGGACTGGGCGCGTGTACGTTGATCGGCAAAAAAGCCCTGCATGCCGGCGTTTCTTTCAGTGAAATATACAACCTGGGGTTTACCGGGGAGGACCGGCACTTCTGCATCCGGGCGGCCGCTTTGGGACTGGAGCTTTACGCCGACACACACTACCCCGTCTATCACATTTACCGGGAAGCGGACCTGGCCGGACTGGCTGACTTTAAGAAAATGCATTTTCCGTCCGCGCAAACCGGTTTGCCAAAGCGTGGCCGGATCACCCTGGCCATGCTGGTGCGCAATGAGGCGGACCGCTACCTGGAAAAGGTGCTGCGGCATGCAGCGCAGTACATCGACAGCGCCGTCATTCTGGACGACGCCAGCGAAGACCAGACCGCGGCCGTCTGCCGGCGGGTCCTGGCCGGTAAGCCGTTATTGCTTGTTTCCAACCGGGAACCGTCTTTCGCCAATGAAATTGTATTGCGTAAACAGCTCTGGGATTTGGCCGCGGGCACCAACCCGGAATGGCTTTTGTTCCTGGACGCCGATGAAATCTTCGAGGAACGGGCGGTGGCGGAACTGCCCCGGCTGGCGGCTGATCCGGAAGTCATGGTGTACTCTTTCCGCCTGTATGATATGTGGGACGAGGGGCATTACCGCGAGGACGCCTGCTGGTGCGCCCACCACTTTCACCGGCCCTTTATGGTCCGTCACCTCCCGGGCTTTTCCGGCCGCTGGCGCGAAACCCCGCAGCACTGCGGCCGCCTGCCGTTAAACATCGCGGAACTGAAGGGAGCCAATAGCAGCCTGCGCATCAAACATCTGGGCTGGATGAAACCGGCCGACCGGCTGGCCAAGTACTACCGCTACAAAAAGCTGGATCCGGCGGGGCGTTACGGGAACAACGGGCAATATCTCTCCATTCTTGATCCCAAACCGCGCCTGGCGCCATGGGAAGATTGAAGCAGTTGCCGGCGGGCCGGCAAGCATTGGCGGTTTACCGGCCTGATTGGATAATTAACCCGCCTGTTGTGCCCGGTTTGCAGGCCGGGGACAGGCGGGTTTGATGCCATCAGATTACAGACTGTTGTTAGGTTATTTGAGCACCGCGATTTCCCTTTGTAAGTCCGTGTTTACCCAAATGCCGTCAAAGCCGGCCGGATCCGGATCGGCCACGGCGATATAAATCCATTTTCCCCGCACCTGGGTGACCACTCCGTCAAAGCCGTTGTCCTCACGGTCCCGGCGGATGAAAACACGCTTGCCGTCCAGAAATTCCAAGCAAGATCACTCCCCGATCATATTTTTAGCCGGTGACCGGATGCGGGCTAACGCCGGCGCGCCCGGTCAATCAGGTAAGACACCGCCAGCCCGCCCAGACAGAACAGGGCCAGCCAGGTGAGCAGCCGCGGGGCGAAAAAATGGTAGCCCCAGGGCGTATAGTAGTAGTTGGGCTGAAAGAACAGGTGCATCCACAGGGGCATCCCCCAGTAATAGTTGTGGTAGTAGGCCGGCGGCTGCGGGGCCGGTCCGAAAACACCCACCGGCGGTTTGGCCGGAAAGCGCATTTGTCCGGTACCTGTATCGGGCACCCCGCCGCCGTTATACGAACCGCGTCCGGTATTGTAAGAAGGCTGCCCGGTGCTGTAACTGCCCTGGCCGCTGCTGTAACCGTGGTACAAAGTGGGCGGGTTCACCTGCCGGGGGGTGGAAAAACTGCCCGTTCCGGTGGCATAACCGCGGCCAAAAGATGTACCGGTACCGCTGCCGCCCGTACCGGAAGGCGATCCGGATGTCTCCACGGGCGCCGTTGCCGCCGGCGGTGCCTTGGATGAACCGAAAAACCCGCCGAAGCTGCGGCCGCCGCTGGAGTAACTGTGCCCGGAGGAAAAACTCCGGCCGGCGGAAGAAGAAAAACTGGACCGCCCGCCGGAGGAAAAACCGCCCCGGGCCAGGGCCGGCCCGGCCGCCACAACCAGCAGGAAGAGCAGGGCAAACAGGAAAGCGGCCCCTTTTAGTGCTTTATACCGTGTCAATCTCATTCACCCCCCGGCGCGCAATAGCCGCCAGTCAAATGGGAGTTCCCTGCGCGCCACACGTTGCACCGGGACAAATCCGGCCGCAATGGCCTGTCCGGACGCGTTGTTCGGCCGGTGTTCCCGCCGTTCGCTCAAGAAGAGGCGGTTTCCCCTGCCGCAACGCCCCCGGGGACCGGCAGCCGGCCCGTTCCCCGGTTGCCACGGCGGTCATTGCAAGCCGGCCGCGCCGCCGGTACCGCCGCCCGGCCGTTTCGACCGCCGGAAAAGGCATGCGACGGCATTTTAACGGCCGTACATCTTTGCTCCCGCCCGGGACGGAGGTTCGCCCCCCGTCCCAGCACACCCGGTAACGGGACGCCGGCACCGTCCCATCCGTTTATTGCTGCTCCTTGCCCAATTCCGCCTTCAGGCGGGCCAGTTCATCATCCACGTTCTGCTGTCCGGCCGATTTTTTCAGTTGATCAAATTCGTCTTCCAGTGAACTGCTTACCGCCACGCGGCTGGCCTGGGCTTCTGCTTCCGTGCGCATCACCTTGTCGCGCATGCGGTCGAAGTCGGCCATGGCACTTCCCTCAGAAACCTCTTTGACCGCCTCGTTGGCCTGTTTCATCGCTTTGGCCCGGCGCTGGCGAATGATCAACTGCTCCCGTTCGGCTTTGGCCTTGTTCAGCTTTTCTTCCAGCAGGCGATAGTTTTCCCGCAACTCGGCCACGGCCTTTTCCTGATCGGCCAACTGCGTCTGGTAGCTTTCCAGGTTGTTCTGAGCAGTTTGCTTGCGCTCCAGGGCGATGCGCGCCAGGTCGTCCCGTCCCTGCTGCACCGCCACCCGCGCCTGGGCGGTCCAGGATTCCATTTCTTTCTCCGAAGCTTCAATTTTCTGGCGCAGCATCAATTCGTCGGCCACCGCCCGGTTGACCTGGATGTTGAATTCCTTCAACTCCTGAGTGGCGCGCTCCACATAAAGATTGAGCATCTTTTCCGGGTCTTCGGCCTTGCTGATTAAATCGGAGATGTTTGCATCCAGCAAGTCTTTAATCCGCTTGAACAATCCCATACCAATCTCCCCTTTTAAAATTTTCAGTTCGCCCCCGGCCGGGACTTCCGGCCGCAGATGGTTTTGCCGGCCGGTTTAGCTGATCATACCGGCAATATAGTCAAAAAACAATTCCCGTGTGGGGCACCGGCAACCTGCCACAGTCCCGGGAAGCTGCCGGTTGACAAGTGCCGCTCCGGCCCGCAGCCGCTCTTTGACTTGCTTATCCGCGCTCAGGCGGGCAAAAAACGGTGATAACGGTTTACGAAATGCCCGCCCCGATCAAAAAACTCAGGGCCAGTGAAAAGCTCAGTGACATCACCCCGACGGCCACATTGCCTTCGGCGATGGCCCGGTTGACGTCCAGGCGAGGCGTCAGCCATTCAAAAACCAGGTAGCTCAACAACAACAAGATCATGCCCACCAGGCCCCAGATGACGGTTTCCAGGGCGCCGCCGTTGGTTAAAACGGCAAAACGGATTACATTGGCCACGCCCAGCACCTTGCCGCCCAGGGCCAGTGCCGCCGCCACATTGCCCCGGCCGATTTCCGCCCAATCGTCATATTTGGTCAGTCTGGTGAACAGATACATGGTCAGCAGGGCAATGAGCACAGCAACCAGCAGGCAGGTTACGCTGGACTCCAGTTGGTTCCACACTTTTCAGGATCACCCCCGCCGTCTATTTCCACACCGGCATTGATTATTCCTATGTCCGGGGCCAGGAAAATTATCCCGGCAACGAAAAAACCCGTGCCTTCAAACACGGGTTGCTGGTGACCCCACCGGGATTCGAACCCGGGTTACCGCCGTGAAAGGGCGGTGTCTTAAGCCGCTTGACCATGGGGCCGGAATATATGGTGAGCCATCGGGGACTCGAACCCCGGACACCCTGATTAAAAGTCAGGTGCTCTACCAACTGAGCTAATGGCTCAACAAGACGTCACCGCAAGTTATATTACTACAGATTTGACCGCCTGTCAACCGGAAAATTTACGGCCCGGCACTAACGCAAGCCGTATCGTTACAGCCTTATAATATAATGCCCTGACTGTGATTCAGGCATGAGCACTGTTTACGGCCTGTCACCGGACCGTCCGGCTTATGCCGCCAAGCCGCACGCTGTTTTCTGCAACGTGGCAGCATACTTGTGTTAAAAAACCTCCCGGAGCATGATCGTCTGTTCCCGGCCCGGGCCGACGCTGACAATGGCCACCGGCACCCCGGACAGTTCCGTCAAACGCTCCAGATAGCGCCTGGCGTTGGCCGGCAGGTCCGCGTAACGGCGCACCCCGCCGATATCCTCCGCCCAGCCGGGCAGTTCCTCATAGACCGGTTCACAGCCGGCCAGCTCTTTCAAGGTGGGCGGAAATTCCCGGATGATATCGCTATCATGCCGGTAGGCGGTGCAGATACGCAGTGTTTCCAGCCCGGTGAGCACATCCAGCTTGGTCACGGCCAGGTAGTCCAGGCCGTTGATGCGCGCCGCATAGCGGGCCACCACGGCGTCAAACCAGCCGCAGCGGCGCGGCCGCCCGGTGGTGGTACCGAACTCGCCCCCCTGCCGGCGGATGTGGTCGCCCAGGCTGTCTTTCAGTTCGGTCGGGAACGGCCCTTCGCCCACACGGGTTACATAGGCCTTGGCCACTCCCGCCACCCGGTTGATCCGGGTAGGCCCGATGCCCGCCCCCAGACAGGCGGCCGCCGCCACCGGATGGGACGAGGTGACGTAAGGATAGGTGCCGTGATCCAGATCCAGTAAAGTGCCCTGGGCACCTTCAAACAACACCCGTTTGCCCTGCTCCACGGCCGCGTTGACAATGATGGAAACGTCGGCCACATACGGCTTCAGCCGGCGTGCATACTCCCGGTAGGCGGGCAGGATTTCATCGGGCCGGTATTCCTCGCTGCCGTAAACGCGGCTCAACAGCCTGTTTTTTTCCTCCAGGTTGCGGGCCAGACAGACTGAAAACTCTTCCTCGTCCACCAGTTCGGCCATGCGGATGCCCACCCGGGAAGTCTTGTCGGTATAGGCCGGGCCGATGCCGCGGCAGGTGGTGCCGATTTTCCGCTCGCCCCTGGTCTCCTCCTCACAACGGTCCAGGCGCTGGTGGTAGGGCAAAATCACATGCGCCCGCGGGCTGATGCGCAGGTTGTCCGTATTTATCCCCCGGGCGGCCAGGTCCTCCAGCTCACCGATCAGCACCGCCGGGTCAATGACCACTCCGTTGCCAATCAGGCACTGCTTCTCCGGATGCAGAATGCCCGAAGGAATCAAGTGCAGCTTGAACTCCCGGCCGTCCGCCACCACCGTATGGCCGGCGTTGTTGCCCCCCTGGTAGCGCACCACCAGATCCGCCTGCTCGGCCAGAAAGTCGGTTACTTTTCCCTTGCCCTCGTCTCCCCACTGGGATCCGACAAGCACAACTGTTGACATTACTCAAACCTCCCGCTTTTCAGCATCTCACGTGCCGCCACCACTCCCGCCGCCGAAGCCTGGGCCAGCCCCCTGGTCACGCCCGCCCCGTCGCCGGCGGCAAAGAGATTTTTCACCTGCGTCTCCAGCCCGCCGGTCAACGCCAGCCGGGAAGAGTAAAATTTGACCTCCACTCCGTATAACAACGTGTAGCGGGAATAAACCCCCGGAGCGATTTCATCCAGCGCTTTGAGCATTTCCACAATGGCCACCAGATGCCGGTAGGGAAAAACCAGGCTCAAATCGCCCGGGGTGGCCTTGGTCAAAGTAGGTACGGTCAACCCCTTTTTCAACCGGTCCGGCGTGCTCCGCTGTCCGGCCAGCAAGTCCCCCAACCGCTGTACAATCACGCCGCCGCCGAGCAGGTTGGCCAGGCTGGCTACGTAATGGCCGTAGGCGATGGGCTCTTTGAAAGGTTCGGTGAACGTCTTGCTGACCAGGACGGCAAAGTTTGTATTGCCGGTTTTATGATAGGCATGGGTATGACCGTTTACCGTCACCAGGCCGTCGTTATTTTCCATCACCACTTCCCCGTACGGATTCATGCAAAAAGTGCGCACCTTGTCGTCAAAAGCGCGGGAATAATAAATGAACTTGGCCTCGTAAAAAACCCGCGTCAGGGGTTCCATCACCGCCGCCGGCAATTCCACCCGCACGCCGATGTCCACCGGGTTGATCTCGGTGCGCAGCCCCAGGCGGCGCGCCTCACCGGTCAGCCAGGCCGCTCCTTCGCGGCCCGGCGCCAGCACCACCAGGCGTCCCGGGATCACCTCGCCGCCGGCGGTAACCACACCCTGCACCCGGTTGTTCTCCACCCGGATGGACTCCACCGGAGAGCCGGTGCGTACTTCCACCCCGGCGGCGAGCAGGAAATTCTCCATGCGCTGTAATATCTCCTGGCAGCGGCCGGTGCCCAGGTGCCGGATGGCCACCGGGATCAACTTCAGCTCGGCCTGCGCCGCCCGGTGTTGAAATTCCCGGATCGACTCCACGTGCTCCAGCCCGTAAACCTGTTCCGGAGCGCCGAATTCCCGGTAAATATCATCCACGTATCTAATCAGGTCACCAAGATGCTCTTCACCAATGTATTGCTCCAGACTGCCCCCGATCTCCGTGGACAGGGTCAGCTTGCCGTCGCTGAATGCACCGGCCCCGCCCCAGCCGCAAATGGTAGAACAGGGATCACAGTTGAAACAGGCGCTGTTCTTTTCCTGGGAAGGACATTTGCGCTCGGCCAGGTCGCGTCCTTTTTCAAGCATGAGTATTTTCAAACCGGAACGTTTTTTCACCAGCTCAAGGGCGGTAAAAATCCCGGCCGGCCCGGCTCCGACAATAATTACGTCAAATGTGCGTTCCAAAGCAATCCCTCCCGTCAAACCCCCGGTGAGCAAGTCTTAATTATCACAAACATAAAAATAACCCAAACTGCACATTTGAGTTTTCACCGCCCACCTCCCGGGGGACTGTACCGCTGATTTTTATACACAAGCAAACATTTTAATTTTAACAGAGGCACCACGGGCTGTCAAGGAATTTGACCCGGTTGAACCGGTTGCCGTGCCGGCGCATGGAACCGCGGTGGTTAAAATCATATAAACGGCAGGGACGCTGTAGTTTCCACATGGCACCTGTCCGCTACCGGCATACGCATAACCTGAAAAGTCATTTGGTAATATAAGTTCAAACATCCAATGAAATGAGGGAGAAAATTGCCGGCTGAAAACCACATTACCGTTCGCCAGCTTAATGCCATGCTGCTGGTCTTTTTAATTGCCAACTTCAACGTTTTCCTGCCGCAAACCGTAGCGCGCGAGGCAGGCCGCGACGCGTGGATTTCCTTGGTTTTGGCCACCATTATAGCGTTGGCGGTGACATTCTTGTTGTTAAAACTCGCCCTTCATTTTCCGGATTCCAGCGTGATGAAATACTCCGTTTCCCTTTTTGGTGCACAGATCGGGCAAATAACCGGGACAATCTACCTGCTCATGCTTATCCTCAGTACAAGCAGACCCGTTTTTAAAGCGGGAATCATCGGTCAAGCTGCTTTTCAATGGCCCAACCGGATCGTCATTGGAACCATGCTTATATCGGTCTTGATCGCCGGCTATCTTGTCCGGCGGGGGCTGCACGCTATTGCAAAAATAAGTGAATATGGCGTGCTGGTTGGGGTGGCGCTTGTCCTTGTTATCGGATTTACATCAATAAGCAAGGTAAACTGGACGAATTTCACACCCGTCCTGGCAAACGGATGGCTGCCGGTTTTAAAAGGCACCGCCACAATGCTGCAACATTTTGCGCTTGCTTATGTTTTGCTCCTGCTCTTGCCCAAAACAAAACAGGCGGGCGATACAATCAAGCTGTCGATGCTCAGCATTCTCTTGGTGGCCTTTTTAATGTGTATAGGCATATTCTCCATCGGCATACATGGAGCCGCACACACTGCGGCCACGTTTATCCCCTCCCTGCAGCTGATTCATGACAGCGTATTCGGCCGTAACGTATGGTTAACTGCACTGGCAGTAGCCATCTGGATTGCCGGGCAGGTTGTCAACGCCGCCATAGGCTACTGGCTTTTTATTGCCGCAATTGCCGAAACAACTGGAACAAACCGGGTGAAATTTCGCCGTTTAATCCTGCCGGCCGGTGCAGCTATTCTTATTATAGGCTTGGTTTTTTGGAATAATATTCCGGAAACGCGCATATTCTTGACGCAATATTTCAAGTATCTGAGTTACGCGACATGGGCGGTAATCCCCATCGCCTTGCTCATACCGGTTGCTTTCTTCCAGCGCGGCCGGCGGCTCCAACCGGAATGAGTTCTTTCCGGGAAATACGGGCGGGGCGGCGCAGTTATGACATCCGGCGGCAACTGTCATAAATTTTAATCACAACAACTGCTCCCCGGGCCAGTAAATTTTTCATTTTGAGGATATATATTGCATATATTATCCCGAGGGAGGTGAATCCTTTGTTTCCAGTATTGAATATTAATTTATTCCTGGTAAAAATCAATGTCTTGCAAACGGGTGCTGTTATCGGCATGGGACAAAATTTTTTACCGGCCTGGATGCCTATCCATAAAACAACGGCCGGTACTGGCTCACAATACGGGGACGGCAGCTGTATATTGGGAACCAACAGCGTTATTGATGACAGTGATCTGCTGGATATTCCCCAGGCCCGGGTATTATAATCCAGGAAAGAAGGGATAACAATTGTTTCCATTAATCAATTTAAATACGTTTTCCGTCAAGATCGATGCATTACAAACCGGTGCGGCCATTGTAGCCGGACAAAACTTTTTGCCGGCCTGGTCGCCCGTGCATAAAACAACCAGTGCTACAGGCACGCAATATGGTGATCTCAGCTGTATCGCGGGAACCAACGGCATTATTGACGACCGGGATTTGGTCGATATTCCGCAGTCCGAGGTGGTTTGACAATTGCCGGACAACCTGATCAGCCATATGCTCCGGACAACATGCCCCCGGGAGGAAACGCGGTTGTCCGGCCGGACGCGGCGGTTGCTGTGGGCAAGCCGCATATGAGCCTCCGGGACAAACCCGGAGGCTTCTTCATGGGGTTGTTCATACCGCCCCGGATTAGTCCGGTCCGTTCACCCGGGCGCCGGTGCTGATCCCGCTTTTACCGCCTGGCGGCAAATTAACCAAAATTTAATAAGTTGTCTGTTCACTTTTTTTTATTATGCCTTATAATAGTAATTGTTACTCAACGTTTGGGGGGATGGACCTATGTTCAACCGGAAAAGGACCGCGCCCGCAGCTGACGGAATACTTACTTACTCCTTGCGCGGCCTGGCTTACAGTCACTTCTCCACTTCCTATGCCGAACTTTACACCTACCGCACGGAAAACCGGGTGCATGCCATCAGCGAGCGGATCGACAGCCTGGCCGCCGCGGCCGAGCAAATGTCCGCCACCATCCAGCAGATGGCCGCTTCCATTCAAAGCGCCAACCATGAACAGCAGCAGGTTTCCAGTCATGTGGACAACGGCCGGCAAACACTAAACCGCACCATGTCCGAAATCGCCGGCGCCGAAAAGGCTATTTCCCGCCTGGCCGGCACCGTGCATGAACTGGCCGGGCGGGTGGAAAACATCAACCGGGCGATCGGTGTGATCAGCGAGATCACCGAACAGACACAGTTGCTGGCGCTAAACGCCTCCATTGAGGCGGCCCGCGCCGGCGAAGCCGGACGCGGCTTCGCCGTGGTGGCGGCGGAAATCCGCAACCTGGCCCAGCGCACCCGCTTGTCCGCCGGGGAAATAAAAGAAGCGGTGGACACTCTGCAAAAAGGAATGCAGGAAACGGCACAGACCATGGAGCAAAGCCTGCAATCGGTGATGAGCGGCTTGCAGGCGGCCAGGGAAATCGAACCGCCGATGAACAGCATTGAATCCGGCACCGCAACGCTCACCGGGATCCTGACCAACCTGGCCGCAGCCTCCCAGGAACAGGCGGCGGTCACGGAAGAAATGGCCGCCAACGCCTCCAGCGTGGCGGAAACCGCTCATTTTGCCGGCGAGCTGGACAAGGAGGCCACGGATCACACCGGTTTGTCCCACCAGGTGCTGGGTGTGTCCTGGGATTACCTGGTTGCCCGGCTGGACACCGGCCGCGCCGGACTGCCCGGCTTTTTGGCCGGACGGGTGGTTGATCACGCCCGCTGGATCTCCCGCGTGCTTGCCGTGCTGCGCGGGAAAGCCGGTTCCGGCGATGATCTGGCCGATCATCACGCCTGCCAGTTCGGCCGCTGGTACTATAACGAAGGGCGGCGGGAAATGGAACAGCTGGACCAGGCGAGCAGGGAAATATTTGCCGCCATTGACGAACCCCACCGCCGGGTACACCAGTGCGGCCTGGCGGCGCTGGAAAGTCACCGCGCCGGACAGGACGACGACGTTTACGGACATATTTCCTGTTTGACGGAAGCCTCCCGGCAAATTATCGATCTGTTGATGCAGTTGATAGACGCCGTCATTGCGGCCGGCAACGGTTCCGTGCAGCGGACGGCAGTCAACTGAACTGCGGCAGGGCGGTGATAGAAAATATGCGGGCCGCGGGGGAACGGGCAGTTGTTCCCTGCATGGGCGAAACAGCCGGACGCCACCCGGTTCATGATGCGGCGCCCGGCTGTTTAGTCGCTTTCTCCGGATGGTTCTTCCGGCGCCTCACGGGCCAGATTCATAAAACGGGTGTATTCTTTCAAAAAGGCCAGTTCCACCAGGCCGGTAGGACCGTTGCGCTGCTTGGCCACAATAATCTCGGCGATCCCCCGCTTTTCCGTATCCGGACGGTAATACTCATCCCGGTAAATAAACATGACCACATCAGCATCCTGCTCAATGCTGCCGCTTTCCCGCAAATCGGACATGATCGGCCTCTTATCCTGCCTGCTTTCCACCGACCGGCTGAGCTGGGCCAATGCCAGCACGGGAACATGCAAATCCTTGGCGATGCCTTTCAGCGACCGTGAAATTTCGGCAATTTCCTGCTGCCGGTTTTCCACCCGCCGGGCGCCCTGCATCAACTGCAGGTAATCCACCACAATCAGGCCCAGCCCCTTTTCGGCCTGCAGGCGCCTGGCCTTGGCCCGTAACTGGCGCGGCGACAGCATGGCTGCGTCGTCGATATACAGTGGCGCCGGGGCCAGTCGTCCGGCGGCCTCGGCCAGACGCGCCCAGTCGCTCTCGGACAGGTGGCCGCTGCGCACCTTCTGCTGGTCCACCATCGCTTCAGCGCAGAGCACGCGCTGCACCAGCTGGGAACGGGACATTTCCAGGCTGAACACGGCCACCGGCTGATTGTATTGCAGCGCCACCTGATGGGCGATGGAAAGCCCCAGGCTGGTTTTACCCATGGCCGGACGGCCGGCCACAATAACCAGGTCACCGGGTTGAAAGCCGCAGAGCAGGCGGTCCAAATCAATAAATCCGCTGGTGATACCGCTGATTTTGCCCTGATTGCGATAGCGGTCTTCAATGTAAGCAAAGATCTCCTGCAGGATATCCCTGATCGTCACAAATACGCTGGCGGAGCGCCGGGCGGCCAGCTCAAAGAGCATGCGCTCGGCTTCATCCATCAGCTTTTCGGCATCCTCGCCGCCTTCGTAGCCGCGGCTGGCAATGCGTGTGGCCACTTGAATGACATGGCGCAAAAGGGCCTTTTCCTCAACAATACGGGCATGGTATTCCACGTTGGCCGCGGAGGGTTCCAGACCGGCCAGGGAAGCCACATAAGTCACTCCGCCGGTGCGTTCCAGCACGCCCGCGTCCTGCAGCCAGGTGGTCACGGTGATCAAATCCACCGGCTGGCCGGCCTCGTCCAGAGCCAGGATGGCTTCGTAGATTTGCCGGTGCGCCTCAAGGTAAAAATCATCGGGGCGCAAAAAGCGGGCCACCCGCGGCACGGCGTCCGGTTCAAGCAGCAGCGCGCCAAGCACCGATTGTTCGGCGTCAATGTTTTGCGGCGGCGTCTTATTGGTTAAAGCCACTATTTCTCACCTGCGCCCGGGTTGGTTAAAGCCGGAACGGCCGCTCCGGCTTCTGAGTTTCACGTGAAACAATTGCTCCAAATAATTGCTCCAGATATTTACACAGCATCGACCGTGTTTTTTGCCCACAACCCACAAATTAGAAAGGTTGTGATTGCACTTGAGGAGCGACTTGCGTAGATCCGGAAACGAACACGGTATAACCGGGGTAAACAAAGCCGGCAGCGCAAACTGTACGCCGGAATGATGTTTTTCATATTAATAAATCAGCTGACCAGCATGCCGGCCTCACCGGTGGAAAACACCAGCGCAAGCAGTTCTTCCACTGTTTTGACCGGTACAACGGTAATGCCGGGCAGGCCCGCCGGTACATCGGATGCATTTTCAGCCGGGATAATCACTCTTTTCACCCCGGCCTGACGGGCGCCGTAAATTTTTTCCGGCACCCCGCCCACGGCGCGGATCCGCCCCTGGATGGACAACTCGCCGGTGATGGCCACATCCTGAGGCACCTCCCGCTCCTGGATGGCGCTGAGCAGGGCCACAAAAATGGCTGCTCCGGCCGAAGGACCGTCGATGCGTCCGCCGCCGACCACATTGATGTGCAGGTCATAGTTGGCCAGATCTTCACCGGTAACCTTGCGGATTACCGAAGCGGCGTTGAACACCGAATCCTTGGCCATGCTGCCGGCGGTGTCATTAAAGCGGATAGCTCCCTGCCCCTGATTACGTGCCGGAAAGGTGACCGCTTCGATTTCCAGTACGGAACCCAAAAAGCCGAGTACGCCTAAACCGAAGACTTTCCCCACTTCTCCCTGCGGGCCGGCCTTGCGCAGGATGTACGGGCTGAGCCGGCTGACCTGGATGACCTCCCGGATGTCAACCAGGGTGATCCCCTCCGGTCCGGCTGCGCCGCCCTGCCGGTAACAGGCCAGGCCGTACGCATCGGAGAGGATGTTGATGGCCTTCCGTCCTTCCACCGTGTACTGGCTGATCAGTTCGGAGGCCCCCGGTTCCAGCTCAACCCCCAGTTTGACCGCCGCCTGGTCCACAATATCCCGCACGTCCGCCGGCGTCAGCGGTTCAAAATAAACTTCGGCACAGCGCGAGCGGATGGCCGGGCTGATTTCCTCCGGTTCACGGGTGGTGGCGCCGATTAGAATAAAATCCGCCGGAGCGCCTTCCTCAAAAATTTTGCGCACATACTGGGGTACTCCGGTATCATGCGGGTCATAATAGGCCGATTCAAAGTAGACCCGTTTGTCCTCGAGCACTTTTAAAAGCTTGTTTTGCAGGATCGGATCCATCTCGCCGATTTCGTCAATAAACAGGATACCGCCGTGCGCCTCGGTAACCAGTCCCAGTTTGGGTTCCGGTATGCCGCTTTCGGCCAGATCGCGTCGCGCCCCCTGATAAATCGGGTCGTGCACCGATCCGAGCAAAGGGTTGGTCACCTCCCGGGGATCCCAGCGCAGCGTGGTGCCGTTCACCTCCACAAAGGGGGCATCTTTGGCAAAGGGCGAACCGGGAATCCCCCGGGCGGCCTCCAGGGCCAGCCGGGCGGCGGTTGTTTTGCCCACCCCGGGCGGACCGTAAAGAATGATGTGCTGCGGAAATGGTGAGGCCAATTTGGCCAGCAGGGACTTGACGGCCCTTTCCTGGCCCACGACCTCACTGAAACTGGACGGCCGGAGCACCTGCATGGCCGAGGAGGAAAGCTTTTTGCGCTCCAGTTTTTCTAAAATGGCCAATTTTTTCAACGTCTGGGCGTTTTCCGGGCCGGCGTTTTCCTTCATTACCTGCATCTTGATTTCTTTGACGTATTCTTCATGCCGCTGCTGCAGCTTGTCGTTGATTTTTTTCTCCAGCTCGTCCTCCACTGTGCGCCGGGCCAGTATATCGGCGATTTCCTCTTCAATTTGTTCCAGCAGCGCGGGAATTTCCTCCATGGCCGGCACCACATCGCAAGTGGGATCTTCGAAAACCAGTTTTTGCAGCGCCAGCACCCGTTCTTCCAGTCTTTCGGAACGCATCAGCTGCAGGGCGTTTAATTTACCCGCCCGCAATACCAGCTTGTCGGAACCATAAAGATTGGCCACCAGCCCGTAAAGAGCGGCGACCTGCCGGCGCAACTGCTCCACCCCTTTGAACTTGGCCCCCGGTTCGCCTTTCACTCCCTTTAATTTCTCCAGGAAGACTTTCATTCCCGCCTGCTCCTTTCTACCCGCCGACTACATTTACATTTATGGTCGCCTGCACCGCCGGGTGCAATTTGACCACCAGCGGATGCACACCCAGTTGTTTAATCGGTTCTTTCAATACAATTTTTTTCTTGTCCACTGTCAATTTATGCTCCCGGAACAAGGCGTCGGCCACATCCTTACTGCTCACCGCGCCAAACAGCTTGCCGCCCTCGCCCACCCGGCTTTTGATCTGCACCGTCAATCCCTCCAGGCGGGCGCCCAATTCCCGGGCGGCCGTTTCCTCCGCCTGTTTCTTTTTGACCTGGACCGCCTTCTGTTGGGACAGTTCCTTCATCTTGCCGGCCGAAGCTTCCACCGCCTTTTGGCGGGGCAATAGAAAGTTGCGGGCGTAGCCGTCACTGACATTGACCACGTCCCCTTTTTGACCCAAACTTTTTACGTCTTCCAGCAATATTACTTTCACTTCTTGTCTTCCCCCTTTGCCGGACCGGATAGACGCCGGATGTTCAACAGGGAATCGCTCAAGCCCAGCGTACAAAGCGCAACCAGCGCATAAGGCAAGTACAGCACGATCAGGAAGAGGAGCAGATATTTGAACAATCTGGTCCGCGCCCACCGGCGGATGTAAAAAGCGGTTACCGAAACGCCGGCAATCAAATAAACAAAGCCGGCCACAAAAAGCAAGTTCTCCGCGAGAACCATCAAAATTCTTTGTCCGGGGCTTTCGCCGGCCAGCAACAAGCTCAGTCCCGGGATCAGCGTCCAGATCATATACCAGGGCAGTTGCCAGCGGTGCAGCGGCGGCAGCGGGACCACTTTAAAACCGAGCCTTTTCAGGACCAACCGGCCCAGCATATAGGTGATTCCGGCTGAAACCAGCGACCAGACGATCAGGTTGGCCGGCAGCAATGTGCTCATCAAATGCAGCGCCTGGTCCATGGCCTGCTTCAATTGCTGTCCGGCGGCCGCATTCAGCATGCCGTGCTGCTGATACCAGGCCAGCACCTGCTCCATACTGCGGCGCATTTCCGGGCCGGTCACAAAGGGGTTGATACCGGTAACCCGGAATGTAATCAGCGCTGTAACCAGAGTCAGCAACGCCGCGGCCACCCCTGCGGCCGCCACACTCAATCCGGCGGAAGTCCGTCTTTTGTAAAGCAGGCCCAGCAGCAGGCCCAGTGGTCCGAAATCAATCACCAGCACCAGCACTGTCAGCGGGCGGCCGAAAAGAAAGAACAGCAATACCGCCGCCACCAGCAGGGCCAGCACCCCGGTACGCAAATCACGGCGGCATACCAGCACCGCCAGGGGCAACGGTCCGGCCAAACCGGCAACCGGGTACAGGGGCGGCACGTAAAGGCCGAGCAGGGCAACCAGGGTGGTCAGGGCGGCAAAAAAAGCACCCTCCACCAGGGACTGGTTTTTCAATTCCGGGGGCACGGAATCACCTCTTTTTATCCCCCAGGTGGGCCAGCAGTGCCGACAGGTCGCCGTACCACCTTTCCATTTCATGATCCTCGTCAATTCCCTGACGCAGCTTGTTCTCCACCTTGAGGTCGATTCTGGTGTAACTGATGCCCAGGCGCTTGCCCAGCACATAACTGGTGATAATAATACTGCCCAGGGCGTCAAGCAGCCGCTCTTCGCTTCCCCGGAGCATTCCCTTGAACAAAGCGGACAGGGAAGTCAAGAGATCCGCCTTGAGCCATTCGATCACGCGGATGTTTTTCGTAATGCCCGGCTCCTGGTTGGCCGGAAACATAGCGCCACCCCCTTCATGACAAACAGGGAGATCTTCTGCACCGGCGCACATTTTTCCTGCCCTATCGCCGTCATAGCGGCTGTTATTTGTTGGTCCGCCTGGCATGCCGGCAAAATAGAGGAAGGGGAACCGTCAGTTCCCCTTGCTGTGTTACTCGGATGTAAATGGTAACAGGGCGATATTCCGCGCCCGCTTGATGGCCAGGGTCATCATGCGCTGGTGACGGGCGCAGTTGCCGGAAATGCGCCGCGGCAGAATTTTCCCCCGCTCGGTGATATACTTTTTTAACCGGGGTACGTCCTTGTAATCAATGGCCTCCATTTTATCCACACAAAAGCTGCAGACGCGTTTTTTGCCCCTGCGGCCGCGTTCTTTTCTGGCCAAACTTTTTCCTCCTTAAAAAATTGCTCGCTAAAAAGGAATGTCATCCTCATTATAATTGATTTCGTGGGCAAAGTTGTCCTCACCGGTGGCGGCGGTCTGTGCGGCCGTCTGTCCGGCAGTCTGAGCGCCGGCCGCCGGTTGGCCTTCTTTGGCCCGATCCAGGAAACGCACGGTGTCCGCCACCACTCTGACGCCCTTGCGCCGGATGCCCTGTTTATCATCGTAGGAGCGAATCTGCAAATATCCTTCTACAAAGACCAGCCTTCCCTTGCCCAGATAATGGGCGCAGGTTTCCGCCAGCTTGCGCCAGACCTCAATGTCAATAAAATCCGCTTCCCTTTCCCCCTGTTGATTGGCAAACGGGCGGTCGACGGCCAGGGTAAACCGGGCCACCGCCACACCGTTGGGGGTGTAGCGCAACTCGGGATCCTGTGTGAGACGCCCGATTAAGATGACTTTATTGACCATCCCTTACACCGCCTTGCTCTTATTTTTTCGCTGACCGGAAAGGCCGGCCCACCCGCCTGATTACGCCTGCCGCTCAGGCGGCGGTTTGCACGATGATATGCCGCAAAATACCGTCTGTAATTTTAAAGACGCGGTCCAGTTCCCGGGCCACGGCCGACTCCGCCTTGAACTGGATGATCATGTACACGCCTTCATGCTGATGATCAATATCATAAGCGAGCCGGCGCTTACCCCATCTTTCCAGCTTGGTGATCTCGCCGCCGTGGTTTTCAATCAGCGACTTGAATTTTTCCACCACCTCGCCGGCCTTCTCCTCGTCCAATTCCGGACGCAAAATAAAGACGGTTTCGTAACTAATCATGCCTGCACCTCCTCCCCACGGACTAATGGCCCCGCCAGTACGGCCGCCGCCCGCCGATCCCCCGGAAAAACGGACCGGCCGGAGCAGCAACCCGGTGGAGCAGGGTGGATCAAGCCATTTTTTTGGCTAAACGATTATAGCATATTTACCGGCATATGGCAAGGACGCCGGCGTCATTCCCCGGCATCTTTCCCCGGCCGTAGTTCGCAGGTGTCCTCTTCATCCGGTTGATTCCAATCAAAAGCGGCAGCCGCTTTTTTAATAAACCGGCTGCCGCTATGTTTTACTGACAACTTGAATGAATTAACCGGTCGTGCCGGGGTTTTTTATTTTCAACCCCGGTCGTCCTCATCATCCCCGCCGTTCACCCGGTGATAGGGTGTTCCCTTGATACTTTCCCAAAGTATTTTGTTCAGCACATTGTCCTGTGATTCAATGTCCGGATGGCTGAAATCCAGACCGGCCGACAGGGCAACCAGCCTTTGATTGTCACCGGCGGCCGCCACGGCACGGGTAACATCCGTCTGTTCCGCCTGATACGGTTTTTTATCCGGTTTGGCGGTAAAAACATCGTACATGGGCAGCGCCGCAGCGTCATACATGCTCATGGGCGGCAGGCCGAGAATCAACTCCATGGTGCGCAGCATGCTCACCTGGTCGTAGTGGGTATGATTTACCGTACCATGCTTGACATAAGGGCTGATCACCAGTCCGACGGTGCGGTGAGCGTCCACATGATCGCTGCCGTTCTGGGCGTCATCCTCGGTAACGAAAATGGCGCTGTCTTTCCAAATTGGACTGTGGCTGATCTTTTCCACAATTTCACCCAGCGCGCGGTCGTTTTGGGCCACCAGTTGCTGCGGCGACAGGTAACCGGTTTTCACTCCGGCCGTATGGTCGTTGGGCAGCCAGATGTAGCTGAAGGCGGGCACGCTGCCGTTTTTAATTTCTCGCTCCAGTTCCCGGTTGAATACCCAGGCCCGGTTCAGATCGGAATACTGTAAATCCCAGCCGCGGTAATTGAACTGATAGTGGCTCAAATAACCGGCCACCGCCTGCAATAACTGGCGGTTCTGCATCATCCGGCCGGCCAGGGCGGTGCCGCCGGTGAGGATGGTGGAAAGGTCGTTCCGGAACGAACTGTCGTCAGACAGCAATTTTTTCAATTCCGCCGGGTCTTGTTTGCCGGCGTAGGATTTGAAACGGTCGAAAAACTTGCCCATGATGCCTGTACCGTCACGGCCGTCGGCCTGCCGCAGGAACTGGTAGTAGCTGCTGGTCAGCGGGTCGTCCGCACCGAGCGTGCCGGCCAGCACATAGTACAATCCGCTGTGCAGGTAGTAGTTTTCCCCGAATACTTTGAAGGGAACCTGCTTTTCAGAAAGTGTCTTCCAGATATAACCGTTGGGCGGGTAGGTAATCGGCACCACGCCGCCGTCGTAATGGGGGTAGCGGTTGGAATAGAGCAGCGGGGTGTTCTTTTCCACATAGTCGTTGGAGTAGGCGCCGGCGGTCCAGGCGTGTCCCTGTACGGAAACCTCGGCGTCGGCATAGTAGTTATCCATGGTCACAAACTGTTCGGACAGCTTGTGGGCGTTCGGAGTGACGTCCCGGCCGAAGAGCACCAGTGAAGGATCGCCGTTGGCCCGCGACAGGTCACCCAAAATTTGATCGTAAGTGCGGTTCTCACGGACGATAAAAAAGATGTGCTTGATTGGACTGGAACCACCCACATAGCGAGGCACCGGGTTGTCTGACGCCGTTCCGGCGCCGGCACTCCCGGACGGACCGTCCAGCGCGTTCTGCAACACCTGCGCGGTCAAGGCGGCCAGCCGGCTTTTGTCCGGTGCGGGCAGGATGGAGGCGGTACCTGTAATCATATTGTAATCATATTGTAATCATACTGGCTCTGGTTGGGGGCGTTGGTACCCGGCTTGGGGCCGTCCGGATTGGGGCCGGTGCCCAGCCCTTTGCCGTTTAATGTAATCACCTGGTTTAATACGGCATTATATAGTACTCCGGTGGGATACCAGCCGGCGGGAATATATCCCGCCACCTTGCCGCTGGCCGGATCCACCACCGCATCGGCATTGGCCCCGGCCAGGGAGACGTACAGGCGTCCGCCGTCCGGTGAAAGGGCCAGACCGGTCGGCGCCGCACCGGCGGGCAGGCCTTTGAAGTGCAAATCGATGGACCGCACCACCTTGCCGGCGGCCGGATCAATCACCGACACGTTGTCGCTGTTCGTATTGGCCACATAAAGCCGGCCGCCGTCCGCGGACAGCACCAGCGCCTCAGGCAGCTTGCCGGTGGCAATCTGCCTGCTTTCCGTTTTTTTGGCCGGGTCGACCACCGACACGCTGCCGGAACCCCAGTTGCTGACGTAGATGACTTTGCCGTCCCTGGACACAGTTACCTGGTAAGGGTAGCGTCCGACAGGTATTTCCGCGGTTATTTTCCCCGCGCCGGGGTCCACAAGGGCGATTTTGTCGCCCATGTTTTCCGCCACGGCCAATTTGCCGTCCGGCAGCAGCGCCAGACCGGCCGGATAGTTTGGCACGGGCACTGCCCCCGCAGTGGTCAGCGTACCGCCTTGAAAGGAGAAAATATAGATCTTGCCGTCATTGCCGCCGCTGACGTAGAGCCTGTCCCCCGTCTTGTTGAAGGCCAGGCCGATAAAGCTTGAGTTTACCTGCGCGCTGCTCACTTTTGCGCCTGTTTTTAGATCGACGATGGATACTTCCTCGGTTTTGGTGGTGCAGCCGTTGTTCGTCACCGCCAGGTAGCGCCCGTCCGGAGAGAGGACCCCGTTGGTCGGCAGGTTGCCCAAAGTTACCTGTGACCCCGCCGGGCTGATGTGCCAGTCGTTGGGTAAAACCTTCCCCACTGCAGCCGGGGCGGACAGATCATAACCGTCCGCAGACGCCGCGGCCGGCAGGGCGGCAAACATATTTGCCGCCAGCAACCCGGCCGCCAGCGTGCGGGCCAGTGCCCGTCCGGCCCGCCGCCTCAAACAGTACACGCCGTTGACACTGCCTTTCATGCTATACCTGGTTCAAAAAAGCCCACAATACCTAACAAGCGTTGGTTTTTGTGCAGCCGGCCACCCCCATGACCAGGCTTTCGCTCCTTTCGGATTTGATTTGTCCGCCCCGGGGGACGAACATTGCGACAGGGGGGCCTCGGCCCCGGGAGTCCCACCCGGACGATCGAGCTGCGCTTGTCGGGCACAGGACGCGGCCTTTTGGGAAACCACGAGGGTTTCCGTCCTGCGTTGACCGTCAAGCGAAAGCCATTGGCTTTGCCTCCCGCGATCTGTTAGATGCGGCCTACCGGTTTGTCCGACTCCGGCTAAACGGGGTCACCTACTCAATAAAACGAGTTTCTTCAAGTCGTGCCAGGCGGAATAAAACGATTCCTGTTGGAAACGGGTTAAACCGTTGTAAACGGGAACCTTTCCATCTAGTTGCTTGAAGAGACGCTTTACCTTTCGGGTCATCCCTTTTCCTTCCCCGGGTAAGGAATTTGCCTTCTGGTTCAGCTTTTCTCTTACGGTTTGGATCTTTTGCTTCAATTCTTTGGTGATGCGTTCTTTGCATCCAATCGCCCGCCGGGCGATGACCAGTGCGGCGGCGTGGTGGATGATTATTCCGTACCGCCGCATGTATTTTCAGTAACCGATGGTGGATGTGTGCGCCGGCCAGACTTGCTTCACACCTACGCCTTCTTTGAACGCTTTACGCATAACAGTTTCGATCATTTTCTTATACGGAAAGTTGGCCGCCATGCGGTTGAATCTTTTATTCGTGTCCAGCCGGTCTTTGCCGAAGTCCAGTTTTTCTACCGCCAGGGGTTTACCCAGGGTTTTGGCGATGTCTACCACCACTCTGGCCAGTACGCCAATCAGGTAGGTGCGCCG
>NZ_LYVF01000172.1 GCF_001655685.1 Desulfotomaculum copahuensis
CACATCGGCGACATTCTGTACGCCAAATTCAAATCCGAGTTCCCCTCCATCGTCGACCGCGTGCAGGTGACCATCTACACCGATGAAGAAAAAGTGCTGGCCATGCGTGAAGAAGCGCGTCAGGCCTACAAGCGCCGGGACGACCGTTTGAAGCAATTACAGGATGAGACAGTAGAAACATTCTATTCCTGTACATTATGCCAGTCCTTCGCCCCCACCCACGTCTGCATCGTGGCTCCCGAACGGGTCGGCCTGTGCGGCGCGGTAAGCTGGCTGGACGCCAAGGCGGCCTATGAAATCAATCCGCACGGTCCCAACCAGCCGGTGCCCAAAGAAGGGCTGATCGACGAAAAGAAGGGGCAGTGGCAGTCGTTTAATGAGTTTATCTATAACAACTCGCAGCGTTCGATCAACAATATGAACCTGTATACAATCATGGAATATCCGATGACCTCCTGCGGGTGCTTTGAAGCGATCATGGCCATGGTGCCAGAATGCAACGGCTTCATGGTGGTCAACCGGGAACACGGCGGCATGACCCCTTCGGGCATGACCTTCTCCACCATGGCCGGCACCATCGGCGGCGGCGCACAGATGCCCGGCTTCATGGGCATCGGCAAATCCTACCTGGCTTCCCGCAAGTTCGTACCCGCCGACGGCGGCCTGGGCCGGGTAATCTGGATGCCCAAATCACTGAAGGAACAGCTGCGGCCGATGCTGGAAGAGGCGGCGGAGGAAGCCGGTTTGGGCAAGGACTTTGTGGATAAGATTGCCGATGAAACGGTGGGTGTCAGCGGCGAGGAAATCCTGCCCTTCCTGGAAGAGAAGGGACATCCGGCGTTGACCATGGATTCCCTGATCTAGTTCTTGACGGATAATCCGGTTAAACAAGGGGTATGATTGCATAACAATCCAGCCACCGGGCCACGGTCGTCATAAACGTGAGCCGGGCGGTGAAAGGTCCGAACAACCTGAACAACGGGTTCAAGCTCACTTGGCAGAGCTTTAACCACCGGCGGCTTGACAATCAAGCGGCCGGGATAGTCTCCTTAGTTTTGCCGGCATGTACGGTCCGGTCAACCGTGACGTGCCGGTTTTTTTCTATTTATTTCCGTGTTTTCGGGAACTTTTTTGTTGTTATTTTCGTCTAAATAAGGTGAACTGTTACAAAATCAAAGAGGAAGTGTGGCGATTTTAGCGAACATATTATAAGCAGCATTTTATTGACAATTTGCAAGAAAATATAACAGGCAGGGGGGAGGAAAAATAATGAACAAAAAGTATATGCGTCTATTACCGATGATACTTCTTGTTTTGTTAATTCTGGTTGTCAATCTGGTTGTGAATAATTATCTGATTTCCAGGGGCCTGGCGCTTAAAGACGGGGGAATTGTGACCCTGGTGGCGGTGGTGAGCTATGTTACAGGGGCGCTGGTGATCGATTACTATCACCGCTGCGACAAGAGTTAAAATTACGAAAGACGGTGGCTGGTATGCGCAAAATATACCTCTGGATTCCGGTTGCCCTCCTGGTTGCCGGACTGGGCTTTGCCCTGTTTTCCGGCATGATGGGAAATATTTTTTTTCCGGTTAAGAAAACGGGTCTGACCGGCGATCAGCGGCCCGCCGGTCAGGTTGGAGCTATAGCCGACCGTTTTGGGAAAAGTGCCGGTCAAGGGAAAAATTTTGACCAGATACATAAGGAACAGCCCGTTGCCAATGGCATTCCGCAACAGCCTGCCGGAAATACGGATCAGTCCGCTTCCAGCCATCAGAATGCCATACCGGCCGCCCATGCCGGTGAGCTTGAAACCGGCCTGCCACCCGCTCAAAACAGCGGCAGCGATGCCGGATCCACCGGATCGGGAAATAGCAGTGACACACCTCCTTCGACGGGACCGGCGGCCCGGGTGATCTGGTCGCTTCCGGTCAGGGAAAGGGCGGTTTTCATCACCATTGACGACGGCTGGTATCCGGACTGGTCCGTGCTCAAAATGATGCAGCAATACCACCTGCCTGTCACCGCCTTTTTGATTGAAGAGGCGGCCCAAAAGCATTTGGATTACTGGCGGGCCTTCTTGTCCGCCGGCGGCGACATTGAGGACCATACCTTTTCCCACCCCAAACTGACCGCTTTGTCTCCCGCGGCGATGGCGGAGCAAATCGACCGGCCGGTTGACTATTACCGTGCGCTGGGCACCCGGCCGGTATTGCTCCGCCCGCCCTACGGCGATTACAACCGCACGGTTTGTCAGGCCGCCTACGCCGGCGGGATCGAAGATGTGGTCATGTGGAACGCGGTGATGGCGAACGGCAGCCTGCAGACATACAACGGGCGGCCCCTGCAGCCCGGCGACATCATTCTCCTGCACTGGGATCCCGGGTTGAATGAGCAGTTGACCAAACTGTTGACCATATTAAAACGGCAACAGCTGGGGGTGGCCGATTTGCGGACGGCACTGACCGATCCGGGTAATCTCAAAGTAGCCAGTCTGGATAAGTTCAGGCCGTAAGGACAATTATTTACTTACCGGCAAAAAAGATAGCAGGGTGGCCATACGGCTGCCCCGCCATCCCCGGCAAAATTCCAGACCAAAATGACGGGAAAGAAGGAGCGGAATGGCTAAATATCATATCCCGGTCATTGCGACAATCGTGGGGCTGCTTTTATTTCTTGCCGGGTGTGGAATCCCGGCCGGTACCAAACCGGCGCCCCCGTCTTCCGGGAATCAAAGCGGTGCGCTTTCCGCTGCTCCCGCTGCCGCAATAGCTGCACCGGCCCATTTTACAGCCTTAGATTTTATCACCCCGGATACCGGCTGGGTGGCCGGATATGACGAGTGGTCACAAACCGGCTTGAAAGGCAATAAATTGCTGCACACGACGGACGGCGGACGGACGTGGGCAACAGCCAATAATGCGCCGGACGGTTCCGTGTTGCAGATTCATTTTACTGATCCGGTGCACGGCTGGATGATCACCTGGAAGGATGCGGACAAGAAAATGACCGTATGGGCTTCTTCTGACGGTGGCAAAACCTGGCGCCGGCAATGGCAGGAGCCCTCATCCCAAATCATGGACAACCTGGCCATGCAGATGAAGACCAAGATATTCTTTTCCGGGTTACAGAACGGTTACATTTTGGCCGGTGGTACCCTCCTGGCCACCACCAACGGGGGCGGTACATGGAAACCGGTATCCTTGCCGGCGAAATTCACGCCGGTGGACATGAGTTTTACCGGCTTCCAAAAAGGTTGGGTGGCCGGACAGGAAGGAACCGGGACAAATGGCGCCGGCAGCCGGCCGGTTGTACTCGTCACGGGCAACGGCGGTCAATCCTGGGAGCGGTCTTTTTCCCCTCCCAATAACGCGCATTATATGCCTTTTTCCGCCAGCCTGTCATTTCCCACTCCTGATGACGGCTGGTTGTATTACAAAGATGATGCGATGAATGGCATTCTTTATCAAACCGTTGACGGAGGAAAACAGTGGAAGCTTGAGCAAACAGCATTAGCCTCCGGGCGCACAGTGGCCGGCGCGATGGTTTTCACTGATTCCAATGTGGGTTGGCTGCCAGTTGATTCCGGGGCCGCGCCCCTGCCCGGCGGTATCCTGATCACCCGGGATGGCGGCCGCAACTGGCAACCGGCCGGTTTCGACAAGGGATGGAGTATTGAAGCGGTGTCCCTCGCCTCCTCCCGGGAAGGCTGGGCAATCGGCGAGTTGCCAAATGTCGGGAACTTTCTGATTCACACCACGGACGGCGGGAAGACATGGCGGCAGTTGCTGCCGGCACTCATACCAACCAGTGGGATCAGTTTTTCTGATCCCGGAAATGGAACCGGTATTGGATTGCCTTCGGATTGGGGAGCGGTGTTACACACTGCGGACGGCGGTAAAAGCTGGACCGAAATAAGCAGTCTCAAAGCAAGGCCGCTGGCCGTATCATTCCCCTTTCCCAAGGAAGGCTGGATCGTGGCTGGAAATCCGGGTGACCGGGAGAGTGTCCTTCTGCACACATCCGACGGCGGGTCCACCTGGAACACTATTGCCCGCCTAACGCTGAAGCCGGATATGCTTGCGCCTAATGAGCCCTATCTCCAGTTCTTCAACCGTCACGAGGGACTGTGGCAGACAACGGACTGGCCGTCCGTAGCCCTATCCGGCACAACAGACGGCGGGAAAACGTGGCAACAACAGGTGAACTTGCGCAGACAGCCGGGGGGCAGCGCTAAAATCACTTTTACCAGTCCGTTGCACGGTTTTGCCGTCATGGAAACGTCGTCCAAAACCGGTCCGGGTCAGCAGGATGGATACAATTTAATGAAAACGGCCGACGGGGGCGGAACATGGACAACTGTCAAACACCTGGATCGCTCGTATTGGGTGCAATGCCTTTCTTTCGTCACCCCGCAGGACGGCTGGATACTGGCGGCACGCAACCCATTCACCAGCCGGCAGCAAAATGAAGTAATGCATACATCCGACGGTGGCGCCACCTGGCAGGAGACTCCTTTGGAATATGACACAGCCAGTGACAGATCAAATTTTGTTCAAATGACCTTCGTCAACTCCAAGGACGGCTGGCTCCTCGTACGGGACGGCATACTGCGTACCCGAGACGGGGGGCGGACATGGCAAAAGTGCCCATAGCCGGGCGTAAAGGCCATCAATGCTGCCATTTACGGTGTTATTCTTTTAAGTAAGCACTTCTGCATATCCAGGAAATATTTTTTTACTAACGGCCATTCTATTTGCTTCACCATCACAGGCATGTTTTCCCTTTCCGCATCATCGAAAAAGGAAAGGCTTTTAATCATATGGTAATAGTTAATATTTATCTTGGGATATTTTTGGGGCAGTAAATTTAATATTTCTTCAAGGTTATACCCGTGCTGGCAGATGCAATATAAATCGATAAAATCCTTGCGTGCTCCCCGTTGGCTAACTGCCGCCCATTTCATTATCGCGATGTCTGTTAGTGAAGCAAGCCGCAACCCGTATACATTATCTATGCTGATTAAAGGTTTTAGCAGAGGGTTTGGATAATAAAGCCAGGTAACCCGTACCCTGTCTATAAAACCATGGAAGGTTCCCTTTTTGGTTTCCGTGATCTTTATCTTGCCTAATGCCGAAAGATCTCGCATTATAATTTCGGGTTCAAACTCACTGGGCGTAAACCAGTCAAAATCGATGGACTTTCTATGGCCCAGTATCAGCGCCAGTGCAGTTCCTCCTGCCAGGTAACTGTCCGGTACCGGCATTATTTCCGCTATTCTTTTTAAAAGAATCTTTCGCGGCCGGTCGAGCGTGTTCCAAAACAAGACATCTCTTCCTCCTTGAGATCAAAATAATTCTGCCAGCACCTGGCGGTCTTTAATGATAATCCCCTGCTCACAAGCACCGCCTCTTTAATTTTTTCTTCGGTGTATGTTTTGAATAGCCAGTTTAGTGATTCTTGATCGCCCTCATTCAGTAATCTTTCGATAATAAAGATGCTATTTTTATTTAAATCCAAATCCCGGATGGAGATATCCCAAAAGCATGGTTTCAACCATCCGGGCACTTTTTTAGACGTATTCATATATAACATCCTGTCGTTAGTTTTAGTTCATTATACCACAAATGGCATCTGAATTCCATCATTTGGTTTTCTCGTTGGGGCTGTTTCTTGTGACCATAAACAGTGTTAATAAAGGATACCATAAAAACTGTCTGTTCGAATTGGCTCCGGACTGGGATGCCCCGGCGTAGAAGCTGAAGAAGAGCAAGTGAACGGAGGATAAGTGAGTTGAAGGAAGAATGTATTATTTTAGACATGCCTTAGTGGGGGGTGGAACCGATGGCTAAGCGTATTGCTTTGATATTGCTGATAATGTTTGCCTTTACCGGCATCGGGTATTGGGTGCACGCCTCCCAATCCGGTTCAAAACCCGCGGCTAAAACCGGCTATCCCGCCGTCGTGGCGGAGGTGGCCGGAAAAAATATTACCGGACGGGAACTGGCTTCTGAAAAGCAATTGATTAAAAACAACTGGGCGAAAATCGGCCGGCCGCAAAGCGATTCCTGGTGTGAACGGGCGGCGCTGAGAACGCTGGTTTTAAATTCCCTGTTGGATTGTGAAGCAAGTAAAAAGGGCATTAAGGTAACGAACCAGGAAGCTTTGAACTACCTTGAAGCCGTTTACGGTAAGATAAAATCGCTAAGCGACAATAACCCGGCCAAAATTTCCTATCTGAAAGATGTTAAATCTTCCGGTTTCACCAGTCCCGAAGAGTATATCCATTCACCGGGAGTGCTGAACGCCACCCAAAAGATACTCGCCAGGACCGGACTGAGGAATCGTCTTTACCAGTCTGGATATTCAGGCACCTGGCAAAGTTATGAAGAACAATTGCTGGATAAGGGTGATTACCGTTTATTTATCAATGTAGATATTAAAAATTTTGTGTATCCAAAAGCACCCGCTAAACAATAAGCATTTGACCATGGTAAATGTTAAAGGGCAGGGTATTTAATGATTGCAGCCCGGCCGGATAAACGGAAATTCAACCGCTATGGCGGAATGGAATAATTTAATCATGCGTCATAAAAGCATGGACCGTGGTGTTATATTGGTAGGATATCTTGATGCGGGGGAGGGGGTTGGTATCCGCTATATCAAATGGCCGCTGCTTTTCATTGTTTTTCTGTTTGCCGGCGGGCTGTATATTTTTATCTTCCATACATACAATCCCGGCAAGATGCAGGCTATTACCAATGATCAGTCGCTTTCCCGGCAGGAACGCTTCGTGTCGGCCGCCGAAAGCCTGCGGGGCGTATTATATGATTATGCTCGCGGCCACCTGGTGAAATACGGCCTGCTTGTCTGTACCGATGTGCCGCGTCTTTGCTACCCGGCAGCCGGCATTAACCTGGAGCGGTTGATGGCCGCCGACTACCGGTTGCATCCGGAACACTACCCCGGTCTGCCCGGCAACGATCCCGGTTCGCCGTATTTTTCCCGGCGGGTGCAAAATATTTATGCGTTTTTCAAGGACACCAACCGGTTGGTCGGCAATTGTTCCACTCCCAAACCGGGTGATACCGTATTTTACGGTCAAGCTCATGTAACCATGGTGGTAAAAGTATACCCCGACCATACCTATGACGAAATCGAAGCCGCGCCCGGTATCGTTTTTACCGCCATTCACCGGCACAAGCCCTGGGCTCCCCGGGATGTGGGCCGGTTCAAACGTCTGGCATTATAGAAACGGGATAACAAGCCTGTTATTCTTGTGATTTCCGGTCGCCGGTAATAGATGTTGAAAAAGTGACCGGCCGGGTTTTACCAAGCCAGGGCCTTAATTTTCTATTTGTGCCCGGGCGCTTTGCGGACGGTCATTGGCCAGCCAGGTCAACAGGGCGGATATGAGCACGATGATGGTGGAAACCCGCAGCGCCTGATCCAGCCCCGCGCTGAAGCCCGCTGCTATGGCGCCGCTTAGTCTTCCGGAAGTGCCCAGGAATACTTTGGTCATGATCTCGAACGGCATGCTTGCCGCCGCCACCACCAGGGCCAGGGCGAAACTCATCACCATGCCGCACTGGCGCAGGGTGGCCAGGGTGGCGGAGGCCACCCCCAGGCGCTGCCGCGGCGCGGCGCCCATCACGGCGCTGGTGTTGGGCGACCAGAAAAGGGCGCCGCCGATGCCCATGATGGTCAACCCGGCAAAAAAGACGGCGTAACTGGAATCCGGCTTCAGGCCGGACAAAATGTAAGTGGCCAGGCCCTGCAGCAAAAGCCCGGCTGTGGCCGGCAGCCTGGCGCCGTGCCGGTCGGCGAAAATGCCCCCGAGGGGACCGAGAACCGATTGCACCACCGGCATGGGCAGGATCATAAGCGCGGCCTTGAACGGGTTTTCCCCCTTGATTCCCTGCAGGTAAAAAACAATCAGAAAAAAGACGCTGAACATGGCCAGGCTCTGCAGCACGGCGGCAAAGGTGCTCAAGCTGAAAACGCGGTTTTGAAAAAGTGCCGGATTAATTACCGGTTGGGGATTACGCTTTTCCCAGAGCAAAAAAGCCGCCGCCGATAGCAGGAATAGGGCGAAAAGGGCCAGGATGGGGGGCGAAAACCAGCCCCAGGACATATTCTGGGTCAACACCAGCAGAAGCGCGGTGATGGCCAGGGAAAAGAAGAGCACTCCCGGCAGGTCCACTTTTTCCCGCCGGGCCGGTTTGGCCAGTTCATGCAGTGCCAGGTAGCCCCAGAGTGTGCCGGCCAATCCCACGGGCAGGTTGATCAAAAAGATTAGGCGCCAGCTGGCCACACTGAGAATCAGCCCGCCCAGCACCGGCCCGATGATGTTGCCCAGCGCCCAGGTAATCGAATTGATCCCCATCGCCCGCCCCCGTTCGTGCGGGGGAAAGGCCTCGGTAATAAGGGCCATGCCGTTGGCCATGAGCATGGCTCCGCCCACTCCCTGCACCAGGCGGAAAATCACCAGTTCCAGGCCGGTATGGGCCAGGGCGCAGAGCACCGAACCGGCGGTGAAAACCAGGAAGCCCAGGTTGTACATGCGCACCCGGCCGAAGAGGTCGGCCAGGCGGCCAAAGGTGATCAGGAAGATGGTGTTCATCAGAATATAGCCCATGAGCACCCAGATGGCGGTGACCATGTTGGTGGTCAGATCGATCATGATGCTGGGTAGGGCCAGGATGACGATGCTGGAGTCTATGGCTGCGAGCAGCGCCCCCAGGGTGACAACCGAAAGAACCATCCATTTATATTCAATTTTGCCGTGTTTTGCTCCGTTCCGGAGCCTATCCGTGCTCATTGGCAGTTCCCTGCCGGCAGGAGGTACTGCCGTACGCGCAAAATTATGCATAGGCCGGGTTGATTGCGGGAATTGTTCAACCTTGATTTACTCCCCTCGGGTTGGATTGGCCGTTTTTTTCTATAACGTTTTCATGCTCATGTCGTTTGTAGCCTTCAAACCAGGTGCAACCCTTGGCTCATCTATATCATAATATAGCATGGCAAATTGTGCAACGCTTTCTTATGACACTTCCGTATGCGCTGGCGCGTGTTGTCCGCCGTGACGCCGCTGTGAAATGGGTCCGCGAACAGTAACCGCCTTTTCCTGCGGGCTTTCCGGCGGGCGGCTGGATTTATCCGCTTGTAGCTGCGGCCCGCCGGGTGAAGCTGAAGACGAAGGGTATGGCCAGTAAGGAGATGGGCGCCAGCAGGTACAGCGCGTTCACCACGCTTAAATGCTGGGCGTAAAGGCCCAACAGACCAACGCCGGCCGAGCCCAGGGTGTTGCCCAGGCCGAGGGCGAGGCCGGAAGCCATGCCCTTGTGCTGCGGAAAAATGGATTGTCCGAGGACCATGGTCACCGAAGCGGTGGAGAACAGCGCCGCCCCCAAGAGGCCGATGCTCACCCAGAGCCAGATGCCGCTGCTGTGCAGGAAGAGCCAGACCAGCAGGGCGGACAATACGGATGAGCCTACAATTACCGGGATAACGCCGATCACATCGGACAGGTAGCCCCCGGCCATGTTGCCCAGGCTGCCTGCCAATAGCATGATGGACAGCATAAAAGCATTGTGGGTGATGTGTCCGTAGCGCAGTTTCCACCAGATTGGTAAAAAGGTGAGCACGGCGGAGGCAACCATGGACCTGATGCCGACAATGGCCAGCAATGATACCAGCCGGCCCCGGTTGGCGTGCAGGGTGGCCAGCAAGCCGCCGGAGTTGGGTTTGCCGACTGTTTTTATTTTCCGGCCGTAAGTATAAAGGGCGAAAGCCAGGAGCAGGCCGGGGATGCTCAAAATCATCAGGCCGGGACGCCCCCAGGTGAGAAAGGCAAAGCTGGCCAGCAGGGGAGCCAGGCCGCGCCCCAAATTTCCCCCGATCAGGAACATGGACATGCCCAGTCCCTTGCGCCGTCCGGTCATCTCACCCACAATGCCCGAGGCGTGGGGGTGGAAGGCGGAATTACCGATGCCGCTGAGCAGAATGAGCAGGAGCAGCATCGGGTAAGTGGGGGCCAGACCGAGCGCCGCCGTGCTCAAGATTGCCCCCAGGGCCAATCCGCCGGTAACGAACCAGCTGCCGCCCACCCGGTCCGCCCACAATCCCATAAATGGCTGCAGGAGTTGGGTGGTCAGGGCGGCCACGGCGGTGATGGCGCCGGCCTGGGCGACGGAAAAATGCAGGATCACCATTAACGAAGGAATGAGCACCGGATACAGGTTGGGGTAGGCATCATTGATCAGGTGAGCCAGGGTGAGCAGGAAAATACTGCCGTAACGTTGCCTGCCCGCCCGTTCCAGGGCCAATGTGTCCGCAGTTGCCATTACATACATTCCCTTCACAAGAAATTCCGGCAAGCCGGAATGGTACCAGGCGGGATTTGGCGTGTGCCGGTCATTTGATCCCCTGCTTTAGCGGAAAGGGGAACTGTTAAATAATTCCGGCAATTCTGCACCGGATGTGATGTCCGTAATCACGTCCAAGTGGAATCCGGTAACCGGCGCTCGCCATTTTGCAAAAATGGCGCTTTTTTGCACGCCGGCCGGAGAAATACCGGTCGATCATTTGCTTGGGGGCATTGGGCGAACTAGGGATCATTCCAGTTTTCCCGGGGTAGTCTGTCATATTCAGCAAGAAAATACTGCAGGTTTTTCAGGCGCGCGGCAATATCTTCCCGCCACCGGGTGAGCTGTTGTCGGCCGGTTTCCGTAAGCCGGTAAATGCGCTTCGGACGACAGGAATCACCGGTTTTCCAGTAGGAACGAACCGCCCCTTCCGCCTCCAGTTCCCTAAGGGTACGATAAGCGGCGCCCGGGTCAAAGCACCAGTTTTTGGCCCAGATGGACTTCAACCGTTCATTGATCGCCGCACCGTACAATTCACCGTCCCGGGCCAGAAATAACAGGATGAATGCCGGCAGGTGGCGGTGCCGTTTGCCGCCGGGCAGCGGTTTATCTTTTCCCTCTTTCATCAAAACCACTCTTTCGTTAAAAGTGTTTAAAACATTATAATGTAAAAGGCATCATTGATCAAGCCCCGCTGCTGACGTTTATTTGCTCATATAAAAGAATATTCCTGGGGGTACTTTGCCCGGCGGCTTACAGAAAGTTAACCGCCGGATCACGCTGTTTTAACTTATCAGGATTATCCTCTCTATAAATTAAACCAGGGGGTGGTAAAACTGGTTCCGAACTGGACGGTTAAGGTTTTCTTTGAGACAATGGCGCCATTTGGGGAAAATTTTTATGTCTGCGGACCGCTCTTTGATGATCCCGTGAATGATTAAACGGAGGTGTGTCTTGGTGATCAGGAAAGTAATGCTGAAAAAAGCACTTGGGCTGATGCTCACCCTGACGGTCTTGTCCTGGCTGGTCAGTCTTGGCCCCGTATACGCGGAGGGCCGGCCGGATTTCAACCTGCCGGGACGGTCGTCCGGGGCCATGGCGGCGTGGAAGGTTGTCGCCGGCCGGCCGGCCGGTCTTTTGGAAAGCCCCGCCGGCCGGTTGCCTGCTCAGATTACATCACTCTCTTCCGCCGTCCTTCCCGACGGTCGGCTTCTCAAACCCTACGGGAAACAGATCGCCGTGGGCGATTTGCCGCTTAACATGGTGGAATCACCGGACCACAAATTGATCGCTGTGGCCAACGCTGGTGCCGGCATCCAGTCGGTGACACTTTTGAGTACCGCCACCGGTAGCGTGATACAAACCATCAAACCGCAATTCCCTGCAAACGGTAAAGAGAACAATGAAATGTATGCAGGAATCGCCTTTACGCCGGACAGTAAGACGATATTCGTGGCCGGCGGCGGGGCGAACCTCGTTTATCAGTTCACAGCGGGGAACAATGGCTTCACCCAAACGGCTACCATACCCGTAGCCGGCTATCCGGCCAGCCTGGCTATGAGTCCGGATGGCAGCACGCTCTACGTGACCGACAACCTGGCCGATTCAATCACCGCCCTGCATTTTACCAACGGCAAGGTGGACAAACAAAACACCATCCCGGTGGGCAAGTATCCCTACGCCATTGCGGTCAGCGCAGATGGCAGCGAGATTTATGTGACCAACTGGGTCAGCAGCTCTCTTTCCATCGTAAATACCATCACCATGAGGCAGACCGGAGAAATTTCGCTGGGGGCACCGGCGGCGCAGGATACGCCGGATACCGGCACGCTGCCCGGTTCCCTGGTTCTTTCCAGGGACGGCAAAACAGCCTATGTGGCCGAGACCGATAATAACGCCATCGCGGTGGTCGATCTGGCCGGCCGTAGCGTCAAAAGGATCAGTGTCAACCCGTATCCCAAGGCACCCTTCGGCATTGCCCCCAACGGCCTGTGCCTGTCGCCGGACGGTAATCGTCTTTATGTCACAGAGGGCATGCTCAACGCGGTGGGTGTTTACAGCTTAGCCGGTAAAACCTGGCTGGGTCAGGTGCCGGTGGGCTGGTATCCGACTGCCGTCCTGGCGGATCCGGTCACCGGCAATATCTTTGTGGCCAACTCCAACGGGATGGGTTCCGGCCCCAACGTCCAGGAGCAGTGGGTAGGTTCAATGATTGCCGGTACAGTTTCCATGTTCGCCAGCCCGTCCGGGTCCAACCTGGTGGAGACAACCGGGACGGTGGTGGCGAATACCGTGCGACGGGCCCGCAGGCCGGCGGGCAGTCCCATCCCGGTTGTTCCCGGAACCGGCCCCATCAAGCACGTTGTTCTTATCGTCCGGGAGAACAAGACCTATGACGAGGAATTCGGCGACATCAAGAACGGCAACGGTGATCCGGCCCTGACCACCTTCGGTGCGGTCTACACCCCCAACAGTCATTCCCTGGCCACCACCTTCGGGCTGATGGACAACTACTACGTGGACGGGGAAGTAACCGCCCAGGGGCATCAATGGGTGGCCGGCGCCGGACCCAACGATTACGTGCAGCGAACCTGGCCGGCTTATTACTCGGGACGGGGCCGCAATTGGGATTCGGGAATCCCCGGCACAGTGAACAACCTTGACACCTATGGCTGGGAACAGAATATTTACGATCCCGACGATGTTGCTCCAATGGCTGGTCCCGGTTCGATGCCGGCGACCTATCCAAAGATGGGCTACCTGTTCAACGATGCCCTGCGTCACAATATCTCCTTCCTGGATTACGGGGAATTCGTGGAGCACGACCCAGTAACCGGTGACGTGCTGCCAGCTATGAAACCGCACATGGTAACCGCTTATCCCGGCTGGAACCTTAAGATACCCGATACGGAACGGGCGGCATACTTTACCAACAACCTCAAGAAAGGAATTCTGCCCCGGTTTTCCTATGTCTTCCTGATGGATGATCATACGGCGGGTACCACTCCCGGTTACCCCAACCCCAACACCGAGGTGGCCAACAATGATTATGCCACCGGTCAGATTATCGACGCCGTCAGTCACAGCAAGTACTGGAAGGATACCGCCGTGTTCGTGGTTGAAGACGATGCCCAAAGCGGCGGTGACCATGTCGATGCCCACCGGTCGATTGTAATGGTGGCCAGCCCCTATGCGAAGCGCCATGCGGTGATCGATACCCATTATGACCAGATGAGCGTCCTGAAGACAATCGAATTGATTACCGGCATGACCCCCCTGACGGTGAACGACGCCTATGCCACGCCCATGTGGGATGTCTTTACCTCCAAACCGGACTTTACGCCCTTTAACCTGAAAGCAGAAGATCCGGGTACTACCAGTTGGCTCGGGAAGGATATAAACACAAGCTCGACCGTGGACGCGGCCTTGTCCCGGGCGAGCAACATGACCCAACCGGAAGACACTGCGGGCGAGACCCCGGGTAATGTGCAGCGCAAGATCCTGGACGATTACGCCAAGTCGTTGCAAACGCAAAAATAACTGTATTTATAACCCTCACAAGACTGGACGGGGGAAAGTGGTGCCGGTCCGGAAATCTTTCCCGGACCGGCACCCTTTTTTGTTCGAACCGGCGCCCGGGGCGTGTTTTATCCGGAAAAATCCGGCCCGTCCCGGCAAACTTTTTCTTGCCACCGGCGGAAAAAAGTTCTATACTGAAGTTAATCAAATAATCCTCGTTAGGTGAGGCTTCTGCATAGAGCACACGCCACTGCCCGGAAATGTCGAGAGACACCAACTGGGTTAACAGGTATGGCCGGATTAAGGCTTTACTTAATGTGGCTGAGGCTTTATACAGTCTCTAGCTATGTACGTGCCAAAGCTCGGACGAGTGGGGAAGACAGTGTTTTTTGTCATGGAAAAGAAAGCTTCCCTGCTCAACGGGGAAGTTTATTTTTTGTGGAATGATATTCCGACGGGAGGTGGTTTTATGGACGCCGGACCTGGTGATAGTAGCGGTAGTTTGATGGGCAAAATTAATCCGGTTGTCCGTACACTCCTTTTGCAGGAGGGAACGGCAATCCGGAGATAAAAGGAGGGATTGCCGGTGGATCAGGTCAAAGTGCTGGGTGAATTTTTCTTCAGTCAGGTACAGGGCAGGCCGATTTATGACGGACGGGGCCGGATTGTGGGCCGCCTGCGTGATATGACCGTCCGCTGGGACGGCATTTGCCCGCGGGTAACCGGTATCAAATACGCCCCGGGAGTGCAAAAGCATATCAGCATCGGCCAGATTGAACATTGGGATGAAAGAGGTTTGCGGCTGAAGGGAGAGTTGGTGGAAAGCGATCTGGCAACCTTGCAGGCGAATGAAATTTACGCCGGCAAGTGGCTGTTGGATAAACAGATCATCGACCTGAAAGGCTCGAAGCTGGTCCGGGTGAACGATATCAAGCTTTCCTGGGTGCGTCACCAGGAGACCTACGACGTTATTTTGCTGGCCGTGGATATCGGCCTGCGCGGCCTGTTCCGGCGCATCGGGGCGGAGTTCCTGGTTAAAAAAAGGGAGCAGCATCTGGTGGGCTGGCAGTATATCAAGCCGCTGGAAGAATGGACGGCCAATCTGCGCCTGCGCCGGGAACAGGAAGGGCTCAGCCAGCTGCATCCGGCGGATATCGCCGATATCATTGAGGACCTGGATCATCAGGAACGCACCGGTTTCATTGACCGCCTGGATGACGAAACGGCTGCCGAAGCGCTGGCGGAAGTGGATCTGGACACTCAGGTGGAAATCATTGAACGTATGGACAGCGGGCGGGCCTCCGATATTCTGGAGGAGATGCCCCCCGACGAGGCCGCCGACATCCTGGGCGAACTGCCGGAGGAAAAATCCCGGGAGTTGCTTGAACTGATGGAACCGGATGAGGCCGAAGATGTACGGGAATTGATGGAATACCCGGAGGATACGGCCGGCGCGCTGATGACCACCGAGTACATTGCCTTTCCGGCCGGCATGACCGCCGGGGGGGCGATCAACCGGTTGCGTGAACTGGCGCCGGCGGCGGAAACCGTCTATTACCTGTATGTGGTTGATGAGCAGGAGGTTTTGCAGGGTGTGATCTCCCTGCGCGATCTGATTATCTCTCCGCCGCAGGCCGCTCTGGGCGGGTTTATGCGCACCAGGGTGATCAGTGTGAATCACCATGACGATCACCGCAAGGTGTTGGACGCGGTGGCCAAGTACAACCTGCTGGCCGTGCCGGTGGTGGATGACCGGGGCGCAATAATGGGCATTATTACCGTGGACGACGTACTCGAAACGCTGGTACCGGACCGTAGCGGCCTGGACAGCTTTTCCCACTTCATGCTGCGCCGCAAGCCGGGACGGGGGTGGGGAGCATGACGGCGTTAAAGAAAAGCAGTCTGGTGCGCAACCTGTTTATTTTTCTGGCCGTGGTCGGTCCGGGCATTGTCACGGCCAATGTGGACAATGACGCCGGGGGCATCACCACCTATTCGGTGGCCGGAGCCACATACGGTTACAAGCTGCTCTGGGTGTTCATCCCGATGACCCTGGCCCTGATCGTGGTGCAGGAAATGAGCGCACGCATGGGGGCTGTGACCGGCAAGGGTCTGGCCGATCTGATCCGGGAGCGTTACGGGGTGCGGGTGATTCTATTTGTCATGCTGGCACTGGTTTTTGCGGATTTAGGCAATACCGTTTCCGAGTTTGCCGGGGTGGCCGCCAGTACTGGAATATTCGGGATCAGCAAGTATATTTCCGTGCCGTTGTCCGCGCTGTTGGTTTGGTGGGCCGTGCTTCGTGGATCGTATAAGCAAGTGGAGCGGATATTCCTGGTTGCGTCCGCCCTTTACCTGTGTTATATCATTTCAGGTGCGATGGCTCATCCCCCCTGGGGACTTGTTTTGAAACAGATGGTTACCCCCAGCTTTAGTCTAAACAGTGATTATCTGGCAATGATTATAGGTCTGATTGGTACAACTATTGCTCCCTGGATGCAATTCTACATTCAGTCGGCAGTAGTGGAAAAAGGCATTACAGTGGATCAGTACAAACATTCACGGATGGATGTCATTCTCGGTTGCTTTATGACCGATCTGGTGGCCATGTTTATCGTTGTAGCCTGTGCGGCTACGCTTTACGCGCACAGCATTCACATTGAAACAGCGAAAGACGCGGCCATAGCACTGGCTCCTTTGGCCGGACGTTGGGCATCCATTCTTTTTGCGCTTGGTCTATTGAACGCATCCATTTTTTCGGCTTCCATACTGCCACTGGCTACAGCCTATTATATCTGCGAGGCTTTGGGTTTCGAGGCGGGTATTGATAAATCATGGAATGAGGCGCCGGTATTCTACTGGCTGTATACCCTTCTGGTGTTCATTGGGGCGTGTGTGATTTTAATCCCCAATTTGCCGCTGATTCAAGTTATGCTCTGGTCGCAGGTGATCAACGGCATACTGCTGCCGTTTATTCTGGTTTTCATGCTCAGTTTGATCAACAATCCCGATATCATGGGACGTTATGTCAACTCACGCAGTTTTAACGCTGTGGCCTGGCTGACCACAGTAATCATGATCGGTTTGACCCTTCTGCTGGTGGGCATTTCCCTTTTTCCCGGCCTGCTCGGCTAAAACCCGGGGTGCCGGCGCCCCCACTCCGGGGAGTACACCGCCTGTTGCCAGCGTTCGCTTTTGATCAGTAAAAGCATTTTGTAATGCTGCACCAGCAGGTGGTGAATGCCCGTGCCCAGCACCAGGATAAACAGGATCAGCCCGCCGGCGGCGTAGGGGAACAACCTCACCTGGGCATCGGCCGGGGTATACACCCGGCCGAAACTGTCCCGCCAGGCATGCAACTCGTAGGTGTCCGGATCCTGTTCGATGATTATATGACGCGACGGGTTGAACCGGTGGGGGAAAAAGCGCTCATCCATATAATGCAGCCCGGCCCAGAAAAAGAGCAGGCCGGTTAAAGCGATCAGCCAGGCGAGCCGGGAAGCGTATGCGGCCGCATCCCGTTTTTCCCCGGTTGTAAGCAGGCTGTCCAGGTTTAACCGGCCGGGCCGGCCGCCTTTTTCAACCGGCAAGGGTTTCGTTTTCATATGCACCATCCTTTATGGTTCTGAGGTAAATGTGAAATGTGGTGCCCCGGCCCACCTGGCTGTCCACTTCAATCCGGCCGTCGTGAGCACGGACGATCTCATAGGCGATGGCCAGCCCGAGGCCGATTCCCTTTTCCCGGGTGGAAAAGAAGGGGTCAAACAGGTGTTTTATGTTTTCCTCCGGTATGCCGCAGCCGGTGTCAGTAACAGCGATTTCCAAATCGTCCGTTTCCGGGCGCCAGGCGGTGGTAATGGTCAATGTGCCTCCGTCGGGCATGGCCTGGCAGGCATTGAAGACGATGTTCATCATCACCCGCTCCATCTGGTCGGGATCCATCCAGGCCATAGGCAAATCCCGGCCCAGGTTTTTGACCAGGGTGAACCGGGTCAGGTGAATTTCGGTAAAGAACTGCAGCACCTTTTCCACCAGTTGATTGAGATCATGACGGGCAAATCTGGCCTCGGCCGGTTTGGAGAAATAGAGCAACTGCGAAACCAGCGATTCTAGCCGGACCACTTCCTCGTAAATAGTGCGGATGGATTTTGGCGACGGGTTGTTGGTTTTCTGCCAGAGCTGAATGTAGCAGCTGATTGAGGTAAGCGGGTTGCGAATTTCGTGCGCCACCCCCGCCACCAGCTTGCCCAGGGCGGCCAACCGCTCCTGGTGGTGGGCGCGCTCTTCCAGGTGCAGGCGCTCAGTGACGTCCCGGCAACAGAGAACCGCGCCGATGATATTTTGCTGGTGGTCCAGCATGGGAGCCGTACTGACCAGCAGTTGCACCGGATTCTGTCCGGACGGGTGATAAGGGACGAGCAGGTCCTTTAATGATTCTTTTTCAAGCAACGTTTGGGCCAGCAATTGAGGGAAGGGCGAGTCCGCCGGGAAGGCCTGCCGGTAGTCCAAATCCGGCTGCCCGGTGAGCAGTCCCAGCATCCGGGCGGCCGCATGGTTGGCGATGATCACCCGTCCGTCCGGATTCACCACCACCAGGCCGTCGTCGATGGTGGCCATCATACTTTCGTTGTATTTATTTACTTCCACCAGCCGGCCGGCCAGTTTGTTCACCGCCCGGCTGATTTCACCCAGTTCTCCTTGTGGTTCGGGGAGTTTTTGATACATGTCGGATTCAAGGTTTTTCACCCCCTGCTTGATCCGGTTAACGTTGAATACAAAGTTCCGGATCAAAAGCAGCGTGCTCCCCAGGCCGAGCAAAATACCAGTTGCAATGGCGATGTAGGCGTTGCGCTCGACATTTTGCACCCGCCGGTAAAAGTTGGTTTGGGCCATGTTTTCGTAGGCCCAGACCAGTCCTTCCAGTTTTCCGTTACGGTAAATGGGCTTGTAGGTTTCCAGCATGCCGGCCGAGGTCTGGCCGATGGTCTGCACCACCATTTGGCGGCGTTCAAGCGCCTCCTGAAAGAGGACTTTGCGCCGGTGCGAAAAGTTTTCCTGGTAGTTTTCGCTGCCGTCCAGCATGGCATCCAGCGACAGGGAATAATAACCCATTTCCACCCGCGGATAGTTGGCGCTTACCTGTTTGATATTTGTATTTAAAATCTGGTTCAAAAGGCGGATTTGTTCGCTTCTTGGTTTGCTGTCCATCCGGTTTGTCCGCAGAATATCAGTGAAGCCGCCTTTCATACTGCCGTCCAGTTCATCCAGCGCCCGGGACAGTTTGGCCTTCTGGTATTCCACCAGGGCGAATTCGCTGTTCTGAATGACATGCAGCATATATAAGGCGAGCAACACCGGAAAAAGCAGCAGCACGGTAATCAGCACCAGCAGCTGGTTGCCCAGGGTATGAGAGCGAAGCATGCCGGAACACCCCTTCATGGTCTTCTAACATGACTATACTATCAACTGCCTGCGCTGTCCACCGGTAAAAGGTACGCGACAAGGAAAGGCCCTTTGGGGAAAGGGCCTTGAAGTAGAGGAGTAAGGGCTCCCCTGTTGCAGGCAAGGTGTTCTCACGCACTCCGGCGGGCGTGCGCTTCCTCCAGTTTCGATGCCCTGGTCAGAGCCTTGAAGAGCCAGGAGAGGATCATCAGACAGCCGGCGGCCGCGCTTCCGTACATGATGACATTGCTGCCACTGAGCAGGCTATCCTTTAATGTTGCAGACATGCTGAGCACATTCAGTTCCTTCAGGTAGGCCGGTATGGCCACGACCCGGCTGAAAGCCACCACGCCAACGATGACGGCGATAACCATTTTGATCTGGATCTCCTTGACCACCTTGGTGGTAATGGCGCCGATGTACAGGCCGAGCAGCGAACCCAGGTAGAGCAACAGTACCAGCCGCAGGTCCACATAACCGCTCAGTGCGTACTGGAAGGCGCCCCAGGCCCCGGAAAAGATTGCCATCATCAATTCGGTGCCGGCGGCAATCATGGTTGGCACGCCAAGCAGGTAGATCATGGCCGGGACGCCGATGAAACCGCCCACGCCGATGGTACCGGCCAGGTATCCGGTGGCGAAACCGACCAGCAGCACCAGCCACAGGGTGACCCGGCAATTGGCCACTTTAAAATGGATCATTGGCGGGATGTTCATTTTGGCTATCCGCTGCGCCAGCGATAATTTTCTGGCGTCCTGCGCCTTTGGATGCCTGGTGCTGTTGATGTCCCTGGTCATGCTGAAACAAACCAGAGACAGGACAATTACATAGGCCAGACTGATATACAGGTTGGAACCGGCCGCACCGAACAGTTCAAAAATCTTCTTGTTCAGCATGACTGCGCTTTGTGTGCCGGCAAACAGGGCGACGAACATGGATACGGCCAGCCTGGCGTCCACGTTGCCCATGGAGGCGTGTTTTTTGGCGCCGACCATGGCCTTACCGAATTTATGAGTCAGGTTTGAACCAACCGCCATGATACCGGGTACGCCCAGTCCCATCATGCCGGGAGTCATGATGAAGGCACCGCCGCTGCCGATGAAGCCGCTCAGCAGCCCGCCCATAAAACCCAGGCCAATCAGTGACAGGGTGTTCTTCGGAGTCAGGGAAATCAGTTTGATTGCCTCGTGTACGACGGGCATTGCTTCTCCAGCCATGTATTATTCCCCCCTTTGAACTGCTTTCAGGTGGTCAAGCTTCCTTTCCATGGACTTGAGCAGGTAGCCGACGGTGTTGCCCCACAAAAAGGCCACAGTGACTACAATGGCCAGTACGATAAAGGCCGGCAGGATGGATTTGGCAAAAACAATATGATTAATAGTGCCGATAAACCTGAAGGTGAGCATGTAAACCGCCAGCGTGGCGACGATAAAAATCAACGGTTTAAGCAACCCTTTGTTTTCTCCTCTGGTCATTTTTCCCGTCTCCTTTGCTATCAAATTTTCCTTGGACAACAACATCCCCCATTACCCCCTTCCATTTGAAACCGGATGCCTCCGTGAATCTAGAGGCTGCCGTGAGTAACAAAAGTGATTACCGGCGGATTTAAGGAAAGTTCCCGCAATCACTTTTTTCTTGAACCACCTCCCTGACAAAAGCTCCATATCGCTGCGGTGTTATATGCTTTGTTGAAAGTGCAAGGTTTGTGCCAAAGGGAACAAACGGGGGTGGAAAAAGTTTGTGGCGGGCCCGGGATGCAGGCGTGGTGCGGGTTAAAAGGTTAATTATCGATTTCAACGGATATATACAGGCGGGAATGGATGTGCCGGCAGGCACAAGATCCGGCTGCTGTTGACCTGATCCTGAACAGGCGGCTGTACAGAAACTGGGCAGAACAGAGGTCGGAAATCAGAGGTTGGATGTCAGATGGGAGATGTCAGAGTCCGGAGGCCGGAAGGAGCGTTGAGTAGATGCACAAGCAAGAGGCCGGGTGCAAGAAAGCGGAAATTTGGGGAATGAGGCGGAAATAGCGGATAGACACCCATATCGGAGGTGCGGTAACTTTTCTGACTTCCGACCTCCGACGACTGACCTCTGCTATATGCCGGGGATGATCTCGTCAATGGCCCGGAAAACGTCAATGGTGCGCAATATGCCGGTCACCTTGCCGTCTTCCAGTACGGGCAGGGAGTTGACCTGGTGGGTGAGGAGCAGGTGGGCGGCCTGTTTCAAGGTTTGCCGGGCGTTAACCGTGGCCAGCTCCAGCGGGCGCATGATATCCCGTACACGTACACCCGCTCCGGTCTGCATTTTTTCCATGAAGTACCAGCCCCAGGATTCGGCCTTGATCCAGATGTCATCCGTGAGATCCTTGAAGCCCACGGCGCGCAGCAGGCTGCGCAGGGTGAGCAGGCCGGCCAGGCGCCCCTCCCGGTCGAGCACCAGCACCGAGTAATGGCCGTGCCAGGCGCGTCCCTCGCGGTGGAATGAGCCGCGCAGGGCGCTGATGGCTTCCCGTACGGTGGCTTCCCCGGATACGGTCGAATAATCGCTGACCGGCACCATCACATCCTTAACCAGCAATGACATACTAATCCCCTCCCGGGTAAAAGTCAATCGCTGAGCAGTTCGCCGATTACCTGGAAGACATCAATGGTACGCACAATGCCGGTCACCCGTCCTTTTTCCAGCACCGGCAGGGAGTTTACCCGGTGGGCGACCATTTTCACGGCAGCCTGAAAAACCGTTTCTTCGCTTTCCACTGTGGCCAGGGTCAGGGGGCGCATGATGTCTTTCACGCGTAAACCGCTGTTTTTTTGCACCCGGTTGGCGTAGTACCAGCCCCAGGAAGAACCCTTGAGTTGGGAATCATGGCGCAGTTCGGCCAGTTCAATCGCCCTGAGTAGGGAGCGCAGGGTCAGCAATCCGACCAGTTGCTGTCGGTGGTCGAGCACCAGTACCGAGTGAAATCCGTACCACACCCGGCCTTCCTGGTGCAGTGATTCCCGCAGCGCCCTGATGGCTTCGGCCAGTGGAGCTTCAGCCTGCACGGCGGAGTAATCGCGCAGGGAAACCATGATCTCGCGCACGCGGCGGTCGCTGGGCATAACCGCACCCCCCGGTTTTCGAGCAGTTGTAAACATGTCAGGTGGTGGCCACGCGATAAGAAAGCCGGCAGGAATCGTGGGCGTGGCCCTTTCAGGTTGGATCGCGGCATTGTTCAAGAAATTATTCCCAACTCGCGCATCTTGGCGTAAAGTGAACTACGGCTCATCTTCAGTGCCTGGGCGGCCGCCGAGCGGTTCCAGTTGTGCTCCTTGAGCACGTTTAAAATGACCTGTTTTTCCACGTCGGCGATGATTTCTTTAAAAGACATGTCCGCCCGTTCGGTACGCAGGTTGATGTCCTCCCGTTGCGCCTGGATGCCCAGGGGCAGTTCCTCAATGGTGATCAGCGGTCCGGTGGACATGAGCACCGCACGCTCGCAGACGTTGCGCAGTTCCCGGATATTGCCCGGCCAGTTGTATTGCATCAGCAACTTCATGGCCCGCGGGGAGAAGCCGCTTACTTTCTTGTGAAACTCCCGGGCAGAGTTTTTGACGAAGAATTCGGTCAGGTGGGGGATATCCTCTTTTCTTTCCCGCAACGGCGGCACCCATATTTCCACCACATTCAGCCGGAAAAACAGGTCTTCCCGGAAAGCGCCCTCCTGGATGGACTGCTCCAGGTTTTTATTGGTGGCGGCCACGATGCGTACGTCCACTTTAATCGTTTCGGTGCCGCCCACCCGCTCGAATTCTTTTTCCTGTAAAACGCGCAGCAGTTTGGCCTGGGTGGCCGGGCTCATTTCACCGATTTCATCCAGGAAAATCGTGCCCCGGTCGGCCAGTTCGAACTTGCCCGGTTTGCGTGTGCCGGCGCCGGTGAAGGCTCCTTTTTCATAACCTAGCAATTCGGATTCCAGCAACGTTTCCGGGATGGAAGCGCAGTTGATTTTTATAAACGGCCGGTCCTTGCGCGGACTGTTCAGATGGATGGCTCGGGCCACCAGTTCCTTGCCGGTGCCGCTTTCCCCGCGGATGAGCACGGTCACATTGCTGTCCACAATCCGGCCGATCGACTTGTATACCGACTGCATGGCCGGGGATTGGCCGATCATGATCTCATTGGTGAGGTCCTGACCGTTGCCGTGTTCTTCTGTACTCATTTTGGACACCAGCGCCTGGGTATTGACCGCCTTTTGCACAATGGCCAGCAGTTCATCCAGTTTGAACGGCTTGGTGATATAGTCGAAGGCGCCGAGCTTCATTGCCTTGATGGTGGTTTCAGTATTACCGTAAGCGGTGATCAGGATGATCGGCAGGCGCTGCCCTTTTTCCCGCACCGTCTCCAGCACTTTTATACCGTCCAGGCCGGGCATGCGAATATCCATCAGCACCGCGGCCGGGTTCAGGGCGGCCATCTTTTCCATGCCTTCCGCGCCGTCCGCGGCGGTGGCCACTGCGTAGCCGGCCGTTTCCAGCACGTCGGTCAGCGCCTGGCGCACGCTGGCTTCATCATCCACTACAAGCACTAACGGGGGCATGCGTCTCCTCCTTTCGCTGCAGGTAAATGCGGAAGGTGGTGCCGCGGTTGACGCGGCTTTCCACCTCGATATTGCCGCCGTGAGCCTGGATAATCTCGTGGGCGATGGCCAGTCCCAGGCCCATTCCCTTTTCCCGGGTGGTGAAGAACGGTTCGAAAATATGCCGCATATTTCCGGCCGGAATGCCACAGCCGCTGTCGGTGAGGGTAACCAGCAGCGAATCGCTGGGCCGGTCGTAGGCCGTTTCCACCTCCAGCCGGCCGCCGTCGGGCATGGCCTGGCAGGAGTTGTAAATGACGTTCATCAACACCCGCTCGATCTGGTCCGGATCAATCCAGGCCGGCGGCAGGTCCGGGGCCAACCGGGCATGAATTTCCGGCGGCTGCCGGTACACCTCCCGGAAAAAGCGCAGCACCTTTTCCACCACCCGGTTCAGCTCGTAAGGAACAAAGCGTGATTCGGCCGGGCGGGCAAAGTAAAGCAACTGTTCCACCAGTCCCTCCAGCCTGGTGACTTCACTGTACATGGTGGCCAGCGCCCGCGGAGAGGGTTTGTTGGTTTTTTGCCAGAGCTGGATATAGCAACTGATCGAGGTGAGGGGATTGCGGATTTCATGGGCCACCCCGGCCACCAGCTTACCCAGGGAGGCCAGCCGTTCCTGGCGGTGCACCCGGTCTTCCAGGCGCATGGTTTCAGTGACATCCCGACAGTAGAGGACCGCTCCCACTTTATGTTGCCTGCCGTCGGTGAGCAGGGCGGTGCTGGCCAGCAATTGCGGTGCGCCGGCGCCCGGTTTGAAATCCTTGTACTGCCTTCCTGTTTCCAGGGTGTTTTGTAAAAGCCCGGTAAATGGGGAACCGGATGGGAATATTTCATTGAAATGCCGGTCCTGGCAGTCCGGGGGAAGTTCAAATATTCTGGCGGCGGCGGCGTTGGCAATGACCACCCGTCCGGCGGCGTCCACCACCAGCATGGCGTCGTCAATGGTGGCCAGCATCAACTGGTTGTATTTATACACATCGGTCAGCCGCTCGGCCAGACCGTTGATCGCGCCGGCAATTTCACCTAGTTCGCCGGGCGCTTCCGGCAGGCGGCGATCCAGGTCGTATTGCAAAGTCTGCAGCCCTTCCTTGATCCGCTGTACTCCTTTGACAAAGCTGCGCATAAGCAAAAGGGCGCCGCCCAGGGCGAAAAAAATGACCAGCGCCGCCGCGGCGTAGGAGTTTATCTCCATCTGCCGGATGCGATCGTAAAAGCTGGTATGGCCCAGGTTTTCGGTGGCCCAGATCACTGCTTCCAGCTTGTCGTCCCGGTAGTATGGACGGTAGATTTCCAATACGCCGGAAGAGCCATGGCCGATGGTGTGTACCACCGTGTCCTGGCGGGAGAGCACTTCTTCAAAGGCGCTCTTGTAACGGGGTGGAATGTTTTGCCGGTAGCCGCTGCTGCCGTCCAGCACCAGGTTCAACGAGGGCAGATAAAAGCCCACCTGCACCCGGGGATATTTACGGCTGATCTGATTGATTGGTTCGCGTAAAGCTTGATTGAGCACGGCGGCCTGTTTGTCCCGGGGCGCAGTCAGCGCCCGGTTGTTGCTCAAAATACCGGTAAAGCTGGTGTGCATGCTGCTGTCCAGGTCGTCGACGGCCCGGTTCAGTTTGGCCTTCTGGTTTTCCACCAGGGCCAGTTCGCTGTTGTTCATGATGCTGACCATGTACAGGGTCAGGGCAACGGGGAAGAGAAGCAGCACCAGCATCATGATCAGCAGCAGGTTGCTTAATTTTTTGGCACGAAGCATGCTTTCCACCTCTGTACGGCAGAGCCGGTTCAAGTCCCGGGGCCGCCCGGGCGGCCGTATTGCTTGCACAAACGGCAATACTGCGTAGTTACGCCGGAGGGTTCGAAGGTGAACCTGCTATCCATGTCTTACAATACGACTATACTACGTTGCTGTGTCCGTGTCCACCGTCTGCCGCCTGAAAACAAGTTGGGAAATATTAAAATAAAGAAAATTTTGAAAACCCCAAAAAGACCCGCCGGGAGCGGGTCTTTAAAAAATTGTTCGCTAATTTTTATGCCGGTAATGGCCGTTCTTAAACGGCGGCTTGTGCTAAAAGTTGTTGACCCGGACCGGGCCGAAGACGGATAAGCGGCGTCAAAATTTTAAAACGAGGGGCGCGGACCGACTGGGTGGACCGTCAGGGCGGCCAGTTTGTCCTGCAGCAACAGCATCATCAGATAATGCTGACAGAGGATGTTGTATGCGCCGATGCCCACCAGGCCCACCACCAGGATCAGGATGGTCAGGCCGAAGGGAAACAATCTGACCTGGGTTTCGTCCGGGGTATATACATTGCCCAGGGTATCCTTCCAGGCATAAATTTCCCCGGTGACCGGGTCCTGCTCGACGATCACGTGGCGGGTGGGATTGAAATAGTGTTTGAAAACCGATTCCTTCAAGAAATCTGCGCCGGTCCACAGGCCCATCAAAGAGAGGGCTAGAATGACATAGGCGATTATTGTTTTGAATTGTTTAAACCGCCCCATCATGGACGGCTCCAGCGCCTTTTCCATTTCCGCATCCATTAAGGTGTCCTCCTTTGTGAATATTAACTGCAAGTAATAATGAGCAAATTCCGTGCCATTGCGTATGATCCGGCAACGCCCGGTCTTTTCCGGTGAAACGGCGGCTTTGGGCGGGAATACTGCCCTGATTCTGTACAGATGCTGTACAGAATCAGGGCAAAAAAAGGCCCGCCGTTTATGCGGGCCGGTTGAGAAAGAATATAGAGGAGTGATTCCCCTGTTTGGGGCTAGTGAATTTCCGCCGCCGGGTCGGCGCCTTCCTGCGGCAGGCGGCCCGTCAAGGTGCGGAAAAGTTTTTCCAGGTAGTTGAAGAGCATATCAATGCCCAGTCCGGCCGCCAGCGCGATGAACACCGCGTAGGTACCGTACAGCGGGCCGTTTGTCTTGGCCATGGTGCGCGCCCAACCAACCAGGCCCACCGGACGCACATTTATATTGGCTTTGCTCTGCCCCAGGATTTTACCGTCCTTCACGGCATAGGCGGTGATTACGGTTTCCCCCTGCGCCACCGAGGCGGGCAGCGGTACGGACAGGCGGTAGCTGTCGCCGCTTCTTTGAATTGCATTTTCCTTGATTGTGTACAGGTTATCCTTCTGGTACATTTTGATCAGGGCATCCAGGTATTCCTTCCCTTCACGGCCGGAAAGCTTGCGGGTCTGGTTGCCGGACGCCTCTTTGATTGTGGTGGCGTCGCGCACGGATTTGAATCCGGGTTCGATACCCGTTTCATCCTGCAGATCCGGTGGCAGGGCACTGATTTTGGCGGAAGAAAAAACCTGGTACATTTTCGGAATGCCTTCCACTTCGGCCTGGGCCACATTCATCCACAGCGGACCGACTTTCCCTTTCCGGCTTAAATCAACATTGCGGGTGGGGGATACCAGTTTAATGTAGATATCGCTGTCCGCCGGGGCGGCACCCGAGATGCTCACCGTTTGACCGCTGAAGTTCAAACCGACATTAATTTGTTGCGGGTCGGTATTTACCGAGACCACACCGGCCAGCGCCGCCGGCACACTGCCCAGGAAAACCACCATGGCCACCAGAAGGCAGGTTAAAGTCTTCACTTTCACATGCATATCAATGCCCACCTCCCAGTACGATCAGTGATGCCGGGGTGACCAGCAGGTCGTGGGCCATTTTGATCATTACACCCAGCACAATCAGCGAAAAGACGATGCGCAGCTGTTCCGCCTTGAGCATGCGGCCGATGCGCACTCCGAACTGGGCGCCCACCGACGAACCGAGCAGGAGCAGCAGGGCCAGCACCAGGTCCACCGTTTCGTTGACCACGGAATTGGCCAGGGTAACGTTGATGGCCGTAAAGACCACTGTAAACAGGCTGGTACCGACGGCTTTCAACGTGGGGATTCGCAGCAGGTAAATCATAATCGGCAGCATGATGAAACCGCCGCCCACACCCATTAACGCCGCCAGTATGCCGATCAGCGCGCCCAGTACAAACAGGGCCACGATGGAACACTCAATGCCGCTGGTGGCGAAATATACTTTCATCGGCAGCCGCTGGGCCAGGCCCGGACCCTTGGACGCTTTGGCCCGTACCGGGGCGCCCTTTTTGCGCAGGGCGTTGAAGCTTTCCATGAACATGAAGGAACCAACTACCAGCAACATAACCACGTAAATTATTTTTACGGTGAAGTCGAAGTTGCCCAACTGACGGAGCATGCGCACCAGGCCGGTACCGGCGGTGCCGCCCACCAGGCCGCCCACCAGCATGATCAAGCCCAGCTTGAAATCCACATTGCCGGCCCGTCCGTGGGCGAATGTGCCCGAGGCCGAGGCGGCCACAATCTGGTTGGTGTCACTGGCGGCAGCCACCGCCGGGGGCACCCCGGCCATCATCAGGAGCGGGGTGAGGAGGAACCCCCCCCCCACTCCGAACAGCCCGGACAACAGCCCGACCATGCCGCCCAGGCCGAGCACGAGATAGGCGGTCATTTGTACTCCGGCTACAGGTAGAAAAATACTCATTATAATTTCACCCCCGATTAACTAGCGTGTTTCCGCCCCGGCCGGCTTCCGGGCGGTGGCAACCGCCACCGGCGGCCGTTTCGGCCTTCATTCCAGGGACATTTCATGCAGCAGCCTCTGGCGGGGCGGACCGCTGTCCAGCATGCGGCTTTTAACCACCAGCATCACGGCGTAATGTTCCACCATCAAGTTATAGCTTTGCACACCCACTCCCAGGATAATCAGGATCAGGCACATAATGCCGTAGGGGAAGCGCTTGACGTCCGGGTCGTTGGTTGTGTAAATATTGCCCATGGCGTCCTTCCATGCGTAGATCTCCATGGTGTCGGGGTCCTGTTCAACAATAGTGTGGCGGGACGGGTTGAAATAGTGCTTGTAAACGCTTTCACGCAGGAAGTCGACTCCGGTCCAGAACCCCAGCAGGGAAAGGACTACAATTACAATGGCGATACCGGAGGAAAATCTTTTCAACTTGCTTTTATCTTCTTCATTCAGGTGCTGGATAAGTTCTTCCATAATCTTATACCCCCTTATACCCCTAAAAACAAGGTTTTTGCCCGCCGGTTCGATATCGGCCTTTATCACACCCCTTTGTCTTTGCTTGTTCCTTGTTGCACATAATAAATGCAATAGTGGTGCCAGTGGGCGGGAAAGTTCCCAAAACCAGACCGGCCCGTATAAAATAAGGGCCGGCGGCATCAAGTGCCGCCGGCCGCGGGAATGGATCCCCCGCCTGGTGGGCAATCATTGCTCATTGGTGGGCAAAAATTGCCCGCGGGTGAAGTGGAGGAGTGATCTTTTCGTAACAAAACGGAACTTATGACAGCAGGCCGTAATCTTTCATCTTGGCGTAAAGGGAGCGGCGGTTCAACCCCAGTGCCTGGGCCGTGGCGCTGCGGTTCCAATTGTGTTCCCGCAGGGCTTTCAAGATCACCTGGCGCTCCACATCGGCAACGATCTCTTTCAAGGTCATGCCCGGCTTGACGGCGGTTTCCCGCAACTCCCGGCTGGTGGTCTGCAAGCAGAAGGGCATGTCCTCGGGCATGATCACCGGCCCCCGGGCCAGCACCACCGCCTGTTCGCAGATGTTGCGCAGTTCCCGCACGTTGCCCGGCCAATCGTACTGCTGCATCATTAGCAACGCCTCCGGTGAAAAATCCGTCACCGGCTTGTTCAATTCGCGGCTGTAGTGCTGCAGGAAGGAGCGGGCCATCACCGGCACATCCTCCATCCGTTCCCGCAGCGGAGGCAGCCAGATGGTCACCACCTTGAGCCGGAAAAAAAGATCTTCCCGGAAAGTGCCCTCCTGGACACAGCGCTGCAGATCCTTGTTGGTGGCCGCCAGAATGCGCACATCCACTTGAATGCTTTCCGTACCGCCCACCCGGTCGAATTCCCTTTCCTGCAGCACCCGGAGCAGTTTGGCCTGGGTGGACAGGGTCAGTTCCCCGATTTCATCCAAAAAAATGGTGCCCTGATGGGCCAGTTCGAACTTTCCCGGCTTGCGCGCCCCGGCGCCGGTGAAAGCGCCTTTTTCGTGTCCGAAAAGTTCGCTTTCCATCAGGTTTTCCGGAATGGCGGCGCAGTTGATCTTGATAAAGGGGCCGTCCCGCCGGCCGCTGTTCTGGTGGATGGCGCGGGCCACCAGTTCTTTCCCCGTGCCGCTTTCGCCCTGGATCAACACCGTCACGTTGCTGCCGGCCACGCGGCCGATGGTTTTATATACGGCCTGCATGGGCGGCGATTGTCCGATCATGCTTTCCACCGGCGGCTGTTCCGGGCCGTCGCGGTCTTTCTTCAAGGCCTCCACTTCACTGGAAAGCTGTTTCATGGTCACGGCTTTTTTAACTGTTAAAATCAGCTCGTCCAGGTTGAAGGGCTTGATAATGTAATCGAAGGCGCCTGCTTTCATGGCCTGGATGGCCATTTCGGTGGTGCCGAAGGCAGTCATTAAAATCACCGGCAGGCCGGTGTCAATTTGCTGGATGCGTTCCATCACCTGCAGGCCGTCCAGTTCGGGCATGCGGATATCCAGCAGGATGGCGTCCGGCGGTTTTTTTTGCATCAGTTCCAGTGCCTGGTAGCCGCCGGTGGCCGTTTCCACCCGGTAGCCGGCATCTTCCAGCACTTCCCGCAAAAACTCACCGACGCTTTCTTCATCATCAATTACCAGAATCGTGGGCATCATTTTCGCCCCCTTTGACCACAGGTATATAAAGCAGACAGGTGGTTCCACTGCCCACCCGGCTTTTGATTTCAATCTCCCCGCCGTGGGCGCGCATGATCTCATAGGCGATGGCCAGACCCAAACCGACTCCCTTCGGTTTGGTGGTAAAGAAAGGATCGAACAGGTGAGGCATGATTTCCTCCGGAATCCCCCGGCCTTGATCTTTTACGCTGACCAGCAGCATGTTGCGCGCCCCGTCATATGTGCTGCTTACTGTGATTACCCCCCCGCCGGGCATGGCCTGAGCGGCGTTATAGATAATATTATACAACACTTGCTCGATTTGGGACGGGTCCATCCAGGCCGGCGGCAGGCCGCCGGCCAAATCTTTTTCAATGGTCACGCCGGAGTCGAGCGCATCGTTGAAAAACTGGCAAGCCCGGTTAATCAGGGCGTTGATGTCATGGGACCCGAATACAGCCTGGGCCGGCCGGGCAAAATGCAGCAGCCGGTCCACAATGGTGTTCAGCCTGGTCACTTCCCGGTGGATGATGGCCAGGGAGCGGGGCGACGGGGCATGGTTCTTCTGCCAGAATTGGGTGTACCCGCTGATCGAGGTGAGCGGGTTGCGGATTTCGTGGGCCACTCCGGCCACCAGCTTGCCCAGGGCGGCCAGTCGTTCCTGGCGGCGCACCTGCTCCTCCAGCTGTAGTTGCCCGGTAATGTCCCGGCAGGTGAGCACTGCTCCGACCACCTCTTGTTTAACGTTGACCATCAGACTGGTACTGATCAGCAGTTGCAACATTCCCCGCGTGCTCACCGTGTGTTCCACCTGCAGGTCCTTGACCAGGGCGTGTTCATGCAGGGCCATCAGCAGGTAGCAGCTGAAGGGGGAATCCGGCGGAAAAACTTCGGTTAGCGCACGTCCCGGGCAGTTTCCTTCCAGTTCCAAAATGCGCATGGCGGCGGCATTGATGCCGATGATGGCGCCGTCCAGGCCGGCGGCTACCACGCCGTCGTCAATGCTGGCCAGAATAATTTCATTGTAGTTTTGCACACTGACCAGCTTGGCGGCCAGCTTGTTGATGGCAGTGGTGATCTCACCCATTTCACCGCCGGCCGGCGGCAATGTCCGGGTGAGATCCCCTTCCAGCAGTTGGACGCCTGTTTTAACCTGATTCACGGCGCTGACCAGGTTGCGGATCAGGGCGAAGGCCCCCCCCAATCCCACCAGCACGCCCACCAGGATGACCAGGTAGGCGTCCCGCTGCACCTGGTCCATGCGCCGGTAAAGGTCGGTCAGGTTTTCCGTCGCCCATACCGCGCCGATGACCTGGCCGTGGCGCACCAGAGGCTGATACATCTCCAATTGTCCGCCTTCGGAAGGCCCCAGTATTTGCAGTACCGGCCCGCTGGAACGGACGGCCTCGTCAAAGGCGTGCTTGCGCCGTTTGGAGAAGTTTTCCCCGTAACTGTTTTCATCACCGTCCAGAATGACGTCCAGATCCTGGTCGTAAAAGCCCAGATCCGTTTCCGGGTAATTTTGCTTTGCCCGGTCGATGACCGGCTTCAGTTCCCGGTTCAGCGCCCTGACCTTGTCCCGGCGGGGGGCGGCGCCGGCGCCGGCTTTTTGCAGCAAATCGTCAAAAGAGCCGCTAAGTCCCGTGTCCAGCATATTCATGGCCTTGACCAGCCTTTTTTTATGGGTTTCCACCATGCCCAGCTCGGTGTTGTGAATCACCCGCAGCATATATGCCGTCAGGGCGATGGGTAAAATAAGCAGAACGGCAATTAGCACCAGAATCTGGTTTTTAAGTCCTTTTTCATGAAAGGGCACGGTTTCACCTCCGCTCTATACCGCTTTGTCCCGGAATGCGTCAAAAAATGTTTATTACATTAAGCATACTAGTTTATCGAACATATATCAACCGCGAAATGATGAAACCTCCGGCCCCCTCGTGAATAGCGGGCCGGCGTGGTCATACGGATACTGTCAACATTCCGGGATGTACCGTGCGGCAAGCGGGCAGGCGTACTAATCTAAAATAGAAGCCCGGTCAGGTCATGACCATTGGCCGGGCAACTGTTATCACCTGGGAAATCTGATGATCCGCGACTGTCCTGTTGGTTGACTTCATCAAGGAACCCGGCATTTAAAGTGCTTTTCCACCCGTTGTCTGGTGGCTGAAGGGATCGCCTTTTGGGCCGGTATTGCCGCCGTAAGACCTTTATGGTAAAAAATGTCCCGCTTTTTTGCCCAATAGATTGATTAGTTGTTATTCTATATGAGATGCTTTCAAGGTTAAGTTAATGTTAGGATCTGGGTATTTGGCAAAGATCTCATTTGAACCAAGACCAGCCACATGTACGAGGGCCTCCCGATAATACGCAGCCTGACCATGCCGGCGAGGACAAACACACGAGAGGATTGGGAACCGCGCTTCGACTTCACGTTCGTAAAGGAGTTGCCCACCAGGTACGTAATCTACCGGGCGGTAAAAGACGGCAGCGTACAGACGCCCGGGTTGGGCGTGGCCAGCAGGCTTGACGAAAGCGGCCTGGGCGGCAGCATCATGAAGGCTCTGTGCACGCGGGGGAAGAAAACCGCACCCCTACAGCCGGAACCGGATAAGGTGGACACAGTGGACCCCGCGCCGGCCGAACAGCCGGCGGACAAAGAAACCGGCCGGACAAAAGAACCGGTCGGCGCCGAAGAAGAACGGGCAGACGACACCGTAATGCAACGGACAAAACCAACATCATCAAAATCCGAAGAGACAGAGAAGGAATTCAAACAGATCGAGATGGAATTTAAGGCGCCCGGGGAAGATGAGGGTAACCAACCAGGCGTCGGAGACGATAATTTCTTTAACGGGATGAGTTTCCCGGGATAGCCCCGGCTTAAATTTTCCAAGCAGGAAAGCATTCATTTTAGCATCGGCAAAAACCGCTGGCAAACTCCAGGAAAATAAGTTATAATTAATACAAGCAGTGATATTTTATCTATTAGAAATATTTTGAGGTGATAAAGATGGCCATTGACCGTTTAGTAGAGGAAATAAGGAAACTATCACCGGCTGATCGATTGAAATTACGTATTATCCTGGAAACCGAGGATATAAGCAAGGAGGATGTAGAAGTGTCTAGGCAAACAGCCGGTAAATGGGACGATATAGATGCTGACAAGCTGGTTAAAGATATTTATAACAGCCGCCAATATGATCCCGGTAGAGCAGAGGTTAATTGGTAATGGCAAAATATTTATTGGATACAGATTGGGCGATTTACTATCTTCGTGGCAAGGAACCCTTTGTTAAGGCCATTGATGGATACCGAAAAGATGGTATTGCAATAAGTACAATTTCCATCGCGGAGCTTTATGAAGGGGTTTATAGAAGTCCAAAGCCCGCAGAAAAAGAGATGATTCTTATTGATTTCCTGGAAGGCTTTAGAATTATTAGTATTACAAGGCCAATAGCACGTCTTTTTGGAATGAGGCGTGCTGAACTTAGGAATGCGGGACTTACCGTTAGTGATCTTGACTTGCTTATTGCGTGTGTTGCAGATTATCATGAGTTATCCATATTAACGAATAACCAAAAGCACTTTAAAAAAGTGCCTGGCGTTAAAAAACTAATATCACTTCCAGTGTAGTACCTGGAAGAAGGAAATTGAAGCAAACAGGTAGGTTACTCACCTACCTGTTTTTCTTGTTTTAGAGCCAAATCAGCAGAGGAAAATAATGCTATAAAGCTTAAAGCTCTAAGTAAGCGTAAATCTGCATGGAGGAAAAATAATGACATGTTTACTTATGCCACTTGTATCAACCCAATTCATAACTTGGTTAAAATGAAATAGGCTGAAAACAGAAGATACCAAGGGATAACATTACAATCATTACCGGGTCGCTAGGGTTGTTAAAAAGGCCCTTAAATCACTCTTTATAGGACAAGAGGGCAATTTAAACCTGACAGGAGAGGTGATATTG
>NZ_LYVF01000173.1 GCF_001655685.1 Desulfotomaculum copahuensis
TTTATGGGTCCATTATACCGGGATCGGCCTGGAGCTGCAGCGCCTCTTTTTGTAAACTTTTTTCCAGCACGTAACCAAGACCTTCGTTTTCCAGCTTTATACCCAGGGTATCCGCCTCTTTCAACAGGTTGTCAATCAACTCCATGTTCTCCGGATCACGGGCGATGGTTTTGCGCAGGCTGGTATTCAGGTAAAAGTCGGCGGCGCATACCAGGGCATGGGGCAGGGGAATGTTCATTTCTTTTAGAAACAACATCAGTGAAGCGTTACGGTCATGGATTTTCCTGTAATCTTCCGCCACCTCAGCCAGGGTGGAGTCGAGGATCCGGTCCATGATTTTGCGCTGCTGATCCCGGAAAAGCTGCTTGAGCGAGTAAATTACACCATTCTTAAAATATTGGCTCAGCAGCCGGATCACTTCGGGGAAAACAGCCCGGTTAAAAGCAGCGGCAGCTTCCTGCTCCATTTTCCGGTACTCCTCCCCGCCGTCGAATTCCCGGACGCCGCCGCTGATGTTGTGATAGCCGAAGTAAATGACCCCGTAGTCGATCGTGGCCGACTCCAGGGTGATTTCCGAGGTGACCCGCGCCTGCCCCACCGCCAGCTTTGTCGTACCCGCTTCCAGCATCTGGTTGCTCAAGCGATCAATGTTATAACAGAAAATCTGTGTTTTTTCACCATAATCGTTAAACAGTGAGCTGATGGCGTAATGGGCGCCCACCTTCGGCAGATCCACCATCGCCGGGGTAACCAGTTTCTCGTAAATGTTGGCGCCGTCCCGGAACCCGGGTATATTGCTTTTGGCCTCCCGCAGGATCTCAAGAAAACGGGGTTCCGGGTTGAAGTTGAAAAGAGCCCGGGCCAACTGGATAACGCGCCTGGCGTACTGGATCACCTGCACCGTTTCAATTCCCGATATCTCGTCGAAAAACCAGCCGCAACTGGTGTACATCAGCATGGCATGCCGCTGCATTTCAAGCAGTTTGAACGTGGCGACCCGCTCTTTTTCATCCAGCGGCCGCGTGGCATGGGCGGCCAGGAACCGGTCCCGGTTTTCAGGCGAACGGTCCAGTACCACATCGATGTAATCGTTGCGCGCCGCCCAGGGGTCTTTGAGATACCGGCGGGCCTGTTCCTCGAACAAGGGCGCCAGCGAATCCCGCAGCCAGTCCATGGCTTGACGCAACGGCGCGCGCCAGGCCTGGTTCCATCCCTTGTGCATGCCCGTATTGCAGCCACAGTCGCGCTTCCACCGGTCCACCCCGTGAGCGCAACTCCAGGCGGTATTCTCGTTGATTTCCACCTCGTGGCCGGGCGGATGCAGGGCTAGAAACTCGCTGTAATTGGTAATCCGGGCCAACTTTTTGGTTTCAATGTAGTGCAGGGCGTAAGCCAGCGCCATCTCCCCCTGGCGGTGGTGGTGCCCGTACGTTTCACCATCGGTGGCGATGTTCATCAGTTGGGGCCAGGTTCGCGCATCGGAAAAGCCGCCCAGCAGGCGGTTGGCGAAACGCTCACCGTTGGTGAGCAATTTTTCAAAGGCAACGGCCTGCGAAATAGGCCCGTCGTAAAAAAAGATGTTGATCGACCGTCCCGTGGCCGGAATGTTCAGCCTGTAGCACCTGGAGGGGTCGATGCCGCCGGGGCCGGCCTCTTGCCAGTTACCGTCCCCAATTTTACGAAACCGCCGGGCCTGGTACTGGGTAAGGATGGTAAATTTGATGCCCTGTTCAGCCATGATGTCCAGGGACTCCAGGTCCACCGCGGTTTCCGGCAGCCACATTCCTTCCGGTCTGCGGCCGAACCGTCTTTCAAAGTCCCTGATTCCCCAGATCACCTGGGTAATCTTGTCTTGCCGGTTGGCCAGGGGCATGATCATGTGATTATAGGCCTGGGCGAAGGCTGAGCCGTGCCCGGAAAAGTGCTGCCTGCTTTCCCGGTCGGATTCGATTACCGCCCGGTAGGTTTCCGGTTCGTTCGCTGCCAGCCAGTCCAGCAGCGTGGGACCGAAATTAAAACTGATTTTACTGTAATTGTTGATGATGTCCCTGATCCAGCCTTTTTCGTTCAGGATGCGCGCTGCAGTGTTGGGCGCGTAGCACTCGGCGGTGATCCGCTCGTTCCAGTCGTGGTAGGGATGGGCCGAGTCCTGCAATTCAACGGCTTCCAGCCACGGATTCTCCCTGGGCGGCTGGTAAAAGTGACCGTGGATGCACAGATAACGTTCCATCGCAGTTAATCCTCCTTTAATTTCTGGAATAAAACACAGGTTTCGGGTTCCAATATAACTTCCATTTTCCCCGGCGAGCTGAATTCCGTTGGCGTGGTGCTTCCTTTCCCCAGCCACCGTTCATCCGCAGTGTCCAGCAGTTTACGCCAGCGCCCGGCCGGCACGGGCAGGGTGACGGCCGTACCGGTCCGGTTGAAGGAGAGCACCAGGCACGCCTGGTCCGCGCCGCTCCAGCGCCGGATGAAAAGCACATTTTCCGGTTCCAGGCCCAGCACCTCCATATTCTCCCGGTCCGGATCCGCCAGAGCCGGCAATTCACGGCGCAGCTGCAGCAGCTGCCGGTAAAGCGCGTACAGCACCCGGTTGGGATGCCGGCTGCGCAGTCCGTAGTTGAGCCGGGAGCGTAAAAAAGTGTTTTCGTCCTGCGGATCGGGCACTGCGCCCTCCCAACCGAAGGCGGCGAACTCCTGCCGCCGCCCCTTGCTTACCGCCGCGGCCAACCGCGGGTCGGGGTGGCTGGTGAAGTACTGGAAGGGCGCCGTTTCACCATATTCCTCGCCCATAAAAATCAGGGGAACAAAGGGGGAGAGGATTACCGTACAGGCGGCCAGCTTCAATCCGTCAAAAGAGGTCAGGGCGGCAAGCCGCTCCCCGCAGGCGCGGTTGCCCACCTGGTCGTGATTTTGAGCAAAAACCACAAACTGGCGGGCGGGGCAGATGCGGGGTGAACGGCCGTGCCTGCGTTGGCGGTACTCCGAATACTGGCCGGTGTAAACGTATCCCCGGCCGAAGGCCCGGGCCAGATGCCGCAAACCGCCGAAGTCGTGGTAATACCCGTCCCGCTCCCCCGTCAGGAGGGTATGCAGGGCGTGGTGAAAATCGTCGGTCCACTGGGCGTCAAACCCGTATCCCCCCATTACCGGCGGGAGGATTACCCGGGGGTCGTTGAGGTCGCTTTCCGCAAGCATATACACTCTTTTCCCCAGCCTTTCACCCCGCCGGTGCACCGCACTGTTCAATTCCTCCAGGAAGGGCCGCGCTGAAAAGTCCTTGATCGCATGCACGGCGTCCACCCGGAATCCGTCCAGGTGGAAGCCGGTCAGCCAGTAGAGGGCGTTTTGAATGAAGAAGCGCCGCACCTCGTCACTGCCGGGCCCGTCGAAGTTGACCGCGGCGCCCCAGGGACCGGTGTAGCGATTGGTGAAGTAAGGGCCGAAATCAGCCAGGTAATTACCCTCCGGTCCCAGGTGGTTATATACCACGTCCAGGATCACGGCCAGCCCCTTCCCGTGGCAGGCGTTCACCAGCCGCTGCAAGCCCTCCGGTCCCCCGTACGAATGCTGTACAGCATAGGGATAAACCCCGTCGTACCCCCAGTTGCGGCTTCCCGGGAACTGGGCCACGGGCATAATTTCCAGGGTGTTGATCCCCAAAGCCTTCAGTTCGTCCAGTTGAGCTGTCACAGCATCGAAGGTCCCCTCCGGAGTGAAGGTGCCCACATGAAGTTCATACAGTGCCAGGTCGCGCCGGGACGGACCGGGCCAGCACTGGTCGGTCCAGGCGTATGCGCCGGTATCCACCACCCGGGAAGGTCCGTGTACGCCTTCCGGTTGGTGGCGGGAGGCGGGATCGGGCCGTTCTTTCTCTTTGTCCAAAAGGTAAAAGTAAAGGCTGCCCGGTTCAATGTCTTCAAATACCCCGCGGTGGTAACCGCGTTTTTGACGCTTCAAGTTCAGAATGCGCTCCCGGGGGGAGACGATGCGTACATTCACCTGCCCGGCCAGCGGGGCCCAAACCAGAAACCGGCAGCGACCGTCACCCAGATAAACCGCCCCGGGGCATTCCCCTGTCGCCGGGTTGGCATCCATATGCCCGCTATCTGTCACCTGCTTAACCCCCGTTTCCTGAGCCTGTCTACTTGCGCCAATATTTTCAATACGCCCGGCGCCCGGCTGAAGTTTTCGAAATTCCGGTGTGCCTTGCGCCGCCAGTTGGGTTTTTCCACGCCCGTGCCCGGGACGTTCTGGGGCGCCGTTTCCAGCCACAAGTCTTCCAGGTTCACCAGCAAAATGCGCGCCCGGCTGGCGGCCAGGTATTTCAGGCAGCCCTGCAGCACCGCCCGCACGTTTCTTCCGGCGGCGGAGAGCAGTCCCCGGCGGTAAAGAAACCCGGCCAGAGCCGCGCGGGTTGCCGGCTTGCTTTGCCGCCAGAAAGCAGTGAAGGGCGGCATATCGTGTGTGTTCAGACAGGCCAGGGAGCCGGCGGGAACGCGGTTCAGCCCCCGGCCGGGCACCGGCTTGAATTCGAAGGGCAGCACGTACATGCGGTGAATACCGTTTTGGGTCAATGTCTCCCTGACACTGCCTTCGACGGTGCCCAGGTCCTCGCCTACCAGCACGGTCCGGTGATGCCGGGATTCCAAACTCAAAACAGCGTAAAACTCTTCGGCCGGGTAGCGCACGTAAACCCCCCCGTCCGCCGGCAAACCGGCGGGAATCCAGTAAAGCCGGTGCATCCCCATGATATGGTCAAGGCGCAGGAAGCCGGCGTGCCGCATGTGATGGCGCAGGCAGGCGATAAAATAGCGGTAGCCCCGCTCCCTCAAGCGCCCGGGGTGCAGGGGCGGGAACCCCCAGTTCTGTCCCCGGGCGTTCAATGCGTCGGGTGGCGCGCCACAGGCGGCCGTAGTGGCAAAGACATCCCGCTCCCGCCACACATCGTATCCGCCGGCGTGGACTCCCAGCGGGAAGTCAAGGTAGAGCCCCGTTCCGTGCTCCCGCGCCCGGTCCGCCAGTGCGCCAAACTGTTCCCGGGCCAGCCACTGCACGTAGAGGTGATACCGCTCCGCTTCCGGGTCGAAATCCCCCGGCCGCAAGTTCCCGCTGCGCAGCGGTTCCGGCCATTCAATCCACGTGGAGCGCCGCTGTTCGGCCACGGCCCGGAACCGGGCGTAATCCCGTGCCGCCGGGTTTTCCGCCGTCCACCGGTGCAGGGCGGCCAACCGCGCAGATTCCGCCGCGAAACAGCAGCGCGCCAGCATTTCCAGGACCCGGCGTTTTAACTTCATACCCCGGCGGTAATCCACCAGCGGCGCCCGGCGCAGTGCCGCAACCTGCGCCTTGAAGTCCGGGGAAGCGATTAAATCCCGCGCCTGCGGGCACCGTACCAGTTCCGGAACCCGGGTCACATCCAGATAAAACTCATTCCAGAACATACGGCTTACCGGCGCGTAAGGACTGGGGTCGAAAGGATCGTCCATGTAGGCGGCCAGCATGGGCGGAGTGCCGGCCAGGCTGCCCCCGCGGCCACGGATCCAGTGCAGGAGCATTTCCAGGTCGGTGATGTCGCCGGCGGCCCAGCTCCGGTCCGAACGCAGGGCGTAGAGCGGTAGAAACGTCCCCCAGATCCTGCCGGTACCGGCGGGAAGGTTGTACGCCCGGGCCGGTGCGGATATGAGCGTGCTTTCGCAGATGCCGTCCGGCAGATGGAGGATCAGCCGGTAATAGCCCGGGGGCAGTCCGGCGGGGAGGGGGAGCCGCCGGGCGGTGTATTCAACCCCGGCCACCTTTTCCGCGCCCATAACGGGAAGGCCGGCCGGGTCGCAGGTCCACTGCCGCGGCTCACCCTTTTCCGGCTCCAGGTGACAGAGGATGCCGCCTTTCCAACGGTTGTCCGCGAGGCGTAATTCCAGGCCCGGATCTTTACCGGCCCGGCAAACCACCACCGGCTCGCAGCTGCGCAGCCACAATTCCTGCCTGCGCCGGCGCAGCGCGTCCGGGATGTCCGCCGGACCGGCCACCGGCGCCCCCAACGCGGCGAGGACGGCCAGCAGTGCGTGCGGCGATGCCCGCCGGAGGCGCCCGGTGAAGTCCCGGTATTCAGTTATGACGCCGTACAGCCGGGCCAGTTGCTCAAGGGAACGAAGCGCCCCGTCCTTCATGCCCGCCGGCCTCCATCCGCCAATTCAGTTACAGCAGCGCGCCAAATTACCCGGATGCGTTTTTCGATGCGCCTTTATTCTGTCTGATACCTTACCAGGTATTTTACGCAATTTTTGGATTTTTACATGCATAAGTTCCCTGGCAAACAAAAAGCCGGGCCGCCTTAAAGTAATCAGGCACCCCGGCCGGGGTTTTTGTATTTGACCCCGGCTTCCGCCGGGCATCTGGTGCTCTGGTTGTCAATCCGGCTGTTATTGGTTATAATAGTTAACAAATTACAGAATGAGGAGTGATTGGATGAAAGATTGTCCCGTCTGCAACCGGCCGTTGAAGGAAGTACCCCGCTATGGCGTTATGTTGGACGTTTGTCCGGCATGCCGTGGTATCTGGCTTGATGGCGGGGAGCTGGAAAAGATCGTCAAAATGGCCCGCGAATTTCAGGATGATTTCCCGCCGGGTCATGGATACAGCGGCGAATATGATCATGACGATGATCATGATCATGATCATGATCATGATGATTACCGTTACCGCAAACATGAGTATTACCAAGATCAGCATTATCCTCATAAAAAGAAAAAGAAGGGTCTTTTCGGCATTTTCGAAGATATTTTTGATTAATCTGCAACAGCGGCCGCACGGCCGGGCTTCCTGCCAATCGCCCGTACCGGCGGCCGCTCCTTTCCCCCGCATCGGGCCGGGTTTTCCCAACCAACACATTTTTTCCGCAAAACATTGATCCGGATCATAGTTCCGGCATGCTTCCGGCTTATTTCAGCCGTTTGCGGAGGCTTTTCCGTCGGCGCATCAGCAGGCGGCCGGGGCGGCGTCTTCCGTTTTTCTCACGTTTAAAAATGTGGCGCAATGGAAAAGGTTAAAGTATGGACGCCTGTTTTCCGCCCGGCTCCGGGCGCCGGCAGGCGTACGGGCCGTGATAATCACGGTGTGTTCCGGGAAAGTTTTGGCAGGCGGAAAAATTAAGATCACAAGCGGATCAGGATACTGTATAATATAATTTGAGGAGAGCATTCTCAAGTCGCAGGAAGGCCAGGGCTTTAGCCGCGCTAAAGCTCTTTTTGTGATGCATAAAACGGCAAGGAAATTTTTACCTCATGGTTTAAAAGGAGAAAAGCATGGACGGTTTATTATCCGCTTTGCGGGACACACCGGAATACGGGCATTTGCTCCGGGGGCTGCAGAAAACCCCTTCCCGGCAGCTGGTTTTCGGACTGGCCGGTTCCCAGCGCAGCCTGGTGGCGGCCGGCCTGGTCGACGCCGCCGGCCCCCCGGTGCTCATTCTCACTCCGGGCGACGCCGAGGCGGCGGCGCTGGCCGACGACCTGGCCGTGCTGCTGCCCGGGCGGCCGGTGTATCATTTCCCGGTCTGGCAGCTGCTGCCCCTGCAGGTGCTGGCGCACGGCCGGGAGATTCCGGCCCGGCGCCTGATGGTGCTGGCCGCGCTGTGCCGGGGGGAGAAGCCGGTGGTGGTGGCCCCGGTGGAGGCGCTGCTGCGCCGGCTGTCGCCGCCGGAAAACTTTTGCCGGGCGTTTGTGCATCTGGCGGTTGGCGAGCGGACGGATTTGGAGCAGTTGCTGCAGCGCCTGGTTGAGCTGGGTTACGAGCGGGTGGAGCTGGTGGAAGGACCGGGTCAGCTGGCCGTAAGGGGCGGCATTCTGGATATTTTTCCCCTGACTGCGGAAATGCCCCTGCGCATCGAGTTTTTTGACGACGAGGTGGACTCCGTCCGCTCCTTTGATGTCGACTCCCAGCGCTCGGCGGAGAACGTTGGCGCGGTTGACATCTATCCGGCCCGGGAACTGGTGGTGGATGAAAAAAGCCGCTCCCGGGCGCTGGATGTGCTGGAAACCGACTATCGCCTGCAATTAAAGAAAATTACCAAAAATGCCACTTTGGAAGTGCGCGACCGGCTGGTGGAACTGGGTGAGACGGTGATCCAGCAGATTGCCGCCGGCGGCTATTTCCCCGGATTGGAGCAGTTTCTGCCTTATTTTTTCCGGGACGACTACACTTTGCTGGATTATTTGCCGGCCGGCGCCCTGGCCGTGGTGGACGATCCGCTGCGGGTGCGGGAAGTGGCCGAAAGCGTCGGCCGGGAACGCAGTGAAACATACAGTGATTTGCTGGCCGCCGGCCGGGTGCTGCCCGGGCAGTTTCAGGGTTATGTGGACTGGCGGCGCCTGTATGAGAAGCTCGACCGCTGCCGGACGGTGTTCTTTTCCTTCCTGCCCCGGCAGCCGCAGTTTATTCAGCCGCAAAACGTGGTTAGTTTCCCCACCCGGAGCATCCCTTCGTTCCTCGGCCGTCTGGACGTGCTGGCCGATGAGATCCGCAGCTGGCGCCGGGCGGGCAATGCGGTGGTGCTGCTGGTGAACAGCGCGGAGCGCGCCGGTCACCTGATTGACTCCCTGCGCGCCGCCGGTCTGGACGCTTTCCGGGGTGACTGCCGGGAGGACGAGGTGCGGCCGGGGAACGTGATGGTCTGTCTGCACAGCCTGGCCACCGGTTTTCAGCTGGATACCGGCCGTCTGGTGGTGGTTACGGAAGCGGAAATCTTTGGCGGCTGGCAAAGGCCCCGGCGTACCAAACCGCGGACGGAAGAGCGCCTGGAGCCCCTGGCCGATTTAAAAACCGGCGATTACGTGGTGCATGTCAACCACGGCATCGGACGCTACAAAGGCATGGTTTCCCTGGATATCGGCGGTGTGCAGAAGGACTACCTGCTGGTGCAGTACGCCGGCGCGGACAAACTGTACGTGCCCACGGATCAGGTGGGCCTGATCCAGAAGTATCTGGGCGCCGAGGCGGAGGCGCCCCGCCTGTCCCGCCTGGGCGGCGCGGAATGGTCCCGGGTCAAGGGGCGGGTCAAAGAGGCCGTCAAGGAAATGGCTCACGAACTGCTGGCCCTCTATGCGGCCCGGCAGTCCCTGCCCGGCTACGCCTTCGGCCCTGATACGGTCTGGCAGCAGGATTTCGAGGCCGCCTTCCCCTATCAGGAAACACCGGACCAGTTGACGGCCGTGGCCGAAGTCAAGGCGGATATGGAGCGCCCCCGGCCGATGGATCGCCTGCTCTGCGGGGATGTGGGCTATGGCAAGACGGAAGTGGCCCTGCGGGCGGCCTTCAAAGCGGTGATGGACGGCAAGCAGGTGGCCGTGCTGGTGCCCACCACCATTCTGGCCCAGCAGCATTACAACACTTTCCGCGAGCGCTTCACCGGCTATCCGGTGACCATTGAAACTTTAAGCCGTTTCCGCACGCCCGGAGAGCAGCGCCGGGTGCTGGCCGGGCTGGCCTCCGGCCGGGTGGATATTGTCATCGGCACCCACCGCATGGTGCAGGAAGACGTGGTGTTCAAGAACCTGGGACTGCTGGTGGTGGACGAGGAGCAGCGTTTCGGGGTGGCGCACAAGGAAAAGCTGAAGCAGCTGCGCCAGGATGTGGATGTGCTCACGCTGACGGCCACTCCGATTCCGCGCACACTGCACATGTCCCTGGTCGGAGTGCGTGATACCAGCGTTTTGGAAACGCCGCCGGAAAACCGCTTTCCGGTGCAAACCTACGTGCTGGAGGAAGATCCGGTGTTAATCCGGGAGGCGCTGCGCCGGGAGTTGGGACGGGGCGGCCAGACCTATTTCGTGCACAACCGGGTGATGGATCTGGATCAGGTGGCCGCCTGGCTGCAGGCGCTGGTGCCCGAAGCCCGCCTGGCGGTGGCCCACGGGCAGATGCGGGAGGAAGAGCTGGAACAGATCATGATCGATTTCATCAACGGCGAATACGACGTCCTGGTCTGCACCACCATCATCGAAAGCGGGCTGGATATGCCCAATGTGAATACGCTGATTGTCAAGGACGCCAACAACATGGGCCTGTCCCAGCTCTATCAGCTGCGCGGCCGGGTGGGCCGCTCCAACCGGCTGGCCTACGCCTACTTCACCTACCGGCGCGACCGGGTGCTCAACGAGGTGGCGGAAAAGAGGCTGGCCGCCATCCGGGAGTTCACCGAATTCGGCTCCGGTTACAAAATCGCCATGCGCGACCTGGAAATCCGCGGCGCCGGCAACCTGCTGGGCGCCGAGCAGCACGGCCATATCGCCGCCGTGGGCTTCGACCTTTACTGCCGCATGCTGGAGGAAGCGGTGCGGGAGGCCCGCGGCGAGGCGCGGCCGCAGGCGGTGGAAGCCTCCATCGAGCTGCCCGTGGAGGCCTATATACCGGAAAGCTACATCAGCGACGGCAACCAGAAGGTGGACATCTACCGCCGCCTGGCCCGGGTGCGCGAGGAAGAGCAGGTGGCCGAGCTGGCGGATGAACTGCTGGACCGCTTCGGCGACCCGCCGCCGCCGGTGCAGACACTGCTGGTGGTGGCCCGCCTGCGGGCGCTGGCCGGTTCGCTGGGCGTGCGGGCCATTTCCGCCCAGCCGGGCGCCTTCCGTCTGCAGTTCGCCCCCGGCCACGCACTGACCGGGGAGGCGCTGGTCCGGGTGGGCAAGCACTACGCCAACCGGGTCAAATTCAGCAATACGGACGGGGAATTCGAAATCCGGCTGAAAACGCGCAGCACCGCCGCCGAACCGTTGGCCTACCTGGACGGGCTGGAGGACTTTTTAAGGGATCTGGAGGAGGCGAACAAGGCGCCGGCGGCGTGAGCGGCCGGGTCCGGCCGGCGAATTCTCCGGGGCGTGTGCGGCCGGGTCCGGCCGGCGAATTCTCCGGGGCGTGTGCGGCCGGGTCTGGCCGGCAAAAATCATCCGGGGCTATAATGACGGCCGGGGTTTTTCCGGCGCTGTGCAGCCGTCCGGGCGGCCGCCGTTTTGTCCCCGGCCGGCGGGCGCGCACGGATCGTAAGCTGTTTCTTCCCGGCACGGGCGGCAAAATCTGCCGCCGGCCCGGAAGTATTGTTTTGCCGAAATGAGGATTTGACGGTATAATAATTAAAAAGGTTAAAAAAAGGAGGGACTGCCGCAGACATTGTTCCCGCCTTCACATGTGTGGTGTTTTCACGGGAACCTTTCGCGGAGAAGCCCCGGGCATGTTCCGGAAGCGGTTCATGTCCGGCGGGGACGGACGTTTTTTGCCGGATGATTAAAAGGGGGGCGAATGATTTGACCGGGGTAAAAATGCTTGCCTTATACAAGGACATGCTGCTGATCCGGCGGTTTGAAGAAAAGCTCGTTGAGCTCTGCCGGGTGGAAGGAAAAATTCCCGGCATGATGATCCTCTGCACCGGCCAGGAAGCGGTGGCCGCCGGCGCCTGCGGGGCGCTGGAGCCGGACGACGTGATCATCGGCAACCACCGCAGCCACGGTCACCTGATTGCCAAGGGAGCCGATCCGAAGCTGATTATGGCGGAAATTTTCGGTAAGCGCACCGGTTACAACAAGGGAAAAAGCGGCACGCTGCATATCGCCGCGCCTGAAGTAAACGCCCTGTGCACCACCACCGTGGTGGGCGGGGGGATTCCCATTGCCGTTGGTACGGCCTTTGCCCAGCAGTACAAGAAAAACCGCAGTGTCACCGTGTGTTTCTTCGGCGACGGCGCGGCGGACGAAGGAAGCTTTCACGAGGCTTTGAACCTGGCCGCGCTCTGGCGCCTGCCGGTGATCTTCATTTGTGAAAACAATGTTTATGCCGGCGCCCAGCGGATGGAGGAGCATACCAGGGTTAAAGATGTTGCTTTGCGTGCCGCGGCCTACGGCATGACCGGTGAAGTGGTGGACGGCAACAACGCCGTGGCTGTTTACGAAGCGGTGGCCGGGGCCAGGCAGCGCTGTCTGGACGGGGAGGGTCCGGCGCTGCTCGAATGCAAGACCTACCGCTGGCGCGGCCACGGCGAATTGGACCACCAGGTTTACCAGCCCAAGGAAGAGATTGCCGTCTGGATGCAGCGCTGTCCGGTCAAAGGACTGGAAAACCGGCTGCTGGCGGACGGCTTGGTGACCAAAGCGGCGCTCGTGGAGATGGAAGAGGAAGTCTCCGCCGTGGTTGAAGAAGCCGTCCGCTTTGCCGAGGAAAGTCCCTGGCCGGCGCCGGAAGAAGCGCTGGAAGACGTTTATGTTTAAAAGGGGGGCATGAACATGCAGCAACTGACCATGGGACAGGCGATCCGGCAGGCGCTGGCGGAAGAAATGCACCGGGATCCGGATGTCTTCGTTGCCGGCGAGGGTGTCGGGCAGGGCATTCATGAGTCGCCGCTGATGCCCACGTACGGCCTGTTGAAGGAGTTCGGCCCGGAACGGGTGAAGGACACCCCGGTTTCGGAGGCCGCCATTGCCGGTCTGGCGGTGGGCGCGGCGGTGATCGGGTTGCGGCCGGTGGTGGAAATTATGTTCAACCCCTTTTTCACCATTGCCTCGGATCAGATTGTCAACCACGCCGCCAAGCTGCGCTATCTGTCCGGCGGCAAAAGCAAATTCCCCCTGGTGGTGCGGATTAAGTCGGGCGCCGGCGGCAGCGCCGGCTGCCAGCATGCCCACAATCTCGAGGCCTGGGTGGCCCACTGCCCCGGCCTGAAAGTGGTCATGCCGGCCACGCCGGCCGACGCCAAGGGGCTTTTGACGGCGGCCATCCGCGACGACAACCCGGTCGTCTTCCTGGAGGACATGGCGCTTTACTTTGTTCCGGGGCCGGTGCCGGAGGGGGAATACGTCCTGCCGCTCGGCGCGGCGGAGATCAAGAAACCGGGCGCCGATGTGACGGTGGTCACCTGGTCCAAAATGCTCGGCGCGGCCTTCAAAGCGGCGGCGGCATTGGCCGGGGAGGGCATTGACGTGGAAGTGGTGGATCTGCGCACGCTGGCCCCGCTGGACAGGGAAACAGTGCTCAACTCGGTGCAAAAAACCGGGCGCCTGGTGGTGCTGCACGAGGCCTGCCGCACCGGCGGGTTTGGCGGGGAGATTGCGGCGCTGGCGGCGGAAGAAGCCTTCGGCTTTCTCAAGGCGCCGGTGAAAAGAGTGGCCGCCCCCGACATACCGGTTCCCTTCAGCCCGCCGCTGGAGCAGTTTTATATTCCCGGCGAAAAGCAGCTCATTGAGGCCGTCCGGGCGGTGATGGGCTGATAATGTTATCCTGATTGCAGCCGGAAGGGTTTTCCCCTTCCGGCTACTTCCCCCGCAAGATGTCGTGGTGGCCGATGGCGTGCAGTATAATTGTGTCCCCGGTGCGCTCAAAAATAATTCTAACATCCATGTTTACATAGGCTTCAAAAAATTCCGTGCCTTCGATTTTGTGTGTGTGCAATGAGCGATGCCCCGGGTTGACGGCAAGAAAATGAAGAGCTTTTAAAGCCTGCTTCTGTTCACCGGACGCAAGCCTCAAAAAATCTTCATCAAATGGTTTTGTTTTTATTACTGTGGGCATCCGCGAGAGCCTCCAGGTCTTTTACAGCGTCCTCCATGCTGTCGAATGTCTTATATTCACCATTTTCCAACGCATTCCGGCTGCGGCGCATCTTTTCCTGCCACTCTTTTGTCCAAAAATACTTCTGGTTTTTATCCACCCATTCCACGGGCCTTAAAAAAATCCCGCCGTCCCGCTGCTCGATCAAAACATGATCGCCTTCATGCAAGTCAATCTTTTTGGCGATTTGAGCAAGACTGATTAACATCCGTTTTTGAACTTGAACGATTGGCATTATAGACACCATCCCCTGATATGCTGTAATTACAGTATATCAGGTGTGAGTGGAATTTTCAAGCAGTCGCTGGTTTAACCCCGTCTGGCGGACAGGGGATTGTTTCCGGCCGGAGCCGGCCGGCAGGAAGGCGGCCGGGGATGTCGAAAGTATTTAGCATTGTCCCGGTTTGAAAAATTGCAATTTTCCGGAAGGTGCGCTGATGTTCTCCTTTCACCGCCTGCGCTATCAATTGATGCTGCTGACCATACTGCTTGCCGTGGTGCCTCTGGTGGCCACCAGTTACTTCATGATTCAAAAGGCCTCCCAGGGATTGCTGCGGGAAAAGGAATGGTGGTTGTACGGCCTGGCCCGGCAGCTGGATCAGGCGATGCCGGGCAGTTTTAACGATATCCTGGCGGCAGAGGGATTGACCGGCGCCAACCGGGAAACAAAAATCCGGGCCTTGAACCGCGCCCTGCGGGACGTCACCGACCGGGTGGCCGCCGCCTATCCGGGGGTGGGGGTGGGTTACTACTCCCGGGATCTGGATGCAATTATCACTTACGGTCCGAGCAGCCAGTACCAGGACAAAGTGGGCCTGTCCATCGGCAAAGACCACCGGGGACGGCAGGTGATGGCCGACGGCCGGCCGCAGGTGCAGATCGGCAACCTGGTGCGGGGCGACATTGTCAATGCCATGATCCCGATCCGGCGGCACGGCCGGGTGATCGGCTATATCTGGGCGAATGTTTTCACTTCCGCCGTGCACGATCAGGTGGTGAACATGCTGCGGCCCTTCTATGCTGTGCTCTTGCTGGCCTTGCTCATGGCCCTGGCCGGGTCGGCGCTGTTGTCCAACCGGGTGGCCTGCCGGGTGGAGGCGATCAAGGATGGACTGGAACGACTGAAGCACGGTCCGGGACTGCGGTTGCGCCCCCTGCCCGGCGAGATGGGGGAAATAGCAGCTGCCATCAACGATATGGTGGACCGGCGCGAGGAATTGGAAGAACAGGTGCGCCGGGTGGAGCGTCTGGCCGCGGTGGGTGAACTGGCCGCCGGCATGGCCCATGAAATCCGCAACCCCCTGACGGCGATCAGCGGTTTCGCCCAGTATCTGGCCCGTGTCCTGCCCCCGGGGGGCGAGTTGCATCAACATGCGGACATCATCACCACGGAAGTGCTGCGGGTGGACCGGATCATTCAGCAGATGCTGGACTTCGCCCGGCCGCGGGAGAATTTCCTGCTGGCGGCGGATATCAACCAGCTGGTGGACGAGGTGCTGCTGCTGATCAAGGGGCAGGCCGAAAAACGGCAGGTGGCGGTGGAGTTTGCGCCGGCCGCCGGTCTGCCTGCGGTGCCGGTGGACAGCCAGCAGATCAAACAGGTCTTTTTAAACCTGGCCCTCAACGCCGTGCAGGTCATGTCCGGCGGCGGCCGGCTGGCGGTGGAAACGGCCATGGCGGACGGCCGGGTGGCGGTGTCGTGGTGGAACGGGCGCTGGAAGTAAAGCGGTTGCGGCAGGAACTGGCGCAGTTGAAAAGGCAAAACGGCGGGTCGCCGGAGGAGCAGTTTATCGGGCAAAGCACCGCGGTGCAGAAGATATTCAAAATGCTCGGCCGGGTGGCGCCCACCGACGCCTCCGTGCTCATCCAGGGGGAAAGCGGCACGGGCAAGGAAATTGTGGCCGGGCTGATCCATCATTACAGCCCGCGCCGGCCGAAGCCGCTGATCAAGGTGAACTGCGCCGCCCTGCCGGAAGGACTGCTGGAGAGCGAATTGTTCGGTTATGAAAAAGGCGCCTTCACCGGGGCGGGCCGGCCCAAGCCGGGCAAGCTGGAACTGGCCGACGGGGGTACGGTTTTTCTGGATGAAATCGGCGAGATGACGCCGGCACTGCAGGCCAAGCTGCTGCGGGTGCTGCAGGAAAGGGAAATCGAGCGCCTGGGCGGGCTGAAGGCCAGGCCGGTGGATATCCGGTTGGTGGCTGCGACTAACCGGAACCTGTCCGGGATGGTGGCCCGCGGTGAATTCCGGGAGGATCTTTTTTACCGTTTAAACGTGGTCAATATCACTCTGCCGCCGTTGCGGGAACGTACCGGGGACATTCCTTTACTGGCCGAATTTTTTGTGCAAAAGTATTGCCGCCGGCTGGACAAATGCCCGCTGCTGCTTTCCCCGGAGGCTGTGGCCCGGCTGGAAAGCCACCACTGGCCAGGCAATGTGCGCGAACTGGAAAATGTGATCGAGCGGGCGGTGATTATGACTGCCGGTCCGGTCATCCGCCCCGAGCACCTGGCGGAAGGCCTGCCGGCCGCAACCGGGCGGGAGGCCGGAACAGATCCGCCGGAAAGGGCGGCGGGAAACCAAACGCCTGCCGGAAGTGCATGGAGCGGCGGTACGGCGGTGTTTCACGCTCCCGGAAAAGCGGCGGGCGATCAAGCGCCGCCGGGAAGCGGGGCGGGACGGGACGGGGAAGAACCGTATGAGGGCGCCTTTGGCCGCGGGCGCCTGCCCACCCTGCGGGAAGCCGTGCAGCAGGTGGAGCGCAGCCTGATTGGCGAAGCGCTGCGGCGCACCGGAGGAAACAAGTCCCGCACGGCACGGCTTTTGGATATCAGCCGCCGGGCGTTGCAGTACAAGATGGAGGCCTACGGCCTGGAGCGGGAAGGGGCGGAAGAATAAATCCCTGTTGTTGAACGGGCTGATCCGGCCGGGAAGCTTCCATCCGCCCCGACCGGCTGATGTATTCCGGGGTTCTTTCTTACATCATGGGGTTCTAAACAGCTAAAGAAACCATAGAAATATATGACCCCTTATGATATAATATTTCTATGAAGCTAAGTGAATGGGCGAAGATAAACGGAATCACATATAGAACCGCCTGGAAATGGTTCAAGGCCGGGAAATTGCCCGTTCCAGCCGAGCAAACGCCGACCGGGACGATTCTGGTCAAAGAAAGGGGCGAACCACCAGGGAAAGTTGCGCTGTATGCGAGAGTATCCAGCGCAGACCAGAAAAGCGACCTGGACGGTCAAATTTCCCGCCTGCTGACCTATGCCAACGAACAAGGGTGGGAAGTCGGAAAAGCCGTTATGGAGATCGGCTCCGGCTTAAATGGACACCGCCCGAAGTTAATGAAATTGCTGGCAGATCCAAAGGTTCGAGTGATCGTAGTGGAACACCGTGACCGTCTGATGCGATTTGGCTTTGAATATGTGGAATCATCCCTTGCGGCCCAGGGGAGGCGGGTTGTTGTCATGGACCAAACCGAAATGAAGGACGACCTGGTGCAGGACATGATAGAAGTGCTCACCTCATTTTGCACCCGGCTGTATGGCCGCAGGTCCGCCAAAAACAAGGCCAAAAAGGCATTGGAGGCGATGGCGCGTGAAGATTAACCGGGCCTATCGCTACGAGTTAAAACCGAATGTAGCCCAGCGCATCCTCCTGGCCAAACATGCCGGAACCGCCCGGTTTGCCTACAACTGGGGATTGGCCCGCCGGATT
>NZ_LYVF01000174.1 GCF_001655685.1 Desulfotomaculum copahuensis
TGGGCATAACTCAACCTCCTAAATAGGTTTGATTAGGATCTAACAAACTCCGTGGCCATTGACATTCTCCTTCTCCCTGTGAACAAACCACCTCCCTGTAATCATAAGAAATAACCCTGCCGGACCGCCGCAATTCTTTAATCTTTCTTTAACGGTTTCATCTGGCGGCCCGGGCTGAAGTTTAAAAGCATGAAAAAACAAAAAGTGTCTGCTGGCTGATATAAATCTGAGGTGAAAAAAATTATAATCAAATTAAGTGGTTTTGGTAAATGCAAGCAGGTGATTGCTACCACATGCACATATACGGTTTCGACATCAATTTTTAATCTCCTGCTTTTTGAGGTATACAAATTTTAGAACTTGTGATGGTGAGGACTATCACTAAAGACTATATCATGAAATCCACACCTTGACAAGTCCAATTAACTGGTCAACCAGATTTTTTACCGGCCCCCGCTCCTGCCGCGTACTATTTTTCCACTCCCGTCCAAAACCCGTCCCCGCTCGTCCGGAACATCCAGAAACAAAAACTTTTTTGAATAACAACCGCTTCCGCCGGTTACCATGCTCCCCATAAACACAATTCCATCCCTAAAACCACCGGCGAGACCGTTTTATTTTTCTATCCGGAGACAAAATAATGCTGTTGTGAAACTGGCTACGGAGGTGGCGGCTGTTGAAGGCACTCATACTGGCAGCAGGCAGGGGCACCCGCCTGCACCCCTTGACCGAGTATATAGCCAAACCGATGCTGCCCTTGCACGGCAAACCACTGATGGAATGGATCATGCTCACCCTGAGCGGATATGGGATCAGGGAATTCGTGGTGGCGGTCAGCCACCTGGCAGAACAAATTGAGACATATTTCGTCCGGGGCGACAGGTGGAATGTAACCATAAATTACAGCCGGGGCGCAGCGCCGGCAGGCAAGGCCGGTGAAATCTGGCGGGCCCAAAACCTGCTGCCGGCCGGAAAAGAACCGTTCCTGGTGGTCCCCGCAGACACCGTCAGCCACCTGGATTACCGGGAGATGCTGGATTTCCACCGTGAGCACGGCGGTCCGGCAACCATAGCCTTTTCCACGCGCTACCGCCTGGAAGTGGGTACGGCTGAGCTCGGCCCGGACAGCCGGGTGAAAAAGTTTTTCGAAAAAGAAAACCTGGGCCGGCCCGTAAGTACGGGCACTTATGTGCTGGACGGCCGGATTTTCCCTTACATTGAAAAACTCGCGCCCGGGAAAAACGAAGTCGACCTTCCCGGCGATGTCTTTCCCCGTCTGATCACAAAAGGGGTCCCCTTATACGGCTTTGTCCGTGATTATCCCTGGTGGGACGTGGGGCGGATCAGCGATTACGAGGGACTGATCAATCTTCCCCCGGCCGAATTGGCACAGATTCTGGCCTGGGGCCAGGGAGAGAAAAATCAATGAGATTTGGTATTGCCGGACCAATCGCCAGGGATCGGGTTTTGCTGACTACAGGCGAACAAATGGAAAAATACGGGGCGGCGGCATATACTACTTATGCCCTGGCCAAACTTCTCGAGGGAAGTCAGGATCAGGTGCTCTGCCTTTCCCACCTGTCCCCGGCGGATCTTGAAACAACGTCCTCCCTGCTGGCCCACCCCAATATAGATTTGTCCGGACTGACCGCTGTCCCGGAAGGAACGGCACGGATTGAATTGACCTACGTCAATCAATTTGAGCGCCGGGGACGCCAGCTGAATATAATGCCCCCGCTGACGGCGGCCGAAATGGCTCTGCTGGCGGAATGCCGGGCCGTACTGTTGATGCCTCTGAATGAAACAGATATACCGTTAAGGGGCGTGCAAAGCCTGCGCAGTTCTTCACAGGCCACCATTTTTCTTGACGTCCACGGTCTGGTCACCGGAGTGGACGACAGCGGGCGGCGGTTTAACAAAATATGGTCCAATGCACAGGAATGGATTAAATGCATCAATGTGCTGAAAATGAACGAAAAAGAGGCTGCCTGGGTGGCCGCCCGGCCGCTGCACGGACAGCAGGAATTCGTCTTTTTCGCCGCCGGGCTGATCAAAAACGGTCTTGATGTTTGCTGGATAACCTTTGGTGATCAGTCGTCGATCGTTTCCTGGAGGCGGGAAGGACGCATTTACTGGACTTTTGTACCCACCATAACCGGCCTCGGCCCGGTGGTGGACACCACCGGGTGCGGTGACGCGGCCTCGGCCGGATTTGTTTATTCTTATGTCAAACACGGACGTTATCCGTTAATCGCCGTGATCCTGGGAAACACTCTCGGTTCATTGAAAGCCACTTTCCGGGAAGTGAACGCTTTCCCCTCCCACCCGGAAATAAACGGCATCATTTACCATCATTACAGGGATTATCTGCATGCGCTGCTGGACGATTTCCTGTCCAGAAAGCAACTGATCGTTCACGAATTCAAGGGAGGATGCGACAGTGAAAGTTTTGTGCGCCAGTCAGATGGGCACGGGCACGGTACTGGGACAAACCATGCGCGTAGTGGCGGTGGCAAAAGAACTTCAACGCCGGGGACATGAAGTTGCATTTCTGGCCGGTGAAAAGCTGATCCCGGTGATTGAAGGCTACGGTCTCAGGTTGCTTGAGCTGCCCCCCATGCCCAAAATGGATTTTCCCGCCGGTTTGTTATTTAAAGCCGGTGAACAACAACAGGAAGAAATAACGGTTAAAATAAAAGAAATTATGCGGCAAATGGCGGCAGCGGAAAAAAAAGCAATTGAAACGGAGAAGCCGGATGTAATGCTCTGCGGCAATTTAACCGGACCGCTAACCGCCAAAGCGGCCGGTATTCCATCGGTGTTGATCTTTTTACAGCCGCACGGCCCCAAAACCATTGCTCTTTTTACCAGGCGCCTGTCCAATCAGGAAGCAAGCAGGAGAAATATTTACGAGGTGTTGGAAGCAGCCGGACTGCTCCTCATGGAAGGGATGCCGGAGTTGGGCGAACAGGCGCTTACGCCTGCTTTTGATGAATGGGGCGCGGCTTTGAAAAACAAGCTGCATTTTACCGGTCCGCTGCCGGTGGATAAACCGGAAAGCCTGCCCGGACAGGAAGAGTTGAAGAAGCGCCACGCCGGCTGCGCGGATAAACCGCTGGTCTATGTAACCATTGGCGGTGGCTCGCCCCTGCTCGGGGAAGAGTTTCTTTCCCTGGTCCTGGACATGTTCCGCGAACAACCGGAAACAAACGGCGTGGTGTCCACCGGCCTGGCCCTTGACCCGGACCGGGCGGCCGGCTTCAATCCACCGCCAAACGTATCCATGCACCAATTCGTACCGGGCATGGAGCTGATCAAGGCCAGCGACGCGGTTGTTTTTCACGGCGGCTCCTCCACCCTGATGAACTGCATCGCCTGCGGCCGCCCGGCGGTGGTGATCCCCTCCATGGCTGAACAGGAAGATAACGGGGCGGTACTGGCCGGACACGGGGCCGGGATCGTGCTGGACAAAAACAGCCTCACCCCGTTCGTGCTGGCGGAAGCGGTAAAAAAGCTTTTAACCGGACGGAACTACCGGTCCGGCGCGCAAGCTTTGCAAAAGCTGGGACAAAGATACGGCGGCGCGGCAGGAGCGGCCGCCCGGGTGGAAGAGCTGGTGCGCGGAAAACCGGTGGAGGATTGAAATGGGCATTTTTAAGCCCTGTGACATCCGGGGCGTTTACAACCGGGAGCTGACGGAGCGGGACGCCCGTAATCTGGGACTGGCCGCCGGCAGTTATATTCACGCACAAACAGTGCTGGTGGCCGGTGATGTCCGCTTGAGCACCCCCGCCTTAAAAGCGGCCCTGTGCAACGGACTGACCGCTGCCGGCTGCCGGGTGATTGACGCCGGCATTTTAACCACGCCGGCGTTCAACTTCGCTGTCCGCCACGCCGGGACCGCCGCCGGAATAATGGTCACCGCTTCCCACAATCCGCCGGAATACAACGGTTTCAAGATTGTTTTTGCCGGCCGGCCGGTGCAACCGGCAGAACTGACTCTTTTGGAGCAAATCATTACCGGCCGTGATTTTGTCACCGGCCGGGGCAGCTACCGGCGGGATGAAACATGGTTGTCCCGCTACCGCAATTATTTGACCGGACATTTCAAACCGGGAAGGTTGAAGGTGGTGCTGGACTGCGGCAACGGAGCCTGCTCCCTGATCGCACCGCATGTTTTCCGCTCCCTCGGCTACCAGGTGACGGAACTTTACTGCACACCCGACGGGCGGTTTCCCAACCGGCCGCCCAACCCGGCACTGCCCGAAAATTTACGGGACTTGCGCCGCCGGGTGGTGGCGGAGGATGCCGCGGCGGGTATCGCTTATGACGGGGACGGTGACCGGGTGGCCCTGGTGGATGAAAGCGGCGGCGTGGTTGCCAATGACCGCCTGCTGGCCATGCTGGCCCGTCATCTGCTGTCCCGTGGAAAAGGCGCCATCGTTTACGACTCCAAATGCTCGCTGATTGTGCCGGAAGAAATCTCCCGTCATGGCGGCACGCCGCTGATGGCCAGATCGGGGCATACTTTCGTCCAGAGCAGGTTTTTATCCAGTCACGCCATTTTGGCCGGGGAGTTGAGTGGCCACTTTTTCTGGCGCGAGCCGGGTTTCGACGACGGCCTTTTTTCTTCCCTGGTCCTGTCCGAACTGCTCGCGGAAAGCGGGACCACCCTTTCCAGATTGAACGATGAACTGCCGCATTACCGGATCACACCGGACATCCGCCTGCCTTTTGCCGGTGATCCCGGTGAAATAATGGACGGAGTGTTAAAAAAGCTGTCCCGGTTTCCCGTATCCACCCTTGATGGTGTGCGGGTGGAATTTCCGGACTGCTGGGGCATGATCCGTCCCTCGGTTACCGAACCCATTCTCACTTTCCGGTTTGAGGGAAAAACCGGGGAGAGATTGTCCTTCATTATCAGTCTGATGCTATCCGCCCTTCCGGAAGAACTGCGGGCCAAAGCGGAAAAAGCACTGGCCGGTGCTTAAACCTCCGCACATTGGCCCCGGCCGGCCTCAAACGCCGGTACGCAGACTGATTGATTCTTTCGGCCCGTTGCGTGCAGGCGTTTCAAGGCATAGCACAGCCGCTTGCCGCCGGGCGTTTTTTCCGCCGGTCGGGACGGACATTTCGTTTACCAAAAAACTTGCTTGCCAATCTAGTTTTACTGTGCTAAATTATTTATTGTTAACTTATTTTTAATATAACACAGTTTACTGACTATTGATTCCGGCGCGCCTGCTTGAAGGAACCGGGGCGGCGTGTCAGCAAGCAATCATAAGGATGATCCACATGCTGTTATCCAAGAGAACAAATCTCCGCCAGTATTCAGCCTTAATCGCCGTGCTTCTGGAACTCCTGCTCATCGATCTGGGGTCCGGATTAACCATGCCCGTGTTACCGCTTTATGCCCATTCCCTGGGAGCGGGTATCGCCCTTACCGGCACCATCGTCGGAACCATTGGAATAAGCCGTATGCTGACTGATTTGCCGGCGGGCTATCTGGCCAACAAGATCAGCCGGCGCAAGCTGCTGTGCGCCTCACCATTACTGATCCTTGCCGCCGCCATCATTTCCGCGGCAACGCACAGTTACTGGCTTTTGATTCCGGCGCGCCTGCTTGAGGGGGCCGGGGCGGCGCTGGTCAACACCATTACCATGATCACCCTGGCCGATTTGGTAGCCAACAAACCCAACCGCGGCCGGATTATGAGCCTGTATCAGTCCGTCCGCCGGGGCGGGAATGGAATCGGACCGCTGCTGGGCGGTGTGCTGGCCGATATTTTGAGCTTCCGGGCCGTTTATGTCATCTACGCCATCCTGGCCTTTGCCTCGTTTATCTGGGCTTCCGTAAGCATACGCGATGCCGGCGGAATGTCAAACAGAGGGCACAAACCCGGACAAGAGGGGGAAAAACGCGAATTGGCCCGCTTTCTGCACACAGCCGGGTTTATTTTAATCAGCGCCATGGCCTTTACCTTTTTCTTTGGCCGGGTGGCCAGCCGGCGTCTGATTATTCCCATGCTCGGCCAGCAGACACTGGGGCTTTCCGCCTCGGTGATCGGACTTTCCCTGACTCTCGCTACGGGGATCAATTTATTGACCCTGTTTTTCCTCGGCAATCTGCCCGATCGCATCGGCGCCCGGCCGGTGGTTTACATCAGCGGCTTTTTATCCGCAGCGGCCCTTGCTTTTTACGCTTTAAGCAACAGCCTGGCACTTTTTGTACTGGCCTCTTTGCTCTGGGGATTTTGTTCCGGATTCGGCGGTCCGGCCAGGAATATTTTTTTGATGGATATCACCCCCAGGGGGCTTTATTCCATGGCGGTAGGCGTTTATCGTACGGTGTCCGACACCGGTTTTGTCCTGGGGCCGTTTGTACTGGGATTAATCGGTGCGGCGGCCGGATTTAAAACGGCGCTATACGCCGCGGCATCCCTGTTCATCCTGGTTTCCGTAATATTCTTTTATTCCGCTTCCAGGCGGGAAACCGTTTCGGATTAATGGCCACTGTATTTTTTAGCGGCCATTATTATATGTGAACCCATTGGGATGGAGGGTTTTGATTTATGACAGCAGAAACCGGAACCGGGCAGAACCAACCGACGGCAATGCCCTGGGCCAATTTACTGGCTTTATTGATCGGTGCGTTTATGGCCTTCCTGAGCTCTTCCATTGTCAGTGTGGCCATCCCCAAAATGATGGCTATTTTCGGCGTTGGCACCGATACCATCCAATGGGTGCTGACCGCCTATCTGCTGGCGGCCGGCGTGATGATTCCAATTACGGGTTTTCTGGGCGACCGGGTGGGCTTAAAAAATCTCTATATTCTCAGCCTTTTGGTTTTCACCGCCGGCTCCACCATCTGCAGTTTATCACCAAACGAGAAAGTTTTAATCGCCGGACGGGTGATCCAGGCCGTTGGCGGCGGCGCCATCATGCCAGTTACCACTGCCTTTGTTTATCTGCTTGTACCGCGGGAAAAAATCGGTACCGCCCTGGGAATAAGGGGTATCGCCATGGCCATGGCGCCCGCCTTCGGTCCCGCTCTGGGGGGGTTTCTTATCGACCGTTACGATTGGCATATTATCTTTTTGCTCAACATCCCCCTTGGTCTGCTATCCATTCTCATGGCCCTGCTCCTCCTACCCAAAACCAGGGCAGCGGGGAATTTGAAGCTTGATGTGGCGGGCTTTCTCCTGGCGGCGGCGGGAAGTTTCACCTTGTTGCTGGGCCTCAGCCAGGGGCAGGATAAAGGCTGGGGATCCTATTACATCGTGATGCTTTTGGTGACGGGTTTTTTTGCCCTGCTGCTTTTCGCGCTGTGGGAATCCACCAGATCCGAACCGTTACTTGATTTGTCGCTTTTTAGAAACAAAATATTTACTGCCAGCATAATCAGCACCGTTCTGGTTACAGTTGCCATGTATGCGAGCGTATACTTAACCCCCATTTTCGTACAGAATTTGCTTGGCTATTCGCCTTTTAAAGCCGGTATTCTCATGATTCCGGCCGCTCTGGCCATGGGCGTGATCACCCCCTTTTCCGGACGCCTCTTTGACCGTTTCGGCGCCATCCCGCTCTGCCTGACCGGGATGCCCTTTCTGGCCCTGGCCACTTATCAGCTGTCCAAAGTCAATCTCAATACTTCTTATCATCATTTGCAGTTTTTGCTTGCGATCCGTTCCCTGAGCATGGGCATTTTCATGTTGCCCGTCACGGCCGCCGGATTGAATACGGTTCCCCGTTCACTGATCAACCGGGCCACCGCCCTGAACAGTCTGGTCAGACAAATCGCCGGCGCTGTTGGAGTGGCCTTTTACACTTATCTGTTAAACACACGGGATACATATCACTATGACACAATATCATGGGGTGTTACCTGGCTCAAACCGCTGACGGCGAATGTGATCGCCAAACTGCAAGCCGTGATGCAAAGCCACCCAACCGGGGCGATTGCCGGTGCCCGCGCCGCCGCACTGACTATAATTGCACTGCTGGTAAAACAACAGGCCATGACCAGGGCAGTGGACGACTGTTTTTTAATCAGCGTCGGAATTACGGTTGTTTCCATTCCGGTGGTATTTTTCTTGAAAACCAGAGATGCTTGATTATACCGGGCAAAATTTCATACCAACGGGTATCCCGGTCCATATACAAAGACGTCTTTTTCACAAGTCAAGCCGTATCTTAGATACTTAATAGTGCATCCTTTTACATTACCCCGAGCATAAAAGGAGCGCCCGGAACAATCCGGGCGCTCCCTTTGCTCAGCCGGCCATCCGGCCGGTTTCCTGCCGTTTACGCCAGAAATCACGCCACCGCACCCCCAGGTCGCCGATTACCGTGTACATCACCGGCACCAGTACCAGGGTGACCAGCGTGGAAACAGTAAGACCGAACACCACCACGGTACCCATCGGCGCCTGCGCTTCCGCCCCTTCACCGTAACCCAGCATCAGGGGAAACATGGCCAGCACCGTGGTGCAGGTGGTCATCAGAATCGGCCGCAGGCGCACCGGCCCGGCCTGACAGAGCGCCTCCCGGGCGGAAAGGCCCTTCCGGCGCAACTGGTTGGTGTAGTCCACCAGCACAATGGCATTGTTTACCACAATACCGATGAGCATGATCACACCGATCAGTGCATTTACGCTGACCGCGTGGTGCATGATCAAAAGTCCCAGCATAACACCGACAAAAGTGGGTGGCAGTGAGAACATGATGATGAAGGGGCTGAACAGGGACTCGAACTGCCCGGCCATGACCATGTACATCAGAACAATAGCCAGCGGCATGGCCAACCCCAGGGATTTGAAGGACGAAGCCATATCCTTGGCCTGGCCGCCGAACTGCCAGCTGTAACCGGCGGGGAGGTTCAGCTGATCCAGGCGGGTCTGGATGTCACGCTGTACCTGGCCCACGCTGCGGCCGAAAACGTCGGCCTGCACGGTCACCTGACGCATCTGGTTCTGCCGCCGGATCACCGCCGGGCCGGCCGCCGGCTTGACTGTGGCCAGCGCGGTAATAGGCACCTGCGCCCCGCTGGGACTGACCACGGTAATGTCGTTGAGGTGGCTGTAATTGCGGGTGTAATCCTCCGGCAGTTTGACCACCACGTCCACCGAAGTGGAACCGGCGTTGTAACTGGTCGCCTTAGTTCCGTTATAGTCGGCACGTAAGGTGTTTAATATCTGCTGCACCGTAATGCCGTACTGGGCGGCCCGCACCCGGTCGATGGTCACATCATATTCGGGGTTGGTTTTATCCATTGTATTCAACACGCTGCGAGTACCCGGCACCTGTTCAATCTGCCCGGCCACCAGGTCGCCCAGTTCCCGCAGCACATTTAAATCACTGCCCTGAAGAACTACCTGGATGGCCGCGCCCGAACGGCCGAAGCCCTGCTGGGCGGCCTGAATGTTGATTTGCGCCCCCGGGATCAAGGCCGTTTTATTGCGCAACTCCTCAATGATTTGGAAAACGCTGCGTTTGCGCTCGGACAGCGGCTTGAGGGTGACATTGATGCTGGCCGTGTTGGTGGCCGACTGGGAAGAGATAAAGTTTCCCCCCGGACTGCCCACCACGGTGTAAACCGTATCCGTTTCCGGCATATGGCGGATCAGCTGTTCAATTTGCCCGGCCACCTGGTTGGTCACGGCCAGTTTGGTACCCTGGGCCATACTGATACCAACCGAGTACTGCCCCTGATCCTGGTTGGGCATCAGCTCGAATCCGACCACGGGAATCAGGGCCAGACTGCCCGCCAGCATCAGGACGGTGGCCGCCAGAACGGTTTTCCGGTGACTGAGCGCCCAGCGCAAGAACCTTTCATAATGCGATTTTAACTTTTCCACCCCGCGCGTAAAGACGGCTGACGGGTTCCAACGGCTGCCACCGGTCAGATCAACACTGAAGGACTTGCCCCGCATCAGTTTGGCCGCCAGCATGGGCACCAGGGTGAGCGCCCCGACCAGCGCGGCCAGGTGGGAAAAGACCACCGCCAGGGCCATGGGCATGAAAATCTGGGAAGCAAATCCCTGCACAAATACAATGGGGGCAAAAACACTGATCTGGGACAAGGCGCTGGCCATGACCGCCGTGCCCACCTCGGCCGTACCCTGTTTGGCGGCCTCTTCCGCGCCGCAGCCGGACTCGCGGTAACGGAAGATGCTTTCGATCACCACCACGGCGAAGTCCACCAGGGAGCCCATGCCCAGGGCCAGGCCGCCCAGAGAAATGGTATTGATGGTCTGGCCGGCGAAGTACAGGGCGGCGAAAGTGGAAATCATGGCAATGGGAATCACAATGGCGATTACCGCCGTGGTGCGCACCCGCCGCAGGAACAGCCAGAGCACTACCAGGGCGAACAGGCCGCCGAGCAGGGTGTGGTTGATCACCGTATCGATGGACTGCCGGATGTATTTGGCCTGGTCGCTGATCACAGTCAGCTTGACACCCGGCGGCAGCACCCGGTTGATGTCCGGGATAACTTTCTGTACATTGCCGGAAACCTGCACCGTATTGCCGCCGGACATTTTCATCACGTCCAGGCTCACACAGGGCAGGCCGTTCACCCGGGCCAGTTCTGTCACATCCGCATAGGCGTCATTCACCTGCGCCAGATCGGAAATCTTAATCGTGCCGCCGGAGGGCAGGCGCACCGGCACATTGAGCACATCACCGGGAGTGATGAACTGGCCGTTCACATGCAGGTCGATCTCCTGGTTGCCCTTGTTCACCAGGCCGGCGTCCCCCTGCATGTTATCGCTTTGCAGCGCCTGGATGACCTGGGTGATGGACAGACCGTAATTCTGCAACCGGGACGGGTCCACCAGCACCTGGATCTGCCGCGTTTTGCCGCCGTTCACATTGACCGCCGACACGCCGCCCACCTGCTGCAGGCGCGGCGTCACCACATCGTCGGCCAACTGCTTCAGCTGCTCCACACTGGCGTCCTTTCCGGCCAGGGCCAGGGTCATGATCGGCATGCTGTTCGGGTCTATGCGCATGATCATCGGCGCCCCGGCGTCCGAGGGCAGCCGGCCGGACACCTGGTTGATCTTGTCCCGCATGTCGGCCACGGCCTGATCCATATTGGTACCATAATTAAAGCGTACGATAACCATTGACTGGCCGTTGCGGGAAATGGAATCCACTTCATTGACATTGGATACGGTGCTCATCACCGCTTCCACCGGTTTGGTCACCTGTTCCTCCACTACTGAAGGAGTTGATCCACTCCAGGAAGTGGAGACCATAGCCACCGGAATGTCCAGGCTGGGATAGAGATCCACCGGCAGAAGGGGCAGCGCCACCAAACCGAGGAGGATCAGCGCCACCATGATCATGGAGATGAGCACGGGGCGGTCGACGGAAAGATCGGCTATTTTCATTTTCCCGCCCCCTGTTTGAGGCGGCCGATTATTCCCTTGGTCCCGGCCTGATCCGCGCTTTGCACCACTGTCACTTTGGTGCCGTCGGAAAGCAGGTTCTGCCCGTTAATCACCAACTGTTCACCAGGCTTGAGGCCGCTTAACACCACCGCCTTGTCGCTGGACACCGCCCCCAACTGCACCATGTGCATGTGCGCCACACCATTATCCACCGTGAAAACTTCACTCCCCTGGGGAGTTTCCACCACCGCCTGCACCGGAACGACAATACCCGGCCGGGTGTTCAACCCGGTAAATACCACTGAAGCCGTCATGCCGGGCCGCATGTTCCGGCCGGGGTTGGCGATCTGAATCTTCACCGGATAGGCGTGGCTTGCTTGATCCAGCACCGGACTTACCCTGAGCACTTTGCCCGCAAATGTTTTCGATCCCAGTTCCGGCACGCTGATTTGCGCCTCCGTTCCGGGATGAATGCCCGCAATGACCTGATCGGAAACATTTACTGTCACCTGCAGCGGATCGAGTTGGGCAATATTGAACAAAGCCGTCTGGGGAGAAACCATTTCCCCCGTTTCAATGTTTTTGCTGGCCACCACCCCGTCCACCGGCGAAGTAATGGTCAACTCGCTCAACTGCTGCTGGATAATGGCTACCGCCGCCTGATCCTTGTCCAGCATGGCCCGGGCCACCGCCACACTGTCCCCGCTCTGAGCCAGGTTATAGGCTTTTTCCGCCGCCTGCAATTGCGACAGGCCGTCGTCCATTTTCAGGCGGGACTGCTCCAACTGCTGTTTGGTGGCCGCTCCGCTGTTGTATAATGTTTCATATCGCTGGTAATCCGCCCGTGCCTGTTCATAACCGGCCCTGGCCTGATCCAGGGCCGCTTTGGCCTGGGCAAGTGAATTGACGGTTCCATCCTGTGCGCTTTGTAATTGCGCCTGGTCCACCTGGACCTGCGCCCGGGTTTGGGCCAGTTGTTTTTCCAGATCGCTGGGATCGAGCTGAGCCAGCACCTCTCCGCTATGTACGGCCTGTCCCATATCCGCGTATACCGTCTGCACCCTGGCCGCCACCTTCGCGCCCACGGCGGTTTCCAGATTGGCGGAGATCATTCCCGTCAATGTATTTACGCTGCTCAAATCGCCCAACCGGACCGTCACGATCTGAACCGGCACGGTCTGCATTCCCCGCCCCCGGGCAACCGCAGTTGAAGGCTTGCGGCCGTGCAGTACGACCACCAGAACAATCAGCGCCAAAACCAGCACCACGGAAACAATCAATTTTTTTTCGGCCAGCAATTTTTTCACAAAATATTCCCTCTCCCCGCTTTTACTTGTAAAACGGTCAACTACAGTCATTTAACGCTGTGCGGAATCCCTGGGCCGCACCATCATCATTATAAACGATTCATCCTGATTTTGTATAAAAAAGTAGCCGGTTAACAGATTCTTAACTTGATAAGCGTACACCACCCGAGGCAGCAAAATTTTTGCGGCCGGCGACAGCCGGCCATCACCGGCCGCAACAAACAGATCAGGCCACCACCTGCGGGTAGAGGTAGGTGGCAATAATGGTAAACGCCACACAGGCCGCCAGCAGCACCCCCACGTCGAGCGGCCAGTTGGCCAGTTGGCCGGTGACCAGGGCGCCGCGCAGGAAGTCCACCATGTAACTGAGCGGGTTCACTGCAGCCACCACCCGCAGCCAGTCGGGCATGATGGAAACGGGATACAGGGCGTTGGAGGCAAAAAACAGCGGCATGGTGAGCAACTGCCCGATGCCCATGAAACGCTCGCGTGTTTTTACCAGCGCGGCAATGATCATGGACAGGGTGGCAAAAGTAACCGCCCCCAGAATGGCTACGCCGGCCGCCGACAACAAATCCACCGGATGCCAGCGCAAGGGCACGCCGATCAATGCGGCCAGCAGGAAAACAATCGCCGCCTGACTGAGCGCGCGCACCCCGGCCGCCAGCGCCTTGCCCAGCACCAGGGCCACCCGGGGAATGGGCATGGCCAGGAACTTTTGCAAAACCCCCATGTCTTTTTCCCAGATGATCGAGATGCCGAAAAAGATGGCGATAAACATTACCGACTGGGAGAGAATGCCCGGGGTCATAAAGGCCTGGTAGGCCACACCGCCGGTATCGAAGGCGCGCACCCGGCTGAAAGCCTGACCGAAAATGAGCAGCCAGAGCACCGGCTGCACCGCCCGGGTTAAAAGCTCGGTGGGATCATGGCGCAATTTGCGCACTTCCATTTCCGCGATGGCCAGCACATCCGTCAGCGTACGCTGTATTACGCCGCCGGCCGCGGAAGCCGGCCCTTCAACCGAGACGCCGGCTGGTACGGCGCACCTGCCTGAGTTCACGGTAACTCCCTCCTTCCGTATCCAGTTGATTGCCTGTATAATGAGTAAACACATCGTCCATGGAAGCAGCGGGATCGCCCATTTTTTCCTTCAACTCCAATGGCGTGCCGGTGGCCACCATCTCACCGTGATTCAATATACCGACCCGGTTGCAGACCGTGTCGGCCTCCTCCATATAATGAGTGGTCAGCAGGATGGCCATCCGGTAGGTGTGGCGCAACTCCTCCAGCTTCTCCCAAACACCTTTGCGCGCCACCGGATCCAGCCCCACCGTGGGCTCATCCAGGAAGAGCACCCGGGGATAGTGCAGCACGGCCTGGCTGATCTCCAGCCGGCGCACCATGCCGCCGGAATAATTGCGTACCAGCCGGCCGGCGGCGTCATCCAGCTGCATAAAATGCAGCATGTCATTGATGCGCCTTTCCCTTTCCACTCCCTTCAAACCCAATAGTTTGGCAAAGATAAGCATATTTTCATACCCGGTCAGGGTGCCGTCGGCCGACAAGGCCTGAGGCACATAACCGATGCACTGGCGCACCCGGCCCGCCTGCCGGCACGTGTCGTAACCGCAGATGAGCGCCCGGCCGCCGTCGGGACGTAAAAGGGTGGTCAGCATGCGCACAATGGTGGTCTTGCCCGCCCCGTTGGGCCCCAGCAGGCCGAACACCTCCCCGGCGTCAATGCTGAAGGAGACCCCGTTCACCGCCACATGGCCGCCAAAAGATTTTTGCAGCTGCTCAACCCTGACAATGGCTTTCAACCGGCACCCCCCCTTCTTCCAGCCGGTCCAGTACTTTCGAGAGCGTCTCATACAACCGGCGCTTCTCATCCCCGTCAAGCGGTTCAAAAAGGGCGGAAAGCGCAACGCGCCTTTCCCGCCGCCAGGCCTGAAACACCGTTCGTCCCTGATCGGTCAAGCGGGCGGTCACCACCCGCTCGTCCGCCGTGCCCCGTTGCCGGCAAACCAGACCGTCACGCTCCAGCCGTTTGATGGCGATGGTCACCGCACTCGAGCCGGTGCCCATGCGTGCAGCCAGATCTTTTATGCGCTGCGGGCCGAAACGGTGCAAAACATGCAGGATCCAGTACTGCTCGGGGGTGATCTTGCCCTGTTTCACCGGATGAGAGAGCATACGCCAGCCGCGCCAGACCTGCCAGAGGGCGTCGGCTATTCTTTCAGTCAAGACAGCTTCCTCATTATCCACCTCAAACACCACCTTCAGGTTTTAATTATACCCCCAAAAGGTTTGACGGTAAATATTTTAACAAAAAAAATAACCAGGAGTTTTTCTTCGCCGGTGCGAGGGAACCCCTGGTTCAATGAAAAACCGATGGTATAAAATCAACTCTTGTTTTCGTAAATATACCTTTCGCCGCGCATAAAGGAAGCAATGGCGGCAATCAAGGACATAGCGGCGGAAATGTAAAAAGCGATGCGCAAGCTGGCCATAAAAGCCGGTGCAATGGTCAACGGGAAAAAGTCCTTGCCCAGTACATAGGCCCGGCTGGCCGCCGGCAAATGGGCCAGCACCCCGGGCGGAATCAGGCTGCTCATCGGGTTGTAACCCAGGAAAGCGGCAAACAGCGCGCCGGTGGGCGGCAATTCGGCCACTTTTGCCGCCCAGGCGGTTGGAATGCCGGCCGATACCAGGCCTTGGTACAGCACCGGCGGCAGGTTGTGGGCCAGACCGGCAATGACAATGCTGAAAAACAGCGCCATGCTCAAGAGCATACCGGAATTTTGAATCGTGGAACGCATACCGGAAGATACGCCCCGGTGCTCCGGCGGCACCGCATTCATGATCGCCGTGGTGTTTGGAGCGGCAAACATACCCATGCCCAGGCCCAGAATGATCAGGATGACCAAAAAGGGAGCGTAAGCAAAATTCGCCGGCAGCGTGACGAGCAAAAGGAAACCGAGCACGGACAGCAGCATGCCTCCGGTGGCAAACCCGCGCGCGCCGAAACGGTCCGAAAGCCAGCCGCTTAAAGGTCCCATAATGAAGAAACCGACCATCATGGGCATCATGTAAATGCCTGCCCACAGCGGCGTGTCGGCAAAACTGTAGCCGTGCAGGGGCAGCCAGATGCCTTGCAGCCAGATGACAAGCATGAACTGCAATCCGCCCCGGGCCACGGAGGACAAAAAGCCGCTCAGGTTGCCGGCCATAAACATGCGGATGCGGAAAAGATCCAGCCGGAACATGGGCTGTTCAACCCGCAGTTCGATGAAGACAAAGGCGACCAGCAAGACCAGCCCTAAAATGATTCCGGCGATGACCAGAGGGTTGCCCCAGCCCATCTTTGAGTGTCCGTAGGGCATGATGCCGTATGTCAACGCCAAGAGCAGGATGGTCAGTCCCACGCCAAAGGTGGCGTTGCCGGCCAAATCGAGCTTTTGCTTACCTTTGATCACACCGGTTTCCCTGAGCTTGAGATAAGCCCAGACAGTGCCAATCAAACCCACCGGCACGCTGACCAGAAAAACCAGCCGCCAGTGGACGGCGGCCAGAAAACCGCCGATAACCAGACCGAGCAACGAACCGCCGATGGCCGCAATCTGGTTCAGCCCCATGGCCATACCACGCTCGGCGGGGGGAAAGGCATCGGTCAGTATGGCCGTGCTGTTGGAAAAAAGAAAACCGGCTCCCACGCCCTGGACCAGGCGGAAGACAATCAATTCAACGGCACCCGCGCTGCCCGTACCGGGGGTGAGGTAGAGCAAAATTGAACCAAGGGTGAAGATGGCAAAACCAAGGTTATACAGGCGCACCCGGCCGAACATGTCGGAAATGCGGCCGAAGGAAACCAAAAGAGTGGCCGTGACCACCGTATACCCCATGAGCAGCCAGAGCAGGTAGGTGGACTGGCCGGGGGCCAGGGGATTGATTTGAATTCCCCGGAAAATGGCCGGCAGGGAAATCATGATGATATTTCCGTTGAGCGCAGCCATCAGGATACCCAGAGTGGTATTGGAAAGAGCAATCCACTTGTATCCCGGCGCCACCCGCTTCTCCACCCGACCGACCCGCTCACTTGATGCGATGCTGGTACTCACACGCTTCAAACCTCTTTCCTTTAGTGGATTAATATTTCTGATTACGAAAAATAATTTTACCACTTCCGCCGGCTTTGTCAATAGATACTTTTCCCCGATCCGGCGGCCGGCAAAAAGTTATATTCTTACAATGTTGCTTATTACGCAAAAAAATAAGAAGACTGGGCGCCTTCTTATTTCACATCCCGGAACGGGAAAAACAGCCGTTTTTACTTCTGATGGAATGATCTGGAGCAAGCCGGGAAGCTTCCACGCAAAGGGCTTCTCCTGTTCACCGGATGGAGGCCGGCAAAACTACTCACCGGTGACCTTTTTCACCACTTCCACGCCTTTCAAGGTATCCGACACCGGACAGCGCTCTTCAATCAACTCCAGCAAACGCTTTATATTCCGTTCCGGCGAAGGAGAGTCGATATGGATATGATAACGGATCTGCTGATAACCCTTGCGCACATCGCTTTTTTTGCCCAAGAACCCGTCCGGATCCAGGTCGCCTTCCAACTCCACCCGGAAATCCTTGAGTTCCACGTGGCAGGCCGGGGCAAAGGCGGCGGCGCAAACGGACATACAGCCACCCAGGGAACAAAGAAGCAATTCCACCGGATTCATGGCTTTATCATTTCCGCCCAATTCCGGAGGTTCATCAACGGCCACCTGAAAACCCCTGGCCCGGCCCTGACAGTACATGCCCTCGCCGCTCCAGCGGACAGAAGCGGTAAAAGTGGTTTTTGCCATAAAAAAACATCCCTCCATGACATATTTTGGTTTTGTCTTGCCTTTATATCAAAATACCCTTTTAAAATTACGCCAGTGCGGCGTATCAACAGTATGGACGGCTAACCTCCGGTGTTGAATTCCCGCCGGTAACGGCTCAAGAAATTTTCAAGCCTCTGTTTATTATGTTCCACACTTTCGGCCCAGGCATGCAACAATTCCTCCCCTTCCGGCGTCAAGCGGTACAATCTTTTCGCCGGACCGCCGCCACCGGTTTCCCAGCGTGACGAAACCAGGCCCTCTTCCTCCATACGGCGCAAATTACGGTAGACCGTGCCCGGATCGGCCTCGTTATCCGTAAAGCCGAATTCCTCCAGGCTATGAATCAAATCATAGCCGTGCGTAGATTGACGGTGTAACAAAAGCAGCAGGCAGGGCTGAACAAACCGCTCCATCGGCGCGCCGGCGCACTTGCAATCGCCGTGCCGGTGGCCGGAACCGTGATCCATGCACAAGGCAATCCCCCCCGTAATCATACTTTGTTATAATTATACCGCAATAGCTGCTTAAACTCCAATTTAACCAGCAACTGGCAGTAAAAAAACACCGCACCTGTTGCCAGTACGGTGATTTCTCCAGATCCGGAAACCCGGATTAAATCCGGCAGGCGCCGGTATCAAGACGGTGCCCGTAACCAGGGGATTTCGGGATGCCAAGGTTTCAACGGAACAGCACCAGGGACACCAGGGCACCGGCAAGCACGATCCAGACGGTATCCACCCGGGTGAAACGCTGGACGGCAAAGGCGGCCAGCGCCATGGCCCAGGCGGAAACGTCCACCAGTGTATCCGCGGCCAGTTTGAACACCACCACCCAGAGGGTGCCGATAAAAGCAGCCACGATGCCGCCAATCACCTGTTTGACGGCATCCACCCGGCCGGCCCGGGCATAAGGTGCGGCCGCCAGGTTGGTCATGCCCCAGGCCGGCAGGTACATGTTTACCATACCGGTCAACGCGCCGGTGAAACCAGCCACCTTGTAGCCGATAAAAGCGCCGATGATGGTCACCGGCCCGGGAGTGATCAGGCTTAAGGCCAGTGCAACGGCAAACTGCTGGTTGGTCAACCAGGCAAACTGGTTGACCACGGTGTCCTGAATGAAGGGCAGCATGGCGTAGCCACTGCCGAAGACCACCGCGCCGATGCGCAAAAACTGCGTGCCCATCTGCCACAGGGGTGTGCGGAGATGAATGAGCAGCAAATCAACGGCCAGGATCAGCACCAGCCAAACGGCCAGTATAACCGTACCGCGCCATATTTTATGGTCCGTGGCAACAGCGATCGCATGTCCGGCGCTCTGTGCCCGGAGCTCTTCAATTCCACCGGCCGGCCTTGCCCGGGGGGAAACATCATCCGGCGCACAACCGTTACGGGCCATATCACTGGTTTCTGCCGGGGACGCATCGCTGCACCTTGCAGGCGAAACGGACCGGTTACCCGCTTTATCCGCACCGCCCCCGGTTCCACCCGCCGCCGGTCGGCCGGAACCGCTGCATTTTCCCCGGACAGCGCTCCGGCCACCGGCCCACCGGGCCAAACGGGGGTAGCGTCCGGACAGCCGGAGCAGGACCAGACTGGCCGCACCGGCAATAAGCAAAATTTTGATTACGCCCAGTTTGAACCAGAATACCATGGCAAAGCCGGCCAGCGCCAGCAGCCAGTTAAATCCGGTTTTCACACCTGATTTCCAGAGGTTGAGGACGGTATTGAAGACCAGGCCCACCACCAGCGCCCCCAGGCCGCGGAAAAGACCAGCCACCAGGGGCGCCCGGCCGTAATGCAGGTACAAATGGGAGAGCAACAACATCAGCACAAAGCAGGGAAGCAGAAAAGAAACGGTGGCTACCGCCGCCCCGGGCAGGCCGCGCAGGCGATAGCCCAGATAGGCGCTGAGATTGACCGTGGGCGCCCCCGGCAGCAGCTGGGCCAGGCCGAGGCCCTGCATGTATTCCTCGTCGGTAAACCATTTTCTTTTTTCCGTCACCCATCTTTTGGCCTCGCCCAGAGCGGCCAGACTAAACGATGCCAGACCAATACCGAGAAAAGTGCGGGCGATATCCCGGAGTCCGGCCGGAGCTTCAACCGGCACGCTTTCTTTTCGCACCTGCGTGGACATAGCGCATCCCCCTTTTCGGTAACCCGATTTTTGAAGCGGTTGCTCGTGACATCGTTCACGTACCTCCCGCGAAAAGTGATTACTTTATTTAAATAAGACCACTCAGGAAAGCTGTTTTATCTGCCGGTATTCCGCCAGGAAATTTTCCAGTTTTTCTTTTTGACTGGCAATTGCTTCCGACCAGGACGCCAGCAACTCCCTCCCCCGGGCGCTCACTTCGTACAACCGGCGGGCCGGGCCGGCCGGCCCGGCCTCCCAGCGGGACCCGACCAGTCCCTCTTGCTCCATGCGGCGCAGGTGCCTGTAAACCGTGGCCGGATCCACCTCCCCGCCGGTAAAATCCGCTTTACTTAACCGTTGAATCAACTCATATCCGTGACCGGGTTTCCGGCATAACAGCAGGAGAAGATACGGCTGAACCAACCGCTCCCCCGGTATGGCAGTATATTGACATTCGCTCATAGCGTCCCGCCTCACCTATTATCACGCTGCATATATGATTTGTGACTATAATAACATACATTTTCCGGACTGGCAACATATTTTGCCGGGAGAAACATGCCGTTGATGAGTTTGCAACTTCATTTGATTTATAAGATTTTTTCAAGCAAGAAATAAATAACTGTCCCCCCAAGCACCACCCACAAGACATCAAGTTTTGTAAAGCGCAACGTCGCCAGCGCGGCTGCGGCCAGGGTGACAGTAACCGGATCGGTCAGGCTGTGCCGTCCCATACCCACCACCACAACCGTCATCAAACCGGCAAAGGAAGCCAGCACGCCCCGGAAAACCGCTTTTACCCACCGGTTCTCCCGGACTTTCCCGTATACCGGCATAACCAGCATTACCAGGATGAAACAGGGGGCAAAAATACCCGCCGTGGCTGCCAGCGCCCCCTGGAAACCGGCCACCTTATAACCGACAAAGGTAGCCGTGATCACTATTGGGCCGGGAGTGATCTGCCCCAGGGCGATACCGGCGGTAAACTGGGTCAGGTTGAGCCAATGGTGGACGTTCACCACTTCCTGTTGAATCAAAGGGATCATGGTAAACCCGTTGCCAAAAACCAGAAAACCGATGCGGAAGAACACTCCTTCAAGGTTCAGCAGCAGTGGGCGAAAGGCAGATAACGCCGCTATGGCCGCAGCCACCGCCAGCACGATGGCCGTTTCCCGCCAGTGAAAGCTTCCTTCAGACCTGCTCATACCGGTTTCTTTATGTAGCTTTTCTTTCCAGGGCATGAATAAAATAATGCCCAGTACGACAGCCAGCAGGATAATCAAGAATATATTCTGATTAAACCAGGCCACCACCAGGGAAACAGCGGCGACCAGGGCTGCCTGCCAGTCTTTGATTACCGAATGCCCCAAATCCAGCACTGCATTGGCAATCAAGGCCACTGTATATTTAATTCTTTAACCCTTTTATTTTTTCTTCCACTGCTTTAACTTCCGCCTGCAACTCTTGTAAATAATTTTCCAACCGGGTCAGTTCCTCTTGTTTGGTAAATACGTGCCGGTGAAAGTGACTGCCTTGGCAACCGCAACTGTGGTGAGCGTGTCCGTGCCCCTGGTGGCCATGGCATTGTCCCTGACCATGGCTCCCTTGATTGGGAGTGCAACACATTTTTCATACGCCTCCTATATGTTTTATACCTATAGGTACCTAAGGACAATATAGCATATTGCCCTTTGTTTGTAAACACTTTTTCAAAACATCGATTAAAAAAATAACACCGCGCAGATCCGGTGTTATAAGCAATAGTAGTTACCGTTATAATCCCAAGCTTAGTCCGGCAACAATTCCATCAGAATTTCCTCCAGTTTCTCCGCCGTAATTTCCTTGCCAAGCAACCGGTCTTCCACCGCCAGGTTTGGCGGATCGGGCATGCCCGGCATGTCCCCCTTGTAAATAATCTCTACATCCACATCGGGCGCGTACGCATCCTTAACCGCACCGGCCAAGCTGATCAGCCGGGTTCAGGTCTTTCCGGAAGGACGGTTGGAAAAAACTTTGATTGTCACCATGAACATAAAACCCCCTGTTGTTATTTTAAGCGCATTGAGCACGCCAAATGGCAATGATACCAGTTAAATGTGATCTATACTTTTCTTTTCCCGGTTTTCACACCGGGATATGGTGAAACTGCCTGATTTCCAGACCCGCCCTGATCAGAGCTTCAATAACAGCATCCTGATCAGTGAGCGAAGGATCATACAATACATAGAAAAATTGTTCCCCGCCGCCATAAACACAGTTAACCCCCGTTACGTCATTCAGGGTCTGCTCAATAAATAATTTCCCGCCGTTTATTCCCTCCAACATCAGGAACAGGCATTCCTCCATTTGAATCAACCCCCAAAACCGCCCGGTTGGTTAATTAAACAGGACGATGGAAATTTCCTTTGCCGGGTAACCGGTCAAGATCGTGTTAAATGCTCTCAATCATAAGCACGAGCATTAGCTAACGAGGCAAGCAACCAGTAAAAGAACAGGAACCGCTTACCCCACCACATAAATCTCTCCCGGCCCCTTCACCACCTCCCCGATTTCGGCGACGGCCGGCACCTCTGGGTCTTCCCGCAGGGCGGCCAGCAACTGCTCCTTGCGTTCCCGGGGAACGGTGATCAAAAGCCCGCCGGAGGTTTGGGGATCGCAGAGGAGCAGCTTCATTTCCCGGGACAGGGAGTCGTCCCAGCGCACCAGATCCCGTAAATAGCGGTAGTTGTTATGTGTACCGGCGGCCACCGCCCCGGCCTGGATCAACTCCACAGCTTCGGGAATAACCGGCACACGGAAAGCCGCAATCCGCGCCCCCACCCTGCCGGCGGTAAGGATTTCCCGCAGGTGCCCCAGCAGCCCGAAGCCGGTGACGTCGGTGCAAGCGTTGACCCCCACCTGCATCATTATTTCCGCCGCCCGGCGATTGAGGGTGGTCATGATCTGCACTACCTTTTCCACCAGTTCACCGTTTACCAGGCGGCGATCGATGCCGGTGGTAACCGCACCGATGCCCAGGGGCTTGGTCAGGATCAGCGCGTCCCCTTCCCGGACGCCTCTCTTGGTAACCATCCGCCGGGGATCCACAAAGCCGGTCACCACCATCCCGTACTTGGGAGCATGGTCCGTCACGGAATGCCCGCCGGCGATGGATACCCCGGCCTCGGCCGCCTTGTCCGCCCCGCCCCGCAGAATGTCTTCCAGGATGGACAGCGGCAGGCTCTGATTGGGGAACCCCACCAAATTCAGAGCCATCACCGGTGTCCCGCCCATGGCATAGATGTCGCTCATGGCGTTGGCGGCCGCAATCATGCCGAACTGGTAAGGATCATCCACCACTGGTGTAATGTAGTCCACAGTCTGAATAACGGCCTGATCTTCCCGTAACCGGTAAACGGCGGCATTGTCCTCGCGCCCGGCGAGGATCCGGGGGTCCTTGAGCGGCGGCAGGCAGGACAGCACCCGCGCCAGATCCGCCGGACCGATCTTGCACGCTCACCCGGAACCGGGGGAATACGAGGTTAAGTTGACGGCAGGCGTTTTTTCATTCATGATTATGCACTGCTTTCCAAAAATTATTTCGAGCGAATGTTTTAAATATTATTACTCCGGCTACTTTACAATAACATGGAATACAGTATAATACAAATGAATAGTTTGCATATGTATTATGCGTTTAAGTAATAACAAGGGGATAAAAGATGCTTGAACTGAACCTTTACCAACTCCGGGTTTTTTATACCGTTGCCCGCCTCCTAAACTATTCCCGGGCCGGAGAAGAACTGGCCCTAAGCCAGCCGGCTGTTTCCCGCCAGGTGGCCGGGCTGGAAAAAAGCCTGGGTCTGGATCTGTTTGTACGTCAGGGCCGCCGGATCACGCTCACCGATGCCGGACGCTGCCTGTTTGAATATGCCGATCGCATTTTTGACCTGGCCGGGGAAGCCCGGCGGGCCGTCACCCAGTTCAAAGACCTGGAGCGCGGCCGCATCCTGCTGGGTGCCTGCAGCGTGGCGGCCGCTCATGTCCTGCCGCCGGTTTTACGTGATTTTCAGCAACTCCATCCGCATATTGAAATATCCCTGCGGACAGGCAACAGCGGCCGCATTGCGCAACTGGCGGCCGGCGGGGAACTGGATCTGGCTTTTACCGGCAGTCCGGCCTGTCCACCGGGTCTGCAGTGCGAGCCTTTTTTACCGGATGAATTGCTTCTAATCACTTCCCCCGGGCATCCCCTGGCGGGAAAAAGCGACCCGCAGCCGGCTGTTCTGAAGGAACAGACCCTGATCTGGCGGGAACGTGGCTCCGCGGCCCGGGACGCAGTGGAGCAATACCTGGCCCGGCACGGGGTAAAACCCGGCCGGGTGCTGGAAATACCGGACACCGAAACCATTAAACGGCTGGTGTCGGCCAACCTGGGGGTGGCCTTCGTTTCCCGTCGGGCCGTGTCCCTTGAGGCGTCCGCAGGTATGCTGGCCCTCATTCCCGGCCCGGCCATGCGCATTCCCGGGGAGATATATCTGGTATCCGCAAAATTCAAACATCACATCCCGCCGGTACTGGCACTGATTAACCACCTTTATAAATATCAGCCGCCACCGGCCGAAAATATCGATTGAAATTAACTGATGTTTGTGTTATATAGAAAGTGCATGCCTGCAACTATTATTTCACTCTGACTAACAATCTAGTTAATCGGTGCGATAAAAACTATATCTGTAAACGGACCCTGTCGAATCATTTTTAAAATAAAGAGGTGATTTTTATGAGCAAGGTGTTAATCGAAGTGCTGGTAACCGGCAACTGAGCTCCCGGAGCCTATATGGTTCAAGCGGTAAAGGCTTTACCGCAGGAAATTCAGAATATTATTGAACTTCGGGTATGGAATATCCTTGCCCCCGAAGGGATGAAAAGAAAGACGGCCCTAAACGCATACGCATGCCGAGCATGTCTTTAAATTACAGGTTGATTTTTGAATCCTGCATTCCAATGGAGGACGGGCTGATTGAAGCCATCCGGGAATGCTTCAATGAAGGGGTGTAATTACTTGTCTGACAGGCGAAATTTTTCCTTGCCATCTCTCGTCAAATGCATTACTATATTATTAAAAGGTAATTGAGTCATTTCAATTGCATCTGCGGAAGGGGAAAGGCCATGGCAGGTTGTTGCGATCCCCGGTCGCCAAAACCGGATACACTGCCGGTGGGCGGGGCAAAAATCGGCGTCTTTGGGCTGGAAGAGATTTTCGCCGCAGCTTCCACACTGGGGCCAATGCCTGATGAACAACTGGCCGCCGAACTGCTGGCCAGGTTCAAAAAGAAGAACTATGTACCGGGAACGGCGGAAAGTGAATACGCCGCCGCACTGGTGGCAAAATTCAAGGAAACGGCCGCCGGGCGGCCGGACAACCAGGCCCAAAACCAACGCAAAGGAGCGGGTGAGACAGTGGAAATCAAAGTGCTGGGTACGGGCTGCAAGCGGTGCCAGGCCACCGAGACAGCCGTGAAGGAAGCCCTGGCCGAACTGAACGTACCGGCGGAAGTAAAAAAGATCGAAGATCCGGGTGAAATCGTCAGCCTGGGCGTAATGATGACCCCGGGTGTGATCATTAACGGCAAACTGAAAGTGTCGGGGCGGATACCCAAAAAAGAAGAAATCAAGAAGTGGCTACAGGAAGAAAAATAGCCGGCGCCGTATTGTCAAGCATCCGGTTCCCGGAACCGGATGCTTTTTGGGGTAACATATAAACAATTCTTTATCCGAATCTAATCGCAAAATTGGTAACAAGCCCGGAACATTACGCCAGTCCGGCGAATTCATGCAACCAGTCCGGGGAGGCGGCGCTATTAATATTGAAGAACATATAAACATGTTTTTATACGATTCCAACTGTGAGGTGATTTTATATGACGGAAAGAGTTACCACCCGCCTTTCCTTTCTGGACCGTTATCTCACCCTGTGGATCTTCCTGGCCATGCTGGCGGGCGTGGGCGGCGGTTATGTTTTCCCCGGCATCGCCGGACTGCTGAACAAGTTCCAGGTGGGCACCACTTCCATCCCCATTGCCGTGGGATTGATTGTGATGATGTATCCGCCTCTGGCCAGGGTGAAATACGAAGAAATGGGCAATGTTTTCAAGAATGGCAAGGTAATCGGACTTTCCTTGCTCCAGAACTGGATCATCGGCCCGTTGCTCATGTTTGTACTGGCCTATATCTTCCTGCGCGGCTATCCGGAATACATGGTCGGACTGATTTTGATCGGCCTGGCCCGGTGCATTGCCATGGTCATCGTCTGGAACAGCCTGGCCGGAGGCGACACTGAATACGCCGCCGCCCTGGTGGCCTTGAACTCCGTCTTTCAGGTGCTGTTTTATTCCGTTTACGCCTACTTTTTCATCACCATCCTGCCGCACTGGCTGGGCTGGTCGCAGGCCATCACCACCATCCACATTTCCATGGGCCAGGTGGCCGAAAGCGTAGCCATCTACCTGGGCATCCCCTTTTTGGCCGGCCTGTTGACCAGACTTCTCCTGCTGCCAGTCAAGGGGAAGGAATGGTATGAAACCAGGTTCATCCCCAGAATCAGTCCCCTGGCACTGATTGCCCTGCTTTACACCATCGTGATCATGTTTTCCCTGAAGGGTAAATATATCGTCACTTTGCCCCTGGATGTGGTCAGAATCGCCATTCCGCTGATTCTCTACTTTATCATCATGTTCATGGTTTCTTTCTTTGTCAGCCACAGAGCCGGCATCAACTACGGACAGACCACCACTCTTTCTTTTACCTGCGCCAGCAACAATTTTGAGCTGGCCATTGCGGTGGCGGTGGCCATATTCGGCATCAACTCTGGTGAAGCCTTTACGGCGGTCATCGGCCCGCTGATCGAAGTGCCGGTGATGATCGGCCTGGTCAACGTGGCCCTGGGCTTTTCCCGCCGGTACTTCAACTCCCGGGGCGAACCGTCCCGGTGAATCTCAACGGAAAGGTGATCATTAATAATGAAGCAACTCGTTCAATATTTTAAAACCCTTTCCGACCCCGTCCGGCTGCGCATTTTACAATTGCTGGCCGGAGGGGAAATGTGCGTCTGCGAACTGGAGGAATCCTTGCATATGTCCCAGCCCGCCGTCTCCCACCACCTGCGCCTGATGAAAAAGACCGGTCTGGTGCTGGACCGGCGGGAAGGCAAATGGATTTACTACTCGTTAAACGGCCATAAATTGCTGGCCATGGAAGAAAAGTTTGACGAAATGCTTGCCTCCGCCATCCGGGCCAGGCTGTCCACCGGTCTGCCGGCGGCGCCGGTCAAAACAGAAAAGGGGCCGGTATGCGCTCGCCGGGAAGCAGCAAAAGCAAATACTCAACGCAAAACCAGTTGACTTAATCTCCGGCAGCCAGCGCCTAAAAGAGCGGTCTTTTGACCGCTCTTTTTAAGTTCCCAGGATCCAGAGACAGGATTCCATATAGAAATCAGCAAAAAGCACTTGACAGTATAACTATATGATACTATTATAATATAAGGTTATAAAGGAGGTCAAAATAATTATGCTGTCAATACCTGAATGGGCCTGGGAATTTCACGGCCACCGCTGTCCTTTCATGCCGTTGGGTTACCGGATGGGATCATAGCATTGCGGGAATTGGGACTGGAACGGATTAAAAAACAAGGATCTTAGAGAAAAGATGTGATTGCAAGTGGAGCTGTATATCTGGGGATTTATCAGCACGCTGGTTTTCAAGTCGTTCATGTCCATGGGCGGTGTGGGGGCGGCCTTCATATTGGTCCCCATCTTCTACTGGCTGGGCATGCCTTTTCCCCAGGCTGCCGCGACCGGCCTCATGCTGGGGGTGCTGAACACCGGAGTAGCTTCCATTAACTATGGACGGGACAAATTAATCAACTTTAAAGTGGCCATCCCTTTAATCATCGCCATTTTTATTTTTTCCCCGCTGGGAGTATATTCGTCAAATGTGGTAAACAAGCAGATCCTGCTGGTCATCTTTGCCGCCTTTCTGCTTACGGCCGGCTCAATGATGCTTTTCTACCATCCTCAAAAAAAGACACATGAGGATCAGGTCAAAACAAAACCGGCGGCCGGCTTCGGAGTCGGGGGTATTATTGGATTTCTAAGCGGCCTGCTTGGTGTGGGCGGCGGTTCCTTTCTCGGTCCGTTCCTGGTCTGGCTGGGTATGGACGGCAAGCAAGTGGCCGGGACAAGTGCATTTGTGGTCATGTTTTCCTCTCTTATCGGCTTTCTGGGACATATCGGATTTGAATATAGTCACATGAATTACGCGTTTCTTGTTTTAACAGGCGCCGCGTCATTGATGGGTGGACAAATCGGTTCCTGGTTGACCCGTTTCAAACTCACCGGCAAACAAGTCAAGCAGGTCATTGGTGTGTTCCAGTACCTGGTGGCATTGAAAATAATTCTTGATCTGCTCAATGTCATACACAAATAACAAAAGGAGATGGATGATCGTGGTGAATCCGAAGGATTATCTGGAAATGGGGTTGAAATTTCACGGTCACAAGTGCCCGGCCATGCCCATGGGGCTGCGTGCCGGCGCGGCAGCCATGAACAAACTCGGCATTGGACGCACCGGGGACAGCGAATGGCTGGCCCTGGTGGAAATCGGTGAAAACCACTGTGCCACCTGCTTTGCCGACGGCGTCCAGGTGATTACCGGCTGCACATTCGGCAAGGGGAACATCAAAAAACTGGATTACGGTAAATGGGGCCTGACGTTGATCAACAAAAAGGCGGGGAAAGCGGTACGCGTGGCGCCAAAAGCGGAAACCATGGCCCAGAACAAACAGTCCACTTTCTTCACCGAATACCGTACCAAGGGAGTACCGCCGACCAAAGTCCCGGCGGAGGTCGTCGACCCGCTGATTCAGCGCGTCATGAACGCCCCGGAGGAAATGCTTTTTAATGTCAGCGAAATCTTCGATTATCCTTACCAGGAGAAAAAGCACTCCTTCGAATCGTTTGTTTGTGAAGAATGCGGCGAAATGGTGGTCGAGCAGTACGGGCGTATCAAAAACGGCAAAAAAGTCTGCCCGGTCTGCCTTGGCTGGGACAAGTAGAACGTGCGGGCGGATTCTTACCGGCAGGCGAAACAGGGCGGCAGTTTTGCCGCCCATTGCTGGTTCCTGGCTCACAATTTGACAAATGAATTGTGAGCAAAATTGGGGTAAAAGTAATTTCAAGTCATTTCTCTTTGGCCTGACATGCCCCGGTAATGGTACATGTTAACTGGGCCGGATCCGCTTTGGCGTAATAGTGATGCGCAAACTCCTCAAAGGACAGGCCCAGGGCGTTGGCCCACTTTTGGGCCAGACAGAGCCTGGGTGTTTGTTTTCCTGATTCAATCGCCAGCAGTTCCGCGGGAGAAAGCCCCAAACGGGCGGCCATCTGATCAGCGGAAATATTTTGGTTTTTACGCACGTCCTCCAGACTCATCAAACCACCCCGCCAATCAATTCTTTACCGGAAGTTCAAAAACGCTTCCCGCCGGAGCGAAATGAAAGACGGAGCCGAAAGCAGCGGCCAGTTTGGCCATCACCGGCAGCCCGGTGCAGTGGTTGGCGGCCAGAAACCGCAGGTTCAGCTTTTGCAAGTAATCGATAGTTGCTTCCTGCTGTTCCGCACTGGCCGGTCCCAGATGGGTGCCTCCGATGATGCCGTACACGTAATCTATTCCCGTTACCTGGCGGGCATGCTCGACAATATTGACCACCCCGGCATGGGCGCAACCCAGAATAATCAGCAATCCTGCCGGTGTGGCACAAAACAGGCTCATGTCATCGGCAAAGGGATCCGGTAATTTTTGCCCGTCCCTTTTCATGTACAGGCGCCCGTCCCCTTTTTCGAAGTCCGTAGTGCGCGGCACCGTGCCACTGATCCACAGCCCCGGCTTTATTTCCTGTGCCTGCCGGACCCAGATGAAGTCGGCGCCCATGCTCTCCAGCAATTCCCGGCGGAAAGGAACGCCGATGTAATGTTCCCGCTGCAGCAGGCTATAATGGGATGCAAACAGGTCCGGATGGGCATAAACGGGTACAGGCCCGCGTAGCCTCAAGAAGGCCGGCAGGCCGCCCGTATGATCATAATGACCATGGCTTAAAACCAGTGCATCCACAGTTTGCAAGTCCACCCCCAGGGCCGGGGCGTTGTCCGCCAGATGTCCTCTTTCCCCGGTATCAAACAGTATTTTCGCGTCTTTGGTTTCCACCAGCATGGATAATCCCCACTCGCCGGAAATACCGGCCATGCTCCCTACGGTGTTTTCACAAAGGACGCTGATCTTGATTGTTTCCATACACCGGGCTCCTTTCAAGAAACTCTGTAACTCCGGCTCGCCATGATTCCCTTTTCTTTCATCTGCTCTTTTCCCACCATTATAATTGAATTCAGCGCTTGCCGGCAACACCGGAAAAAACCGGGTCATACCGCGCGGTAACCTTTTCCCCGCTGGATAAATGTAAATTGAAGCAGGTTCACACATGTATGCGCGGGTAAAAACCGGTAAGAGCATAGCTATTTGTTTTCCGGGCATCCCGGGCCTCACCCCGTGTGCTATAATGTTTATGATATTACCAAACGCACAAGGAGTATTGACGCATGAATAAATCCGTTTTGAACGGTCGTGTTGAATTTAAGCGGATGGCCCTGCTGACCAGCGGACTGGTTTTATATCAGCCGCTGACCCGGGACAACCTGGTCCGGGCTTTGCAGGAACTGCTGGAAGGTCTCGCTTGCTCCGAACCCTCCGCCCGGGAGGTGCTCGCAAACTACCACCGCTTTTGCGCCCTGGCGGTGGAGCACCGCTGGCCGGAACATTTGCTGGAATTGATTCTGGACGGCGACAACAGTTTCAGCCGGCAGGCCGCGGCAGCAGGCCCGGAAAACGTGAGCCGGCGGATCAAAGCCCTCGCCGCCAGGGATCTGTCCATCCTGCAAAAACTGGCAGCAATAGATTCGCAACAGTTGAAGCATGCCGCGGCGGACATTTTTAAAAAGGCGGGCTTTTTCAGGCCAGGTGAGGGGCCTTCAAACGCCGCATATGATCCCCTGGTGCCGGAAAACTGGCCCGGATGGGAAGAAACACCCGCCGGACCGGGCTTGCCCCGGCAAGCGGAGATGGAAAACGTTGCTCCAGGCCGGTTAAACTTTCCGCGCACCGCTGGTAACGGAAGTGATTGCCCGGGAATTTCCCCGCCGGATAAAATGATTGAAGCTTCCTACCCGATCCCCGGCAGCGCACGAAACACAGGCGATGATGGCGGCACCGGCAGCGATGATGGCGTTAGTGGTGATGACGGCGCCGTCGACGGTGGCAGTACCGGTATAGCTGGTGCCGCCGCCTGGCTGACCTCCCGCCGGCAAAGGGTTAAAAACTTTCTGCGCCACTCCCGGGACTGGAGCACCGCCGTGGACGAACTGGCCCGCTTTTATCACCGGGTGGGATGCGGCGTTTTCAGCCGCTACGCGGCTTTCCGCTGGCGCAGACGGCCCGGCGGTGAAAGCGCGCCGGCCGGCATTGCCGCTCCCGATCCCGTCCGGTTGGAGCAGTTGATCGGCCTGAAGCGGGAAAAGGCACTAATCCGCGAAAACACTGAACACTTCCTGGCCGGCCTTCCGGCCAGCAACATCATATTGTACGGCGACCGGGGCACGGGCAAATCATCCACCGTCAAGGCGCTGCTCAACACCTACGCTCCCCGCGGCCTGCGCCTGGTGGAAATGGCCAAAGCCGATCTGGGTGATTTTCCGCTGCTCATCCGGCAACTGGCCGGACACCAGCAGAAGTTCATCATTTTTGTGGATGACCTGTCTTTTGACGAAACGGAACCGGAATACAGGGCACTGAAAACGGTATTGGAGGGCGGACTGGCCGTCCGGCCGGACAATGTGCTCATTTACGCCACTTCCAACCGGCGGCACCTGGTTAAGGAAAGCTTTTCCGAACGGCAGGGGGATGAGGTGCACGCCCGGGACAGCATGGAAGAAAAGCTCTCCCTGGCCGACCGCTTCGGCATCACGGTGACCTTCCCCGCCCCGGATCAGGAAGGCTATCTGCGCATCGTGGAGGAACTGGCCGGACAGCGCGGCCTGGAAATGGACCGGGACGAACTGCGTCAGCTGGCCCTGCACTGGGAAATGTGGCACAACGGCCGCTCCGGCCGCACCGCCCGCCAGTTCGTGGACTATCTTGCGGCGCGTGCGGCCGGTAGCAAATAAACTTTTTTTCAATCCAATTGCCGTTGAAGCATTTTTCCAGATTACAAGATGCTTTCTTCGCCTGCCTGCACCACTTCCGATTGTTTGGGCGGATTTGTAAATGAATTTTTTATTCCGCACAGGTATTCAATAATTTCCCTTCGTCTGATGATACCGATAAAAACGTCGTTATCATCCAGAACGGGAATAAAATTCTGTGTAATAACCAGCGGCACAAGATCTTCTGCTTTCGCATCCACATGGATGGGCGTATTTTGCATCCGTCTCGGTATGTCTTTCAGCATCACCTCTTCTGTTCCTTTAAGGGTTAATCCGGGGGTATTCTTCAACTTCCACAACAAATCGCCTTCTGTGATCGTTCCCACATATTTACCTTCGTGATCTACAATCGGCACGGCGGTATAGCGATGATACTCCATCTTTTCCATCACCTGACGCATTGTCGATTTCAGCGGCAGATAAACAACCTCTGCCTTGGGGATGAGAAAAAAACTGATGTTCATAAAAACACCTTCCTTAAGTTTTACAGGCAGGATTATTGAGTATTTCTCCATGCCAACCGTATTCCCTGCCTGAAAATTCAGTCCACTATCCCTTTTCAAACCTACAAAAGTTACCAGTCAACCGGCACAGGATTACTTCGCCTGGAATACCAATCCCCGCCGCAACAATATCCGGCGGGGTTTTAAGCGGGGATAATTTCATTTTTATACTATCGTGCCATTGTTACAAATCTGTGAAAACAGTATTACAGTTTGATGATGGTAAAATCATTTCCGGCAACTTCAAAAACTCCAATGATCATACCGGCCCTGTGATCCAGGTCACTGCCCGTCCCGGCACAATCCCCTATAATAAAGACAAATCCGGAAACTTCCGCGCCACCTTCCGGCGCCGGAAAAATCAAAAGGGGGTAACCGTTTTATGTTCTGCTACCAGTGTGAACAGACCGCCGGCGGCACCGGCTGCACCAAAACAGGTGTCTGCGGCAAAAACGAGGACATCGCCAGCTTGCAGGATACATTGATTATTTCCCTGAAAGGCATTGCCGCCTACGCTTTCCACGCCCGTGAACTGGGCGCCCGGGACGAACAGGTGGACGCTTTCATGCACGAAGCGCTGTTCACCACTTTGACCAATGTGGACTTCGATCTCAACCGGCACATCGGCCTGGTCTTGAAAGCCGGGGAAATGAACCTGCGGGCGATGGAAATACTGGACAAGGCACATGTGGAACGCTTCGGCGCACCGGTGCCCACCCCGGTATCCACAGGCACCAAGGCCGGCCCGGGAATTTTGATTACCGGCCACGACCTGCTGGATCTGTACGAACTGCTCAAACAGACTGAAGGCACGGGGATCAACATCTACACCCACGGGGAAATGCTGCCGGCACACGCCTACCCGGAACTGAAAAAGTTCCCCCACCTGGCCGGCAACTACGGCAGCGCCTGGCAGAATCAGAAGACCGAGTTCGAACAATTTTCCGGGGCCATCCTGGGCACCACCAACTGCGTGCTCATCCCGAAGGAATCCTACCGGGAGCGCATGTTCACCTGCGGCATCGCCGGCCTGCCCGGTGTGACCCATATCAAGGACCGGGATTTCACGCCGGTGATTGAAAAGGCCAAATCCCTGCCGCCGCTGCCGGAAAAGGCCGGCATCACTCTAACCACCGGCTTCCATCACGGCGCCGTCCTGGGACTGGCCGACAAGGTCATCGCCGCCGTCAAGGCCGGCAAGATCCGCCACTTCTTCCTGGTCGGCGGCTGCGACGGAGTGAAGAAGTCCCGCAACTACTACACCGAGTTTGTCGAAAAAGTGCCCCGGGACTGCGTGGTGCTCACCCTGGGCTGCGGCAAGTACAAGTTCAACTACCTGGACCTGGGCGACATCGACGGCATTCCGCGCCTGCTTGACATGGGGCAGTGCAACAACGCCTACTCGGCCATCCAGGTGGCCCTGGCCCTGGCCGAAGCCTTCAACTGCAGCGTTAATGAGCTGCCCTTAAGCCTGGTGCTGTCCTGGTTCGAACAGAAGGCCGTTTCCATCCTGCTCACCCTGTTCCACCTGGGCGTGCAGAACATCCGTATCGGCCCTTCGGCGCCGGCCTTCCTCACCCCCAATGTGTTGAAGGTGCTGCAGGACAACTACAACCTGAAGCTGATCACCACTCCCGAACAGGACCTGAAAGAAATCCTCGGTTAAACCGGGGCTACCGGATCAAACACTGGCCGGCTTGCGGTATGGCAAGCCGGCCCCTGCTCACTCCTTCTTGCAGCTACTGCAGCGGCAGTCCTGAATATTCAAGATCTCCTTCAACCCGCGCACGAATACACGGCTTACCGGCACTTCCAAGCCGCCCTCCATCACCAGTTTATACGCACCCTTGAACCAGGGAATGAGCTGGTGCACTTTCTGCAAATTGACCAGAAAACTGCGGTGGGTGCGGTAAAAGTATTGATCGCTCAAACGATCCTGCAATTCGTGCAACGGCCAGCCGGCTTTAAACCTGTCCTCCCCGGTAACAATCAGCACATCACCGCCTTCCGCACAGCAAAAGAGAATTTCCCGCGGCTCCAGCAGGTGCAGGCGGTGACGGGCATAGGCCGGAATGCGCAACAGCTTTTTATCCTTGTCCCGGCTGCTAGCCCACTCACCGGCCAGCAGATCGTGCAGGCCGGTTTTAAACCACTGGGCGGCCGATTTCTCCAGCAGGACCTGCCTGGCCCGTTCCAGTGTGCGGACCACCCTTTCCCGGGAAAACGGTTTTAATATGTAATCCACCGCATTGATTTCAAAAGCCTCGATGGCGTAACGGTCATATGCCGTGGCAAAAACAATCAGCATGCGGCGGCTCGCGGCCAATAGTTCACGGGCCACAGTCAGGCCGTCCAGGCCGCCCAGGCAAATGTCAAGGAAAACCAGGTCCGGCTCCACCGCCCGTGCCAGGTTGATGGCGTCTTCACCGGAACCGGCCTCGCCGCAGATATCCACGCTATCAATGGATTCCAAAAGAAAGCGCAACTCATCCCGGGCCAAGGGCTCGTCATCAACAATCAGCACCCGCAGGAGCACGGCCAAAACCTCCCCGTCAAACCCGTCCGGCCGGTAATGCTTAAAGATGCGCGTACCTACTGATTTCCAGAATGCACATTCCACTGCGCCGGTAAACCATCCGGCATCAGATTGAATTATTTTACTATTCGCCGCCGGCAACCTTTTCCCTTCCCGCTTTTCAAACCATAGCGCAAAAAAGCCACCACGGCAAATGCCAACCGGGGTGACCTTTTCTATAACCCGTTCGGGAGTTCCAGATAGGTATAACTGGAGCATAACGTTATTACCCGTCTTCCTCCCGGCCGCCATCCCTGCTACCAGGAGACCACATACGTTAAAAGCCCGCTATGTTGCTTCTATCCGTTCTACATGATTTTGTTTATTTCATCACTGTGTGAGCCGCTGAAAAATATAAACCATTTGATTAAGCTGTCAATAATGATAGCCAGCGCCAAAAGGATGGTAACGGCGGAGATCACGGCCAGCAGCACGTTGTGCTGGGGTAAGTAGCTGCTTACAATGTTCAAATAGCCGGCGGAAATGGTGGTCACCGCCATGAACACCATCGGCACGGCGGTAATCCAGGCATATTTGGCTTTGCCCAGATGCAGCAAAAAGGTGGTGCCGACGGCCAGGGCGATGGCGCTGAGCAACTGGTTGGCCTGGCCGAAAAGCGGCCAGATGGTGGAGATGGTCCCGTTATAGACCAGATAACCCCAGGCAAAGGACATGAGCGCACTGGTCACCAGCGCCCCCGGCCACCAGTTGGTATTCTTCAGCGGCCGGTAAAACACGCCGCCTATTTCCTGGAGCAAATAACGCCCCACGCGGGTGCCGGCGTCAATGGTGGTGAGAATGAACAGCGCTTCAAACAGAATGGCAAAATGGTACAGGTAGCTCATCAGGTGCCCCAGTCCGGGAATGCGTCCGAAAATATGGGCCATGCCCACGGCCAGGGAAACCGCCCCGCCCGGACGGCCGGCCACATTTTCCCCCACCATCTGGGACAGCACCGGCAGATCCTTAACATGCATGCCCAGCTTGGCGAAGGCGGCGGGCATCACATTGATGGCGAAATAATCGGCGGGAGCCATGCTGGTGGCGGCAATCAGTGCAATCAGAGCGACAAAGCATTCCATCAGCATGCCGCCGTAACCAATGGGCAGGATGTCCTTCTCGCTGCTGATCATTTTGGGCGTGGTACCGCTGCTGACCAGGGAGTGAAAGCCGGAAATGGCGCCGCAGGCGATGGTGATGAACAGGTACGGCCAGACCTTGCCGGGAATAATCGGCCCGTGCCCGTGAATAAAATTGGTCACCGCCGGCATCTGCAGCACCGGATGAACTATAATCACACCCAGGGCGAGCAGAATCATGATGCCGATTTTCATATAAGTGCTCAAATAATCCCGCGGCGCCAGCAGCAGCCAGACGGGCAGCACGGCGGCCACAAAACCGTAAACGGCCATCAGAACGGTAATTTCGTGCCTGGAGAAGAGCAAGAAATGCGCCCACGAAGAATGCTGCACCGCCGGTCCGGCCAGCACGCCCAGAACGACCAGGACCACGCCGATCACGGTGGCTTCCGCTATCCGGCCGGGACGGAGCCACTTCATGTAAATGCCGATCAACAGGGCGATCGGGATGGTCACACCAACGGAAAAAGTACCCCACGAACTGTTGAACAGGGCGTTCACCACGGCCAGAGCCAGTCCGGCCATGGCCACAATCAGGATCAGCAAAACGGCAATGGAGGTAACCACGCCGGAAAAGTTGCCCAGCTCACGTTTGGCGATTTCGGCCAAAGAAAGCCCGTCGTACCTGACCGAGGCAAAAAGAATGACCATATCGTGCACCGCCCCGGCCAACACGCCGCCCAGCAGGATCCACAGGGTGCCCGGCAGGTAGCCGAACTGCGCCGCCAGCACCGGCCCGATCAGCGGCCCGGCGCCGGCAATAGCGGCAAAGTGGTGACCGAGCACAATCCACTTGTTGGTCGGAACATAATCCCGGTTGTCGTTATGTCTTACGGCCGGCGTTTCCCGGCTGGCGTCAATGGCCAGCACGCGGGCTGCAATAAAAGCGCCGTAAAAGCGGTAGGCCAGCACTAAAAAAAGCACGCCGCAAATGACCAGATAGATGGCGTTCAAAAAATACCCCCTCCTTCAAAAAACGGATCAACAGCTTGCCGGAAATCATCTCCGGATGGCCTATAACCGATACTTCCGCGATCACCTCCCCCATTGTCCCTTTGAATATATACCCGGAAAAGTAAAATAGAAACATTTATTGCCTGAAAGGTGCTTTGAGCGTCATAACAGGTGAAAAACCGCCCTTAAAATTAGATTCTGTTTTCGCCGGCCCGGAGGTACACCGGAACCGTCAAGAATAATAAGCATTCCTGTCCAACGGGAAGGCACCCGGAAAATCAGCGCAGCATATACATCAAAAACAAAACCAGAGACAGTCCGGAGAAAAAAATTATCGAAAGGGGAGGGTAAATATATGTGGCAAATAAATTAAATTCTGTCCGGTTATTAAAAAATAGCAGTGAAAAATCAAAAAGCAAAAGACCAACCGGCAAGATCAAATGTTTACAATCAGACAATCCTGCCAGTCTGGCCATCCCGCTGACTATTGTATGCTGGTACAGGCTGAGCAATGGTATAAACAAGAATATCCACACAGTCAAAAAAACTAATTCAAAATTCACATCGATTCCAAGTATTTTAATCTGACGGTATAATGAATAGTATTTATAAACAAAACGGCTGGCGGTTTCTTCTCCAAGAGAACCCATAACCGCAATGGAAATCAAAACAGTTATTAATCCTGCCCCAAACAAAGAAACAAATAATGGCCTCGTCCCATGTGTTTTATTTGAACCGGACATAACAAAATTGAGGCATACGGTTGCCAATGTAAGAAAATATGATGTTTGCATAATTACACCATAAACTATTCTATTTATGCCAAATTCCATAACAGGTTGCAAATTATTTAAATTAAAAAAGGAAATACTTCCTATAAAACCAAATATAACAAACACTATTATTATATATAACAATAAACTTGCAATTCTCCCCGCTACCTCGACTCCTTGAAACAGAATATATGAGATTGACAATAGCGTAGCCGCAATAATGACGGCTGTTGGTGTATGTGGCAGCATAAAATCATTGATCAAATCTGCAAAATCTCTCAAAGCAAAGGAATTAGTAATGGTATAAAAGATCACCACTAAAGTGACAATACATTTTCCGGCCCATTTGCCCAACAACGATTCACTACAGGTAAAAAAATCTTGACCCGGAAACCCCTTGATCAAGGCTGATAATATCAGTATGAACACAAAAGATACGCCTGCTGACAAAACAACCGCCAGCCAGACATCCCGGCCGCTAACTGTGGCCGTAAAAAAACCTCACAAGGATTGCATAATTGCGGCGTAAAACGCCAGTGCCGTTATTTCGCGGGCACCCAGTTTTTCATTTTCCACCGGCACACCCCCACACTGAAACACTATATAGATAAATTTCCCCGATTAATATTTCAACCGGGGAAATGTTTTATGTGGTGCCGGGGGGCGTTGGGATGGCCGGTCAGGACGGACGGACAACTTTTTCGATTCCTTTTAACCCTTTTTCCACCGCTTGTTCAATCCATTCCCGGGCCGGGTTGCCGCCGGCAGCTTCATCAATCAACCCGGACAAAAAACTTTGCAGGAACATGTTCAGCCGGTTGAAAGCTTCCCACCGTCCGTTTGCCGGCGGCGATACCGTGCCACTACATTCCAATCCGGCTTCGCCGTCACCGGCGCCGTGGACACACATGCTTCCGGCGGAGCAGATTTTTTCCCCGGCCGCGCCCCACAGATCCTCGCCCCGGGTGAATTCCAGCGTCCGCCGGGCTACGGCCCCCATCACCCGGGCCAGCGCTTCCACCCGGGGATCGGCGATCTGATACTCTCCTTCATGCCCGGTAAAGCCGGCGGGATGCAAGCGCCCCTGCTCCAACAGTTGGCCGTAGGCGGGCATGCCCCGCAATACCACCAGACGGTGGAAAAACAGGTGGGCGGTGGTGGTGGGGCAGTCCAGCAGATCCATACGCTGCAGAAAATACAGGTTTTCCTTGATCTCTTCCAGGGTGGCGCCGGGATCGAAGTTGATAAAGCCCAGGGATATATGAATACCCAGGTTGCGCAGGATCTTTAAAGCCCGTTCGTTTTGGGCCACCGTGGTCCCTTTGCGGAAGCGGTCCAGTGCGCTCCGGGCACCGCTTTCCACCCCCAGGAACACGTCCCGCAGGCCGGCCTCCACCAGGCGGGCAAAAACCTCCTCCTCCACATCGGAGGAACGGCACTCCAGGCCGAAAACAATGGGAAAATCCAATTCTTTGAGCAAGGCGGCCAGTTCCAGGATACGGCGCCGTCCCTTTTCGCCGGGACCGAAAAAGTTGGCATCGGCAAAGTAAAAGGAGGTGCTGCCCGTCTGCCGGTGCACCGCATTTATTTCCTTGATTATGTTCTCCGGGCTGCGTCCCCGCCAGGGCGCCTCCGGTCCGTAAAAGGGGTTCAGATAGCAAAAAGTGCAGCGGCCAAAGCAGCCCCGGCTGCCCAGGATGTAATGATGCATCTGCCGGCGGGCGATCAGATCCGCCGGCGGACGGAGGGGGAAGGGCAGCGCGTCCAGATCGACAATGGCCGGCCGCAGCGGGTTGCCCACCGCCTTATCGCCTTCGCGCCGGGCCAAACCTTCAATCCGCCGCCAGGCCGTCCGGTCCGGACCGGCCAATTGCCGGGCCAGTTCCACCAGGATGAACTCCGGCTCACCCCGGGCAATCGAATCTATAAAGGGATATTCCCTGAGCAAAGTCTCCCAGGCAAAAGTGGGGTAATGGCCGTACAGGTTCAAGTGGACGGCGGGCTTTTGTCTTTTCACGGCGGCCAGCAGGTCCAGTATTTCCGGCGTGCGCTCCCAAAGGAACTTCAAGTGCACCCCCAGCAGATCATAAGCGGCGCCGGACAGGAAGGCAGCCGTTTCCGCCATCGTCCACCCGGCCACATCAGCGTCCGCCACCTGCACCTCAAACCCCGCCTGCTGCAGGCAGGCGCCGGCGTAGCCGGTAACCAGGCAGGCCGACAGGGGGGCGTTGACCACCAGGTCGGTGGTGTGGGGAGTGGTCAAAAGAGGCGGGTTCAAAAGCAAAATACGCATATGCTCACCCCGGTAAAATATTAAACAAGGTTATGCCTTATATCCAATAACCACACGCATTATGCGTGCCTGATTTGTGCCAAAGCGGTAAATGACACCGGCAGGCCTTACTCCACCAGCACCAGCCCCACCCGGGCGCACGGCTGACCGGGTTCCCGGGCCACGGGCAACTCCAGGCCGTTGTTCCGGACGGTTTGAAAAACGTCGATGCCGCAGGCCTCCATGGCCGGGCGCGCTTCGGCGGGGCGCCGGCAGGGGCCGGTGAGAGTGCATTTTTCGCATAAACCGCATGGTCCCGCCCCCAGGCCGAATGCTTTGTAAAAACCGGCCTTGAAGGCAGCCTGTTCCAGCTGACCAACCAGGTAGCGCACCAGCCAGGACTGTTCCGCCAGCAGCAGCACCCCGTGCCGGTAGCAACGCAACACTGCTGCCGTCTCCTCCGGCCGGGGACTGTGGGGCGGGCAGCACAGGCTTTGACCGTAGCCCGGGCAGCCGTACTGGCACTTCCAGCGCACCCAGGGGGCTACCGCCACTGTGGCCGCTTCGATCACCCGGGCTTCAAACGCCCCCGCCTCCCGGGCCATCCGGCGGAGATCTTCCATTGTGGCAGCGGAATTGGCGATGTTGGATATGATAAATCACTCCTGTCAGTCCACGACTTGATTCAGCAACTGACTGGACACTGCACACCCGTAGCCGGGCAGACTGCCCCCGTTTCCTTTGGGAGTACCCTGCCGGTACATAGACGAAGCTTAAAGGTCGGCAAAGCCATGGAGAAAGTCCGCGTGCCCCCGCAACGAACGGGGGGGCAAAGGGATTATAAAAAACCGTCCCCATATCTGCATGAACATCCCCCGTTTACCGTGCCACCTTCCTCCCCGTCACCAGCCCGCTGCCCGCCGTCAGGGAAAGGTAGTCAATATCTTCAAAACCGGCGTCGCGCAGCCAGGCGGACATTTCTGCCACTGCATAGACCCGGCCGCATACCGTGCCTACCAGCATGTTCAGATCGAAAAGCGCCGCTTCCGGCGCCGGCACTTCGGCCAGCACGTAATCGTGGACAACCAGCCGGCCGCCGGGGCGCAGGGCGTTGTAAACCCGGGAGACCAGCCCGCGGTTGGTGCGATCGTCATATATGTGCACCACATTGGAGGCCAAAACCAGATCATAGGCACCCTCCCCCAGCCCGTCCCGGGTAAAGTCGCCCGGCCGCAAAGTTACCCTGCCGGTCAGACCGGCTGCCGCCACCAGTTCCCGGGTTATCTCCAGGGTGGGGGCGAGGTCGAAAATGGTAGCCTTGAGCTCCCGGTTTTGCTTTAACAGGGCAATGGTGAAAGAACCCGGCCCCCCGCCCAAATCCAGCATATTCCGGCAACCACCCGCTTCAATGATTCCGGCCAGGGCGCCGGCCTTCAGGGAAGCATTGTCCCGCATGGCCAGGATGTAGTCCCGCAGCCGCTGCTCGTACGGCTCCCGCTCCACCGCCGCAAAGCCCACCGCCCGGCCGGTGCGCACCGCTTCACCCAGTCGGGACCATCCTTCGGCCAGATTGGCGAAATGATGGACCGCATGGCCCAGGTAGCTTTCCTTGCCCCGGACCAGGAAATGAGCCGCCGCCGGGCTGTTGGCATAACGTGCACCCCGCTTGACGACCAGCCCCAGTCCGGCCAGGGCGTCGAGCAGTCTGGCGGTGGACGCGGGATCGGTGCCCAGAGCGGCGGCCGCTTCACCTGCCGTTAGTCCGGGCGGGACAGGGCAGGTATCCGGACAGCGGGGCGACGCATGACAGCCGGCATGCAAGCCATCCCCCCACAATGATGTTCCAACCCCGGTCCCGTATATGTGCCGGTTCCCAAGGTTTCTCAAAAGGGAATTTTTTGCCCCTTTATCTTCCAGTATGGCCCGTTCCCTCGTTCCATGCATATCACCAGCCGGCGCAGGCCGGGACCGGCCGTCAACTTCCCCCCGGCGCGCGCCGGCCTCCGTGTCCCCCTTCTGTAAAGATGCGGCAAGCGCCCCTTCCTCCCCGGATAAACCGGCCGGATAGCTATCCGTGCCGGCCAGCACGTCAAATAGACCCAGATCCGTGGCCGCGAACAAAACGTTGGCCGCCCAGTGGCCGCGGCAAATTTCCAGTATCCGTTCACCCTGTTCCGTCAACATGTCAATCAACCGGCCTGTTCCTGAAAGTAGGCCGCTGCCAGCTTGAGGGCGCAGTCGTCGCCGCAAAGGGTGCACAACTCGCCGGCCCCTTCTTTTTGCAGGTAACAGCGCACCTTGTCCGGATTCAAAGCCAGCCCGGCCTGGGCGGACAGATCACCGGCCGCCCGCGCCCGGGCCATTTGCCTGTCCCACTCCTGCGCCCCGGGCACTCCTTTGGCTATGTCCGCCGCGTGTGCGGCGATGCGGGCGGCAAAGACCCCCTCCCGCACGTCCTCTTCCGTAGGCAGGCCCAGGTGCTCGGCCGGCGTCACATAGCAGAGGAAGTCCGCCCCGGCGGCGCCGGCCAAAGCGCCACCCACCGCGGCGGTAATATGGTCGTAACCGGGAGCCACATCCGTGGCCAGTGTGCCGAGTACAAAATAAGGAGCCTGGCGGCAGAGCTGCTTTTGCAGTAGAATGGTCGTTTCCACGTGGTGCAGGGGCACATGCCCCGGGCCTTCCACCATCACCTGCACTCCGGCCTCGCGCGCCCGGGCCACCAGCTCCCCGGCCACCAGCAGGCCCTGCACCTGGGAACCATCCAGGGAATCGGCCGTACAGCCGGGACGGATGGCGTCGCCCAGGCTCAAGGTAACATCATACTCTTTTAGAATGGCCAGCACCCGGTCGAACTGTTCATAAAGGGGATTCTCCTGCCGGTTATGCAGCATCCAGCCGGTTAAAAACGCGCCGCCCCGGCTGACCACATCGGTCACCCGTCCGGTCTTCTGCAGCCGCTCCACCACTTCAAAATTCAACGCGCAGTGAATGGCCATAAAGTCAATGCCGGCGGCAGCCTGCTTTTCGATTGCCGCAAACATGTCCTCCGGCTCCATTTGCACTATACTGCCCCGCCGGTCGATGGCCTCGATACCTGCCTGATAAATGGGCACGCTGCCCATGGGCACAACGGACTTTTCCAGGCTCAGCCGGCGCATGCCGTCAATGTCCCCGCCGGTGCTCAAATCCATGATCGCGTCCGCCCCGGCCGCCACAGCCGTTTCAATCTTGCCGGCCTCCATCACCGGGTCGTCCCGGTCGCTGGAGGTGCCGATCAGGGCGTTCACCTTGGTGCGCAGACCGCGTCCGACGGCGCAGATCCTGATCCCGCGCCGCAGCCTGTTTTTCGGAATGACAATAGTGCCTTCGGCTATGCCGGCACGGATAAATTCCGGATCCACCCCTTCCGCGGCGGCGGCCTGTTTCATTTCCGGGGTGATCAGGCCCACTCTGGCTGATAATAACTGGGTCATGACAGTCTCATCTCCTTATGTTTTTCAGCAGACTTTTTTACCGCCGTTCCGGCGTAAGCAATCCGCTCATTCGCTTCGCCGGATACCCGTCGTTTGAAAGCGCTGTCAACGTCCAACTGCGCAACTGCTTCATGGTAAACTTTGCGCAATTATTTGATAATCCGGCCCTGGTTGAAGGTAAAGTCTCCGGTTATACCGGTTTCAGTCCGGATGGCTGAAAAGAATGGTTGATTACACCGGCCGTGCCTAGCAGACCCCCTGTTCACGCCCCAGGTAACGGCCCACCACCTGCATGGCGCAATATTTGCCGCACATGGCACAGGCCTCCCCCGAGTCCCGGCTGCGCTCCCGGCGCAGGGCGGCCGCCCGGGCCGGATCCAGGGCAAGTGCGATCTGTTTCTCCCAATCCAACGCCTTGCGCGCCCGGGACATTTCCAGATCCCATTGCCGTGCCCGGGGTTCGCGCGCCAGGTCGGCGGCGTGGGCGGCAATGCGCGCCGCCACCACTCCTTCCCGCACCTGTTCCGCACCGGGCAATCCCAGGTGCTCGGCGGCAGTGACATAGCACAGGAAATCGGCCCCCGCCCGGGCGCTCAAGGCCCCGCCAATGGCGGCGCTGATGTGGTCGTAGCCGGGGGCTACATCTGTAACCAGCGGACCGAAGACAAAATAGGGCGCCCCCTGGCAAAGCTCCTTTTCCAGCACCACTGTGGCCTGCAAATGCCCCAGGGGCACATGACCCGGTCCCTTGACCATCACCTGCACCCCCGCTTTGCGCGCCCGCGCCACCAATTCGCCCAGTACGACCATTTCCTGCACCTGTGCGGCGTCCAGCGAATCGGCCAGGCAGCCCGGGCGCCAGCCGTCGGCCAGACTCAGGGTGACGTCATGGCGACGGCAGATCTCCAGCAGGCGATCGAACTGCTCATACAGGGGATTCTCCCGCCGGTTGTAAAGCATCCATCCGATCAGGTGACTGCCGCCGTGACTGACCAGGTAATCGGTGCGCCCGTGCTTTTTGGCCGCCCGGATGGTCTGCATGGTGGTGGCGGCATGCACGGCCAGGAAATCCACCCCGTCGGCGGCCTGTTTTTCGATTACCTCGAACATTTCATCCACTTTCATTTTCACCGCCGCGCCGTACTTGCTGACAGCTTCGGTCAACGCCTGGTAAACGGGCAGGGTGCCCACCGGAACGGTGGCAGCCGCCAGCACGGCCCGCCGGGCGCCGTCCATATCCCCGCAGATGCTTAAATCCATCAGGGCATCGGTCCCGGCATCCAGCGCAGCCTGCACTTTGGCCAACTCTTCTTCGATGCCCGCTCCCTGTCCGGCCAGGCCGACGCTGGCGCTGACCTTCACCCGCAGTCCGGCGCCGATGCCCACCGGATCCAGGTTTTCCCGCCGCCGGTTGCGGGGGATGACAATGCTCCCCTGCACCACTCCCCGGCGCACCACTTCCGCGTCCACCCCTTCCTTTTCCGCCACCCGGCGCATCTCCGGCGTAATCTCACCCGCCAGGGCCCTGTCCAGTTGTGTGCACATGTTTAAAGCACCTCCATGTAGATAAAATAAAAAGTCCCCGGCCATAAATAAATTTATGGCCGGGGACTTTACCATCATCCCCGTAAACACCCGCCTTTACCCGCGAAGGCGGCAAGCACACCGGGCAGGCAGGTCTCCTGGCTGACGGATCATCGCCCTGTGCCCGGCCTTCCCGGGTACAGCACCCAGTGACCGGGACCGGCTCCCCGAATACAGTGGCGGGACCGCGCCGTTTGGGGAAATCAGATTTCCCGTACGGACTTCCCTATTCTCCCCTTCTTTAAGGGGCACCTGTCCGGCTATATGCGTTTCAAGCACTTCCTCCGGCCTTGCCGGTGAAGCGTTTGTTATAAACTATCATAGTCTTTAAATTCTGTCAATAGCAGGCCGGAAAAATATACTCATCCTCTGGACGAACAAAACAAAAAGTGGTAAGTTAATAAACAAGACTATTTTACCAGTACCTGCAACCTTTACCCCCATATTGCCAATACTTGCGGCCCACGCTGCACCAATCCGTCATTTTACCCGGACCGCCTGGTCCGGAGCAAAAAGAGCGCGCACCCGGAAAGCTGCCGCCAGTCTGCCCCGGCGGCGAAACACCCGGCCGGTAAAAAAGGAGTGAACACTGATGGCTTCTTTGCGAAATACCCTTTTTGCCGGCGGCGGCCTGGCCCTGGGCCTCCTTTCAGCCGCCGCGGTAACGGCGGTTGGCGCCGCCGGGGGCTGGACGGCGCCCGCTCTGATAGCCGGAGCGGCCGTTGGCACCATTCTGGCCACAGGTGCTTTTTACCTGTTCACCGCCCCCCTGCGCCGCGATCTGAACTGCATTATGAACGCCACCAACAGCTATATCAAAGGGGAGCTGATTACCGGCATCAAAACCGGCGGCCACGGCGAAGCAGCCTGGATCAAGACCAATCTGGCGGAAATGGAAGCCAGCATTTGTGCTTATCTGGACCATGTATCCCGCCATTCGGACGTGCTCATCTCCGCCGGCGGCCAGATTATCAGCGGCGTGGATCAAGTCAGCGCCGGCAGTCAAAACCAGGCGGTCAAAATTCAGGAATTGCTTCAGTCCACCCAGCAACTGGCTGCAAGCGCCGGCCATTCGTCCGGCCTGGCCGTTCAGGCCGAGCAACTGGCTGATCAAACCGAACAGGCGGCGGCGCTGGGCAGCCGGGTGCTCGATCAGGTGGCGGAGGGCATGGATTCCATGCTCCAGGCCATAACCGGACTGAATAAAAATACGGGGGAAATAAATGAGATCATGCGCGCTATCGCCAATATCGCCGATGAAACCAACCTGCTGGCCTTAAACGCGGCCGTGGAAGCCTCCCGGGCCGGCAACCGGGGGCTGGGTTTCGCCGTGGTCGCCGAGGAGGTGCGGCGGCTGGCCGGGAGGTCGGCCCGGGCGGCCGGAGAAATCAGTCAGTTGATTGCTTCAATCGAAAAAGAAAGCACCGGCACTATGCAGGCCGTCAAACAGGGCCTGGAAACCGGCCGGCAGGTGGAAACAGCCTTTAGTTCCATTGACGGGCATATCAGGGAAATGGTGACCTCTATCGGCTCCCTGGCCGCCGAACTGCACCATCAGTCTGAATCGGTGGACAGCATTCTCAGTTCGGTGGAAGGGCTGGCCGCCGCGGCCCAACAGGTTTCCGCCGCCGCCCAGGAAGCGGCTGCCGCCGTGCACCAGGTTTCCGCACTGGGAGAAACCTTCAACAAAATTTTGGGCATATTCCATTTTGCAGAAGGAGGAAAAAAATAGCATGTTTCCCCGCATGTACACGGTCTGCTTAATCATGGCCGCCATTGGCTCCGCCGTCATGGCCGCCTGCCTGTGGGGCGGCTACCATCCGGCGCGTCTGGCCGCCGGAATACTGCTCAATATGCTTATCCCGGCCGGCGGCCTGTGGTGGGCGGCCGGCAAGCCCCTGGCCGGGCTGAAGGAAGCGGCTGAAGCCAGCCGGTCCATCGCGCGGGGGGATCTGCGCCTGCGGGAATTCCGCTACCGGGACCGCGACGACGTGGCCCGTTTGCTGGCCAACCTGGGCAAGATGCTCAAGGGCTACAACAAGCATATTTCCCGGATTCACTTTAACATCCGGTCGCTGGAGGACGGCGCCGGGCAGATTGGTTCGGGTATGGAACAGGTCAGCGCGGGCAGCCGGGACCAGGCCGCCCGGTTGAACACCATCCTGGAACACATCCGGAAACTGGCCACCTCGGCAGCCCGGGTATCGGAGGAAGCGGCAAAGGCTTTTTCCGTGGCCGGCGAGGCCCGGCAGATCGCCGACCGGGGCACCCGGACGGTGGAAACCTTCGCCGCTGATATCACGGGTATGCGCCGCAGCATGGAGCGGTTGCGTGAAAAATCGGCGGCCATCGGCCAGTTTGTACAGTTGATTGAAGATATTGCCGGCCAAACCAACCTGCTGGCCTTGAACGCATCGATCGAGGCGGCCCGGTCCGGCGAACACGGCCGCGGCTTCGCCGTGGTGGCCGGTGAAATCCGCAAGCTGGCTGAAACTTCGGCCCAGTCCAGCCGGCAAATTACCGACCTGGTCTTTGCCATGGAAAAGGACACCGCCGGCGCCATGCAGGCGGTGGGTAGCGGCGCCGTGCTGACCCAACAGGCGCGGGAAGCCTTTCAAAGTATTTTGCAGATGACCGCCCGGTGTCTGGAGGTTATCCGCCAAATCCGGGAACGGGCGGAAGAACAGGCCGCCTTCACCGATCAGATGGTGGGCGGCAGCGAAGCCATCGTCGCCACCACCGGACAGGCGGCGGCCGGCGCCGGGGAAAGCGCCGCCCACGTCCGGGAACTGGCCCGGGTGGCGCAGCAGTTTAAAAACATTGAAAATGTTTATCAGTCCTGGGCGGGTTGAGCGGAAACATTCCGCACCGGTAAAATCTCCCGCCCGCATTGACGGCAGCGGTTTTTATCCAGGCCGGCGGCATCCACTGCATAGCCGGTGCGCCGGATTACCAGATAGCCGCACTGCGGGCATACAGTGTCGTCCCGCGCCAGTTCCGGAGCGTTGCCGATGTACACGTAGGCCAGCTTCTCCCGGGCAACCCGCCAGGCATTTTCCAGGGTTTCCAGCGGCGTGGGCGGCAGGTCGAACTTGTAACCAGGGAAATAACGGGAAAAATGCAGTGGTATTTCCGGGTTCAGTTCGGCCACCCAGTCCACCAGGCGGCGGGTGTCCTCCGGGTTGTCGTTCAAGCCGGGTACCAAAAGGGTGGTCAATTCCACATGACAGTAAGCCTGTGCTATCTCCACCGTGCGCAGCACCGGCTCCAGCCGGCCCGCGCAGGCGGAGCGGTAGTATTCTTCGGTAAAACCTTTGACGTCGATATTCATCGCGTCAATATATGGCAGCAGTTGTTTTAACGGTTCCTCATTGACATAGCCGTTGGTCACCAGCACATTTTTCAGTCCGGCGTCCCGCGCCAGGCGGGCGGTATCGTAAACAAACTCGTACCACATGAACGGCTCGGAATAGGTGTAGGCCAAACCGGTCACCGGCCGTCCCGGCGCTGCCCGGTCCGCTTCCCGTTCAGCGGCGGCCACCACCCCCGCCGGCTCAATATGTCTGGTGCGGGCATTGGCCTGGGAAATCTGCCAGTTCTGGCAGAAGCCGCAGCGCAGGTTGCATCCCACCGTGCCCAGGGACAAAATGAGCGACCCGGGGAAAAAATGATACAGGGGCTTCTTTTCAACCGGATCGATGGCCAGAGAAGACACTTCCCCGTAATTCGTGGTATAAAGAACGCCTTTTTCGTTGCGCCGCACCCGGCAAAAGCCGGTCCGCCCCTCACTGATCCGACACAGCTTGGGACACAGCCGGCATAAAGTTTTGTCCTCCGCCGCCTTTTCATAAAAAAACGCCTCGTGCACCGCCGCCACCCCCCTGACACTGCATTGTTAAAATTGACTACTTTGTCATGCTGCTCCCCGTTTGCCTGCAGTTAAACGGCAATAGCGTACAGGCAGACACGCCCGGGCAACAGGCCTGTGTTTATTCAACATTGGCGGAAACTGACGCCCTCTTCCTTCAAATGCCCCGAACCGCTGTATCACGCACTGGTTCCGCGCCTTTTTCAATGATACCTTTTCACCTCAAAACGCTGCAGTTCCACCGGTTCGCGCGGGCCGATGCCGGCCTTCTGCCGGGCGATGGCTACCTGCTGCGCCACGTCGTCAACGCCTTCCAGGTCGGGCAGCAGCAGGCCGGACCGGTGACCGGCGCGCACAATCACTCCATACTTTTTCGGATCCAGCTGTTCCGGACCGCTCACCGGTTCCGGCTCCTGCAAAACATCCACCGAAATTTCCAGCTCGGGCAACTCATCCTCCGTCACCGGATAGAAACGGGGGTCATGGATGGCGGCACTGACGGCGTTGGCGACCACCTCATCCACTACCCGCCGTTGCTGGGGGCTGATCGTGCCGATGCAGCCGCGCAGTTGACCGTGTTTATGCAATGAAACAAATGCCCCGGCCGGACGGGTGAACTCCGGCGGAATTTCCTCCTCCGGAATGGACAACCGGTTCCCGGTAAAGTAAGCGGTCAGCGATTTGCGGGCTACCTGGACCAGAAAGCTCCCGCCGGACAACCGCTGTTTTTCCAACCGGCCCTGCCCGGCGGACAGCCTGTCCAGCAATCGCCGGCGCGAATCCGTGGCGCCGGGATTGAACACGGCCACCATGTATCCCACCCCGAAAGGCCCTTCGTAGGAAAGCACTTCCCCCTGCACACTCAGGCCGTCCAGCGCGCCTAGGGCCATGATCAGCGAGCGCAGGCCGCATTCCCCGGCGCGTTCGGCCAAATCCGCATTGATGTCCAGGATTCCCGCCGCGTCCGCCCGGCCCACCAGATCCACCACCTGCCGGTCGAACTCCCGCCCCTGCGGCTCATAACCGGCCGGAGCGCCGGGAATCAGACGGTGGGAAAGATCGCCGCTGGCGATCAGCGCCACTTTCCGCCCCGCGCGGTCCACCGCCCGGGCCAGGGCCGTGCCGAAGGTATACAGGCGCGGCCGTGGCAGCAGGGACATGCCTATAGAAACCAGGGGCAGCCGCACCCCGGCTTCCCGCAGGAAATACAAAGGCACCATTACTCCGTGGTCGAGATCCAGATCCACCCCGTAACGTCCGGCCTTCTTGTCGTCCAGCAGCAGTGCGGTGATGCCCGCTTCCCCGGCCGCGCGCACAATCTCACCGGCCAAATGCAAATCATTTTCCAGATCGAACTTCACACCGGGCGCCCCAAATTGACCCAGATCACCTTTTAGCCGCGGGCTGCCGTTGACAGCCACGCCGTCCCGGAAGACCGGCCCGTGGGGCGAAATGACGACCAGCGTTTGGGCGCCGCTGTCCTTGAGCCGGCGCCCAAACTCCAGCATGGCCCGCCGGGAGTCCGCCACTTTATCCGCTTCACCCCGCCCCACCTCCGGCACCATGATCGGCGGGTGTGGACAGACGCCGCAAAACACCAGTGGCATAAAATCACTCCTTAATTTCTGAAAAGATATGCATATCCAGGTACACATCAAAGTTCCCGGCAATAGCATATACAACAGCAGCAGATAATACGCAATCTGTAATCCATCCACCAATACGCCGCCGTACAGGCGCCGGCAGGCGAATATCTTTTGACTGCCGGCGCAACTGACCACAAGATGAATGTTTCTTCACAGCTGGTAATTTTCCTTCTCAGGGCTGGTGCGTAGCATAAATATATGCTGTTTCGAAAAAGTTTGCATGCCGCGGGATAACGCGTCAGCAATCCGGGCGACTCAAATGCAAAAACCTCCGGCGGGTTGAACCGGAGGTTTTTACATTTAGATCAATTTGAACGTCCGCAGGCCCCAGTAAACAAAATAACCGCCCAGGCCAAGCAAAAAAACGCCGCAGACCACAAGCATCCCCCGGTAGGGGCGATCACTCAAAAACCGGCGTCCGCCGGCCACCGCCGCCGCCACCAGGCAGTACCAGGCCAGGTCGGACAGAATGTGACCGCTGAAAAAGCTGACCAGGCCGATCGTCCCCTGGCGCAGGGAAAGAGTGATATAGCCCAGCCCGACGGTAGCCCACCACAGGCTCCAGTAAGGGTTGGACATGCTGAGCAGCAGGCCGGACAGCACCGGGTGCAGGCCATGCCGCCGGACACTGGCCGGTCCGGGAACACCAGTCGCCATGACCGCTGCAACACCACCGCCCCCGTATACCCCGGCCGGGACAGCTTCCGTATCTGCTGCCATACCGCCGGTAGACGCACCATCCGGTCCGGTCCCCCCGGGTGGAACGGCGGCCCCGCTCGTTGCCATACCGCTGACAGGGGGCCTACCGCTCCCGTACAACCTGGCGGCCGGAACAACTTCCGCCTCTGTTGCCGTGCCGCCGGCAGGCGGTCCGCCATCCCGTGCAGCGGCCACCGGAACGGTCCCGGTACCGCCGGCCAAATTACCGGATAATGGTTCATCCACCTCTTCCGGCAATGTCATTGACCGCCCACCGGACATATTTTCCGCCAGGCTGACCCGGCCGGCAAGGGCGTCCCGGGCCATCCCCCAGCCCATGTAGAGCAGAAACAAACCGCCCACCACGGCAATGACCGGCGCTACCGCCGGCGCGGTAAGCAGCGCCGCCAGACCAAGAGCCAGGGCGACCACTAGGGCGCCTTCCAAAATGCCGTGTCCCAGGACGAGCAACGGGCCGGCTATAAACCCCCGCCGGGCGCTTTCCGTAATGGCCGCCGTCAACAAAGGCCCCGGCATCATGGCCCCGGAAAACCCGACCACAAAGGCTGTCGAAAAAATAACCGCCAGTTCCAAGCCAATCCCCCCGGGGCAATAATTATTCAGCCATTCAGCCAACTTTTAGTACATTGTATCACCGAAAATTGGATCACTCAAGCACAAAGCATGGCAACCCGGCCGGACAAAAAAGCCACCGTCAGGTGGCTGTAACAGTGTTCCCCTTGTACCATCCGGCGAGCTCAGGCCAGGTTTTCCTCCCGCAATTTGATCACTTCACCCTGATTCGACTTGTCGGTAATCTGCCCGGAGCGGCAGTGGCCGAGAATAACCGCTCCTTCGTTGACCACCAGCGCCCGGGCGTTAATATTTCCTTCCAGCCTCCCCGAGGCCGCCATTTCCACCCGCCCGGTGGACATGACATCCCCTTTTAAACGGCCGGCCAGTAAAATGTTCCCCGCTTCGATATTTCCTGTTACCATGGCCTCCGGACCGAGAATAACATCACCCTCACTGATCACATCACCGGTGAATGTTCCGTCCAGGCGCAAAGTGCCCTGCGCCTTGATGGTGCCATCAATGCGGGTGTCCTTCCCCAGCCAGGTATCAATGTGCGTGCTCACTTTGGGCGCCGTTTTTTTGCCAATCACAAATATAACCCCTCTCTTTTTGAAGTTTATAATAACCGTACCATTAATTTGCCGCCTGCCGGTCCGTTGTCCGGTGCGGGTAACCGGAATATATGTATTTGGGTTTCCCGGTTCCGGCACCTTTTGGATGTCATTGCAACCAGCGCATGGGATCCACAAACTGCCCGTCCTTTTCCATGCCGAAGTGCACATGCGGACCGGTGCTCAACCCGGTGCTGCCCACCCGGCTGATCACCTGCCCCCGCTCCACCTGCTGGCCCGTTTTCACCAGCAGGGCGGAATTATGGCCGTAGTAGGTGCGGAAACCATTCCCGTGATCTATGATCACCAGATTGCCGTAGCCGGCGGACCATCCGGCAAAAGCCACCCGCCCGCTGCCGGCCGCGGTTACCGGCGTGCCTTCGGGCGCACTGATATCCAGGCCGTCATGAAACTCCTGCCTGCCCCCGAACGGGAAGGGGCGCCAGCCGAAACCGGAGGTCACGGTCCCACTGACCGGCCAGGCGGAAGGAATAGAAGCCATATAGGCCAGATGATCCCGCAACTGGCCTTCCAACGATTGCAACTCACCAACCCGCCGGCTTAAATCCGCGTTCATCTGCGCGGCCCGCTCCACCAGCCCGCCCCGGGACGGCAGTTGCCCCCCGCCCGGCGTTCCCCCGCTCCCCGTTCCACCGGGTAAACCGGCCATGCCGCGCACTTTCTTTTCCAGTTCATTGATCTGGCCGAGCTTGTCCCTGACCTGGGCCAGTTCTTTCTGGGACTGGTTTATTTCCGCCTGCAGGTCGTTGACCCGGGAAGCCTGTTTTACATTTTCCGCTTTTACGTAATTAAGTTTGGCCACTTCCCTTTTGGCCTGGTAATAGCCCAAAGCAAAACCGGCGCCGACCACAAGCCCCAACAACAATACTCCCAGTACAAATATCAGCCTGTATGCGGACAACGACAACTGCCGTACTTTTTTCGTGGAATGCGGAATTATCGTTACCGTCCAGCGGTCGCCAATGTTCATCGTCCATTTCCCGGTTTAAACAGACCGGTGTCACTATCCCCCCCTACCAGCTCAGGATTACGTAAAGGTCTTTTAAGTCAGCTACCCTGTCTATTCGACACTAAATTCATATATCCTACTTCTTAATCATATAAATGACGAACAAGCGCAATTATTGAGACTTTGTTTTGGATTATGATATTTATGACTCAACCTGCAAAGACACTATTTAATCCTGTCTTGTGATTCCGGACCTATCCCTTTATTAAGGCTCCAATACTAAAGAGCAGGAAACTGTTGGTATCAGTCCCCTACTCCCCGAATTATTGAAGTCAAAGTCATTTTTGCACTGTAATGTTATAGGGCGCAACATTCGTTACTGCTATATTGTCGGGCCGGCCGGATCATTTTATAATCAGCGCACCTTCTGCCGCCCGGACCATAAGACCGTTGATGCCGCTCCCAGTCCGGCCGCCTTTAACAACAAGCCGGCCACCATCCCGGCAAAGGGTATCCAGGCCACCAGGCCGAGCACGAGCACACCGGCCAGGGTGGCCAGGTGTGTTGCCGGCTCTGCGGCACCGGCCGCCCTCAAAATCCTGCTTCCCAGCGCTTCGGCCAGACCGGCCAGGCCCAGAAAGTACAGACCGGCCAGCGCCACCCACAACAACCCGGCCAGGGGAATGCCCAGCACAGTGACGACCATCAGGAAGGTTACCGGCGGCGCCAGAATCATGATTACCAGGCCCCAAAGCAGGCTGCGCCCCGGCCGCAGGGAAACTTCACCGGCCACCTTTGCACTGAAGGCCGGGAAAAGGACGTTGATCAAAAGCAGCAGGATCAGCGTCAGCACCAGGGAAACCCAGCGCCACCAGAAAATGGCTGTGGTCATTCCCGGCCAGGGGTAACCGCTGAACCAGCGGGTGATTTCCCGGGAAATAAATTCCCCGCTGCTGATACTGATTACCTGGCCGGAAACGGTCGCTCCCGGCGCCCGGTCCACCCGGCCGCCAATGACCACCAGATCGCCGTCCACCCGTGCCGACGGCGCCAGATGCGCCACGCCGCCCACGATAACCAGGCCTTTGCCGGCAGTGCCGCTGAGGTCGACCGGCCCGCCGATGGCCACCAGTCCTTGCCCCGTCGCACCGCTTACCGTCAGCGGTCCGCCCAAAACGACCACCCCGTCGCCCACCCGGCCGCTGATCCGGGCCGGACCGCCGACGGCCACCACGCCGTCGCGCACATTCCCGTCCACGTTCACCGGACCGCCGATGGATACCGCCCCGTCGACGTTTTGACCGGCCGGGACGTTAATACCGCTGCCGATCTGAAACAGTCCCTGCGCCCGGGCGGGAGCAGCGCCAAACAAGAGGGACGAACCGAGCAGCAAAGCCACTACGACAATTCCGGGCAGTTTCCCCCGGCCGTTTTTCCAGTCCGGCAAAAGAGCGCCCTGTTCTTTTGCCGGAGGCGGGTCATTTTGCCGGCCGTTCAACTGTGGAACGGTCTCTTCACCCGTGATGGCCGGCGGTTTTACCCCGGATTTCTCTCCGGACCGCTCTTCCGGCGGTAAACCGGTTGCCCCGTGCGCCGCAAAGTGCACGGCCGGTTCTTCCCCGGCAGCCGTCTTTAGGCTTGTGCCGGCCGTCCCGGCGGCATCCTGCCCGTTATCCACCGGAATACTGTTTTCCACCGGTGTGTATGATCCGGCATTATTGCCGTTCCGGGGGCCGGCATCCCCGGAACCGGGCGCCTGTATCCCCCCGTCTCCGCCGCCCGGCGGGAGCGGACCGGGTCCATCGTCACCGTGCCGCCGGCGGTCATTCCACCAGGGACGGTTGGTGCCGAAGCGCGTGGCCAGCAAGGCGCCCATTCCGGCAACAGCCGCCACCGGCCAGATCAAGAATCCGGCCAGCGGCGCCGACTGGGCCAGCCAGATCAACGCCACACCGGTCACCGCCTGCACCAGCAAGGTTTGACCGCCCAACCGGGGCCAGCGTTTTTCCAGCGCCCGCTCCACCTGCCGCCCGATGATCAGGCCGAGCAGCACCGCCCCGGTCAAAACCACCAGCGGCAATGTGAGCACCACCAGCACGGCCACGGGGATGCCGACCAGGGTGATGGCCAGTGCCAGCAGGGCAACGGGTAAAATGATCCAGCCCAACAGGCCGGTGCCCAAAAGCCGCCCGGGCTCCGCCTGCAGACCGGCGGTCATGGCCGCCAGCCGCCCGGGGAAGAGGGCGGCCGCCACCGCGGTCAACGCCGCCAGGCCGAGCAGGTATAAAAGCCAGCGCCAGAAACTGATTATCACCGGAACGGACCCGTGCCCGGGCACTTCATTACCGGAGTAAAACGGATAAGCATGTTCAAGCCGGACATTGGATTCTTCCCGGCCCAGCACCCGGGCGCCCGGCTCACGGATTACCTTTCCGCGCACCGCGGTCACATTACCTGCGACAAAAGCTGTGGAACGCAGGATCACATCCCCGGAAACGGCCGTGATATTGCCCATCACCTTGCCGCCCACCACCACGTCGCCGTTCATGGCCACAACATTGCCGGTGACTGTTTCTCCCGCCTTGACGTTCACATCCCCGTTATACTGGACCAGATCCCCGCTGGAAGCCAAATAAACCGCTCCCGCGCCACTGCCGGGCATATCTCCCGTTGGTTTACCCTGCACCGGCAGGGGAAGGGCATTTTCCGTACCGGGTGCGGACCAGGCCGGCAGGGCCGGTAAAAATACATTTACGGCGAGCAGGCATACCAGCACCGCCGTTAAAACGCTCCTGCGCATCAACCATTCCTCCCGAACTGCGGCCGGCGCTTTAAGGCCCGCCGCTAATAACCAACATTGAATGTGAAGCGGCCAACTCTTACTGTACTGGAAACGCCTGAAACCACCGGCGGTATTCGTGACAACGTCAAAGACATTTACGGGCCGCACAGGGTATGCATTATCGTTTAATGCCACACATCGTACCGGAAATAGACCTTGACGCAACCTTTTGGCGACATTCCTCAGCACCGGCCGTGATCCCGCCGGGCCGTCAGCGCGTCCCCGGACGCATGGCCCGGTTCAGCATCAGGCCGCAGGCCAGCCCCAGGGCGCCCATGATCAGCCAGATCCCGGCTGAAAGAGAGCGCGCCAGCACCAATAATGTTTCCCCGATGGCCCAGAACAACCAGACAACCCGGCCGGCGACGGCCGCCCACCCCTGCAACATCCCGGCCGCCTCACCGGTACCGGTATGGATAAAACCGCCGGGCGCAAAACTGTGCCAGAGATCATCCAATATCCGGAACAGAACACCAATTGCCTTCGGCAGCGCCGGCACGGGCGCGCCGGCCCACAACCAACCCAGGAAGCCCGCGGCCAGGGCCAGGAGCAGGCAAAGCGCCAGCCCCAGAGCGCCGGCCGGCCTGTAACCGGGATACACGGAGGGCGGCGCGCTTTCCTCCAACTTCGCCATGATACCGGCGGTCAGGGCGGGAGCGGGCTCTTCCTCCGGCAGGTCGAGGAGGGCAAAAAGGCTTTGCCAGCGGGCCAGTTCCCGGCGGCAGGCCGGGCAGGAGCCCAGGTGCCGGGCCATTTCCCCGGCCGTGCGTGCCGGCAGTTCGCCGTCCAGATATTCCGGGATTAGCTCCCGCCAGTAATCACAGTGCTTGTTCATCCATTGCCCTCCTCTCCTGCCAGCCACGGGGCCAGTTCTTTTTGCAACATCAGCCGGCCCCGGCGCAGCCTGGTTTTGACTGTGTTGAGCGGCAGACCCAAACTGCGGGCAATCTCCTCGTAACTCATATTTTGAAAATGGCGCAGGGTGACGGTCACCCGGTAGTCCCAGGGCAGGGCCGCCACCGCCCGCTGGACGGCCTGCCGCTTCTCCTTTGCGGCCCAAATCTTTTCCGGGCTGTACCGGTCGTCGGGCACATCCGGGAGGGAGCCGTCCCCGTCATCGCCCGGAAACGGCCCCGGTTCCCGCTGACGCCGGCGCCAGCAGTCCCGGGCCAGGTTGACGGCGATAGCGCAGATCCAGGGGGAAAATGCAGCGCCGGTGTGAAAGCGGGATAGATTCCGGTAGGCGCGGATAAAAGCCTCCTGTGTCACATCCCGGGCTTCCTCCCGGTCCTGAAGCAGCCGTAAGGCAACAGTAAAAACCTTTTGCTGATAACGCGTCACCAGTCCGGCAAAGGCTTCCCGGTCGCCCTGCCGGCTCAACCCAATCAATTGTGCATCCGGCCGGTCCAAAACCATCTCTCCCTTGCCCTTCTAAACGGTAATACGTCTGCCACACACTTAATGTTTCACCGGCGGATAAAAAAGCGATCCACCCGGGAAAAATCCAAATAGTAAAAATATTTCCTCTATCAATTGACAGCATATTAACTTAGTAGTATTATTGAATAAAATTTAACGGGAGGTGCTGATGATGTTGTTTCATTACACTGTAGACGCGGACAAGGATTTTGAAACGGCGGTGGCCGACCTGGAAAAGGCGCTGGCCGCACGCAAGTTCGGCGTTTTATGGAAGCTGGACGTTAAGGACAAGCTGGCTGAAAAGGGAGTTGATTTCGCCGGAAACTTCAAGATCCTGGAGGTTTGCAACCCGGTCAAAGCCAAAGAGGCGCTGGAGGGCAATATGCAGGTGGGCTATTTTCTGCCCTGTAAAATGGTGGTCTTTGAGGAAAAAGGCCGGATAAAAATGGGCACCGTGCTGCCGACGGCCATCATGGGCCTGCTGGAAGAGGGCGTACCGGCAGGCCTGCCGCAGGAAGTGGAAAAAGTACTGATTGAGGCCATTGACGCAGCCAGGTAGGGAAATTACAACCGGCCGGGGGCGGGGGAAAGCCCCCGTTTTTTATGCCCCGCCCGTCTTTCGGTCCGCTAATGGATTACTTCAACCGCAAATGAAGGTTTTACCATAAAAAAAGCGAATACTAAAACAGGAATCGATAAAAACTTTTCAAGAAAAGGGGGACGTACATGGCCAGCTTTTTATTTGTTTTGAGCCGCGGGCTGGAAGACCCCGCCCGGGCCACGCGCACTTTTCAATTCGCCAAAGTGGCCAAAGACAAGGGGCACGATGTAAACATTTTTCTGGTCGATGACGGCGTATATTACGCCGTAATGGGCATGGCCGACAACGTAAGGTCGTCCACCGGCGATGAAGCCAAAACCTATCTGGACTTCCTGCAGGAAAAAGAAGTTCCCTTCTACGTCTGAATACCCTGTGCCCGTACCCGTCAGGTTGACGAGGACAGCTTCATCAAGGGAGCCCGGCTGGCCGGAGCGGATAAGCTAATCGATCTGGCCGCCGAATCAAAAGTATTCACATTTTAACCGGCAGGAAACGTAAAGAGAGCGGGACCGGACAGCGGTACCGCTCTTTCTTGCTTAAACTCCCACCCCAACCGGCACCGGCCGGACACGGGGACGGTTCCGCCGCCTTTAACGGACGTGCCCGGAGCGAAAACAGCCGGCAAAACCATTACGCCCCCTCCGGCCGGCAAATCTTCAGGCCGGCGGGTGAGCTAAAATTCCCGCGCCGCCAACCCGGCCTTTTCCACAGCCGCATCCAGCATGGCCTGCGCGTTCTGAGGCATGTACTCATGCCCCTCGCAAATCACTGAAACAATATCCGTTACACCGAGAAAAGAAAGAACGGCTCTCAGATAACGGTCCCCGAAATCCATTTCGGACATGGGCGGTTGGGTGTAAAAGCCGCCCCGGGCATGGATATGGACGGCCTTTTTGCCCTTGACCAGGCCGGCAGGTCCGTTCTCAGTATAATAAAATGTTTTGCCGGCGACCATAATGGTATCGATATAGGCCTTGAACAGGGGCGGCAGGCCCAGATTCCACAGAGGGGTGACAAATACATACTTGTCGGCGGCCAGGAACTGGTCGGTAAAGTTGTTCACCGCACTCACCCTGGCCTGCTCCACCGGTGTCAGGTCAGTGAAAGGCATCTGGCGGGCCAGTTTCTCCCAGGCGCGGAGCAGCTCTTCATCCACCAGTGGAATTTTATCACGGTAACAATCCACTGAAATAATTTTGTCCTCCGGATGGGTTTCCCGGTACACTTTCATGAATTCCCGGGCCATGGTCAAGCTTTTGGACTCTTCCACCGGCCGTGGATTGGCCTGCACATAAAGCAAAGTGGACATTATAGCCATCCCTTTCTTAAAAAATATTCCCTCCGGGAAATTCCTGCGCCCCGGACACGGGGACGGTTCCGTTGTCTTCTTCCCGGCCCTTTCCAGACAAGTTATTATATATTTTACCATTTACCATCGTCATAAACAATACCAGCCATAAACACCAGTGCTGACGCACCAGGATTTGTTATACCATACTCGCTCAAGGACTTGGACCTGTGCCAGGCATTATGGCTTTTTTACAGCTGGATATCATAAACCACCTGCAAATTTTCCACCCGCATTCCCTTGATCAAGCCGCTGCTGGTACCGAAGATATACCCTCCGCCGGGGGAAGCGACGTCAATCAGTGCCTGCACCGTATTACGCAATTCCGGCCGGCTGCGGGGCAGGATTAACTCTTCCGGATCCAGGTTGCCCCACAGGCACAGGCGATCGCCGTACTGCCGCTTGATCCGGCCGATATCCATGCCGGCCGCCGCTTCGATGCACTGCAGTCCGTGGAAGCCGGCACCCGCTATGTCCGCCAGCAGTTCATCCAGATTGCCGTCGGAGTGAAAGAAAACCGGCACCCTCAGCTCTGTCAACCCGGCCGCCTGGCGGGCCAGGGAAGGGAAAAAATGCCGGCGCAGGACGGCCGGGTGGACCACCGGACCACGCCGGTAGGCGATGTCGTCGGCAATAAGCACCCCCATGGCCCCCGCTCCGGCGGCGCGCTCCGCCAGTTCCAGGTTGAACCTTTCCACCGCCCGGATCAGGTCTGTAAGCTCCGGTGATTCGCGTGCCACGGTACTGAAAAAATGTTCGTAGCCCCACAATCTGGCCCCCCAGCCGAAGGCCCCGTCCAGCATGACAAACACAAAGAGATCGCTTTCCCGCACCCAGCGGTCCAGATCGGGCCAGGCCGCTTCCGCCACGGCAGGCATGCCGCCGCCGGCCGTTTCAACAGGAAAAACCGGGGACAGGCAGATAATATCCAGCCCCAGGCGCCGGGCAAATTCCCGCCGCTCCGCAAAACCCACTATGGCACACCCCAAAACGGAACGCACCAAGGCGTCGTCGATGCATATTTCGCCCCGGGGCGGCCGGTCGGGCACCCGGTGCCCGATGGCCAGGGCCACCCTTTCTCTCGCCTTCATGACCAGATCTCCTCAATTGTAGTGGTACGTCCCGGCAAACAGGCCGCCAAGCCATGGTTTCCGGCCCCGGAAACCCATTCTTTATCTTGTCACCGGCGGGGGAAATCTCAACTCCGCCATGAAAGTGTCGCCGAAACCGGGCACCGCGGTCAGTTCCAGGTATTTGACCCGGCGGGCGACATCTTCCGCCCGCCGGCGTTCCGGCATGGAAAGCAGGGCCAGCCGGGCGCCGGTGCCGGCGGCGTTGCCCACCTGTCGGAAGCGCTCCGGGGGCAGCGCGGGGAACATGCCGATGGCCAGGGCGCTGGCCAGCTGCAGGTGGGTGCCGAAAGCGCCGGCCACCACCACCTGCTCGATATCCTCTTCCTTCAGGCCGGCCTCCCGGAGCAGGATTTTCGTCCCGCCGGCGATGGCCGCCTTGGCCAGTTGAATTTCACCGATGTCCTTCTGGGTGAGCACCAGGTCGTGTCCGGCGCCGCTTTGTTCCGCCGGCACCAGCAGGTATTCGGCGATTTTCTTTTCACCGGCCAAACGCACCCGGGGATGGCTGCGGTCCAAACGGCCGTTGTCATTGATCACACCTTCCCGGTACAGTTCAGCCACGGCGTCCAGCACGCCGGAACCGCAAATGCCCAACGGAGGCTGTCCGCCGATGGTCTCGAAATGCACCCGCCCGCCCCCGTCAGACAGACGCACCAGGCTGATGGCGCCGTCCACCGCCCGCATGCCCTGCTGGATTTGAGCGCCTTCAAAGGCCGGGCCGGAGGCGCAGGAGCAGGAGAGCATTTCCCCGCCCCGGGCGAGTACAATTTCCGTATTGGTACCGATATCCAACCCCAGGGTGACTGCTTTTGCTTCATCAATGCGGCTGCCCAGGATCATGGCCACGTGATCGCCGCCGACAAAACCGGCCACCGGCGGCATCAGGTAGGCCACCGCCCCCGGCGCCATGTCCAGTCCCAGTTCCCGTGCCTTCACTTCCACCGGCACTGCGGCTGCCGGCACATAGGGCGCCCTGGCCAACTGGCTTACAGGCAGACCCAGCAGCAGGTGGTGCATGGCCGTATTGCCCACGATCACGGCCTCTTCCACCGTTTGTAAAAAAACACCGGCCTTTCCGGCCAGATCGTGCAACAGGCGGTTGAGCCCGTCTGTGATCACCCGTGTCATACGGCGATAGTTTTCCCTGCTTTCCAGGGCATAGGCCAGCCGGCTCATCACATCTTCACCATAGGCAATCTGGGGGTTCATGATCCCTTCCGCGGCCAGCAAGGCCCCGCTTGCCAAATCGATTAGAAAACCGGCCACCTTGGTGGTGCCCAGATCCACCGCCAGCCCCAGCGGTTTGGGCGCCGGCACGGACCAGAAGATATTGCCCGCTTCCCGCCCGCGCACAGTGACCGTTGCCGCGCCGCCGGCGGCCAGCACCGGTTCGCAGCGCAACAGTTCCAGATCCACACGCACTTCCGGCAACCCGTAATCCGCCATCAGCGCCCGTTCCACCTGCTGCCATACTGGCTGTGGGAAATTGATGTTGGTGGGCTGCAATTTAATGACAAATCGTTTCACGGCCGGCTCCGGCACCACGGCCACATCTTCGCCGGCCACCTGCAGTTCCTGCCGGCCGGTGAGGCTTTCCGGCGGGATCTCCACCTTGACCGGCCCCTGCACCGCCGCCTGGCAGGCCAGGCGGTAGCCGGCGGCCAGCTCTTCTTCCCTCAGCAGTCTTTTTTCCGCCTCCGTCAGGGGCGATAAATTTCCTTCCGCCACCCGCACCCGGCAGCGGCCGCACAGTCCCTTGCCACCGCAGGGGGCGACCACGCCGCCGCCGGAGAAGAGATCCATCCCCCGGGCCGCCTCCAGAATGGTCTGCCCCGCCGGCACCCGCACCCGCCGGCCAACGGGTTCAAAGTCAACCGTGCTATAGGCCCGGTCAATCTCCACGCGCCATCGCCTCCAATGTTTCCTGGTTTGTTTCCTGGCAGATCTGGGCCCATATAACCGGGCAAAGATTCCACGATTTACTCAACGGGTTTATACCCCGTTCCATTGCAGACACAATTCCACGCCCCGGCGGGCATCGGTCACCCATTCATCCGCCCCGGCATATTGTTTTACCCGTTCATTGACCAGGCCGCCGATCAACACCCGTATCCGCCGGTCCTGATCAACCAGCCGCGCCAGACGCACCGTGCGCTGCATCGCCTCAAAGCAGGAGGTAAGCAGGCTGGACAGGCAGAGGATTTTTGCCCCGGTTTTGTCCAGCCAGTAAATGAATTTGTCCGGCGGCACATTCACTCCCAGATCGTAGACCTGAAAACCGTGGCAACGCAAAAGGGAAATGGTGATGTTCTTGCCGATGTCGTGAATATCCCCTTCCACTGTGCCGAACACAATCTTTCCCGCCGCGGGGGGCTTTTCCCCGCTCATCAGCACCGGATTCAGAATTTGCATGATTTCCTGAAAAATTTCCGCGGACAACACCAGATCCCCCAGGAAGTATTCTCCCCGGGAATAGCGTTCCCCCACCGCGGCCAGACCGCTTTTGCACTCCTCCACAATATCCAGCGGCGGCGCACCGGCCAGCATCCGTTCCTGAACTAGTTCCAGAGCCAGGTTTTCATTTAACTCGCTAAGGGCCGAAACCAGTGACGGCAAATCAATCACCCCCGGTTAAAGGACGTACTTCCGAAACCAGTTCGTACCGGTCGCCGCGGTAGACAAAGAAGCCCCACCCCACCGGGCTGTCGTCGGCGGCGAAAAGAAACTGCTCCACACACAATACCGGCGACCCGGACGGCACCTGCAACAGGGCGGCGTCGCCGTCCGCCGCCGTCCCCGCCCGCAGCACCATCCGGCTGCGTACGGGCAGCACCTCGTTATGCAGGGCAATCACTTCCGAAAAGGCACGGTATTGCAGTTCATTTTCCAGCACCGGCCGTCCCCGGTTATAGCGCATATACTTGCGTTCCAAAGCAATGGGCACATTGCCGGCCAGCAGCAGCCGGCACAGGTGCAACACCCGCCCGCCTTCCGCCAGGGCCAACCGGGCGGCCACCTCCGGTGCGGCCCGGAGCACCCGGGCGGCGATTAATTTCGCCTCCGGCTCCAATCCGCGCTGCTGCATTTCCCGGTGAAACTCGTCCAGCGTAAAGACGGCCCGGTCCAGCGCCGGCCGGGAGACAAAAGTACCCCGGCCCTGACAGGCATGTACCAGTCCCCGTTCGGCCAGCACACTCAGACACTTACGCACGGTCATGCGGCTTATTTCATACTCTTTGCCCAAATCCGTTTCCGAAGGCAAAGAATCGCCGGCTTTCAGTTCCCCGGACAATATTTTCTGCTCCAGGATACGGGCCAGTTGAAAATAAGGCGGCACAAAGGAATTCTTGTCAATCTTGTCACCAGCCAAAAGTTGTACCTGCCTTCCATAAACATTTATCATTAAATCAGTTGGCCCCCGGGCATTGTCCGGGCATCCCCGCTACAAAAACGCCGGGCTGCCGGTAAGACGTTGGAAGCATCCCGTGGACAAATGGCATGTAACAGTTGAGACCCGGTAAAATTGATTAAAAGCCTATTTACTTCATCTTAGCGATCATTGTCACATCCTGTCAAGACGGCCGTCCGGATCCCGGTGCTGATGCATCATGTCTTATGTGTGTGTCAGCATGCCCGGATCCAGCCCGGCTCAAAGGACAGCTCCGCTTCAAATGACAGTAATGGCAGTGGTTTTCCGCACTTTCCGGCAGGTCGCGCCCCACCCCCATAACCAGGCTGACCGTCTTTTTCGGCAGCATCAGCCCGCTTGCCAACACACGCACGCCCAAATCCGCCGGCTGCAGCAAATCAAAAATCACCCGTTGATCCTGCAGCTCCGGCCAGTAGGAATGGCCCGGTCCCAGGGAAATGGTCGTCTTTAAACCGCGGTCCTGGAACTGTTCCGTAATCAAGCCGGCCAGCTGCCGTCCGGCGGCATCGATGAACGCCGAACCGGCCGCGTCCAGCACATAGGCTTCCGCCGGCAGCCTATGCCGGCTGTATTCCTCCACCCGCCGGTCGATGGCTTCGCCCAGGGTGACGATAATCAGCACCAGGCTTTCCGCCGGACCGGCCAGGCGGGCCAGCAGGCGGCTGGTCAAAACCCCCCCGCCGGCCAGGCGGATCCACCTCTCGCCGGCTTCCGCCACCGCCACCGTCCGGCTCACCCCCCGGGGCCGGACCAACCGCTGCGCTTCCTGCAGCATCCTCCGGTGCAGTTCGCGTGTGGCCGGCTGCGGGGGCTGCTGGTAACCGGCCCCTTCGGCGCGGTAGATATCCTCCGTGGTGATTTCAACCTGCAAGTCATAGAAGTTCATTTTCCACCCAGCCTTCCCTGCCGGAAAGCACGGATGTACTCCAGACAGAACCGGTCCCGGTCCAGCAGCGCTTCCGTAGCGTAAATTAAAGCCATAGCCGTACTGTCGGTGGGATCAATGATTACCGTATCCAGCCCGTGCTCAATGCTCAGCACCAGAAAGGCGCGGTTCAGGTGCCTGCGCTCCGGCAGGCCGTGGGATACGTTGCTCAGCCCGGAAACCAGGTGCAAGCCGGGAAATTGCTCCCGCATTTCCGACATGGTCTGCAGCGCGTTCAGCGCGGCGCCGGTGCTGGTACCAACGGAACGGATCAAAGGATCAAAATATATGTCCTCCAAGGGAAGGCCGTCATCCAGCAATCTGTTGATTAACTTGCTCCCGGTTTCCATAGCCTGGATACCATCTTTGGGTAGGCCCCTTTCGTCCATGCACAGGGCCACCACCGCCGCTCCGTATTCTTTGATTAAGGGCAGGACATGGCTGTACCTTTCCCCCTCCGCGCTGATCGAGTTGATCAGCGCCCTGCCCCGGTGCACGGCCAAGGCTGCCGCCAACGCCGCCGGATTGGGGCTGTCAATGCACAAAGGCACATCCACCGCCTCCTGCACTGTTTTGACCAGCCATTCCAGACAGGACGGTTCTTCTTCCCTGGTCAGCGTGCCGCAGTTGACATCCAACATCCGCGCACCGGCATTCACCTGCATTTTGGCCTCCGCCTGAATAAAAGCCGTATCTTTAACCTGCACCGCCCGGGCAATGAACTGGCGGGTGGAATTGATCCGTTCGCCAATGATGAACATAAAAACATCCCTTCTTTAAAAAAATATCCATGCCATTGAGGCGTAACCAGTGGAGAATGAACATCACCGGATTTATGTGAAAGTGGCCGTTCTTGAAGGTGGTGGCCGTAGCGGAAAAGCGACTGGCGCAGGTCCGGAAACGAAACACGGCGCGGCTGAGGCAAGTAAACCGGCAGCAAATCGCGCGTCTGAAATTATCATTTAGAGCCCTGGATATGCGCAAGGGGACTGCCGCAGTTCCGGGCAGCCCCCTAAAACCTGTGCTCTAGAAAGTGGCCAGCCACATAACAAAGAAAAAGATCAAATCTTCACCCAAATCCCAGGCCCGGGCGATGATTTCCTCATCACCGGCGATGTTGGCGTATTCCTTTCTTTTTTCCAGCCACGGAACGCTTAATGCCGTCTGTTCCATCAAATGCACCCCCTATTTTTTATAAACACCATACTCACGGACAAAGCGGTTGACGGCGCGGATGTTTTCCGCCTTTGCGTCATTGGGTGAAAGCAGCGACTTGTCGGTGGTAAAGATAAACCCGCCGCCCGGCGCGACTGTATCAATCAATTCCCTGGCGTATGCAATCACTTCTTCCTCTGTACCGTAATTTAATAGTGTGGTCGGCAGATTGCCGGCCAGGCACATGGTATTGCCCAGCACAGCCTTGGCCTTTTTCATGTCGGTGCTTTCCATCAATCCGATCACCTTGCCCCGGGGCAGTTCGGTAAGGAACTCCAGGAAGGGCTCCCAGTCGCCCTCGAAGAAAATGATACAGGTATATCCCGTTTCAGCCAGCGTCTCTACCAGGCGGCGGAAAGTGGGCCAGTAAAATTCCTTGAAATCCACTGGACGAAGGAAAGTGGCGATGTGCAGGGGGATGAAGATGGGCGGGAAACCGGCCGGCGGGCCGCCGAAGGAAATCTTCGCCATCCGGATCATCAGGGGCAGTAAAGCTTCGCAGGCCGCCTTGACATCATCGGGCCGCCGCTTGATGTCCAGGATAATCCCCTTGAAGCCGCGGTAATAATCTTCGATCACATCCAGCGGCGCAATGGTGGTTCCGGCGGCCAGTACGGGCATACCGTAGACCTGCTTCCACTTTTCAAAAACAGGTCCAAAAAATGAAAGATACTGCATGAAAAGCATGGCTCCCTTGGCCAGCGCCAGGGAATTGCGCGGGAAGGGACGGGCCAGTTCGGAATAACGACGGGGTAAAATCTTGTGCACCGTATAGGCATAGGGATCGGCAATAAACTCCGGGTATTCCTCGGGCAGCATGGGCGATGCCTCCGGATGCTGCAGGGAGGAATGAGCCGAAGTGGATTGCCCGGCAAAGGCAAACTGAGTGTTGCCCAGCGCCTCGTATACCGGCGCGGGCCGTGTGCCCAGGGGAGGAAAAACACAGTCCCAGTCAAAATCTTCAATCACTTTTTCAAATGCCTTGACCAGTTTTTCATAGTCGTAAGCAATTTCCTGGATGGTATAACCGGCATAACCGGCAGCCCAGGTATCGATCATGGATAAAACCGGAACCCGATCCGGCTCTTCCAGACTGATAGCCTTCTGAATCCTTTCCATCCGCTGTTGATAAAGCTCCGCCGGACTGGACATTCAACTCACCACCCATTTCTTGCAGATTTCTACTCCCTCGGCCGCGCTGCGGGTAAACGCGTCCGCGCCGACCCGCTCGCAAACCTTCGCGGTGACCGGGTTGCCGCCAATAATCACCTTTACCTCATCCCTTACTCCTGCTTCCTTCAGCGCATCCACCGTATTCTTCATGGAATCCAGGGCCAGGGTGAGCAGGCCGCTGATGCCGACAATTTGCGGTTTTATCTCTTTCACTGCCGCGACAAAACGCTGCACGGGGACATTGATACCCAGATCGTGTACTTCAAACCCGGCCGCCTCAAGCATATCACGCACAATATTTTTCCCGATATCATGCAGATCACCATCGGCCGTACCAAGTACCACCCTGCCCAGACGGCCGCCGCTGCCCGCCTTGATCAGCGGTCTGAAACGTGTCATTACCTGCTGCAAAATCTCAGCGGCGAAAATCAATTCAGCCAGAAAATATTCCCCGCTTTCAAAACGCTTGCCCACTTCCGACATGCCGTCCTGACAAGCCTTGATCGCTTCGTTCAACTGCTCCGGGGAAGGATTGCCGGCCAGGAATTGATCCACCCAGCCAAGTATCTTTTTTTCTTCCAGGTTGCCCATGGCTGTCGCCAGTTCTTTCATATCCATGCATTTATACACCTCCTGAAAATTTAAGTGACAGCGGCAGGAACCTTTGACCTTCACCACCTCCAATCCCGCTCCGGCGGTGGCACGGCGGAAACCCGGACAGCAAATGCAGTTCATGCCCCCTCGAAGCACATTGTTAAAAAGCCGGCCGGACCGGAATATTAAAATTGAGAACTGCACAAAATACTGGGCTGCACCGGCAAAGCGGCTATACGTATATACAACTGTACTTTTTCTTTCGATATCACGACACAAAATCCTGCCTCTCTGCAAAAATTTTTCAAATAATTTTTATTGCGAAAACCTCTTGACCGGAGGGAAAAAATGAAATATTCTAGTCTCATAGATGACTGAATGCTCACTCATTATCTTGACCAAAGGAGGATCCGTTTATGAAGCACAGCATCGCGAAAGCGGCCGTGCTGGGCTCCGGCGTAATGGGGGCGGCCATTGCCGGACACCTGGCCAACGCCGGCATCTCAGTCTGCCTGCTGGACATCGTGCCCCGGGAACTGACCCCGGAAGAGGAAAAGCTGGGCCTGACCCTGGAGCACCCCCGGGTGCGCAACCGCCTGGCCGCAAAGGCGGTGGAACAACTGGTCAAAACCAGGCCGGCACCGCTCTTTTTACCGGAAAACGCCGGGCTGATCACCCCGGGCAACCTGGAGGATCACCTGAACTGGCTGGCGGAAGCGGACTGGATTGTGGAAGTGGTGGTGGAACGCCTGGACATCAAACAAGACCTGCTGGCCAAGGTGGAGCAGTACCGCCGGCCGGGAAGCATCGTCAGTTCCAACACTTCCGGCATTTCGATCAACAAAATGGCGGCCGGACGCTCCGCGGAGTTCAAAGAACATTTCCTGGGCACCCACTTCTTCAACCCGCCCCGCTACATGCGCCTGTTGGAAATCATCCCGGCGGCGGAAACACGGCCGGAAATAGTGGCCTTCATACAGGAATTCGGTGAACGCATACTGGGCAAGGGCGTGGTGCTCTGCAAGGACACGCCGAACTTCATTGCCAACCGCATCGGCGTTTACAGCATGTGCGCCACCATCAAGGCCATGCTGGAAACCGGGTTGAGCGTAGAGGAAGTGGACGCGCTTACCGGCCGCGCCCTGCTGCGCCCCAAGAGCGCCTCCTTCCGCACCCTGGACATGGTCGGCCTGGACGTGCTGCTGCACGTGGCTGAAAACGTGCGTGAGGCGGTGGACGACCCGGCGGAAAAAGCAGTCTTCGAGGCGCCGGAATTTCTGCGGCAAATGGTGGCCGAACGCCGGCTGGGCGACAAAACCGGCCAGGGCTTCTATAAGAAGGTAAAAACAGAACAGGGCAAGGAAATCCACGTGCTTGACTACCGGACCATGGAGTACCGTCCGCGGCAAAAGGCCAAATTTGCCTCCCTGGAAATGGCCAAAACAGCCGGCGGCCCGGAGAGACAACTGCAGGCGCTACTTGCCGGCAAGGACAAGGGAGCGCAGTTCGCCTGGCGGGTGGAGAAGGAAATGCTGCTTTACGCCGCCAACAAACTGACGGAAATCGCCGGCGACATTCAGGCGGTGGACGAAGCCATGAAATGGGGCTTCAACTGGGATCTGGGCCCCTTCGAGCTGTGGGACGCCATCGGCGTGCCGCGCATGGTGGAACGCCTTAAAGCGGAAGGCGAGACGGTGCCGCCGGTGGTGGAGGCGCTGCTGGCCTCCGGGCACACTTCTTTCTACGAAAAGCGGCGGGGCAACCGCTACATTTTCAACCCGGCCGGCAATACCGAGGTTCCCGAACGCATCCCGGACGGCGCCATTTTCCTGGCCCCGCTGAAAGAACAAAACCGGGTAATCAAGAGCAACTCCGGGGCCAGCCTGATCGATCTGGGCGACGGTGTGGCCTGCCTGGAATTCCATTCCAAGGCCAACGCCATCGGTACGGATATCGGCCAAATGATTAACTATGCCGTCAAAGAAGTGGAGAAAAATTACGAGGGACTGGTCATCGGCAACTACGGCCGCCACTTCTCCGTAGGCGCCAACCTGATGCTCATCTTCATGGAAGCGGAAGACGACGAGTGGGACGAACTGGACCTGATGGTGCGGGAGTTCCAAAACGCCAACATGGCCTTGAAATACTGCCGCAAGCCGGTGGTGGCGGCGCCGCACGGCATGGCCGTGGGCGGCGGCTGTGAGGTCTGCCTGCACTGCCACCGGGTGAACGCTTACGCGGAAACATACATGGGCCTGGTGGAAGTGGGCGTCGGTCTCTTGCCCGCCGGCGGCGGCTGCAAGGAAATGGCCTTCCGGGCGATGGAACTGGAATCACCGCCCACCCAGGTCAAGGTGGGCGGGATCAACACGGCACAGCCATTGATCAACCGCGCCTTTGAAACCATCGCCATGGCCAAAGTATCCACCAGCGGTCCGGAAGCAATCAAGCTCGGCTACCTGCGGCCGGCCGACCGCGTTACACTGCACCGGGATCTGGTCATCGGCGAAGCCAAAAAGATGGTCCTGCAAATGTCCGCCGGCGGTTTCCGCCCGCTGCGCCCGCAAAAAATCAAGGCTCTGGGCGCACCGGGAAGCGCCGCCCTCGCTCTGGCCATCGAGACCCTGCGCTGGGGCAACCAGATCAGCGATCACGACGCCAAAATAGCCGGCAAGATCGCCCATGTGCTCACCGGCGGCGGGGTTACCCCGGGCACCATGCTCGGTGAACAGGACCTGCTGGATCTGGAACGGGAGGCATTCCTAAGCCTGCTCGGCGAACCGAAAACACAGGATCGCATCCGGCACATGCTGGCCACCAATAAACCACTGCGCAACTAACATGGAACAAAAGGAGGCTGCTCTCTTTATCCCTTGCTACCGGCAGCCGGATATACGTAAAAGGCCCGGTACGGAAGAAAAACCGGACAACCCGAAGAGCGACGCCAAAAAGAACTTTTTACTATACGGGGGGATAAATATGCAGGAAGCCGTAATTGTCAGCGCCGTGCGCACGGCGGTAGGCAAGGCGCCCCGGGGCAAACTGAAAAACACCCGGCCCGAGGACATGGCCGTCGCCGTGATCAAGGAAGCCCTGGCCAGAGTACCCGCCCTGGACCCGGCGGAAATAGACGATGTCATTCTGGGCTGCGCTTTTCCCGAGGCGGAACAGGGGATGAACGTCACCCGCCTGATCACCCTCAAAGCCGGCCTGCCCGACACAGTGCCCGGAGTGACTGTAAACCGTTTTTGCTCCTCCGGACTGGAAGCCGTGGCCATTGCCGCCACCCGCATCATGGCTGGTTTTGCCGATGTTTACCTGGCCGGCGGCGTGGAAAGCATGAGTCTGGTGCCCATGGGCGGCAACAAGGTCATGCCCGACCCGGAACTGATCGCACGCCTGCCGGAGGCTTACATGGGCATGGGCTTTACGGCCGAAAACGTGGCCCGGCGTTACAACGTCAGCCGGCAGGATCAGGACGTCTTCGCCCTGGCCAGCCAGCGCAAGGCGGCAGCCGCAATCAGCAATGGCAAGTACAAGGAAGAAATCGTTCCCCTGACCATTGTCGAAAAATATTGGCAGGACGGAAAAATTATTGAACAGCGCTCTATTTTCGACACCGACGAAGGTGTGCGGCCGGAGACCAGCCTGGAGGGCCTGGCCCGTTTAAAACCCGCTTTTATGGCCGGCGGCACGGTGACAGCGGGGAACTCCTCCCAGACCAGTGACGGCGCGGCCTGCCTGGTGCTGATGAGCGGCAAAAAGGCCGCCGCCCTCGGCTTGCAGCCCCTGGCCGTTTTTAAGGCCTATGCCGTGGGCGGCTGTCCACCGGAAATCATGGGCATGGGACCGAGCGTGGCCATTCCGAAAGTGCTCAAACTGGCCGGTCTGACCAAAGAGCAAATCGACCTGTTCGAACTGAACGAAGCTTTTGCTTCCCAGGCGCTGGCCTGCATCCGGCTGCTGGAACTGGATCAGGAAAAGATCAACCCGAACGGCGGCGCCATCGCCCTGGGCCACCCCCTGGGCTGCACCGGCGGCAAACTGACCACCACCCTGCTGCATGAAATGCAGCGCCGCAACGCCCGTTACGGCGTGGTGAGCATGTGCATCGGCGGCGGCATGGGCGCCGCGGGCGTCTTTGAACGGGCATAAAAACAGTTGGAGCGGCGAGGTACGGCCACCAGCCTTTTCATTTGCGGGTTATTTTAAAAAATCATGCTCGTCAAAGAGAAACTTTTGCGGTTTAGTACTGCCGCCGGAATGACAACCTCAATCCGGTAAATCATATTAGGCCCGGACCGACAGGCGGACCGGTAACACAAACCGTGCCGGCGCCAATAACTTGGCACGAAACGAGAGAAACGACGACGGAATGCACACAACAAGCTAAAAACGTTATTTATATTGTTTAAGGGAGGTTTTATTCATGCTGCAAAAAGGCGGCAACTTTTTACTGGAGGCACTGAACGCAGCTGATGTCTTCACCCCGGAGGATATTTCCGACGAGCACCGTATGATTGCCGGCACGGTGGCCGATTTCGCCCTAAACGAACTGGCTCCCCGGGTGGAGGAACTGGAGCACCAGCCGGCAGGGCTGATGCGTGAACTGCTGGTCAAAGCCGGTGAACTGGGCCTCCTGTCCGCCGACGTCCCCGAAGAATACGGCGGGTCCGATCTGGGCAAGCTGGCCTCGATCATCATCACGGAAAACATCGTGGCCGGCGGCTCCTTTGCCCTGGGCCACGGCGCCCACACGGGCATCGGTTCCCTGCCGATCGTCCTTTTCGGCAACGAGGAGCAGAAAAAACGCTACCTGCCCGGACTGGCCAGCGGCGATCTGATTGCCGCCTACGCCCTCACCGAACCCAACGCCGGTTCCGACGCTCTTTCCGCCCGTACCAAAGCGGTGCTGTCCGCGGACGGAAAACACTATATTTTAAACGGCGAGAAAATGTTTATCACCAATGCCGGCTTTGCCGATGTCTTCATCACTTATGCCAAAGTGGACGGGGACAAATTCACCGCTTTCATCGTGGACCGGAACACCCCCGGTTTCAGCCTGGGGGCGGAAGAAAATAAAATGGGCATCAAGGGTTCGTCCACCCGCAGCCTGATCTTTGAAGACGCCAAAGTACCGGTGGAAAACGTGCTCGGAGAGATTGGCCGCGGCCACGTGATTGCCTTCAATATTTTGAACATCGGCCGCCTCAAACTGGGCGCCGGCTGCTCCGGTTCAGCCAAAATGGCCATCGGCCTGGCTGCCAAATATGCCCTGCAGCGCCAGCAATTCAACCTGCCGATCGCCAAGTTCGGCCTGATCCGCCAAAAACTGGCCCGCATGATCACCGAAGCCTACGCCGCGGAAAGCGTGATCTACCGGCTGGCCGGCATGATCGAAGAATCGATGGAGGACAAGGCCACCGGTGCGGAAATCGCCGCCGCCATTGAGGAATATGCTATTGAATGCTCCATCGCCAAGGTGTTCGGCTCCGAAGTGCTGGACTATATTGTGGACGAACTGGTACAGATTCACGGCGGCTACGGCTACATCCAGGAGTACCCGGCCGAGCGGCTCTACCGGGATTCCCGCATCAACCGCATCTTTGAAGGTACAAACGAAATCAACCGGCTGATCATTCCGGCCACCCTGGTGCGCCGGGCCATGAAGGGACAGTTGGCCCTGCTGCCGGCGGCAAAGGCGCTGGCCGGCGAAGTACTCAACCTGCGGGCGGCCGCCCCGGAAGAAGACGGCCGGCCGCTGGCCGAAGAGCGGACCATGCTGGCCATGGCCAAAAAACTCTTCCTGCTGGTGGGCGGTCAAGCGGTGGAAAAATACATGGACAAACTGGCCCGGGAAGAGGAGATCATCGGTATCCTGGCCGACCTGGCGATCCAGATCTATGCCATGGAAAGCGCCGTGCTGCGGGCACTCAAAGCGTGGGAGGCCGGCCCGGCGGGCGCGCAAATGAAGCTCGATCTGGCCCGGGCCTTTGTTTTCGACCACTACCCGCAGCTGGAAAAGTGGGCGAAAGAAGCCATATGCTTCCTGTTCGACGGCGACATGCTGCGTACACAACTGTCCATCGTCAAGCGGCTGTGCAAACATCAGCCGGCGGATTTGATCGGTTTGCGCCGGCAGATTGCCGCCCGTTTGCTGGAAGCGGAAAAATATGTGGTATAATGATTAACATTGCCGGCAGGCAATGTTGCGCACCGGGCCGCCCCGGTAAGTAAAACGGGGCGGCCGGACACCATCCCGGACCGCCGGAATAGGCAAAAGTTATCATACAAATTGTGGCTGCTCAATACCCGGTAAATGGTGCTGAGATGGAATACGCACCGCTTCCCGGCAGGGACCATTGATTCCGCAGACAAACTGCAATTCGCCTGATTACGGAGGATGTTACCTTTGGCCAAAAAAACCGGTGACAAATACAGGGCGATCATTGAAGCGGCCGTCAAGGTGATCGCCGAAAACGGCTACCACAACGCCCAGGTATCCAGAATCGCCCGTGAGGCCGGCGTGGCCGACGGCACCATCTACCTGTACTTTCACAACAAAGAGGATGTGCTGATCTCCCTCTTCCAAGTTAAAATGGGTGAGTTCACCGCAGCCGCCCGGCAGGAACTGGCATCCACCGCGGATCCATTTGAGCGCCTGGCCCGGCTGGTGCACCTGCATTTCACCAATCTGGAAGCGGACCGCAACCTGGCTCTGGTCATGCAGATCCAGCTGCGTCAGTCGGACCCGGGCATCCGCCGGGGCATTGCCGAACCGTTGCGGGAATATTTCCACCTGATTGAAGGGGTAATCAATTATGGCGTGGAAATGAAGGCATTCCGCCCCGATCTGGACGTGCGCCTGGCCCGGCAGATGATTTTCGGCACCATGGACGAAGTGGCCACCTGCTGGGTGATGTCCCACCATCCTTACAGCCTGGCCGGCCTGTCCGGTCAAGTTTATCAATTGCTGGCCCGGGGATTGACCGGAGCTTGAAATGTTCACCCGGAAGCGTGGTACGGCAAAGCAATAACCTTGAAACAGCCCTGCCAAAGGCCGGCGGCTTGACCGCCGGCCTTTTCCCCGCTCGCCGCCCGCATGCATAAAATTCTTCGTTTTACATATACTTGGCCAAGATTTTTCCGTTGCAACAGCGCAACCTTTTTTTAAACGGCCCGCCGTCATCAACAAGACACCGGCATCACTGAAAGGTGGCCGCTTCCAATCTTCACCCGCTTTTTCCCGTCCCCGGAAGCGGCAGGAAATCACCTTTTCTTTTTTAAACCCGGTCACTTTTCGGCAACAATTCCGCTATGGAGGCCAAGCGCAGTGCCCTGGCTGATTTCCTTCGTCCTTGCCTGGCTTTTGTTTTTCCTTTTCGCCGACCGTCCCCGGCTGAACCGCACCGTATGGGGCGGCATCATCGCCTTACTCATGGCCACCTTCGTGGACTGGGGGTTACAGCGGCTGGGTTTGTACAAGTTTACCGATCTTTTAATTTCCTTTGCCGGCTGTCCCGTTTTTTACAAATTCGGGCCGACCTTTGTCATCGGGATCCTGTTCGTCCAGTTCATCCCCCGCGGCCGCTGGTGGCAGCTGCTGCACATCCTGGTTTTCGCCCTGGCCTACCTGTCATTGGAGATATTGTTTACCGAAACCGGCGTGGCCGGGTACATCCACTGGCACCCCCTGGCCAGCCTGAGCCTGGACCTGCTCGTTTTTACCGCCCTGACCTGGGTGGGCAGGACATTTATTTTACCAAATTAGGCGCTCATAATGAGCATGCGGCGCCGGGGATAATAAAACAGCCACAAAGCAATGCATTACCGTGCCGGTTTAATTTTCTCTAGTTATATTCAACCGTCACGTCCTTTCCTTTTTTTCTAAGCAGGCCAATCAGCTGTTTTACAGTCTGCAGTTTATAGGCGCAGTCCCCGGCCGGATTGGCCGCCATACCGACCATGAAATGAATGACATCGCTTTGCAGCAGGATGGAAGCCAGCCGTCCGGCCCCGTCCCGGGATTTCAACAACTGATTGACCGGAACGTCCCGGTGAAAATACTCCAGGGCATACAACACCGTGAGGGTTCCCTCCGTAACCAGATCAATGCCCGCGATGACACCCGCCGGCGGGATACGGTCGCTGCGCGTGGAAAGATCCACTGCAATTTTTTCGCCCAGTTCCCGGGCCACAATATTGCCGGTGGTCCCGCCGCAAACCACTTTTTTCCCGGGGGAGTGCATCAGTTTTCCGACCACCTGTCGATCAAATGACCGGTCCCCGGGCGGTCCGATTAAAACGGTCACCTGCCGCGGGCAAAGTGCCCGGATCACCACCACGCTGACATCGTCACCCGGGTGGCCGGCATATAATTCCCGGCAGCGCTGAATCAGTTCCTGCGCCCAAAGCGCGGCGGGCTGCTCTTTTCCGGCCAGCTCGAGAATAAATCCGCGTACCCCCGTCCAACCCCACCCCCGGTCGAGAATACCGCCAATGCCGGCGTGCACCACCCCGTCACTGACCATCACCAGCCAGTCCCCGGCAGAAAAGTCAAAAAAAGCCTCATGCACCTTTTTTTCATTTATCATCCGGCAATTGCGTCCGACATCCCGCAGCCTTTCCCCGCGGCCAAGGTAGGCGGGCGGGTTGTCATACTCCACCAGGTAGGCACGGCCGTTGTCCAGGATCTGGATAATGGAAAAGGTGCTGTAGGCCAGTTTGCGCACCCGGCAGATGGGCAGGGTATGGGCCAGGGTTTCAATCACTTCTTCGATTTCCCCGCCCATCCGCAGCATGGTGGCGGTGGTCTTGGCAGTCAATGAGGAGAGAATGCGTGCCTTCACCCCGCTCCCCAACCCGTCGGAAAGCACGGCAATGACGGAGGAGCGGTTCCTGACCACTTCAATGCTGTCGCCGCAAAGCTCCTCCCCGGCTTTGAGCAGCTGGCACTGTCCGATATCCAGGGAAAATTTCACGGGCTTCACTCCTCCATCAGCTTGATTAATTGACTGAGCAAAACTTTGGTCTCCGCCGTCGTTTCCCCCAGCAGGCCGGCGATTTCCTGAGCCACTTTCATTTGTTTGTTGATCACTTCCTGTGCCCGCCTGACGGTTTGGGATTTCATCTTCTGCAGTTCTTCCTGCTGCTGTTTTTCATGAGTGATGTCAATCAAAATGCCCACCACAATATCTTCTTTCCCCAGCGGGAAAATCACCTCCCGGATGATCCGTCCGTTGCTGTCATAGGCATGGAGCACATTTAACGGTTCACCCGTGGCTAGAACGCGCCGGAAGTTTACTCCGTCAATCAACTGGTCCAAATGCCGGCCGGTCACTTCTTTTTCCTGCCAGTCGAACATTTCCCCGGCCGCCGGATTAATTTCCAAAATTTTTAATTCACGGTCGATAATGATACAGCCGTTGGGCATGGCGCTGATCACCAAATTGGACATTGATTCCGCCCGCCGGCGCATATAGGGGATGCACATCTGCACCTCGGCCATGCCCCAATAAACCGCGGCGGCTTTTTCCCGGCATGAGTCGTATCCGCAGGCGCCGCAGTTCAGTTCATCCTCCGGACGGTATTTGCCCGTTTGGGCCAAAATCTGGTTGATTACCGCAGCCGGCGGTTGCGGCCGGTAAACCTGCCGGTCCTGGAACTGACGTTCCAGCGGAAGAGGTGCTGTTTCATCCTCTTCCCCACCAAAGACATCCGGACGGCCCTGAAAGAATTGTTTCACCCGCTGGCGGCGGATAAAAATATCATCCCCGGCCGGCACCAGCGGTCCGCCGATACAACCGCCGCTGCAGGCCATCAGCTCGGCAAAGACGGGGGGTGCTTCTATTTTTTGTTGTCGTAACTGGGAAAGAAAGTCAATGCAATTTTTCAAACCGGAAATGGCCACCACCGCGGTATCCAGCATATCGGTGCTCAGGGACATGGTGAAAAGCTCCCCCCCTTCCACCGGAAAGAGTCTTGCCCGCTGCGGGTGCGGGGGATCGAATCCGGCCGGTTCCAGCTTTGCTTTTAAAAGTCCCTCCTCCTGCAGCCATTTCCAGAGTTCATCGAATCCCACCACACAGTCGACAGCCCCGGGAAAATATTGCGCCTCTTCTTTTTTGGCCACACAGGGTCCGATGAAGACTACCGCGGTGCCGGGGTAGAATCGCTTGATCCATTTACCGTGGGCAACCATTGGCGATACCACCGGGGCCAAACATGGTATCAAACCCGGGTAGTGCTTTTCCACCAGGTTGACCACCACCGGACAGGCGGAAGAAATGCAGGTCCGGTTGCTTGTCCTGGTCCGCCGGATCCGGTTCAAGGCCCGGCTGACCAACTCCGCCCCCCAGGCGGTTTCCTGTACCAAAGTGAACCCCAACGCCTTGAGCAGGGCCGGCATTCCAAAGTAACCGGGCAGGGGCAATGCGGCGGCAAAGGAGGGAGCCACACTGGCGGCCACCGGACGCCCTGCGGCGAGTAGCTTCTTTGCCTGCTCCACCCCGGAAGACACCCTTTTGGCTCCCTGGGGGCAGGTTAAAACGCAGCGGCCGCAAAGAACACAAAGATTTTCCACAATTCTTGCCCGCAGGACATCGTTTTCCGATTCGATCCGGATGGCCTTCACCGGACAGGAACGGATGCAACGGTAGCAATCCCGGCAGCGGTCGGCTACAGTGCTGATCGGAAATGATGACTGGTCCGCCAAGGATATTCCCCCTTTGCAGCAGCATGATTCACCCCGCGTCAAACCATTGCCGGGGGGGCGGGGAAACGGAGTCCACGCTCCCCCGGCAGGTCAATCAAGTAGAAGGTTACCGGGGAGTCGGTACCCTGGCTGCCACCCTGGCCCGGAACAGCTCTTCCACGTTCTCCGGATCCACACCGGTGATTATTTCTTCCCCCACTTTTACGCTCACCCCGCAATCACAATGCTCAAGGCAAAAAGTCCCCTTCAGACGCAAATAATCCATAATCCCCATCTGACGTGCCAGTTCCGCAAATTTATTCAGTACATCATAGGAGCCTTTCAGGTAGCAGTTGGTACCCACACAAACCGCCACTTCCAGCGGCTGTTGTTCCGGCTCTCCGCTTACGTCCACCGGCTTGCCGCTGATCCGCCGCCGGGGGTAATAATGAGTATGCAGATCCCGGTGGGTATTCCGGTTGGCCGGTCCACCAAACCAGCGTTCCAGCGCTCTGGTGACGAAAACATTGTCCTGCGGCCGGTGCAACTGCTCAGCCCGGTCCAGGCTGTAAATCCCTTTCATGCGTTCCCGCCGGACGGTGGTATCGTTGGGCACCGGCTGCCCACCGCCGCCCAGGCATCCTCCGGGACAGGCCATTATTTCCACCGCGTGGTAAAAGATTTCCCCGGCTTCAAGCCGCCTGATCAATTTTTCGGCGTTGCCCAGGCCGTTGACCACCGCCAGCTTGAGCGTCTGCCCGCCGATGGCCAGTTCCGCTTCCTTGATTCCCTGCATGCCGCGCGCCGGGTAAAAGTCCACCCGTCCCTGTCCGGCACCATCCAGATGGAATGAAACAAAGCGCACCACCGATTCCATCACTCCGCCCGACGCGCCGTAGATCACCGCTGCACCGGAGCCCATTCCGAGGGGATTGTCAAAAGTTTGCGGCTCCAATTCGTTGAAGACGATGCCCGCTTCCTTGATCATTTTGGCCAGTTCCACCGTGGTGAGCACGATGTCCACGTCGGGAGACTCCGCAGTAACGAATTCGGGCCGGATGGCTTCGAATTTCTTTGCCGTACAGGGCATCACGGATACACAAACCATTTTGCCCGACTCCAGCCCGGTTTCCCGGGCATAGTGCTTCTTGATCAGCGAGCCAAACATCTGTTGGGGGGAACGGCAGGTGGAAAGGTTTTCCAGCAAACCAGCGTGGAATTGCTCGGCATATTTGACCCAGGCCGGACAGCAGGAGGTGAAGAGCGGCAGTCTGCCGCCATTATCCAAACGGCCCAGCAGTTCCAGCGATTCCTCAATGGTGGTCATGTCGGCCGTAAAAAGTGTATCGAACACGCGGTCGAAACCGATTCGGCGCAAAGCCGCCACCATCTGACCGGTAGCCTTCTCCCCCGGGTGCAGGCCGAACTCTTCACCAATGGCCACCCGCACCGCCGGCGCCACCTGCACCACCACCACCTTGTCCGGATCGTAAATAGCTTCCCAAACCCGGTCCACATCCGGTTTCACGGTCAGTGCGCCGGTGGGACAGACGGCGGCGCACTGACCGCAGTTGACACAGGATACTTCCGCCAGCGGTTTGTCAAAGGCGGTGGTGACCTGCGTTTTCGCACCGCGAAAAGCAAAGTCCCAGATCCCCAGGCCCTGGATTTCCTTGCACATGCGTACGCAGTCACCACACAGTATGCATTTGTTGGGATTCTTGACCAGCGCCGGGGAAGAACCGTCCACCGGCAACCGTCTGTCCCGCCCCCCAAAGCGCACTCTGGTCACACCCAACTGATGCGCCAGTTGCTGCAGCCGGCAATTGCCGCTGCGCTCGCAACTGGTGCACTCGCGTTCGTGATTGGCCAGCAACAGTTCAATGATCATGCGCCGCAGCCGCCGGGTACGGGCAGTGTTGGTATGCACCACCATGCCGTTTTCAGGCGGGGTGGAACAGGCGGCCGTCAGGCCCCGGCCGTCCACTTCCACCATGCACATGCGGCAGGCGCCGTAAATACTCAACTCCGAATGATAGCAAAAAGTGGGTAATTCAATGCCGGCCAGACGGATTAATTCCAGCAGGTTCCGGCAGTCGTTTATTTCAACCAGCCGGCCGTCTATGCTCACATTACCGGTAGACATATCACAGCTCACTCCCTTCGTAATCAGGCCGTATAAACAGCATCAAACTTGCAATTTTCCATGCAGGTGCCGCATTTGATACACTTCGTCAAATCAATCACATGCGGCTGCTTCTTCTCACCGCTGATTGCCTCCACCGGGCAGTTTTTAGCGCATAAACCGCAACCCTTGCATTTTTCAGCGTTGATGAAGTAGCTGAGCAGGTCCTTGCAAACGCCGGCCGGACATTTGTTGTCCCTGACGTGTGCTTCATATTCGGGGCGGAAGTAACGCAGAGTGGTCAGCACCGGGTTCGGCGCTGTTTTACCCAAACCGCACAAGGCACCGTCCTTGACGGTTTGGGCCAACTCCTCCAGCAGGGCCAAATCTTCTTCCGCAGCCTTGCCGTTGGTTACACTGGTCAACAGTTCAAGCATGCGCCTGGTTCCTTCCCGGCAGGGAACGCATTTGCCGCATGACTCGTTTTGAACAAACGTCATGAAAAACCGGGCCACTTCCACCATACAACTGTCCTGTCCAAGCACAACCATTCCCCCGGAACCAATCATCGCCCCCACCTTTTGCAGGGAATCGAAATCAAGGGGTAAATCCAGATGTTCTTCCGTCAGGCATCCCCCGGAGGGACCGCCGATCTGCACGGCCTTGAAGCTTTTTCCTTCCCGCAGGCCGCCGCCGATGTTAAAAACTATTTCCCGCAAAGTGATGCCCATGGGCACCTCCACCAGGCCGGTATGAGCAACCTGACCGGCCAGGGCGAAGGTCTTGGTGCCCGGACTGCCGGGCGTGCCGTACCGCCTGAACCAGCCGGCGCCCCGCATGATGATGGGCGCGATGTTGGCCAGTGTTTCCACATTATTAATCACGGTGGGGCAGCCCCACAGTCCGCTGTTGGCCGGAAACGGCGGGCGCGGGCGGGGCATGCCGCGTTGTCCTTCAACCGAAGCAATCAGCGCCGTTTCCTCGCCGCATACGAAAGCGCCGGCTCCCTCCTTGATATGAATGCGGAAAGAAAAACCACTGTCCAGAATGTTTTCACCGAGCAGACCGGCGGCTTCCGCATCAGCAATCGCCTTGCGCAGTCTTTTCACCGCCAGCGGATATTCCGCCCGTACATAGATATAGCCCTCATCCGCGCCAATGGCATAGCCGGCTATCATCATTCCTTCCAGCACCCGGTGGGGGGCGCCTTCCATCACACTGCGGTCCATGAAAGCCCCCGGATCACCCTCGTCACCGTTGCAAATAAAATATTTTTTATTCCCCGGGGCATTGCGGGCAAAAGTCCATTTCCGGCCGGTAGGAAAACCGGCGCCCCCCCGACCGCGCAGCCCGGAGTCAAGAACCTCTTTGATCACATCCGGCGGGGTCATCTCGAAAAGCACTTTCTCCAGCGCCTGATACCCGCTGTGGGCCAGGTAATCATTGAGATCCTCCGGGTTGACCCGGCCGCATTGTTCCAATGCAATGCGCACCTGGTGACGGTAAAAGGGAATATCATCTTCCCGGGCCACCACCCGGCCGGTGGCCGGATGGTGGTAGAGCAGCCTTTCCACCGGACGGCCGTTGACCAGGTGCTCCTCAACAATTTCCGGAACATCCGCCGGTTTTACTTTACAATAGAGAATACCCGCCGGTTCAAAGCGCACCAGCGGTCCCATCTGGCAAAAACCGTGGCAGCCGCTGGCGTTCAAAGCAACAGCGGGGTGCTCCACCTCCTGGACCAGTTCCAGTTTATATGGCAGGCCCCTTTGGACCAGCTCATGCTGAAAGGCCTCATACACACCGAGCGAGCCGTTGGCCACACAACCGGTGCCGGCACAAATCAAAATGCGCAGTTTTTCCTCCCGTAGCGCCCGCCGCGCCCGTTCCGCATGCGCTCTTAAATCCTGCCTTGATTTAAGCATCTTGATCCCCCCGTTCACCCTGGTTTTCCCCGGACTTCAAACGGTTCAGGACAGCCGTTGCTTCTTCGGGTGTCATCTGCCCGTGCACTTCCCGGCCGTTAACGGTCATCACCGGGGCCAGGCCGCAGGCACCCAAACAGGACACTGTTTCAACCGTGAATTGTAGATCGGGGGTGGTCTCCTGTCCTTCCGCCAGGCCTGTTTCCTTGCGCAGGGCAAAATGGATTCCTTCCGCTCCCCGCACGTGACAGGCGGTGCCGTTACAAACCCGGATTACATATTTCCCTTTCGGCAGCAGGGAAAACTGGGCGTAGAAAGTGGCCACGCCGTAAACGACGGCCGGCGGGATGTTCAAAGCCGTGGCGATATAGGTCAGCACCTCTTCGGGCAGATAGCGGTATTCCTGCTGCACTTCCTGCAAGATGGCAATCAGATGGGCCACCTGCCCTTCATGCCGTGACACTATTTCCTGCAACTTCGCAAATTTCCTTTCCAGTGCTCCTGGCTGTATGGACTCCGGTTGCACCGGTGCCGGTTCAACTGATTTTGTTCCCACTGAAATCCCTCCCTCTTGAAAACAGGTTAACAACGGTTACTCCGCCGCCAAATGCCGATTTTCTCCGCTTCCGCGATCAACTCTTCGCGAAAAGCGGGATGAGCAATGGAAATTAAATCCTCCGCCCGTTCCCAGGTTGATTTGCCCTTCAGATTGACCATGCCGTACTCGGTTACTATATACATGGCCACCGAACGTGGTGTGGTCACTATTGCTCCGGGAGAAAGAAGCGGTTTGATCCGCGAAGTGATCTTTCCTTTCTTGTCCGCAAAAGTGGAACTGAAACAGCAAAAGGCTTTTCCTCCCCTGGAAAGAAAAGCCCCGACAAAGAAGTCCAATTGCCCGCCGGTACCACTAATCTGACGGGTTCCGGAAGACTCGGCGCAAATTTGACCGAACAGATCCATTTCTATGGCGCCGTTGATTGAAACCACATTATCGTTTTCACCAATCACCTGTATGCGGTTGGTATAGTTGACCGGATAGGAGGCGATCGCCGGGTTTTCATCCACAAAATCATAAAGTTCCTTTGTGCCCATACAGAAGGTGAACACCATTTTGCCGGTATCGATATTCTTTCTTCTGCCCGTGATCCGCCCGGCGCTGTACATGTCCATGTAAGCGTCCACAAACATTTCCGTGTGCACACCCAAATCCTTCAAATCCGACCGGGCGATTAATTCCCCGATCGCATTGGGCATACTGCCGATGCCCAGTTGAATGCAACTGCCGTCCTCAATCTCGGACACCACCAGTTGCGCAATTTTTTGATCGATCTCGGCGCTTTTGAGCAGCGGGGCGGTGGGAATGGGCCAATTGCTGCTTTCCACCACACAATCCACTTCAGTTATATGCACACATTCCTCTCTACCGCCCGGAACCCGGGGCATGTTTTCATTAACCTCCAGGATGATCTTTTTGGCCTTCTCCAGCGTTGCCCGGGTGGAGGCGTTCTGCAGGCCAAAATTGAAAAAGCCGTGCCTGTCCATGGGTGTAACGGCAATCATGGCCACATCGACATCAATATACTGGCGGTAATAGCGGGGTACATCTCGAAACAGAATAGGAATATAATAGCATAAACCCTGATCCGACAGACTGCGGTCAATCCCGCTCAAATGCCAGTTGTTATAAATAAAATGCTTTCCCTCCGGATCCACCCTGACTATTTCCGGCACCCCCGCCACCCGGGTGGCGGCACGGACCTTGACGTCCGACAATTCATCCCTTCTTCTGGCCAGCGCCCGGTCGAGATCAACCACCTGGCCGGCGAAATTTCCGTAGTCGACCCAATCACCGGACTGCACCAGTTTCACCGCTTCATCGGCCGGCGCCAGCTTTTGCCGGTAAAGATCGTACCAACCCATGAATTCCACCCCCGTGAAATAACTACCAATAATTGCATAAACTAATGTTTTATTTACATTATTAATGCACCCCCGCCAAACAGATTGTGAATGAATTAACTTTCACCAATCATAACATAATTAGTGCATTCGCTCAAAATATAAAATAAAACAGATTTGGACTGATATTGGAGAATAGGTCGCGCTGTATATCGTTACCTTTCATTTTCAAATGATAAGGCATCTTCATTATCAGTTATAAAAAATTTTAACAAGACGGCCCGGCACCGGCATTTTTCCATTCATTCTACAAAATTAGCGCCTGCGCCCAGGCAGGAGATCACCGGTGGACGGCCAATTCTTAAAGGTAAATAAACCAGGGATATCAGGAGGACTGAAAAGTTGACCACCGGCAAGAACGGCGAAGCAGACGGCTTGATTGGCATACCGCAAATGATTGGCGACCTGGTGGTTTATCCGGTGTCGTCGGAACTGGCTTATGTGGTGGAGAGGGATTGCCGCATTGAACTGACCACCACGCCAAACAGTTGCACCTGCTGTACCTTCCGGTTCAATTCCCGGCACCAGCCCGGCTTCCGTTGCCGGCATATTGAGGCCGTACGGCGGGTGCTGGGCTTGTCCTGAGTTATTTCCGCCCGGCCGGTGGACATACTGTAAGATGGTCAATCTTTTGAATCGCAGGTGTTGAATTATGGAAGCAAAAGTTTATCCCTTCCCCAGCCGCGAGGATCAACAGGTTATTCAAACCGCCATTGAAGTTTTTCTCACCAGCCAGACAGGAAAGGCACGCGACACCATGCTCAAAACCATCCGGGCGGTGCTGGACCGCTACCGGATCTCCCGGTTCACTTTTCCCGACTATGTGGTGGAGGCCACCCGCGCTCCGGGCCTTTCAGTAGTTCGGGCGCGCAAATATGTCACCGGCATGGTCTGTCCCCAGTGCGGGGAAAAGCTCTACGGGCTGAGCAGCAGGGTGCGCATTTTAAGCGTACAGGAGCGACGGGACTACCACCTGGTAACATACGGTTGCCGCTGCGGCAAGGTTTTTGCCAAGCCGGAGCAATGCTGATGCATATTTCGCGGGACCGTTGCCGCAAACGCCGGCTCTTCCGCCCACGTTACGGTAACAGGTGCCGTTTTTCTTTTTTTCCGGGACTTTCGGGCCATGTCATGGTGCAATTGGCCGGTTTATCGATTTTTCTCCCCCGGACGGGCATTTTTTTTGCCATAAAAATCTTGCCCTGATCGTCAATCTGAGTTAGAATTTTAATGGTTACGCACATCTTTTTGGTTGGGCAGGTTGATAATACCATCAATGCCCGGCCGCAAACACTGACGGACACACTATGACGTCTGGACGGTTTTTTCCCAAAATGATAACTGCCTGGCAGGAAGGGAGTTGATTGCCCGGAGAAATGGGAAAACTAAGCTAGCACCATTTTATGGCCCAACATCTTCCTGCACGGCAGGTTATTTTGTTGTGTCCAACGAAAAAATTCCGGGAGAAGTGGGTAATGAAAGAAATTATATTGGCGCTGCAAACATTGCTGATGCTTTTTACCCTTTACTATATCTTCATTTCGTTCTTTTCCTTCCACCGGCGGCCGGAAAACTATTCCACCCCGCCTGGCGCCGCATTTGCCGTTGTTATTGCGGCACATAACGAGGAAAAGGTGATCGGCGAGTTAATCAAAAGTGTATTTCAACTTGATTATCCGCGCCACCTGTATCAGGTATTTGTCATCGCCGACAACTGTACGGACCGGACGGCCGGGATTGCCTCCGCCCTCGGCGCCACGGTGATCAAACGCTTCAACGACCGGGAAAAGGGCAAGGGCTATGCGCTGGAATACGGGTTTCAAAAGATCCACGGGCTGCCCCGGCACTTTGACGCTTTCGTGGTCCTGGACGCGGACAACCTGATCTCGCCCAACTTCCTGACTATTATGAACCACCGCCTGGCGCAAGGGGAAAAAATCATCCAGGGCTATCTGGACACCAAAAACCCGCAGGACAGCTGGGTTTCCCGTTCCATTTACGTAGGCTACCTGATCACCGATCGCTTCTGGCAGCTGGCCAAGTACAACCTGGGACTTACCTGCGCCCTGGGCGGCACGGGCATGTGCATCGCCAGCGATGTGTTGCGCAAATTCGGCTGGGGCATGACTTCCCTGACCGAGGACCTGGAGTTTCAGACCAAGACCCTGTTTTGCGGCATGCGCGTCAATTGGGCGCACGATGCCGTGGTTTATGACGAAAAGCCGCTGACCATGAAACAATCCTGGCGCCAGCGCCAGCGCTGGATGCAGGGACACTGCAACGTGGCCGGACGTTATTTTTTCAAGCTGTTCAAAGAGGGCCTGCTCACGCTCGACTTCCGCAAGATTGACGGGGCCATCTACCTGCTGCAGCCCTACTTCACCATGCTCATGGGTCTTGCCCTGGTCTATTCCATATTTAACTGGCACCAGGTAAACCCGTGGTGGTTCGGCGGCGGTTTCGTCTTTCAGTACCTGTACCTGGGACTGGCTCTCTACCTGGAAAAAGCGCCGGCACGGACATTTGTCTGGCTGCTTTATTACCCGGTATTCACCCTGACCTGGATTCCGATTACCTTTGCCGGTTTCATTCACCGGAACAACAAAGTCTGGAGCCATACCAAGCATGTGCGCGATATTTCCATCGAGCATTTGCGCAGCCAGATCCAGTAGAAAATTTGTGCCGCCGCCTTTCCGGCCGCACCGGACATAAAAAGCCTTTTCC
>NZ_LYVF01000175.1 GCF_001655685.1 Desulfotomaculum copahuensis
AATTTCTTGATAGGAATATTCTTCTATAAAGATAGGAATATTCTTCTATAAAGAAAGGAACGGCGCAGCTGGGCGTGCCGCACGCCAAAACAGTGATCGCCTATGCCTTCGGCAACGACTGGATCAATTTGATCCAGCCCTTTTGGGCGCTGCCCTTCCTGACTGTGGTCAAACTGAATTTCCGGGAAATCGTGGGCTATACCGCGCTCATTTTTGTGGTCACCGGTGTGGTCATCCTGCTCGGCCTGACTTTCATCCCGTTTTAAATGATTTTGGCGCGAGAAGGATTTTTTGTGTAAAATGCGAATATTGCATTTAGACAGATAAGTTGCACGATTGATTTCCGGGCCGTGAACGGCCCGGAAGGAGCATCCGGCCGGTGTTACGGCCGGGTGCCGCCGGGTAAATTATTTAAGGGGGCGCGGATGAAATGAGGAAACTGCTTTGGGAACCGTCTGCGGAGCGGAAGCAGGCGGCCAATATGACCCGCTTTATCGCCTTTGTCAATCAAAAATACGGCCTGGACTTTTCAAACTTCAACCAATTGTATGACTGGTCGGTGACCAGAAACGCCGATTTCTGGGCGGCGATGTGGGAATTCGGCGGCATCAGGGCTTCCCGTCCTTACGAGGCGGTGGTGACTGATTTTGAAGACATGATCGGCTCCAAATGGTTTACCGGCGCAGAGTTGAATTTTGCCGAAAACCTGCTGCGCTACCGGGATGACCGCATGGCTCTGATCTTTAAAGGAGAGGGTCAGCCGTCGGTGCGTCTGACCTACGCCCAACTTTACGACCAGGTGGCCCGGCTGGCCGCATCGCTGCGCCGGATGGGCGTGCAGGCGGGCGACCGGGTGGCCGGGTTTATGCCCAACATGCTGCACACCCCCATTGCCATGCTGGCCGCCACCAGCATCGGCGCCGTCTGGTCCTCCTGCTCACCCGACTTCGGCATCAAAGGGGTGCTGGACCGCTTCGGCCAGATCCGGCCGAAGGTTTTGTTCACCGCCAACGGTTATTTCTATAACGGCAAGCAGCATGATTCCCTGGAACGGGTGGCCGGCGTGATTAAGGAAATCCCTTCCATCGAGCGGGTGGTGGTCGTCCCCTATACCGAAGCAAATCCGGATCTCGCCATGGTGCCGGGCGCAGTGCTTTATGCAGATTTCCTGGCCAAAGAAGACGGACTGGAAATTGAATTTGCGCAGCTGCCCTTTGACCATCCGGTCTACATTATGTATTCCTCCGGTACCACCGGTCTGCCCAAGTGCATGGTGCACGGCGCCGGCGGCACATTGATCCAGCACCTGAAAGAGCTGATGCTGCACACGGATTTGAAGCGGGAGGATACCATTTTCTACTATACCACCTGCGGCTGGATGATGTGGAACTGGCTGATCAGTTCCCTGGCCGTGGGGGCCACCCTGCTGCTTTACGACGGCTCGCCTTTTTATCCTGATGCCGGCGGCCTTTGGCAACTGGCGCAGGATGAAAAGATCAGCATCTTCGGCACCAGCGCCAAGTATCTGGCGGCGGTGGAAAAGGCCGGCGTGAAACCGGGGTCCGAATATGACCTGACCCCCCTGAAAGCGGTTTTGTCCACCGGTTCGCCCCTGTCGGTGGAAAGCTTTGAATTCGTCTACCGCGAGATCAAGCAGGACCTCTGCCTGTCCTCCATTTCCGGGGGGACGGACATTGTTTCCTGTTTCGCCCTGGGCAACCCGATCGGTCCGGTTTACGCCGGCGAGCTGCAGTGCCGCGGCCTGGGCATGAAGGTGCAAAGCTTTGACGCCAACGGCCGGCCCGTGCTCAACCAGAAGGGGGAACTGGTCTGCACCGCCTCCTTCCCGTCCATGCCCATTTACTTTTGGGACGATCCGGACGGGGAGAAGTACCGCAAGGCTTATTTCGATGTCTACCCGAACGTCTGGCGGCACGGCGACTTCATTGAGATTAACGACGACGGCGGGGTGGTGATCTACGGGCGTTCCGACGCCACCTTGAACCCGGGCGGCGTGCGCATCGGCACGGCCGAGATCTACCGCCAGGTGGAGGCGCTGCCGGAAATCCTGGACAGCCTGGTGGTGGGGCAGGAGTGGGACAACGACGTGCGGGTGGTTTTGTTCGTCAAGCCGGCGCCCGGGGTGGAGTTTAACGAAGCGCTGGTGAACAAGATCAAGAGCGCCATCCGGGAAAACACCACCCCCCGGCATGTGCCGGCCAGGGTGATTCCGGTGGCGGACATCCCTTACACGATCAGCGGCAAGAAGGTGGAAATGGCCGTGCGCGACATCATCCACAACCGGGAGGTGTCCAACCGGGATGCCCTGGCCAATCCGGAAGCGCTGGAGCTGTACCGGAACCAGCCCGCGCTGCAAAGCTAGGCGCGGCCGGTCCCGGCCCGGGCGCGGGGACGGTGCCGGGCGGCCCCTGCCGGGTGGTGCTGTTTCGGCCCGGCTGCGGATGGACAAAAGGGAAGGCCCGTTGTCCGGTGCGTATGGGTGTCCCGGGAAGAGCATCTTCCCGGCCCCGGCTGCCCGGTGCGGGGGGACGGATGGGACAAACGCAAAAAAGCCGCTTCACCGGGACGGCTTTTTTGCGTTTTTACAGTAATGTAATATCTCTGACACAGATCTGTAATAATTACCGGTTATATTATAACCATAGACTTTACCTCCTCTTTCGGCCCCGCCGGTTTTGCCCAGCCGGCGGGGCTTTGCATTTGGCCGCCGCGGCGGGGTCCGGTCAATCCGGGACGGCGGCTTTGCACCGGACCGTACCTGCGGGGCGGGGTTTTGCCCGGCCGGAACGGCTTTACGCCGGGCCGCCACGGCGGGGGTTTTCTCCCGGCCGTTTCGCGTCCTCCGAATCGCCGGACAGCAGGGGCATGACTTTCAGGGCCATCTGCAGGGTGAGACGGTCGTCCGGGCTTTTCAGGTCCAGCCCGCTAATCTCCTGGATGCGGTTGAGCCGGTATTTGAGCGTGTGGCGGTGGATGAACATTCCGGCCGCCACATCCTTCAAGCTGCCGTTATGCTTGAAATAGGCGTGCAGCGTTTTCACCAGCTGCGTGCCGTGCCGCCGGTCGTAATCAACCAGCGGGCCGAGGCTGGACCGGTAGTAGGCGGCCAGTTCCGGATCGTCTTTCAGTTTGGCCAGCAGGCGGTAAATGCCCAGATCGCGGTAGTGCAGAACGGTGTTTTTCCGGCCCGTGGCCCGGATCACCTCCAGCGTCCGGGCCGCCTCCCGGTAGCTCCGGCGCAGTTCCTGCAGCGCGGTGCAGGGCTGTCCGATGGCAATGGAGACGGTCAGGGGGGGCAGGAAGGCGGCCGCCCGGGACTGTATGCGGGCCGCCAGCCCGGCCGCCTGTTCCTTGCTGCTGCCGGCCGGCAGCTGTGCCAGCAGGATCAGTGTGTCGTGGCGGTATTTATAAATCACCCGGTGGGCTGTTTGTTGGACCGCCGCTTCCACCGCCCCGGCCAGTTTTCTTTTGATGTCCTCCACTTCCGTCTGCGGACGGTCGTGGGCAAGCTGCGGGAAACCGTCCACCCCGGCCAGCATGATCAGCTGCTCTTTGTGCATGTCATAGCCGAAATAAAGCGCCCGCCGTTTGATGTCTGCCGGGGAGGCGGGGCTTTCCGCCAGCAGATCGTCCAGGAAGTCGCCCTGCAGCCGGTTTTCCGTTTCCCGCACGGCGCGTGCTTTGAGCATTTCCAGGGCGCACAGGGCGGCCGCCTGACCCACGGCGGTGACGGCGGTCTCGCCCGGCGGCCCGTCTTCTTCCCGCACGCTGATGTAGGCCAGCAGGGCGTCACCGGCCAGGACGGGGAAAATGTACTGGTCCGGAATGTGGTGGGCCGCCATTTTCCTTACCTGCAGCGGTTTTCTTTCCAGTGCCGGTACATCCAGCAGGCCCGTTCGCGCCAGCGCCTGAAATTGCCGCCGCACCGCTTCCGCCGGGTTGTCCCCCTCGCCGGCCGGGCAGGCCGCCAACAGGCGGAAGAGGGGGTCGACGATGGTCACCGCGCCGCCGGTCAGGCCGGACAGGGTTTCCGCTATGGCCGGCAGTCCCCCTCCCGCCAGCATCAGGTCGATTAACCGGCTGTGCACCCGGCCGGCATATTCCAGTTGTTCGATCTGCCGGTTGATGATCTGCCGGTTCACGGCCTGGGTGACGGCGGCAAAGGAGACGTTTTTGGGCAGCTCGATGAGGGGAAAGCGGTACCCGCCGGCCTGCCGGCGCATGCTTTCCGGTACCGCTTGCAGGTAGTGGCCGACCTGGATGATCAGCCCGGCCAGGCCGCGTCCGGCCAGTTCCGGGATCAGTTCCGACTGCAGGCGGTGATCCGGTTCCAGACCGTAGGCGGTGGTGAGCAGCAGTTCGCCGGGCTGCAGCAGGGTGGTTTCATCCAGCACTTCCACCACATTGACCCAGCGCACCTGGCTGTCCAATCCTTCCCCGCCGGCCAGCAGCCGTGCGCCGCTGAAAACGGGCAGCTGCAGTGCTTCGCCTACTGTGAGGGGCATGTGACGCACCTTCTCCGGATGGTGATATACGGTTTGAAAATGCCCGGATGTTTGTAAAATATGTTTCGCCGGCCCGGGCGAAGAATCCTTTAATCCACCTCCGGTCCGGATGGCAAAGGCGCTTTTAGCGATATTTTTTTCCGTTGACGGTGCTTCGGGGTGCGGTGGCATCTTTGTCCCCGGTGTACAAAAATTTGCCTTTGATTTTTTAAGTTTGGCACATAACAATGGAGCGGGAATAATACTAAGCTCTTATGAGAATGTTTTGAATTGTCCAACCACAGGGTCCGTAGAAGACAAGGGGGCAGTGCCCGGGAAGGGGTGAGCCGGTTTTAAATTGCACGCCGGATGCTTTTGTGTACAGTAAAATCAGGGAAGGTGGATAATCTTGGGCATACCAAAAATATATAAACATGGAATGAAGAGGGAACTGAGGTTAATCGACCTGACATTCGCCATCGTCAGTGGAATAATCGGTTCCTCCTGGTTGTTGGCCTCACAGGTGGCGGCCAATATGGCCGGGCCTTCGGCCATAATCTCCTGGGTGATCGGCGGGGTGGCCATATGCCTGCTGGCATTGACTTATGCCGAACTGGGCAGCATGCTCCCTGAACCGGGCGGCAGTGTGCGCTATCCGCAGTATTCCCACGGCAGCCTGGTCAGTTTTGTGATCGGCTGGGGGGCCTGGTTGAGCTGGGTGACCACGCCGCCGGCCGAGGCGGAGGCAATAACCCAGTATGCAAATACTTATGTGCATCACCTCTACAACACGCAGACCGGCCTGCTGACTTTCAGGGGCTTGCTGATGTCGGCTGTTTTGACTGCGGCGTTCGCACTGATCAACTATTACGGCGTGCGCCTGTTTGCCAGGGTGAACACCGCCCTTACTTTTTTTAAATTCATCGTGCCGGCGTTGACGGCGGTGCTGCTGATCGCCGCCGGATTTCACAAGGGTAACTTCAGCCACTACGGCGGCTTTTTCCCGCACGGCATTCAGGCCACATTGATGGCCATCGGGAGCTGCGGGATCATTTTCGCCCTGCAGGGTTTCCGGCAGGCCATCGAGTTGTCCGGGGAGGCCAGAAACCCGCAGCGCGACGTGGCCCGGGCAACCGTGCTCGGAGTGGCGATCTGTGTGGTCATCTATATTATCCTGCAGTTCGCCTTTATCGGCGCACTGGCTCCGGCCGACATAATCAAGGGGTGGGGCGGCCTGTCCATGTCGGCGCCGTTCGCCCAGTTGGCTGTAGCCCTGAACCTGGGGTGGCTGGCCATTCTGCTGCGGGTGGATGCCTGGGTTTCCCCCAGCGGGACCGGGCTGGTGTTTACTGCCACCACCGCGCGCGGTATCTTCGCCATGGCGGAAAACGGCTACCTGCCCAAAGGATTGATGAAGATTCATCCCCGCTGGAAGATTCCGGCCAATGCGATTTTATTCAATCTGATTATCGGATTGCTCTGTCTGGCGCCTTTTTCCTCCTGGAGCAAGCTGATCGGTTTCATTTCCGTGACCGGTGTGATCAGCTACCTGCTGGGTCCCGTGGCGGCGAGTGTTTTGCGCAGAACCGCGCCGGATTTGCCCCGGCCGATCCGGATTGGCGGGTTGAGCCTGATCGCCCCCCTGGCTTTCATTGTCGCCGGATTGATCGTTTATTGGACCGGATGGCCATCGACGCTGTACGCCCTGGGGGCGGTTGTGGCCGGGCTGTTGATTTACTTTTACTACTTCTTCCGGGGCAGTTTTGAAGTCAGGCATGTCCGTTCCGGAATCTGGCTGATGGTATATCTGGTGGCGATCATCTTTTGTTCGTATATCGGGGATAAATCATTCGGCGGCAAGGGACTGCTCAAGTTCCCTGGAGATACCCTGGTCGTGGCGGCGCTCAGTATAGCGGCATACTACTGGGGAGTGCTGACCGGGTATGAAACCGGTGATATCAAGGAAGTGGTTGATGAAACCGCGCCGTCCGGCGCGCACGCCCTGTCTTGAGCGTTCCGCCGGTTGACGCATGCACGTCCGCCGGACAATTTTTCCGGTAAATGCGCCGGGCCGCCCTGTTACAGCGGGGCGGCCCGTTGTCTGCCGTTACGCCCGCCGGTCCGGAAATTGTACACTGTGTATAAGGGTGGGCAGCATATTTTCCATTCCGGCTGCTCTGGCGGCCGCCCGGGAAGCGCGGCTATAATGTAAGGGAACGGGGTGTTTTTGATGATTTTGATTGATCTTACGGCTTCCTGCCGGACCGTGTCCGTGATCGGTATGGCCAAAAACACCGGCAAGACGGCCACGTTAAACCATCTGGTGGCAGCGGCCGCGCGGGCCGGACTGACCGTGGGGCTGACTTCGATCGGTCGGGACGGCGAGCAGTTGGACGCGCTGTACAACATGCCCAAACCCCCCGTTTACCTGCCGGCGGGCGCTTTGATGGCCACCGCCGCCGGCGCCCTGGACCGGGCACGGCGGCCGGTGGATGTGCTGGAAAGAACGGGCTTTTGCACGCCTCTGGGCGAGGTGGTGATCGCCCGTGCCAAAGCGGGCGGGCCGGTGGAGCTGGCCGGGCCGCACCAGACGGCGGAGCTTGCCGCGGTCTGCCGGCGCATGCTGTCCATGGGGGCGCGGCCGGCGATCATCGACGGCGCCTTCGACCGGGTGGCCGGGGCGGCCCCGGCGCTGGCCGGCGGGGTGATCCTGGCCACCGGCGCGGCACTGGACCGGCGGATGGAAACCGTGGTCGAGCGCACCCGGGTGCGGGTGGAACAGCTGCGGCTGCCCCCGGTTGACGGCGGGCTGCGGGAGGCGGCATGCCGGGCCGTGTCCGCCGGCGCGGTGGCCGTGATTGACAAAGCGGGCGTCAGACCGCTGCCCGTCCGCACGGCGCTGGCCATTGGCGATCAACTGGCCGGTGCATTGGGGTCGGACACACTGGCGGTGGCGGCGGCCGGCGCGGTGGGCGGCGGGCTGCTGGAAATCCTGTACGCCGCTTTGCGCCGGGGCCTGTACATGCAGTTGATTATTAAAAATGCCACCTGCCTGTTTGTGGAGCCGGAGCTGTGGCGGCGCTTCCGCGCCGCCGGCGGGGAGGTGCGGGTGCTCGAACCGGTGCGCCTGCTGGCGGTGACGGTGAATCCGGTTTCGCCGACCGGTTACCGCTTTGACGCCCGGGGGTTCCGGCACGCCGTGGCGGAAGTGGTGCGGCCGGTGCCGGTGTTCGATGTGGTGGGTGGGGAGAGCATGTGTTTTCGTTGAGCGGATGCCGTGCCGGTTATTCCCTGCCGGTTGCCGTTGCAAGAGGGGAGGCCGCCAGGGCCGTTTTCCACAGCATCCGGCTGCACCGCGGGCGCACCGGGAGCGGCCCCGGCCGGCATGGCGCACGAAGATGAATTGTCGGGAGGTTTTCAACGTGGGCAAACTTGACCTTGATCCCCGTCAAATCGCCAGGGGGCGGGAACTGGCGCAGAAAATCACCGCCCCCGTAATGGATTTTATTCACCGGCATACCACCGTGTCCGTGGAGCGCAGCGTCCTGCGCCTGCTCGGTGTGGACGGGGTGGACGAGGCCGGGGTGCCTGTGCCCAATGTCATGGTGGAGCAGATTGCCGCCGCCGGCGGCCTGGGGCGGGGAGCCGCTTACTGGCTGGGCAGCGCCCTGGCCGTCTACGGTCTGACAGTAGATGAACTGTGCGCGGCGGCAACACGTGGGAAAATCAACTTGGCCGCCATACCGCCGGCTGATGCCGGCCGGGTGCGGGAAACGGTGGACCGGCTGGCCGCGGCGGCGGTGGAGAAAATCCGACAGCGCCGGCAGGAGCGGGAGAAACTGCTGTCCCGGCTGGGGGAAGGACCGCAGCCCTGGCTTTATGTAATTGTGGCCACGGGCAATATCTATGAAGATATGGCCCAAGCGCAGGCGGCCGCCCGGCAGGGCGCCGACATTGTCGCGGTGATCCGCTCTACCGGCCAGAGCCTGTTGGATTATGTGCCTTATGGTCCGACCACCGAGGGTTTCGGCGGCACCTACGCCACCCGGGCCAATTTCCGTCTGATGCGGCAGGCGCTGGACGAGGCGGGGGAGGAGGTGGGCCGTTATATCCGTCTGACCAACTATTGCTCCGGCCTGTGCATGCCCGAGATTGCCGCCATGGGCGCTGTCGAGCGCCTGGATGTGATGCTCAACGATTCCATGTATGGCATCATTTTCCGGGACATCAACATGAAGCGGACATTTATCGATCAGTACTTCTCCCGGATGATCAACAGCTTTGCCGGGATCATCATCAACACCGGTGAGGACAACTACCTGACCACGGCGGACGCCTTTGAAAAAGCACATACAGTGCTGGCCTCTCAGTTGATCAACGAGCAGTTCGCCCTGGCCGGCGGTGTGCCGCCGGCGCAGATGGGGCTGGGCCATGCTTTTGAAATGAACCCGGACATGGAGGACGGTTTTCTCTATGAGCTGGCCCAGGCGCAGATGGTGCGGGAGATTTTCCCGGAGGCGCCGGTTAAGTATATGCCACCCACAAAATATATGACCGGCAACATCTTCCGCGGGCACATCCAGGATGCCCTGTTCAATGTGGCCGGGATCATGACCGGTCAGGGCATCCAGCTTCTGGGCATGCTCACCGAGGCCATTCACACTCCTTTCTTGCAGGACCGCTACCTGAGCATTGAAAACGCGCGTTATATATTCAACAACATGCGGCATCTGGCGGAAGAAACCGCCTTTGTCCCCGGCGGGCGCATCCAGCGCCGGGCGCGGCGGGTGCTGGAGCAGGCGGTGGCACTGCTGGCTGAAATCGAACAGTTGGGTTTGATGGAGGCCGTCGGCCGCGGCCTGTTCGCGGACATTTCCCGCCGGCCGGACGGCGGCAGGGGCTTGGATGGCGTGGTGCCGAAAGACCCTGACTATTATAATCCTTTTCTGGAGCTGTTCAGGGAGCGGGGGCCGGGGAGCATGCCCGGACCGGACCGGGAAACCGCCAAAACTGCAAATGAAACTGAGCCGGGCGGAATTGAAGGCGCGGAGTTTGTTGGGGGTGCCCGGGCGGCCGGTACCGCCGCAGGCGGGGCTGATCTATACGGGGCCGAATCCTGCGCCGCCGCTGCAGGCAAGTCCGGTGCGGCCGGAGTCCGGTCCATCGCTTCGGATGCCGGTGCTTATGACGCCGGCGCCGGCGCATGCAAGGCCGGTCCGGACGGGGTCTGGCCCGCCGTTGCTTCAGCTGCCGGCGCCGCCGGTGTATCAGCAGGCAAAATTGATCCGACCCGGGTCAAACCTTACGGCGATACGCTTGATGATGGTGCGGTGCAGCTTTCCTTCACCCTGCCGGTGCCGTGCGGCGATGAGGCCAAAGAGGCCGCCCGCCGGCTGGCCGGAAAAATGGGCCTGGAAGAGGCGGTGGTGGTTTACGCCCAGGAACTGGGCGGGGGGTTCACTTTTTTGGTGGTCTACGGACGCTGTGTGCATGCAGTTGACTTTACAGCGATCAAAGTGCCCAAAGTAGACGTCAAAGTAATGTCCAAAGACGCGGTGGACCGCTTCATCCAGGAAAAATTCGGCCGCAAAATTTGCATCATCGGCGCCTGCATTGAGAGCGACGCCCATACGGTGGGCATCGACGCTATTATGAACATGAAAGGTTATAATGGTCATAAGGGCCTGGAGGCCTACCATGAAATCGAAGCGCTTAATTTGGGCGCCCAGGTACCCTGTGAAGAGCTGGTTGCACTGGCCATCGAGCGCCGGGCGGACGCCATTTTAGTGTCCCAGGTGGTAACTCAGAAAAATATCCACCTGCGCAATTTGACCAAACTGATGGATATGCTGGAGGCCGAGAACCTGCGTTTATCCACACTGGCTGTGATCGGCGGACCGCGCATAACGCAGGAACTGGCCCAGGAACTGGGCTTTGACGCCGGCTTCGGTCCCGGCACCTATGCTGATGACGTGGCCTCCTACGTCGTCCAGGAAATGGCCCGCCGCAGAGGAGTGATTGCCGATGTTTAAGACTGGTTGTCCTTACGGCACCCACCGTGTGCTTGAGCCCAAAGGGGCGCTGCCCCAGGGGGCCTGGAAAATAGACAACACGATGGAGATTTATGATAACGAGATCCTGGTCGATGTAGACGTGCTGAACATCGATGCGGCCAGTTTCACCCAGATCCGCCGGGCGGCCGGCGACGACCGGGAAAAGATTGCCGCCGTCATGCTGGACATCGTGGCCAAACGGGGCAAACATCACAACCCGGTTACCGGTTCGGGCGGTATGTTTATCGGCCGGGTGGCCCAAATTGGCCCGGCGCTGCAAGACGAAACTGACCTCAAAGTGGGGGACAAAATTGCCAGTCTGGTGTCCCTTTCCCTCACTCCGCTGCATATTGAGCGGATTAAAAAAATACACCTGGAAAAAGATCAGGTGGTAATTGAGGGACAGGCAGTGCTTTTTGCCAGCGGCCTTTACGCAGTGCTGCCGCCGGACTTGCCGGAGCGGCTGGCCCTGGCCGTGCTGGATGTGGCCGGCGCCCCGGCCCAAACGGCCCGGCTGGTGCATCCCGGCGACACTGTGCTGGTGGTGGGCGGCGGCGGCAAGTCGGGACTTTTGTGTTTATACGAGGCCAAAAAGCGGGCCGGCGTCACCGGGCGGGTGATCGGCATCGGTTCCGGGGCCAACAGCTGTACCCGCATGCGGGAAACCGGCCTGGCCGGCACGGTGCTGCAGGTGAGCGCCACCGATCCGCTGGCCGTGCTGAAGGCGGTTGAGGAGGCCACCGGCGGCCGGCTGGCCGACCTGACCATCAACTGTGTGAACGTGCCCGGGACGGAGATGGCCTCCATTCTGGCCACAAAAGAAGGCGGTACCATTTATTTCTTCAGCATGGCCACCAGCTTTACCGCCGCCGCCCTGGGCGCCGAAGGAGTGGGCAAGGATGTACGGATGCTGATCGGCAACGGATATGCCAAAGGGCACGCGCAGATTGCCCTGCAGGTGCTGCGGGAGTCAAAAGTGCTGCGGGAGCTGTTCGAACGGCTGTATGCCTGATCCAAAGAGGCTTGTTTTTACTGGCGTATTGTCCACTCGTGAACAGGAGTGAAGGCATGGCCGTGGGAAATACCTGTTTTGATTGGGGAGAATACCCGGTCGGTGATCTTTTTTAAAGGGGGATGTGTTATGACCGAGGCAATGATCCGGCTGCGTATGAGTGCGCACGACGCGCACTATGCCGGTGGTCTGGTGGATGGTGCGCGCATGCTCAATTTGTTTGGCGACGTGGCCACGGAACTGCTCATTCGTCACGACGGGGATGAGGGGCTTTTTGTGGCTTACGATAACGTGGAGTTTCTGGCTCCGGTGTTTGCCGGGGACTATATTGAAGCCACGGGCCGCATCGTGTCCGCGGGCAATACCTCCCGGCGCATGGAATTTGAAGCGCGCAAGGTGATTAGCCCGGCCAGTGTACCGGGCCAGCCCTCGGCGGCTGATGTGCTGCCGGAACCGGTGGTGGTCTGCCGGGCCACCGGTACCTGTGTGGTGAAAAAGGAGTGCCAGCGGAAGAAAACCGGCGGCTAAAATAAAAGCGGCCGGCTGCAAGCCGCAAAAGCCGGGGCGGACCGGGGGCGGAACCTTGTCTTGACTTTACCGGCGGTTAATCCAGCCCGGTGTCGAAGGTTCGCGGCTGAAAGACGGCTGGCGGCTGGAAACAGCTGATTATGATCCGGGGAAAAACTGTACGGTTTTCCGATCGGGGGTGAAAACAGATGGAAAAGCTAATCATCACCGTAGCCCCGGTGGGTGCCGAGGTGACCAGGCGGGAGCAGCCATACCTGCCGGTGACGCCGGAGGAAATCGCCAAAGAGGCGGTGGCGGCCCGGGAAGCGGGGGCGGCGATCATTCACCTGCATGTGCGGGATGAAGCGGGTAAGCCTACCCAGGACGTAAATACATTTGCCCGGGTCATGGAGTTGATCAAAAGTCAAACCGATCTGATTATTCAGGTGTCCACCGGCGGCGCCGTGGGCATGACCGCCGAAGAACGGCTGCAGCCGCTGGCCTTGAAGCCGGAAATGGCCAGCCTGACCGGCGGCACGTGCAACTTCGGCGATGAGGTTTTCTACAACCCGCCGCCGCTTCTGGAGGCTTTCGCCCGGCGCATGCTGGAGTCGGGGGTCAAACCGGAAATCGAAGTTTTTGAAGCGGGGATGATCCAGAACGCTCTGGCGCTGGTGAAAAAAGGGCTGTTAAAGCCGCCCCTGCATTTCGATTTTGTGCTCGGGGTGCCCGGGGCGGCGCCGGCCACCCCCCGCCAGCTGCTGTACCTGGCGGAAAGCCTGCCCGCTGGCGCCACCTGGTCGGTGGCCGGGGTGGGGCGGCACCAGCTGCCCCTGGCCACCCTGGCGATCATTCTGGGCGGTCATGCCCGGGTGGGTTTTGAGGATAACATTTACTACCGCAAAGGGGAACTGGCGCAAAGCAACGCCCGGTTGGTGGCCCGGGTGGTCCGTCTGGCCGGCGAACTGGGCCGTCCGCCGGCTGCCCCGGACGAAGCCCGGCGCATCCTGGGCCTGGCCCCGCGCCAATGAAAGGCGATCTGACGCCGCGGGCTCCAGGCCGGCCCGCATTAAGAACCGTTTTCCTTGAACAAATGCTCCAGCGGGCGGCCGGATAAAAAGTTGGCCACTTCCCTGGTGACGATGGCGGCTGCATTGGCGGGGGCCTCTTTGGTTTTGCCGCCCAGGTGGGGCACCAGCAGTATATTGGGCAGGGTGAAAAATGGGTGATCCGGAGGCGGCGGTTCGTCGCACAGCACGTCCAGCGCCGCCGCCCGGATCCGTTTTTCTTTTAAAGCGGCGAACAGTGCATTTTCGTCGATCAATTCCCCCCGGGCCGTGTTGACCAGGCAGGCTGATTTTTTCATCAGAGCCAGCTGGGGGGCGCCGATCAGACTGGTTTTATCCGCCCGGGGGCGGGTGTGCAGACTGATGAAGTCGGCAGCGCTCAACAGTTCTTCCAGGGCGGCCGGTCCGGCCCCGGCGGCGATTATTTCGTCTCTGTTTACGTGCGGGCTGTATACCAAAATTTGCATGTGGAAAGCCAGCGCCCGGGCCGCCACCCGGCGGCCGACCTGTCCGAAACCGATGATCCCCAGTGTCTTGCCGGCCAGATCCATTCCTTCCAGCCGGCTGCGGTTTTCATATTGCCAGAGCTTCGCCCCGCCCCGGTCATTTTCCCGGCAGACTATGTACAGATTACGCGCCAGGCAGAGCAAAAGAGCCACGGTGAGGTCGGCGGCCGACTCCGCCGCCCGGCCGGGGGCGTGCACCACCGGGATTCTCCGCCGGCGGGCCGCTTTCAGGTCGACATTCACCGGGTGCGCCCGGGCGCAGGCAATCAGGCGCAGGCCCGGCGCGGCGGCGATGACGTCTTCCGTGACGGGTGATTTATGCACCACCAGGATATCCGCACCGGTTACCTTTGCCGCCAGTTCGGCCGGTGAACCGTAATATTCCCTGACCTGCTCCGCTTCCCCGGTCCGTAGGGCGGTCACCGTTGTTTTCATGGCGCTGTGCACAATTTGCACCATCACCGGATAAGGGGCCAATGCCGGCGGCAGTTCCCGGCAAAGCGCCCGGGCGGTGAGCGTGCCGTCATCAACGATAATCAGTTGCATATCTAAAAACCTCCCGCTTTGCCTCAAGTTGGAAATTCGCCTTTCATCCGGCAAATCCTTTGTCCTACGTCTAAAAAAATGGCCTCGTTCATTCCGCGGGCCGGTTTGAGCTGATCATGCCGCCCGGCATCTGTTTAAAACAGGTATGGCGGGATGGTTTTTCCCGCCGGAAATTGTTTTATAACGGGACGGAAAAAACCGCTCCGGCAGGCATAAAATATAAAAAGTTTGCAGGACAGGTTCGTCCACAACCGGCTAAAGGAGGTGAGGGAGGGATTCACCGCCGCTGTGGAGGTGAATCCCGTGCAACATGTACGCCAGGCTTTTCAACCCGGATGCATTTAATGTCCTGCCGGCTGCCGGGGGCGGTCCGGCGGAACCGGAAGCGCGGACGGAGGTTCTTCCGGTTCCGCAGTCCGTTGATGGCGCCGGAATGGCCCTTTTCCCGGTCTTGATCGCCGCCGGGCTGATTTTACCGCCATTTTTCAAGGCATTATCCCTGGCGGCGGACTTGTTTCCGCTGAAACTGGATCTGGAAAGCTTCCTCGGCATCACCGGGGAGCATCCGGTGACCAATGAATATGTAGCCATGCCCAGCCTGCTGGTTTTTCTGCTCTTGATTTTCCTGGCCGTCCAGTCGGAAAGTTTTTTCTGGGCGATCAATGCCGCCGGCGATCTCCTGCCGGTGCCGGGCGAACTGGCCCTGGTCGTGGACTGAACATTTCAGCAAAAAATCCGGATCGCCGGATGGCGGGTTTTCAGTTTTAACCCGGCGTATCCGGAAAAACAGCGGGCAGTCCGTTTGTTCACGCGTACTGCCCGCTGTTTTTGCTCAAGGTCAAATATTCCCCTTTAATTTACTGATTTCTTTTCAGCACGTTCAGCCAGGTTTCCCTTTGTAAAAAGCTGCCCTCCACATTGTCTTCCATTTGCCGGAACATTTTATAAGGCACGGCGAAGGAAAGCAGGTCCTTGTCCACGTGCTTGCGGGCGGAGATGTCCGTCAGGCCGATGATCGCCCGCGGCTGCTCCTTTTGCGCCTCGGCGTAGGGGATGATGAACAGGGTGTGGCAGCCGGCGCCGAAGGGGGCGAGCACCGTTTCGCTGGCGCCCCGGTCGTAGTTGGCCAGCACGGCCAGGGCGCTGAGCTGATCGGCGTTGGCCAGGAAAACGACCACTGCCGGCTCTTCCGTTTCCGTCATCTGATCCAGGGGCTTGAAAACCACGTAAGTGCTCGGTACATCAGTCATGGGCAGGGCATCGACAAATTTTTTGGCGATGGCCGGTGATTTGTAATAGCCCTCCCCCTCCGCCAGCGGTGTGGATGTGCGCATGTTCCGGCCGGCCGGGCTTGCGGCGAATTCTTTGTTGCCGGTGGAGATGTAATACTCGATTCCGCCGGGAAAGTTCACGTACTGGTTGCCGAAACCCAGTCCGGTGCCGCCGCCAAGACAGCCGAACGTCCGGCGGTCGAAAACGGCGGTGCGGCCTTTGGCGGCCGCAGTGAACATGGCCGCCACGCAGCCCCAGCGCCCTTCTTTGAACTGCAGCGCCCCGGCCGGCTTTTCGTCGGTCAGGATGATGGCCACCGGCGGATAGCGGAGGTTGATCGCCGCGGCAATTTTACTCTGCATGATAACGACCTCCTTTATGGATACGGTTTTAAAATATTTCAACAGATGAATTAATTTTTCCTGCCCGTGGTAAAATTATGCGCGGAAAAAGTCCACGTGCCGCCGGGCCGGTATGCGCCGTCCTTTTGCCGGAGTAATCGCGGCCCGGCGCCGGCGCTCTGTGGTGCGCACCGGCTTTTTCCCCGCCGGTTTTTATTGATGTTTCGTCCCGGGCGGGATATAATGTTGCTATTGGTTTAAAGGGAGAGGTGTGCATGAGGCTGAAGAAATGGCTACCGTTAATCATGCTGGCCGTGCTGGCCCTGCTGGCGGCCGGTTGCGCCAACAGCAACGTGGCGGCCACGGTCAACGGCAAAGAGATTAGCATGGATCAACTGAACGAGCGGGTGAACGCCAACAAGGACGAGCTGACCAAGCAGGGCTACAGTTTCAGCGGACCGGACGGGCAAAAGATGACGGATTTGCTGCGGCAGCGGACGCTGGAGCAGATGATCGACGAGCAGTTGCTTGTGCAGGAGGCGGACAAGGAGAAATTAAAGCCGTCCCCGGCCGAGGTGGCGAAACAAATTAAAACATTGCGCCAGCAGCTGGGCTCCGAGGCGAAGTTCAAGCAGTATCTGGCCGCCAATGGTCTTTCCGAGCCCAAGCTGCAGGACGAACTGACCGATCTGATGGCCATCCAGGCGCTGCAAAATAAAGTACTGGCTGATGTCAAGCCGGCCACGGCTGCCCAGGCGCAGGACTATTACAACCAGCACAAGGATCAGTTTTCCACGCCCGAGCAGTGGCAGGTGCGCCATATTTTAATCACTGTCCCGAAACAGGGCGACCTGCAGGCGGAAGCGGCGGCCAAGGCCGAGGCGCTGTCGATCATCCAAAAGCTGCAGCACGGAGCGGATTTCGCCGCGCTGGCCAAACAATACTCCCAGGACCCGGGGACAAAAGATTCGGGCGGTCTGTACACCTTTGCCAAAGGGCAGGCGGTGCCGGAATTTGAAAAGGCGGTTCAGGCCTTGAAGCCCGGTGAGATAACCGCCCAGCCGGTAAAAACACAATATGGCTACCACGTGATCAAGCTGGAGAAAATTATCCCGGCGCAGGTAAAATCTTTTGACCAGGTAAAAGATCAGATCATGGCAAACCTGACGGATCAGGCACGTAAAACCAAATTCCAGGAATTTCTGGACGGGCTGCGCAAAAACGCCAGGATTGTAAACAACCTGGCGCCGGCAAAAACAAAACAATAAATTTGTCCCGAAAAAAGAAAAATATTTGCTGTCTATTGGTAAAAAATGAATAAGTCCTTCCCGCCTGTTATATACTATCATTGAAAGTTAATTCGCGAAGATTTTGCATAAAAAGGAGGGAAGGGTGATCCTATGAAAGCAACAGGTATCGTACGACGCATTGACGATCTAGGACGAGTAGTAATTCCCAAGGAAATCAGAAGGACGCTGCGAATCCGGGAAGGTGACCCTCTGGAAATCTTCGTTGACCGGGAAGGCGAGGTAATCCTGAAAAAATATTCACCCATCGGTGAACTGGGTGACTTTGCCAAGGAATATGCCGATTCCCTGTACGAAGCGCTGGGGCACATTGCCTGCATAGCGGACCGGGACGCCATTATAGCGGTAGCCGGAGCACCCAAAAAAGAATATATGAACAAGCCCGTCGGCGCGGCGGTGGAAAAGGTGATGGAAGAGCGCAAGGCGGTGATCATCAACACTCCGGGCGAGGATCCATTCTGCAAGGAATGTTTGACTGCGGACGATGATGATTGCAAATATTCCTCGGAAGTGATTGCTCCCATTATTGCCGGCGGGGATCCAATCGGGGCGGTGATTCTGGCTTCAAAGGAAACGGATGTGAAAATGGGTGAAATGGAGCTGAAGCTGGCCGAAACAGCTGCCGGTTTCCTGGCCAAACAGATGGAGCAATAAAAGGTGGCCTGCGGGCCGCTTTTTATTTGCCCGGCCTTTTTTTACCGCCGGCGGCGCCGATTATATTATAATGGGGGTATTTTCGAGATGAGCACGCCTGAGATAATCATTGCCGGCCTGGGTCCCGGTGCGCCGGAGCAGTTGCCCCTGGCGGTATGGCAGGTATTACAGCAGGACAGGCCGGTTTTTTTGCGTACGGAGCGGCATCCGGTGGTGCCCTGGCTGCGGGAGCGGGGCATTGTCTTTGAAACTTTTGATCACTTTTATGAAACCAGCCGTGATTTCCAGGAAGTCTACCGGCGCATCGCCGCCGCGCTGCTCGCCGCGGCGGCCGCAAAACCGCTGATTTACGCCGTGCCCGGTCATCCGCTGGTGGCCGAAACGGCGGCGTCCCTGATCATGCGGGAAGCGCCGGCGCACGGGCTGGGTGTCAAGGTTTTGCCGGCGATGAGCTTTCTGGATGCTCTTTACGTCGCCCTGCGCCTGGATCCGGCGGCCGGCCTGCATCTGGTGGACGGCCTGCGCCTGGCGGAGCAGCCGCCGGTACCCCGGGTGGGAAATATCGTCTTTCAGGTTTACAACCGGCTGGTGGCTTCCGACGTCAAGTTGAGCCTGATGGAATACTATCCGGAGGAGCATACGGTTACAGTGGTGCGTGCGGCGGGCGTGCCGGGGGAGGAAAAGGTGCAGCAGTGTCCCCTTTATACCCTGGACCGGATTGACTGGTTGGATCATTTGACTTCCGTTTACCTGCCGCCCGCGGTGGACAAGCCGGCCTGCAAATACCCGCTGGATCCCCTGGTTGACGTACTGGCCACCCTGCGGGGTGAAAACGGCTGTCCCTGGGATCGCGAGCAGACCCACCACAGCCTGATCAAGTACCTGCTGGAGGAAACTTACGAGGTTGTGGAGGCCCTCGAACAGGAAGATATGTATAAAGTATGTGAAGAGTTGGGAGACTTATTGTTACAGATAGTTTTCCACGCCCAGCTGGCCCGGGAAAAGGGCGCTTTCGACATGAACAGCGTGGTTGACGGGATCACGAAAAAAATGTTGCGCCGGCATCCCCACGTTTTTGGGGATGTGCAGGTAAAAAACAGCGCTGAAGTATTGGTCAACTGGGAGCAAATCAAGTCCCGGGAAAGAAAAGGGCAAAACCGGAAGTCCCTGCTGGATCAGGCCGGCCGGCACCTGCCGGCGCTGTTGAGAGCCGGCGATATCCAGGCGCGGGCGGCCAAGGCCGGTTTTGACTGGCCGGATTACCGCGGGGCCATGGACAAAGTGAGGGAAGAACTGCGGGAAGTGGAGTCCGCCATTGCCGCGGGACAGGCTCTAGATGTGGAAAGGGAAATCGGCGACCTGCTTTTTGCGGTGGTCAATGCGGCCCGCCTGCTTGATGTGGAGGCGGAGGCGGCGCTGACCGGAACGGTGGACCGTTTCCGGCGCCGGTTCAGGCATATTGAAGCGGAAGCGTCCCGTGCCGGCCGTGAACTGACGGAATGCAGCCTGGACGAGCTGGATGCCTGGTGGGAGGAGGCAAAAAAGTTGGAAAAGGGAGAAAAAATGCAGGAATAATTTTCTTGACGGGAGGAACCGCCTGATATTTAGCGAATAATAATGCAGATCCTGTCCAAATTTACTGAGGGGGGTATATATGAACAAGGCAGAGTTGATTGCACAGGTAGCCGAAAAATCCGATTTGACCAAGAAGGATGCAGAAAAGGCTGTTGGCGCCGTACTGGCTGCGATTGAAGAGTCGTTGACCAGGGGGGATAAGGTACAGCTCGTCGGCTTTGGCACTTTTGAGGTCAGGGAGCGTGCCGCCCGCAAGGGCCGCAACCCGCAAACCGGCGAGGAGATCAACATCGAGGCGGCCCGGGTGCCTGTGTTCAAGGCCGGCAAGATGCTCCGGGATACTGTCTCGTCCATGAAATAAGCAGTTGCGTTTAGACAAATTCCTCAAAGTATCCAGGCTGATCAAAAGACGCACGCTGGCCAAGGAAGCTTGCGACCGGGGACGGGTCGGGCTTAATGGGCGGGTGGCCGGCGCGGGTGCGGTGGTCAAGCCCGGGGATGTAATCACGTTGTCCCTGGGCCGGCGGCAGTTAAAAGTAGAGATACTGCTTGTCGCGGAAAATGTTCCGTCCCAGAGGGCGCCGGAAATGTACCGGGTGCTGGAGGATAAGACGCTGGAAACATAGGGAGACCGGAAGTCTCCCTTTTGTTTTCCGGCTTTTTATTTTCCGGGCGCAAGGGGGCGGGAAAGGAAGGCTGCGTAAAATAAATTAATTAAACAGCTTGTGCTGGCAAAATATGGTCTTTGCCTGGTAATACATATATATGGTAGCATTAACAGTAAGTACCAGAAGGGAGTGTTTGCTTTGAAGGGACAAGCTTTCCGCAGAGTGGGTATCTTTATGGCCGTGGGCCTGGCTTTTGCCGCCGGGGTGCTTGCCGGGGACCGCATGCACCTGCTCCAGTCCGGATTGGCCGGCGGTTTCAGCGTCATGCCGGCATTGAAAGGTTTGTTGGGCCGGTACCTGCACTTGGCCGGGGCGCTGGCCATAAGCCCGGCCCTGGCGGTCCGGCGACAAGGTAGCCGGGAGGTGAGGGGGCCTTGAAAGGATGACCGGCCGGCATGGAAAAGCGGCTGCCTGTTTGGGAGGCGGGATAAAGTGTGGGCGCCTGGCCCGTAATGCGGTTGACGGAAATGTACGTGTCAACCGCGGTTGTTCACCCGCCCGGGGGGCTGCCGTATTTAATCCCGAAAACCCGTTTTCCGGCCGCGGGAATAAAAAATCAAAGGGGGGTATGCGCCGGAAGCTCCCGTAGTCATATTATTACACCACCCGGTAAAACTAAAGGCGGAGCAGCAGGTACCGCGCGTGAGCAAAAAATTATTACCGGAGGGGTGGCATGCAGGTAAAACATTTTACGGGAGTCATCATCTTGATCAGCGTGCTCGGTCTAATTGCATCCGGGTGCAGCAGGGCGGCGCCGCGCAAGCCGGTTCCCGCCGGGCCGGGACGCGAGCCGGCCATCAGTTTGTACATCAACGAAACCGGCCAGAAGAAAACCCTCAAACTGGAGGATTATGTGGCCGGAGTGGTGGCCGCCGAAATGGAACCGTCCTGGCCGGTAAACGCCCTGGCGGCGCAGGCCATCCTGGCCCGCACATTTACCATGGAAAACATCAAGGCCGGACGGGTGAAGCGTTTGCACGGAACAGACGCTTCCACCAGTGTGGAGGAATTTCAAGCCTACAATCCCGCCCGGATCAATGATAACGTGCGTCAAGCTGTGGCGCGGACCCGGGGGGAGGTGGTCACCCACCGGGGTGACTATATCAAATCCTGGTTTTCGGCCTGTGATGGAGGGGTTTCAGCCTCGGCGGCCGAGGGGCTGGCCTATACCAAAAAGCCCACTCCGTACGTCAAAGCGGGGGTAAAAGACAACTGCCTGTCCATTACCACACCGGAAAACCGCCACTGGGTGCACAAATTCCCCCTGGCGGCGGTGCGGGCGGCGGTGCAGCAGGTTACCGGCCGTGATCCGGGGGCGATAACCGGAGCGGTTGTCGTGCGGCGCGGACCGTCGGGCCGGGCCGAACAGCTCCGGATCGGCGGCGTCACCGTCGGCGCCCCGGCTTTAAGGCTGGCGCTGGGCAGCGATTTGATGCGTTCCACGTTATTGACCGGTGTGTCTGTTGATGCGGACAGTCTGATTCTCACCGGCAAAGGCTACGGCCACGGGGTGGGCATGTGCCAGTGGGGGGCCAGGCTGATGGCGCAGCAAGGACGTTCCCCGCAAGAGATTATCCGCTTCTACTACCAAAACATCAAATTACAAAAGTTATGGACATAAGGGGCGACCTTGCCGGTCGCTTCTTTTTTTGTTCATATATTTCCCTCCGGCGCATAGATATTGGATAACACGCTGGTTTGGCCAGGAAGGAGGGGGCGCCGTGGAGCCGCAGGGCAAGAACAAAGTGGCGCTGACCGACCGCAAGCACCTGCAGGTGGAAGGTGTCCGGCAGGTGGAAAGCTTCGACGAAAAAGAAATCACGCTGGACACCAACATGGGTTTGCTTTACCTGAAAGGGGAAGGTTTACATATTACACAGCTCGACCTGGGGACCGGGAAACTGGAGGCGGCGGGCCTGTTCAGCCTGCTGCAGTTCCGGGAGGCCAAAGCCGGCGGCCGCGCCCGCGGCAAAGGCGTGCTGGATAGGCTGCTCAAGTAACAACAGGCAGGGCTTCAAGCGCCGCGGCGCTTTTTTTTAATCGCGGGGGGTGGACAAAGATGCTTGATGACCAGTTGTTTGCTTTCGTGCTCACTCTGGGCGCCGGCATGCTGGCCGGATTTCTTTATGACTGCTACCGGGTGGTCCGGGAACTGCTGCGGCCGGGGAAAACAGTTGTTTTACTGGGTGATCTGCTGTACTGGCTGCTCCTGACCGGGGTGGTCTTTGCCGTTTTACTGGCGGGTAACCAGGGTGAAGTGCGCTTTTACCTGCTGCTCGGTCTTGGCCTGGGTGCGCTGGTATACTTGAAACTGTTCAGTCCGGCCGCCAGGCGGCTGATCCGGGCGCTGCTGCATGCTGTCTGCCGTCTGGCGATGCTGGTGCTGACGGTGTCGGGTTTTCTCTGGCAGGTGATCGCCTTTCCGTTTAAAATGCTCTACCTGGCCTTCGCCCTGCCCTGCCGCTGGGCCGGCGCCGGCCTGCATTGCGCCGGGCGGGGGGTGGGCCGGTTGGGCAGGTGCTATCTGATTCCCCTGCCGGCGCGGATTACGGGCGGGCTGGCCCGCCGCCGGCCGGGGCGGCGCGGACCGAAGCATAAAAAGTAAGAAAAATTTTCCTCCCCCGGCAGGAAATTGTCCATTGTATGTAGAAAGGATGTACAAGTTTTGTGGATACAGGAGTTGGCGGCATGAGGCTGGAAATCCGGGGCATGGAGAAGCTCAGCTTTCGTGAACGCCAGGTGGTGGCGCTTAAGGAAATCGGCTATTCCAACGAGCGGGTGGCCCGCCGGTTGAAGCTGAGTGCCAGTACGGTGGCCACTTTGTTCAACCGCGCCCGCAACAAGGGCTATGAAGTGGTAATGATTATTCCGGGAGATCAACTGGGACTGTTCGGCCCGGACGAGGACGAGGAGGAGCAGGGTTCATGATTTCACCGGCCTACAAGCAAACAGGCGCTTCTTTCCCCGGACATATGCCGGCCAGGGCACACCGGCACAGTTTTTCCTTTAAAAAGAGCAGGCTGCCGCTGCTGTTGCTGGTGGTGATGGCCGTTTACCTGGTGTTTTCTTTTGTCTCCCAGTTCAACCGCCTGTTTGCCATGCAGAGGGATCTGCAGCAAATGCAGCAGCAGGTTAACCAGTTGCAGCAGAAAAACAACGATTTGCGGCAGCAGCTCAGCCTGGTGCAGTCAAACGCCTATATTGAACAGGTGGCCCGGGAAAGGCTGGGTCTGGTCAAACCGGGCGAAACGCGCATTGTCCCGGTGCAGCCGGCGGGAAAAAGCCGGCCGGCCAATTAAAAACACATCTTGACACTCTTCCGCCATCCTGCATATAATTGATCAAGGCTTGATCTGAGCAGGGAGGCATCGCCGTAAATGCCGGTGGAAGTGGGCAGCGTTTTGCAGGGTGTGGTTACCGGGATCACTAATTTCGGGGCTTTTGTCCAGCTTCCCGGTGGCGAGACCGGCCTGGTGCACATCTCTGAAATTGCGGAAGTCTATGTCAGGGATATCAATGATTTTCTCAAGCCAAACGACCGGGTAAACGTAAAGGTGATCTCGGTGGATCCGCGCGGTAAAGTGGGCCTTTCCATCAAGCAGGCCAATCCGTCCGCCGCCGGCCATACCAGGCGGAAGCGGTTCGAGCCTTCCTTCGAAGAAAAATTAAACCGTTTTCTTAAAGAAAGCGACGAAAGGCAGCAGTCTTTGCGTAAAAGCACCGATGCCAAGCGGGGCGGCCGCGGTTCCGGACGCAAGCTGGTTTGACGGCGCCCGGCCGGCTGCGCGGTGCCGCCGGAACGGGCCGTTTCAGTTAAATGATTTATTTTGTGCCGGAGCGGGGCATCTGAAAGGGTGCCTTTTTATTATTTCCCGATTTTTGAAACCGGTGGTGATGAAATTGATCAGAGTGGCGGTTGTGGATATCGGCACCAATTCCACGCGCCTGCTGGTGGCCGACGTAACGGAAGGACGGAAAGTCTTGCCGGTGCAGCGGGAACTGGCCACCACCCGTTTGGGTGAGGGGATTACCACCGGACGGCTTCGTCCGGAGGCCGTCGGCCGGACCGTGCGCGTACTGCAAAACTACCTGGACATCGCCCGGGAGCGTAAAGCCGCGCTGGTGCTGGCGGCGGCCACCAGCGCCGTGCGGGACGCCGCCAACCGGGACGATTTTTTGGCGGCGTCCCGCCGGGCCGGTTTGACTGTAGAGGTCCTGAGCGGGCAGCAGGAAGCGCGGTTGAGTTACCGCGGGGTGTTGAGCGGCCTGCCGGTGGAGGAGGCTTCGTCCGTGGTCATGGACGTGGGCGGCGGCAGTACGGAGTTTATCTGGTCCCGGGACGGGCGGGTGCATTTCTGCAGTGTTGATGTGGGGGCGGTGCGCATCACCGAGGGCGGCTATGACCGGCGCTGGCTGGCCGGCAGGCTTGCCGCCCCGCTGCGCCGGGTGAAGGCGGCCGCCCCCCGGACGCTGGTCGGGGTCGGCGGCACGGTGACCACCCTGGCCGCCATGGACCTTGGCCTGGCGGTTTATGATCCGGACCGGGTGCACGGCCACGCGGTGACGGCCGGTAGGGTGAACTCCCTGCTGGACCAGCTGGAAAAGTCGGATCTGGAAGAAAGGAAGCGCCTGCCCGGATTGCAGCCGGAGCGGGCCGATATCATCCCGGCCGGAGTGCGCATCGTGAGCCAGGTGTTGAAGCAGCTGGCGCTGCCGGAACTTAAAGCGAGCGAGGCCGACATAATGCACGGTCTGGCTCTGGAGGCTGTCGAAAGAAAAAATGTATTGACCTACCAATAATGACAATTAATTGCCACCCGTTATACTATAATTTACAATTAAAGGAATCCGGTATTCTGATAAGGGGTGGCATTTGTTGTCTGAAGAAATGGAGGTCTATCCGTATCAGCGGGTGAAGTCCGCAGGCAAAAAAAAACGTCCCGTCCGTAAAAAAAAGCGCCTGTCCGCCGGCCGTTTCAGGTTTTCCGGCCGCTTGTTGAAGGAACTGACCTGGGACGCCAAGATGCCGCTTTTGTGTGCGGCCGGCTTTTTTCTGGGGCGGGTGATCCTGCTCGGGGAAATGGTGCCCTGCGCGGCGGCGTTTGCAGCCGCAGTGGCGCGGGTGTATCCGGGAGCCGGCCTGCCGGCGGTGGCCGGGGCCTGCGTGGGGCTGGCCACGGTAAGCCGTGGCCTGCCCCTGGCCGGCGCCCTGGCCACCGTGGTCTTGACCTGGGCGCTGGCCCGCGGGCTGCCCGGTGAAACGGGGCGCCCCTGGCTGATTATGCCGCTGTTGGTGCTGTCCCTGACTTTGATCGTCAAAACCGGTCTACTTGCTTTTACCGGTCCGGCTACTTATGAGTACATCGGTGTCGCTTTTGAGGCGCTGATCGCCGCCGCCCTGACGCTGGTCTTTTTACAGGCGCTGCCCGTGCTGGACAGGTTGTCCGGCGCCAAACCCCCTTCCGGGGAAGAGCTTTTTTCTTTTTCCGTATTGCTGGCGGCGCTGGTGGCCGGCACCGGTGAGCTTCAGATCGGACTGTTCACCTTGAAAGGCCTGCTCAGCCGCCTGATCATCCTGCTGGCCGCCCTGGCCGGGGGACCGGGCCTGGGCGCCGCCGCCGGGGCGGTGGTGGGCATTCTCCCCGGTCTGGTTTATACCGCCGCGCCGGCGGTGGTCGGCGCCTTTTCTTTTACCGGCCTGCTGGCCGGTCTGGGCCGCGGATTCGGCAAGGCCGGCGTGGCGGTGGGCTTTCTGCTCGGCAATATCATTCTGTCCGTTTATCTGGATAATTTCGGGGGCCTGGCCAAAGTGGCGGCGGAAACCGGCCTGGCCGTACTCCTTTTCCTGCTTGTACCGCCGGCACACGTCAACCGTCTGGCCGTTTCCCTGGTCCCGGCGGTCGATCCGGCGCCGGCGGCCGTCAAGGACAGGCGGGTGCAGGCGGTGGTGGCCGGCCGCATGCGCCACTGGTCACGCGTTTTGCACGAGCTTTCGCGCAGTTTTGATCAGGTTGCCTCCACCGCCCCGGCCCCGGGCGGCGTGCCGGAGGCCGGACTGCAGCCGCTGTTCAATGAAATCGGCGGCAAGGTATGCCGGGGGTGCGGCATGTACCGCACCTGCTGGGAGCGGGAGTTTTATCAGACCTACCAGGCGTTGCTCGAATTGTTCAGCCTGGTGGAAACCTATGGGCAGGTGAACAGCCGGGATTTGCCGGAAGTACTGAAAAAGCGCTGCTCCCGGCCCAAGGAAATGGCCATCACCGTGACCTGCCTTTATGATACTTATAAGGTAAACCAGTATTGGGCCGGCCGCCTTTCGGAAAGCAAGGAAGTGGTGTCAAACCAGCTGCGTGGCGTTTCCGAAATTATCGAAAACCTCTCCCACGAACTGGAATTCGATGTGGCCGGAACCGGCCGGGAGGAGGCGCTGCTGCGCCAGAAGCTGAAGCAGGCGGGCATTCCGGTTGCCGATGTGCGGGTGTCGCGGCCGGACGGGGAAAGACAGGAAGTCATGTTGTGCCGGCAGGCCTGCCCGGAAAACGGGGAATGCCAAAACCGGGTGGTTCCCCTGGTTTCCCGCTTGCTGGACGGGCGGTACACGCTGCCCGTAAATGACTGCGCCCTTTTCCGGGGGGAGGAGGGGATCTGCCGCCTGCGCCTGTACCCCGACCTGCCGCTGCGCCTGGTGGCGGGCGTGGCCAGCCGGGGGAAGGACGGGGTTTGCGGCGACAGTTACGCTCTTTTGCCTCTGCGGGGAGGCAAGTTTGCCGTGGTGCTCAGCGACGGCATGGGGGTGGGCGCGCCGGCGGCCGCGGAAAGCCGGACCGCCGTTTCCCTGCTGGCACGCCTGCTGGAATCCGGCCTGGAACATCACCTGGCCGTAAAAACGGTCAATTCAATCATGGTTTTGCGGGCCACCGGAGATAGCTTCGCCACTCTGGATGTCGCCCTGCTCGATCTTTACACCGGGGCGGGGGAATTTATCAAAATCGGCGCCCCGGCCTGCTTTCTCGTCCGCAACCACCGGGTAAGCACCCTGCAGGCCAGTTCGCTGCCGGTGGGAATCATCAAGGATATTGATGTCGCTTCCGTGGATAAAAAACTGCAGCCGGGCGACACACTGGTCATGGTCAGCGACGGTGTTCTGGACGCCCACCGGGGACCGGAAGACAAGGAGGACTGGCTCTGCGGCGTGCTGCGCGAGATTGGCGATCTGGCGCCCCGGGAAATGGCGGAGCTGCTCCTGAAACTGGCCCAAACCGGCGCCGGCGGGGAAAAACAGGGCGATGACATGACAGTGCTGGTGGTCAGGCTGGAAAAGGCCGTGTAGGTATGGATAGCGGCCCGCCGCCGGGGATACGATATATTTGCCCCTAAATTTTTCCGTCCGGAAGAAAAAATTAAAGGAAAATATTTTCCTTTGTGGAATTTTTCCTAGACATGATTCAGGCAGGCGGGTATCCGGCGATGGATTTGATGCGAAAAGTATGCGCCCTGATTGACGCCTTTCAGATGATCAAACCGGGCGATCTGGTGCTGGCCGGTGTTTCCGGCGGTATGGATTCGGTATCCCTGTTACATATATTGTGGAGTTTACGGGAAGAACGGCGTTTCAGCCTGCAGGCCGTCCACTTCAACCACCTGATCCGGGGCGCGGAAGCCCGGGCCGACGCCGGCCTGGTCCGGGAGTTGGCCGGCGCGCTGGGGCTGTCCGTCATTGCCGGGGAATGCGACGTCCCCGCCTACCGGTCCGCCCGGGGCCTTTCCCTGGAAGAGGCGGCCCGGGAAGCGCGCTATGCCTTTTTTGAACAGGCCTGCCGGCGTGCGGGCGCCAACCGGCTGGCACTCGGGCATCACGCCGACGACCAGGCGGAGACAATCCTGCTCAACCTGCTGCGGGGCGCCGGTCCGGCCGGTTTGAAAGGGATCCCGCCGGTCAGGGGGCCTTATATCAGGCCGCTGTTGCATGTCCGCCGGCGGGAAATCGCGGAATACTGCCGCCGGCACCGCCTGCCCTTCCGTGAGGACGCCAGCAACCGGCAGGATACCTATACCCGCAACCGCATCCGGCTGCACCTGATCCCCCTGCTGGAGAGCGAATACAACCCGCGCCTGGTGGATGCCCTGGTCCGCCTGGGGGAGATCTGCCGCGAAGAGGACGCCTATCTTGAAGAGCAGGCAGCCGGGCTTTACCCGGCGGCGCGGCGGGAGTCGGACGCCGGTGGAGCGGCCCTGGAGCTGGATATCGACGCCCTGCGCGCGGTCCCCCCGCCGTTGCGGCGGCGGATGCTGCGCCGGGCCTGGCGTGAACTGACGGGGTCGTCCGCCGATCTGTCGTACGGACATGTGCAGTCACTGCTGGGGATGCTGGACAACACCGCCGGCGGCCGGGCAGCGGTCCTGCCCGGCGGGGCGGAGGCCGTGCGGGCGGGCTCCCGGTTGTGTTTTTATTGCGGCGGCGGGCGGCCGGTAATGGTGCCCCCTTATTTTTACCCCCTGGCGGTGCCCGGGTGCACTTATATTCCGGAAATAAACAAAACCATCCGGGCGGAGCTGTCGCCACCCGGGCAGTCCCCGGATCCGTGCCGGCTGACCGCCGGCGAAGCGCTGCTGGACCGGGGAAAGCTGCCGGGACCGCTGTTTGTGCGCCGCCGCCGGGCCGGGGATCGCTTCATGCCCCTTGGTTTGGGAGAACCGGTGCGGTTGAAAAAATTCCTGAACGGCTGCGGTATTGCGGCCGGGCAGCGGGATTGTTTGCCCCTGGTGGTTTGTGGTGATGATATTGTCTGGGTGGGGGGGGTGCGTCCGGGCGAAAAGTTTAAAGTGACCCCGTTGACAAAAGAATTCCTCTATTTGAGAATAATGGAAGGCGGCGCTCCAGTCCAATCATTTAGCTTTATTTAATTGAAACACGGCCGTAATTATGCTAAAATCTTTATTATGAGCCGTGCGACTGGCCTTGGCGAGAGGAGTGTCTTTTTTGAGCAAGGTCTTGAAGAACTTAAGCATCTACCTGCTCATAGTGCTGGTAATCATCCTTCTGATTCGAGTTACCCAGCCATCCGCCCCGGGGGTTGAACAGTGGAACTACAACCAGTTCTATCAGGCCGTAAACCAGGGGCAGGTAGCCAAGGTGACTGTCCAGTCCAGGCCGACCACCAACCTGATCATCGGGGATACCAAGGACGGCACCCATTTTCAAGTGATTGCGTTAAAAACCGATACCCAGCTGACCAACCTGCTGCTGGAAAAAGGGGTGCCGATGAATACGGAGGAACCCCCGCCGCCGGGCATGTGGGCGAACATATTTACCAGCGTGCTGCCGATCCTGATTTTTGTCTTGCTGTTTTTCTTTATGATGCAGCAAACCCAGGGCGGCGGGAACCGGGTGATGTCTTTCGGTAAAAGCCGCGCCCGGCTGCATACCGATGAGAAGAAGCGGGTCACTTTCGCCGATGTGGCCGGGGCCGACGAGGTCAAAGAAGAGCTGGAGGAAATTGTCGAGTTTTTGAAAAATCCGAAAAAGTTTTCGGAACTGGGGGCGCGCATACCCAAAGGGGTGCTCCTGTTCGGCCCGCCGGGCACCGGCAAGACGCTGCTGGCGCGGGCGGTGGCCGGGGAAGCCGGAGTGCCCTTTTTCAGTATCAGCGGCTCGGACTTTGTGGAAATGTTTGTCGGTGTGGGCGCTTCCCGGGTGCGGGATCTTTTTGAACAAGCGAAGAAAAACGCCCCCTGCATCGTCTTTATCGACGAGATCGACGCCGTCGGCCGCCAGCGCGGGGCCGGCCTGGGCGGCGGTCACGATGAACGGGAGCAGACACTGAACCAGCTGCTGGTGGAAATGGACGGTTTCAGCCCCAACGAGGGCATCATTATCATTGCCGCCACCAACCGCCCGGACATTCTGGACCCGGCGCTGCTGCGGCCGGGGCGCTTCGACCGGCAGGTGGTGGTGGATATTCCCGACATCGTCGGGCGCAAGGAAATTCTCAAGGTGCATGTGCGGGGCAAGCCCCTGGCCAAGGACGTGGATCTGGACGTGCTGGCCCGCCGCACACCCGGCTTTACCGGCGCCGATCTGGCCAACCTGGTCAACGAGGCGGCGCTGCTGTCAGCCCGTTTCAATAAATCTGAAATCGGACAGCATGAGCTGGAAAACTCCATTGAACGGGTGATTGCCGGACCGGAGAAGAAGTCCAAGGTGATCAGCGAAAAGGAGAAAAAACTGGTTTCTTACCATGAGGCCGGTCATGCCGTGGTCGGCTACCTGTTGCCCAATACCGACCCGGTACACAAGGTGTCGATCATTCCGCGCGGGCGGGCGGGCGGCTACACGCTGCTGTTGCCCAAGGAAGACCGTTATTATATGACCCGGTCCATGCTCCTGGATCAGGTGACCATGCTCCTGGGCGGCCGGGTGTCCGAGGCGGTGGTGCTCAAGGAAATCAGCACCGGCGCGCAGAACGATCTGGAACGGGCTACGGAAATCGTGCGCCGTATGGTGATGGAATATGGCATGAGCGATGAACTTGGTCCCCTGACTTTCGGCCGCAAGCAGGAGACGGTGTTCCTGGGCCGGGATCTGGCCCGCGACCGCAACTATGGCGAGGAAGTAGCCTCGTCCATAGACAAAGAAGTGCGCCAGATCATTGAGAAAAATTACAACCGGGCCAAGGAAATATTGGAAAAACATATTGATACACTGCATCTGATTGCCAGGACACTGATGGAAAAGGAAACCATCGAGGCGGAGGAGTTTGCCGCCCTGATGAAACAGACCGGCGAGGAGGAGCACAAAGTATAGTGACCGGTTCCGGCAATGCCCGGAAGCCGGTATTCATCAACAGTGCCAATGTCAAGGAGGAACAAAATGGAACGTACATACGTCATGGTCAAGCCGGACGGCGTGCAGCGCCAGCTGGTGGGGGAAATAATTTCCCGTTTTGAAAGGAAAGGTTTGAAAATCGCCGGGTTAAAGCTGATGCAGATCCCGCGCTCCCTGGCCGAAGAGCATTACGGCGAGCACAAGGGGAAATCCTTTTTCGCCCCGCTGGTGGACTACATCACCTCCGGCCCGGTGGTGGCCATGGTGCTGGAGGGAAAAGACGCCGTCAGCACGGCCCGGGAAATGATGGGGGCCACCAATCCGCTCCAGGCGGCCCCGGGCACCATCCGGGGCACCTACGGCATGGACATCGGGCGCAACGTCATTCACGGCTCCGACTCGCCGGCCAGTGCGGAACGGGAAATCAACCTCTTTTTCCGCCCGGAGGAACTGGTGTCTTATGACCGCTCCCTGGATCGCTGGATCTACGAGTAATGCCCAAAAAGCTGTCCCTGCCCCGCCTGGTCTGGCGGCGCCGGCCCGAAACACAGGTGGCGCCGGACCGGCGGAAGAAAATCAGCAAGTACGCCTGCCGGAAAAGCAAAAGCGCCAGGGGAAACGAAACCCGGGATTAAAGCCCGGGTTTTTCGGTATTTAAAGATCTACCTTTCCGGCAATATTTATTTTTGCTGGTTTTTTGGTGGGTTTGCAGGAATTCTCTGATAAGGTGACGAATTTACAAAAAAGCGAAGAGGTGAACAAGGATGAGCAACCGGTTGACTCCCGGCATCACCGGCGAGGCTGTGACTGCGGTCGGCGAGTCCAACACCGCCGTGGCCTATGGCAGCGGGGGGGTAAAAGTGTTTGCCACGCCGGCCATGATCGGGCTGATGGAAAAAGCCGCCCTGACCTCGGTGCAGCCTTATCTGGCGGAAGGTTTGACCACGGTCGGCATCCGGGTGAATGTCGAGCACCTGGCCGCCACCCCCATTGGCATGCAGGTTTTCGCCACCTCCCGGTTGACGGAAATCGACGGCAAACGGCTGGTTTTCCAGGTCGAGGCCCGGGACGAAATGGAAATAATCGGGCGGGGCGTCCACGAACGGTTCATTGTAGCGGAAGAAAAGTTTTTAACCCGGGCGGCCAAGAAAAAATAATCATGTCCGGTTAAATTGGGGATATATTAAAAGAAACCCGGTCCGGGATGAAAATATGGGGCGGCGGGAGGAAACTTCTGCCGGCCGCGCGAATAAATATAATTGTTCTATGTTCGCTATGTTTTGCCGGCGGCCTGCAGGCTGCCTTTTAAATTAACTTGAACGGTAAAGGAGGAGAGGAGAAGGGGGAACCAATGCAGGGGAAATGACCCGTCATAAATGCATCAAGAGATTTTTTGAACCAAAAGAGAGGAGAGGATAAATAAAAATGGCTTACGATGCAACCAAAATGAAGGACTTTGAAATTGCCGAAGCTGCAGAGAAAAACATGCCCACTCCCGGTCAGTGGCAGGAGAGACTGGGCCTGGAGAAGGACGAGATCATCCCGTTCGGCCGGATTGCCAAACTGGATTTCATGAAGATCATCGACCGGTTGAAGGACAAGCCGGACGGCAAATACATTGAAGTGACCGCCATCACTCCCACGCCGCTGGGCGAGGGCAAAACCACCACCAGCATGGGCCTGGTGGAAGGGCTGGGCAAGCGGGGCGTGAATGTGGGCGCCGCCATCCGGCAGCCTTCCGGCGGCCCGACCATGAACATCAAGGGCACGGCTGCCGGCGGCGGCAACGCCCTGGCCATCCCGATGACTGAATTTTCCCTGGGTTTGACCGGCGACATCAATGACATCATGAACGCCCACAACCTGGCCATGGTGGCTTTGAACGCCCGCATGCAGCACGAGCGGAACTATGACGACGCCGAACTGGCCAAGCGCAACCTGCGCCGCCTGGATATCGACCCGACCAATGTGGAAATGGGCTGGATCATCGACTTCTGCGCCCAGGGCCTGCGCAATATCATTATGGGCATCGGTGGCCGGATGGACGGCTATATGATGAAATCCAAGTTCGGTATCGCCGTCAGCTCGGAAATAATGGCCATTCTGGCCGTGGCCAGGGATTTGAAGGACCTGCGCGAGCGCATCGGCCGGATCATTGTGGCCTACGACAAGAAGGGCAACCCGGTGACCACCTCCGACCTGGAAGTGGCCGGCGCGATGACTGCCTTCATGCGCAACGCGATCAACCCGACATTGATGAGCACGGTGGAATATCAGCCCGTGCTGGTGCACGCCGGCCCCTTCGCCAACATCGCCATCGGCCAGTCTTCGATCATCGCCGACCGCATCGCCCTGAAGATGTTCGACTACCACGTAACGGAGAGCGGTTTTGCCGCCGACATCGGTTTTGAGAAGTTCTGGAACGTGAAGTGCCGCTTCAGCGGTCTTATTCCGAACGTCTCGGTGATCACAGCCACCATCCGGGCGCTGAAGATGCACGGCGGCGGCCCGAAAGTGGTGCCCGGCCGGCCGCTGCCTGATGAATACGTCAAGGAAAATGTGGCGCTGGTGGAAAAAGGCTGCGAAAACCTGATCCATCACATCAATACAGTGCGCAAGGCCGGCATCAAGCCGGTGGTCTGCATCAACTCCTTCTACACCGATACCAAGGATGAAATCGCCGTGGTCCGCCGGGCGGCCGAATCCGCCGGCGCCCGCTGCGCATTGTCCGAGCATTGGCTCAAAGGCGGCGACGGCGCCCTGGAACTGGCCGACGCGGTTATCGACGCCTGCAACGACAAGGTCGACTTCAAGTTCCTCTATCCGCTGGAAATGCCTCTGCGTCAGCGGGTGGAAGCAATCGCCAGGGAAGTCTACGGCGCGGACGGCGTTTCCTGGACGCCGGAAGCGGAAGCCAAGGCCAAGCGGTTTGAATCGGATCCGGCCTACGCAGACTTTGCCACCATGATGGTGAAGACGCACCTGAGCTTGACCCACGATCCCACGCTCAAAGGCGTGCCCAAGGGCTGGACGCTGCCGATCCGCGACGTGCTGGTCTACGCCGGGGCCAAGTTCCTCTGCCCGATGGCCGGCGCGATCAGCCTGATGCCCGGCACCAGTTCCGACCCGGCCTTCCGGCGGATCGACGTGGATACGGAAACCGGCAAGGTGCTCGGACTGTTCTAAATAAACGGGAAGTTTTACAAGCAGACAAGAAGGGATTCCTGTACAGGAATCCCTTCTTTGGTGTACAACGGGCGGAATTTTTCCTGTTTTTAAGCAATGCTTTTAAAACCTAAATTATAACTAATTGTCAAATTGACATTGGTTCAGGCAGCGGCTATAATTTAAGATATTATGGACAATCAGGCGAAGTTGCCTGTCGCGGGTCCGGCGACGGATCCAAAATGAGCAAAAGATGGGAGTTGTGTATTATGTCCAGACCACCGAAATGCCGCCGGGTGGAATTTCTGCCCCGACTTACTTTCTTTAAACCAGCTGGTGTACCCCTGCGCGATCTGGAAGAAGTCGGCCTGACCGTGGAAGAGTTGGAAGCGATCCGTTTGAAGGACCTGCTGGGGCTGGAGCAGGAAGCCTGTGCGGAGAAAATGGGTGTTTCCCGGCCCACTTATCACCGCGTTTTGAGTGCCGCCCGGGCCAAAGTGGCTGAAGCCCTGGTCAACGGCAAGGCCATCCGGGTGGAGGGGGGTAACTTCCAGGTGGTGGTGCGCCGCTTCCACTGCGAGCAATGCGGTCATGAGTGGGAAGTTCCCTGCGGCCAGGGTCCCTGCGCTTCCGAGATGGCCTGTCCGCAATGCGCCGGCCGTGATGTTTACCGCATTGACGAAGAGGGCAAGCCCTTCAACTGCCTGCACTGGGAGCATGGTAAAAAGATGGAGCAGCTTTAGTTCCGGCATCCGTCCGGAAACGGTGCGGGTGCCTATAAGCAGTGAAATGCACCTGCTGCCGGATGCTTTATGCTTTTGCCCGGCGCCGGCCGCGGGGTGCCAAACACTGGATTTGTGCGGTTGGATGTCTTCAGGAGCAACCCGGTTTTTTGAGCGCACGGGCGGCGGGCCGGATTAAAGGCCGCCCGCCGCCGGATAAAGCCGGGTTTTTCATGTCCGGAAAGGGGGGGGCTGTCATGCACCGGGTTGAACGGATCATCAAACACCCCGTTTACCGGGAAGGTCTTATACGCAATGCGGACCGGGAAAAAGAGCGAATTTTTTGCCGTCACGATTTTCAGCATATGCTTGATGTGGCCCGGATCACCTATATTTTGTTGATGGAAGCGGGAGAAATGGACCGGTTGATGCGCGCCCACGCCCTGGACGGGTCTGAAGCGGTCCGGGAAGCGGTTTACGCCGCCGGCCTGCTGCATGACATTTCCCGCTGGCGGCAATACGACACCGGGGTTGATCACGCCGCGGCCGGCGCCCGGGACGCCCGTCCTATACTGCTGGAGACGGGGTTCAAGGCCGGTGAGACGGATGTTATTGCACGGGCCATCGCCGCCCACCGGCACGGCGGACCGGAAGGCGGACTGTTGGGACGCTTGCTGGCCCGGGCCGACGATCTGGCCCGGCCCTGCGCCTCCTGTCCGGCGCGCCGGGAGTGTTACAAGGCGGAGGATATGCCCGCTGTCCGGCAGGCACTGGTTTATTAGACAGTTGAATGGCGTGCCTGCCGCCGTCCGGCGTAAACCGTCCGGCTGGTTGTTGCGCCGTTGTCTCTTACAGGAGGGGATAGTCTTGTCTATTCAGGTGCGTAATATTGAAATAAAGAACCGGGAGCAGGCGCTGGCCGAAATAGCCGCCATCGGCGCGGACCGGACCGGCTGCCGGTTGATGGCGCCCAAGGCGGTGCACCGCCTGCTGAAGTTGAGCGGCGTCAATCCCAAACAGGCCAATATCATCAAACAGGAAATGCTGGGCAAGGGCGGCGAGGCGGCCATCGCCCGGGGAGCGGCGGACGGCACGGTGGAAGAAACGGACGTTTTGCTCATGGGTACACTCAAACAGTACGAAGCATTGATGGCCAAGCTGCGCCTGCAGCCTTTCGGTCTGGCCGCGCTGGCCGGCGAGATCCGGCAGGTGCTGCAGAATCTGGAGGGCCGCCGCCCCTGCCGTCTGGATTGCCGCAGCCGGTCGCTGGTGCTGGGGGAGCGTACCTTGATTATGGGTATATTAAACGTGACCCCCGATTCCTTTTCCGACGGCGGGCGCTTCAACGACCCGGAGCGGGCGCTGGAACACGCCCGGCAGATGGTGGCGGACGGGGCGGATATCATTGATCTAGGCGGGGAGTCCACCCGGCCCGGCTATGAAGCCATTCCGGAAGACGAGGAACTGCGCCGGGTGATGCCGGTGCTGGAAAAGCTGCCGGCGGAAATCGACGTGCCCGTTTCAATCGACACCACCAAGGCCGGGGTGGCCCGGCGCGCGCTGGAGGCCGGCGCGCATATCATCAACGACCAGTGGGCGCTGCGCGCCGATCCGGATCTGGCCGGCGTGGCGGCCGGCTACGACGCTCCGATGATCCTGATGCACAATCAGCAGGGCACGGAGTACCGGGACATGATGGGGGACATGATTGCCTTTTTCCGGGAAAGCATGGCCATAGCGGAACGGGCCGGCCTGTGCCGGGATAAGATTATCATTGACCCGGGTATCGGCTTCGGCAAGACGCTGGAGCAGAACCTGGAGGTCATGCGCCGCCTGCGGGAACTGGATTGCCTGGGCCGGCCGGTGTTGCTGGGCACTTCCCGCAAGTCGCTGATCGCCAAAACGCTCCACCTGCCCGCGGACCAGCGGGTGGAGGGCACCGCGGCCACCGTGGCGATCGGCATTGCCGCCGGAGTGGACATTGTACGCGTGCACGACGTGAAGGAAATGGCCCGCGTGGCCCGGATGACCGACGCCATGGTGCGGCGGCGGGATATCCCGGCGGGGTAGGGCGGTTGCCCGTAAGGCTGATGTTTTCCGGATTATCGATACGTCCGGATTGTACGCCCGGACAAAGGCGTGATCACTGCGGGGAAAACGGGGGTTATTATGGACCGGATCATTTTGAAAGGCATGCAGTTTTACGGCCGGCACGGCGTGCTGCCCGCGGAGCAGGAACTGGGCCAGCGCTTTGAAGTCGATGTGGAGATGACGCTGAATCTGCGCCCGGCCGGGCGCACCGACGATCTGGAAAAGACGGTGAGCTATGCCGACGTTTATCGTCTGACGGAAGAGATCGTCACCGGGCCGCCCTGCCGGCTGATTGAAGCGGTGGCGGAGAAAATCGCCACCGCCGTGCTGGAACGGTTTGCAGTGCAGGACGTGATCGTGCGGGTGCAGAAACCCGGCGCCCCGCTGCCCGGCCGGTTTGACTACATGGCCGTGCAGATCGAGCGGCGGCGCTGAAAAACGGCCGGGATTGCGCTCCGGACCGGGTGGCTTTTTTGTAAGGGGTGGTAAATTTAACTTCCTCCAGGACAAGCCAGGAGGCTTTTCCGCGAGAGTTTTCTCATATCATTGGAATGCCGCCTGCTAAAGCACAGGTCTTAGGCTTTCAGAAGGCCCGGAGCGGGACACTTTATTGACGCTGGAAGAAACAGGCTGTAAAATTGGATCAGGGGTGAGTGCGTTTGGACGTGGTTAACCCGCACATCAAGTTCACTTACGAAGACTACTGCCTGATGCCCGAAGACCGGCGCTACGAGTTGATCGAGGGGGAGTTTTACTTGGTTCCGTCGCCCAGCGTCATTCATCAGCGCATAGCAGCCAACCTGGAGGCAATTTTACGCGATTATGTGCGAGAAAAAGATTGCGGCGAGGTTCTGTTTGCTCCGCTTGATGTGGTACTCTCCGGCCAGGACGTGGTTCAGCCCGATATAATGTTCATTTCCCAGGAACGCTCCGGCATTGTTACTGATGCCAACATCCAGGGCGCCCCGGATCTGGTGGTGGAGGTCCTCTCCCCGTCAACGGCGGAAAGGGACCGCACCATTAAAAAGAAACTATACACCCGGTACGGAGTGCGGGAACTCTGGCTGGTCAACGCCGGCGTCCAGACGATCGAGCTTTATTCCCTGACGGAGGGGGAGGAACAGCCGCCGCGGTTGTTCGCCCGGTCGGCCCGGAAACCGCTGACCTCATCCCTGTTTGAAGGGTTGAAGGTTGATTTGAATGAGGTATTTTAAACGGTTTGAGGAATTGACAGTCAAGTGGCCCGGAAAAGGGAGTAATGTGATTGTCGTCTATTGGTGATCTTCCGGTAAAAGCTTACATCGGGATCGGGTCCAATCTTGGCGACAAGGCGGCCAATATTAAAAAGGGGCTGGATTTGCTCGCCGGTACGCCCGGCGTCCGGCTGCTGCGGGTGGCGCCTTATTACCGTACCGCGCCGGTAGGATACACGGATCAGGACTGGTTTGTCAATACGGCGGCTGAAGTTGCAACCGCCCTGCCGCCGGAAGATTTGCTCGCCGCCTGCCTGGAGGTGGAAAACCGCCTTGGGCGGGTGCGCACCATCCGCTGGGGGCCGCGGGTGATTGATCTTGACCTGCTTTTATACGGTGACCGGGTAATCAACTGGCCGCAGCTGACCGTTCCCCATCCGCGCCTGCATGAACGCGCTTTCGTGCTGGTGCCCCTGGCCGATCTGGTGCCGGAACTGACGGTGCCGGGACGGGGGCGGGTGGACCGCCTGCTGGCCGGACTGGCGCCGGAGCAGAGGGAAACCGTCCGTAAAATTGCTACGGCATGAATTCTTTAAACCCGGTATTCCGCTGTGTAACGGGCGGCTATTTCCGCAACTGCCCGGCCGGTCCTTCCCGGGCGAAAAGCCGTGCCGGATGTATTCAGCGCCCGGCTGTTTACCGGGCAATAATTACATAGCGCACATCCGCCAGAGCGCCGGTGTCCCGCCATGGATCACCCCGCACTGCGATGAGCCGGGCCGGTTTGCCCGGGGCGATGGTACCCGGCACGTTTTCCGCGCCCAGGATGGCCGCACCGTTTACCGTGGCGGCCAGCAATGTTTCCGGCGGGGTGAGGCCGGCCTCGCGGTAAAGCAGCAGTTCATCCAGGTATCCCCGGCCGTGGGGCACACCGCCGGCGCCCGCGTCGGTACCCACCCCCAGCATGACGCCCAGTTGCCGGGCCAGGCCGATCTGCTGCAACTGGCGCCGGTAAGTTTGCCGGATCACCTCCTTTTCCGCCGGAGAATATTGTGCACAAAAGCCTTCCTGCAGCTGGCACGCCACCGGAACCACCGTGGGCACCCAGGGAATGCCCCGGGCGGCCATTTGGACCAGAGTTTCCCTGCGGACAAAGTAGCCGTGTTCAATAGAATCCGCCCCGGCCTCCACGGCCAGGCGCACCGCTTCGTCGCCGCTGGCGTGGGCCATCACTTTCAAGCCCCGGCTGTGCGCGCAGTTGACGATACGTTCCAGTTCCCCGGCAGAAAACTGGGGTCCGCCCACCCGGCGGTATTCCCGGAAACTGACCAGGCCCGAGACCAGCACTTTGATCTGATCCACGCCCCGTCCGGCCAGACGGTCCACGGCCGTTTCCAGTTCCGCCGGCGTCAGCCCCGGACCGAGAAAGGAGCCGTATTCGCCCCGCCGGCGCAGGGCGTGCCCGGAGGCCAGCACCAGCGGGCCGGGCGGCCTGCCGGCGGCTACCGTGTCCCGGGCGGCCAGCCCGGCCAGAGCCAGATCCCCGCCATCCCGCACGGCGGTGATCCCCCGTTCCAGGGCGGCGGACAGATTGGCCCCAATCAGTTCCTGGACGCCCGCCCGGTCGTTCCACCGCTCCCGGGAAGCGTTAAAATCGCGCCCGTCCAGAGCCAGGTGAACGTGACAGTCAACCAGCCCGGGCATGAGCATACAGCCGGGCAGTTCCAGCACCCGGACCGCCCCGGTGCCGGTGCACGAACATCCCGGCGGGAAAAGGCGTGGGGCGATGGTCCGGCATGGCGGAGGCTGTCGCTGTCCGTCTCCGGCCGGAACGCATGTAAATGGATGGCGGTGCGCCGTATCCGGCTGCCCGGGCAGGGGGATGGGGCCGTCTTCCCGCCCGGTTGTTTTTGTGTCTGTGAGTATCCGGCGCATGATGTCCGTGAGCCGTACGGCATCATCCCCCCACAAGGCTGTTTGATCAACCTGCATACCGGCCGTGCCGGTGAAAACGGCCGCCACCCGGCCCCGGTGCAGGCAGACTAGCGCGTCCTTTTCCGGCGGTTCCGGCGACCCCCGCCAGAGGCGGGCGGCCTTGACGAGCAGGGTTTGTTCCGGGCCAATGGCAAGTACAGTCATTTTCCTTCCTCCGGCACGCCTTCGGCATTTCCTTAAAACGCCGGCCGACGGATAAACAGTGGTGTGCTTTAAACAGTCATAGTGCCCGGTCGCAGGGCTGAACTGCGGCGCAGTACGGGCCGGCGAAACCAGGAAACAGTGCGGGCGCTTCCGCAGCGCAGTCGTGGACGGCCTGGCGCTGAACAACTGCCCGCACCACAAAGGGAAAAGAACCGGTCCGTCCGTTCTGATATATTTTCGCGCATAAACATGCGATTCCCGGCCGGGATGTGAATGATGTGCTGGTACTGCTTGTGTTATCTTCGGCGCGTAAACATACGATCCCTGCTTCAACATATTCCTGTTTATATTTGCCGGGCCGCGGGGCTGGATAGCAACTTGCCCGTGCCGCCTTCCGTTTTCAAAATTGTCTTGTATTGCCCGCCGGCCTGTGCTAGAATGTCACTACAGGATGGTATCCATGCGGAACCATACCTTGGAAAATCTTTTTTTGCCAGTAAAATATTTTCTATACCGCTTGGAGCCGGACGGACCGAGACGGGGGTGATAGGGTGAAGAATGCCTCCCGGTTGTCCCGGAGGGCGTTTTTGTTTTTAAACGAAAAGATGGCTGGTTTTCAGGGCAATGTAAAGAACCGGCCGGTGATGGGAAATGCTAAAAATATCTACGGAGGTGTGTCCTGATGACCAGACCGGCCATTGCCGTGGTGGGGTGCGGCAAGGTGGGCGGCGCACTGGCCCTGCTTTTGAAAGAACGCGGCTACCCGGCGGCGGCGGTGGCCAGCAAAACGCCGGCCTCGGCGGAAAAACTGGCCGGCGCGCTGGGCTGCCCGGCGGCAACGGTTGATGGGGCCGTGCGGGCGGCGGAACTGGTTTTTATCACCACGCCGGACCGGGAAATCGCCCCGGTTTCAGCGGGCATCGCCGCCCGGGGGGGATTCCGTCCCGGCCAGGTGGTGGCCCATACCAGCGGCGCCCATGCGGCGGATGAGCTTGAAGGAGTGCGTGCAGCCGGGGCGCTGGCGCTGTCCATACACCCCCTGCAGTCATTCGCCGATGTGCGGGGGGCGATGGAAAACCTGCCCGGTTCCTGGTTTGCCCTGGAGGGGGACGAAGACGCCATGCCCCTGGCCCGGCAGGTGGTGGCCGATCTGAACGGCCACGCCTTTTATGTCAAGGCGGCGGATAAGCCCCTTTACCACGCGGCGGCCTGCATTGCTTCCAACTTCCTGGTTTCCCTGATGCATCTGGCCACCGGACTTTACGGGCAATTTGGTTTGTCCCGGACACAGGCCTTTCAGGCGCTGTTACCGCTCGTGCAGGGCACCATCAACAACATCGCCCGGTCCGGCCCCACGGCGGCGCTCACCGGACCAATCGCCCGCGGCGATCTGCCCACCGTGGCCGGGCATTTGCCGGCCCTGGAGCAGGTCGGAGATACAGAAGCCGTCCTCTACCGCCTGCTCGGCCTGTATACGGTGGGGGTGGCGCTGGAAAAGGGCGGTATTGACCGGCGGCAGGCCGGTGAGCTGAGAAAACTGCTGGAGGATAGGGCCAACAGCGAAGAGGTATGCTAGTTACGGATAAGCCGCGAGCCTGTTCAACCAGCGATTAATCCGGCGGCTGCCGCCGGGCGTGCGCCCGGAACGGAGGCGACTGCCTGTAATGCCGGGAACCGGCCGGTTGTCTCCGGCGGCCGCAATGGCGGAATATGCCGCCAGGTATACTTAAAGCACATTTTTAAGGGGGTTTTTTCATGAGCAACGAAAGGGTAACCACCGCTTATTTCCGGGAGGCCAAAAAAGAGGGCCGTCCGGTGACCATGCTCACCGCCTATGATTATCCGATGGCCAAAATGGTGGACGACGCCGGCATTGACGCCATCCTGGTGGGAGATTCCCTGGGCAATGTGGTGCTCGGTTACGACTCCACCATTCCGGTGACCATGGATGATATGGTGCATCACATCAAAGCCGTCACCCGCGGTGTGCGCCGGGCGATGGTGATCGGGGACATGCCCTTTTTGTCCTGCCATCTTTCCCGCGAGGAAAGCGTGCGCAATGCCGGACGCATTTTGCAGGAAGGCGGCGCCCGGGCGGTGAAACTGGAGGGCGGCCGGGAAGTGGCCGAGGCCATCCGGGCCATAGTGGCGGCCGGCATTCCGGTGATGGGCCACCTGGGCCTGACTCCGCAGTCCATCAACCAGATGGGCGGCTACAAGGTGCAGGGCAAGGATGAGGCCGCAGCCAGGAAGCTGATTGACGACGCCCGGGCCATTCAAGAGGCAGGAGTGTTTTCCATCGTCCTGGAGTGCGTGCCCGTGCCCCTGGCCAAAATGCTGACCGAAACCCTTGATGTACCCACCATCGGCATCGGCGCCGGCCCGCATTGCAACGGCCAGGTGCTGGTCACCCACGACCTGTTGGGCATGTACGGCGGTTTCTCGCCCAAATTCGCCAAACGCTACGCCCAACTGCACGAGGATATTTCCCGGGCGCTGCAGGCCTACCGGGAGGAAGTGCAAAGCGGCACCTTCCCCGGCCCGGAGCATGGTTTCGGCATGGCGGAGGAAGTAATGGCCAGGCTGTATTAGATGGGAGTGTCCGGTTTGCATATTTGCCGAACGGTTGAAGAAATACGCGCTTTTGTGCGCCTGGTCCGGGCCCGCGGGCAGACTGCGGGCCTGGTGCCCACCATGGGTTATTTTCATCAGGGGCACCTGTCCCTGATGCGCCGGGCCGGGGAAGTCTGCGACGCCGTGGTGGTGAGCATTTTTGTCAATCCGCTGCAGTTCGGGCCGCAGGAGGATTTCGAGCGCTATCCGCGGGACTTTGAGCGGGACGCCGCCCTGGCTGAAGAAGCGGGGGTGGATGCCGTTTTCGTCCCGCCGGCGTTAGTGATGTACCCGCCAGGGTTTGCCACCCACGTGGAGGTGGGCAGGCTCACCGGCTGCCTGTGCGGCGCCTCCCGGCCGGGTCATTTCCGGGGTGTGGCCACGGTGGTGAACAAGCTGTTCAACATTGTTCAGCCGGACCGGGCCTTCTTCGGCCAGAAGGACGCCCAGCAGGTGCTGGTCATCCGGCGCATGGCGGCCGATTTGAACCTGCCCCTGGAAATTGAGGCCGTGCCCACGGTGCGGGAAGCGGACGGACTGGCCATGAGTTCGCGCAACGTCTACCTGGATCCGGAGCAAAGGCGCGCCGCCCCGGTCCTTTATCAAAGCCTGCAGGAAGCTGAAAAACTGGTGCAGGCGGGGGAAAGGAACGCCGCCCGGCTGCGGGGGGCCGTGCTGGAAAAGATCACCGGCGCCCCGGGGGCGCAGGTGGACTATGTAGAGATCCGCTCCCTGCCGGATTTGGAGCCGCTGACGGAACTGCGCGGGCCGGCGCTGCTGGCCCTGGCGGTGCGTTTCGGGGCCACCCGCCTGATCGACAACACGGTGCTCAACGGCGGTGTGTCGGATTTATAGGCCTTTTCCCGGCAATTCGACGGGGAAGGGCGGGCCGGGGCATTTGAGCGGCGAGGTGCGGCCGCCGGCATTTTATGCGGCCGGTTTCCGGCCGGCGCCCGGCTGTTTTCACTTGCCGCTCACGCCGGGAGATGTGGAAAAATCATGCAGGGCAAGGGGGGAGCATAAATGTTCATCACCATGTTCAAGGCCAAGATTCACCGGGCCACGGTCACGGAAGCAAATTTGAACTACATGGGCAGTATCACCATTGATCAGGCGCTGCTGGAAGCGGCCGGCATTTTCCCTCACGAAAAGGTGCAGATTGTGGACAACAACAACGGCGCCCGGTTTGAAACCTACGTCATTGCCGGCCCGCGTGATTCCGGGGTGATTTGTCTGAACGGCGCCGCCGCCCGCCTGGTGCAGCCCGGCGATACGGTGATTATCATCGCCTATACCATGCTCACGCCGGAAGAGGCGGCCGGTTTTCAACCCACCGTCCTGCTGGTGGATGAGAAAAACCGGGTGACGGAGGTACGGCACGGCGAGGCGCCCGGCGAGAGAGGATAAACCTGGCCTCTTGACACAGTTGAAAGGCATGGTAGAATTATTTTAATTGTTTGGACCGGCTGCATTCCATTTATTGACAGGGAGTGAAAGCAGTGGCTGAAGACAAAAACCACCAGTTGACTGAAGAAATCAAACAGCTCAAGAAAGAGCGGCGGGCGGTCATTTTAAGCCATGTCTATCAGCGTCCCGAAGTGCAGGAAGTGGCCGATTACGTGGGTGATTCCCTCGGGTTGTCCCGGCAGGCCGCCGGAACGGACGCCGAAGTAATCGTTTTTTGCGGCGTGCACTTTATGGCTGAAAGCGCCGCCATTCTCTCCCCGGAAAAAACCGTGCTGCTGCCGGAGATAAACGCCGGCTGTCCGATGGCGGACATGGTGACCGCCGGAGACCTGCGCGCTGAAAAGCAGGCCCTGCCCGGGGTCACAGTGGTTTGTTACGTCAACACTTCGGCTGAAGTCAAGGCCGAAAGCGACATCGCCTGCACCAGCGCCAACGCGGTCAAGGTGGTCGATTCCCTGCCGCCGGATCAGCCCGTGCTTTTCATTCCCGACCGGAACCTGGGCCGCTACGTGGCGCAGCAGACGGGCCGGGAATTGCACCTGTGGCCGGGCTACTGCAATACACATGACAAATTGACCCGGGAAGACATTCTGGCCGCCAAGGAAGCCCACCCGCAGGCGCTGGTGCTGGCGCACCCCGAGTGCCGGCCGGAGGTGATCGCCCTGGCCGACGCGGTGGCCAGCACCACGGGCATGCTGCGTTACGCCCGGGAGAGCGCCGCCGGGGAATTCATTGTCGGCACCGAGGCGGGCATTCTGCATCAGTTCCACAAGCAATGCCCGGGCAAAAGTTTTTACCTGGCGTCCAACAAACTGATCTGTCCGAATATGAAGGCCACCACACTGGAAAAGGTGCACCGGGCGCTGGCCACCCTGCAGCCGCGGGTGACGGTGCCGGCGGAAATCCGGGAAAAGGCGTTGCGTTCCCTGGAGCGGATGCTGGCCATTGTTTAACGTGAAACAATCAAGGTTGCTTTAACCGGATTCCCGCGTTCAAACCAGGAACGGGTACGGACCGCGGCCTTTGGTGTGGCCGCCGCGTCGGTGCCGGTTGCGTGCGCCGCCGGATCCATAGAAAAACGGTTTCACGGCGTACCGCCCACCGGTGCCAACGGGCGGTGCGCTTAATATATTTCCGGGAGAGGATTAATGTGACCTCCGGTTACCTGGTCAATTTCGACACCCGGGAGCTGCCCCGGGAAAAATGGGATTTTGTCATCCTGGGCAGCGGCATCGCCGGGTTGTATACGGCCTGCACCGCCAGCTGGGCCGGCCGCCGTTCGGTGGTGCTCACCAAGCACACGCTGGTGGACAGCAATACGGACAAGGCGCAGGGGGGTATCGCCGCCGCCCTGGGCGACTCCGATTCGCCGGGCCTGCACTTGAAGGACACCCTGGGGGCCGGGGCGGGCCTGTGCGACCGGGAAGCGGTGGATATACTGGTCAATGAAGGGCCGCAGCGGGTGCGCGAGCTGATCGCCATGGGCGCCCGGTTTGACCGCCAGGACGGCGAACTGGCCCTCACCCGGGAGGGGGCGCACAGCCGGCGGCGCATTCTGCATGCCGCCGGAGACGCCACCGGGGCTGAGATTCAGCGCGTATTGAATGAGCAGGTTTCCCTGGACCCGTTGATCGAGGTGCGGGAGAATCATTTTGTGGTCGACCTGCTGGTACGGGAAAATACCTGCTACGGTGTGCTTGCCCTGGACTGCCGGGAAGACCGGTTGAAGGTGTTTTACGGCCGGGCGGTGGTATTGGCCACCGGCGGCCTGGGACAGCTTTACGACCACAGCACCAATCCGGAAGTGGCCACCGGCGACGGCATCGCCCTGGCCTACCGGGCCGGGGCGGAAGTAATGGACATGGAGTTTCTCCAGTTTCACCCCACCGTTTTGAGCCTGCCCGGCGCCCCCCGTTTTCTCATTTCCGAGGCTGTGCGGGGGGAAGGTGCGTTTTTGCGCAACCGCTACGGGGAGCGGTTCATGCCGCGCTATCACGAGTTGGCCGAACTGGCGCCGCGTGACGTGGTGGTGCGGGCCATTTTGAAAGAAATGGCCAATACCGCCGCAGACAAAGTGTTTCTGGATCTGTCGCATCTGGATCCGGAAATGGTGCACAGCCGTTTCCCCACCATCAGCCGCACCTGCGCCGGATACGGACTGGATATCACCCGGGACCCGGTGCCCGTGGCCCCGGCGGCCCATTACATGATGGGCGGGGTAAAGACCAACCTCCACGGCGAAACCAGCATCCACAACCTGTATGCCTGCGGCGAGGTGGCCTGCCAGGGGGTGCACGGGGCCAACCGGCTGGCCAGCAATTCGCTGCTGGACGGCCTGGTCTACGGCGGCCGCACTGTGGAACGTGTTGCCGGCCTGCCGCCGGCCGGGGGGGAATATCCGGATTTTTGCTGCCGGGTTTTGTCCGATCCGCCGGCGGTGGATGAAAAGCAACTGCGGGCGGAAATTCAAGCCATCATGGGCAAGTATGCCGGGCCGGCGCGCACGGCGGACGGACTGCAGAAGGCGCTGGCTTTTTTTGAACGCTGGTCCGGACTGGAGGGCTGCCGGGCCGGCGGGCCGCCGGAAATGGAAGTGCGCAACATGCTGCAGGTGGGGCAGTTGGTCGCCCAGGCCGCCCTAATCCGCACCGAGAGCCGGGGCGGGCATTACCGGCATGATTATCCGGAGTCGCGCCCGTGCTGGCAAAAACATGTGATTTTGCGCCGCTGATGTATTCGGGTAACCTTTTGTAATGTCCTGGTCCGCCGCAGCTTCTGTGCATATGCCCGGGTGCCGGGGGAAAGCTGATCGTGGAGCGGTGCCGGCGCCTGACCGGTCGAAAAATGATTACTCGTGGTGAAGGTGAAAATTTATGCTCAATGAGCTTTTGCTCAACGATTTGATTGAGCGTGTTTTAGCTGAAGATACCGGTACCGGTGATGTGACCACCGGCAGCATTGTGCCGCCGGATTATACCACCGTCGGTCTGATCCAGGCCAAGGAACCGGGTGTGGTAGCCGGTTTGCCCGTGGCCAGGGCCGTGTTCCGCCGCTTGAACCGGGATATTTCCTTTCAGCCCCGGGTGCGGGAAGGCGAGCATATTCAGGCCGGGCAATTGCTGGCCCGGGTGGAAGGAGACGCCCGCACTATTTTAACCGGCGAGCGGGTGGCTTTGAATTTTTTGCAGCGGCTTTCCGGCATCGCCACCTATACGGACCGCCTGGCCGGCATGGTGCGGGATTTCCCGGTTAAAATCGTGGATACGCGTAAAACCACTCCCGGCCTGCGTATGCTGGAAAAATACGCCGTGCGGGTGGGCGGGGGGAAAAACCACCGTTTCGGCCTGTACGACGCGGTATTGATCAAGGACAACCACATCAAGGTGGCCGGCGGTATCGGCCGGGCGGTGGCGCTGGCCCGGGCGGCCGTTCCGTTTCTGATGAAAATTGAAGTGGAAGTGGAGGATCTGGCCGGTCTGGAAGAAGCCCTGGCCGCCGGGGCGGATGCCGTTTTACTGGATAACATGGATACCGCCGCCATGGCCCGGGCGGTGGAACTGACTGCGGGCCGCGCCCTGCTCGAGGCTTCCGGGGGCATAAACGAGGGAAACATCATCGAGGTGGCCCGTACCGGGGTGGATTACATTTCCCTGGGTGCGCTCACCCATTCGGCCCGGGCGCTGGATATCAGCCTGGATGTGGGGGAGATCAAGCCGTTGCGCTAACCCTCCGGCTTTAGCGGGCAAGGCCTTCAACGCTTTGGAACAGGCCGGCACCGTTTTCGTTCGCAACTTATTGACGGACGGTTATTATTATGTTAACATGAGATTGTCTTTTTTAAGCCAAATAGTTAAGTCAATTAACTATTAAGCCGGCGAACCCCGGCTTAATATGGAGTCTGGAGCTATTGGAGGACCATAATGCAGACAGATGCACATCAGGAGAACGCCTCCTTCTGGGTGCCCCTTTTCGTGGTGGTACTGGGCGCCTTTGCCGCCATACTCAACAACAGCTCGGTCAACGTGGCCATTCCCAAAATGATGTCCATCTTTGGAGCCAATACTGATGAAATCCAGTGGGTGTTGACCGCCTACATGCTTACCTCCGGGGTGGTCATTCCGGTGACCGGCTTCCTGGGGGATTACCTGGGATCGCGCCGGCTGTACATAATTGCGCTCGGTGTGTTTACCGCGGGCTCCTTTTTATGCAGCATCTCTTTGGGGTTGAACACCATGATTGCCGCCCGGGTGGTCCAGGGTATCGGCGGCGGGGTGATCATGCCGGTGAGCATGGCTATTATCTATAAAATCGTCCCCCGGCAAAAGATCGGCATGGCCCTGGGTGTGTGGGGTGTTTCGGCGGTGGCCGCCCCGGCCGTGGGTCCCACTCTGGGCGGCTATGTGATCGACCACTTGAGCTGGCGTTTTCTTTTCACCATGAATATTCCGGTGGGCGTGCTCGGTCTGATCCTGGCGCTGCTCCTGCTGCCCGGCGGTGACCGCCAGCCGGATCGCAAGCCGGATTTCTGGGGTTTTGCGCTCTCCACCGGCGGCTGCTTCGCCCTTTTGCTGGCTTTGAGCGAAGCGCACAAGGACGGCTGGGGTTCCCAGTTCATCGTCACCCTGCTGGCGACCGGTTTTGCGGCTTTGATTTTGTTTGTGCTGGTGGAATTGAACATTGAACAGCCCATGCTGGAACTGCGCACATTGAAGAACCCGGTGTTTTCTTTAAGCATTCTGGCCGCCAGTTTGAATACCATGGGGCTTTTCGGCGGTGTGTTTTTGATGCCCCTGTTCACTCAAAACCTGATGGGGCTTACGCCCATGCAGACCGGCTTGCTGCTCATGCCTTCAGCCATCGCCACCGCTTTGACCATGCCCGTGGCCGGCTTTCTTTTCGACCGCCTGGGGGCGGTGGTGCCGGGCGTTGTTGGCTTGTCCATAGCCGCGCTGGGCACCTGGGAGCTGCACAACCTGTCCCTGGCCACCAGCTACCGGCACATCCAGATGATTATGGTGGTGCGTGCGCTGGGCATCGGTCTGGCCATGATGCCGATCACTACGGCGGGCATGAACACCGTGTCCCGCGCCCTGGTCGGACAGGCCTCGGCATTGAGCAACGTCTGCCGGCAGATTGCCGCCTCATTCGGCATCGCCCTGCTCACTTCCATCCTGCAGCAAAGACAGTATTTCCATTCCGTAAGGCTGGCCGAAGCGGTGACATTTTCCTCGCCGTTGGCGCACGGAGTGCTGCAGGAAATAGCACTGTTGCTGGGCGGCGGCTTTCCCGGCAACCAGCGGGCGCTGACCGTTATATACGGCTTGACCCAGCGGGAGGCCTTCGTGCGGGCGATTGACGACACCTTCATGGTGGCCGCCGTTTTTGTGGCGGTGGCCGTGCCGATGGTGATGTTTTTACATTCTTCACACAAGGCGCGCCGCGAGCCGCCCCGCCCGCCCGGACCGCCAAAAGCCGCGGACGTCCCCGCCGGCGTGTCCGGTCCGTCCCTGCCGGCCGGGGCGGGAAGCGGGGCGCGGCTTTAACCCGGCGGCCCGCCGTGCGTTCCGGTCCGGCTGTATGCCTGGCCCGGCTTTCCCCCGGGCCGGTGCGGACTGGCGTGCCGGCTGATCCGCCCCGGCTGCCTGCCGGCGGGAGTGCAATGTCAACCGGTTATGCCGCCGGAGTTGACAAATTGTCCGTGATCATTTAAAATTTACAGAAACATTCATTACCGACCGGAGTGCAGAGCATTGAAGGAAAGTGTTTTACGTCTCTTGAAAAAGGGCTATCCCGGTTTTGTATCCGGGGAGGCCATCTGCCGCTCGCTGGGCGTTTCCCGCACGGCGGTATGGAAGCACATACGCGCCTTGCGGGAGGCCGGCTACGGCATCGAAGCCCAGCCTCACGCCGGCTACCGGCTGATTAACATTCCCGACCGGCTGTATGCGGAAGAAATCGCCGCCGGCTTGCCGACCGGTTTGATCGGCTGCCGGATATACCACTACACATCGCTGGTTTCCACCAACCGTACCGCCCGGGAACTGGCCGGACGGGAGGCGCCAGACGGCACGCTGGTGGTGGCGGAGGAGCAGACCGGCGGGCGCGGCCGTCTGGGGCGGGGTTGGTATTCTCCTTGCGGCAAAGGCATCTGGTGTTCCGTTATCCTGCACCCGCCCGTCAACCCGGTGGACGCGCCGCCCCTGACCATGCTGGCCGCTGTCGCCGTTTGCAGCGCCCTGCGCCGGGCGGCCGGCGTTGAGGCAGGGATCAAGTGGCCCAATGATTTGCTGGTGAACGGAAAAAAGATTTGCGGCATTCTCACCGAACTGAGCGCGGAAATGGAGCGGATCAATTTCCTGATCACGGGCATGGGGATTAATTTGAATCTGACGGCGGCCGATTTGCCGGCGGAACTGCGTACTACGGCCACTTCCGTCTTGATTGAAACCGGCCGGCCCGTTTCCCGTGTGGCCGTGTTGCAGGCCGTGCTGACGGAACTGGAACACTGGTATCTGTTGTGGCTGCAGGACGGCTTCGCCCCCGTGCTGGCGCGCTGGAAGGAATTTTCCGTCACCCTCGGCCGGCCGGTGCGGGTGGCTTCACTGAAGGAAAGCTGGACCGGCCTGGCCGAGGACGTGGATGAGAATGGCGCCCTTCTGCTACGCCTGCCTGCGGGGGAATTGAAAAAGGTGGTTTCCGGGGAGGTGAGCTTGCGGCCGCAGTAATCTTAAACGGCGCATGCAGCGGTTGAGCACGCCTTTTTTGTTAACCGGGAACGGGGATGGGTTGACAGTTGCCCGTTGCCGCTGTGAAAGGCCAATCCAAGCCTGAGGCTATCATACCCAATATGAGGTTGCGTTTTGCGAAAGTCGTGCGACAGTCCGGGTATTTCCCGGGCACAGCGAAGAACGTTATTAACTGATTTATTCGGGGGTGTTGTAGCGTGAAAATGTCACCGCGGGAAATGGTGCTGGCGGCACTTTTTGCCGCCCTTTGCGCAGTGGCGGCCGCGCTGGTGCGCTTTGGCGGAGCGGTGGTGCCTTTCAGCCTGGTGCCCTTTGTGGTTATGCTGGCCGGCGCGCTGTTGGGCGCCCGGGCGGGGGCGCTGAGCATACTGGTTTACGTGTTGCTGGGTTTGTCCGGGCTGCCCGTGTTTGAAAAACCGCCCTTCGGCGGGCCGGCTTATGTACTGCAGCCCACTTTTGGTTTTCTGCCTGGTTTCATTGCCGGAGCCTTTGTCATCGGCGCACTTTTGCCACGACGCCGGGAACCCGGTCTGTGGCGTTATTTGCCGGCCATGGTGGCCGGTCTGGCGGTGATCTACCTGGTGGGCCTGCCCTATTTGTACTTGATTCTTAATTTCTATCTGGGCAAGGCTGTTTCCGCCGCACAGGTAATCAAGATCGGCTTTTTGCCCTTTATCGGGTTTGACCTGCTTAAGGCGGTGGTGGCCGCCGGACTGGCCCGGCTGGTTGTCCGGCGCCTGGGTGACCGGCGTGCCGTGCCGGAACGCCGGTAATGCCGGCCGGCTGGCTGGCTGCCGGACACCTGCGGGGACGG
>NZ_LYVF01000176.1 GCF_001655685.1 Desulfotomaculum copahuensis
CATGTCTTTTTTCTCCTCCTTAAATAATCATCCCCGGCGCCGGGTGATAATGGTTTGAGCTATTTGTTGCGGTATTTCTTCATAATGGCTGAATTGCATGGTGTATGTGCCGCGCCCCTGGGTGCGGGAACGCAGGTCGGTGGCATAACCGAACATTTCGGCCAGGGGTACGTAACCATGGATTACCTGGGCATTGCCCCGGGGTTCCATTTCCTCGATGCGTCCCCGGCGGGAGTTGATGTCGCCGATCACTTCACCCATATATTCCTCGCCGACCACCACTTCCACCTTCATCACCGGTTCAAGCAGCACCGGATTGGCTTTCTGCGCCCCGTTTTTGAAGCCCATCGAACCGGCGACCTTGAAGGCCATTTCCGAAGAGTCCACCTCATGGTAAGAGCCGTCCACCAGGGTTACCTTGATATCGAGCATCGGATAGCCGGCCAGCACACCGTTTTCCATGGCCTCGCGGACACCGGAGTCGATCGCCGGGACATATTCCTTGGGCACCACGCCGCCGACAATCTTATTCACGAACTCGTAGCCGGCACCGGGTTCCCGGGGCTCGATTTCAAGCACCACATGCCCGTACTGGCCGCGGCCGCCGCTCTGGCGGACGAACCGGCCTTCCGCCTTCACCTTTTTGCGGATGGTCTCCTTGTAGGCCACCTGCGGCCGGCCCACATGCGCCTCCACTTTGAACTCGCGCAACAACCGGTCGACGATTATCTCCAGATGCAGTTCCCCCATACCGGAAATAATGGTCTGTCCCGTCTCCGGATCGGTATGGATCTTAAATGTGGGATCCTCCTCGGCCAGCTTGGTCAGGGCAATGCCCATTTTATCCTGGTCGGCCTTGGTTTTCGGCTCAATGGCCACATCAATCACCGGTTCCGGGAACTCCATGGACTCCAGCACAATCGGATGGTTTTCGTCGCACAGGGTGTCACCGGTACCGGTATCCTTTAAACCAACGGCCGCCGCAATATCGCCGGCGTAAACTTCGTTGATCTCCTCCCGGTGATTGGCGTGCATGCGTAAAATGCGCCCCACCCGTTCCCGTTTGTTTTTGGTCGAATTGAACACATACGACCCGGAGCTTAGCTTGCCCGAATAGACCCTAAAAAATGTCAGTTTGCCCACATATGGGTCGACCATGATTTTAAAGGCCAGGGCGGAAAAGGGTTCATCATCTCTGGCCGAGCGTTTGTCCTCCACACCGGTTTCCGGGTTCAGGCCGCGGATGGCCGGCACATCGGTGGGCGCGGGCAGGTAATCCACAATGGCGTCCAAAAGGGGCTGCACCCCTTTGTTTTTAAAAGAGGAACCGCACAATACCGGAATCATTTTCACCGCCAGCGTTGCCTTGCGGATCCCGCGCTTGATTTCCTCCTCGGTCAGCTCTTCACCCTCCAGGTACTTGAGCATCAATTCCTCATCAGATTCGGCCACCGCTTCGAGCAATTTATCCCGGTACTCGGCCACCCGCACGGCAATACCGGCCGGAATGGCTGTTTCTTTGCTTTTGGTGCCCAGATCGTCGGTATAAATAATGGCTATGTTGCGAATCAGATCCACCACGCCGGAAAAGCCGTCTTCCGCCCCAATGGGCAGTTGAACGGCCACCGGGTTGGCCCCCAGCCTTTCCCGGATCATGGCCAGACCACGGAAAAAATCGGCTCCGATACGATCCATCTTGTTGATATAGGCAATACGCGGAACACCGTATTTATCGGCCTGCCGCCACACTGTTTCCGACTGCGGTTCCACCCCGCCCACGGAACAAAAGACGGCCACCGCTCCGTCAAGCACACGCAGTGAGCGCTCCACCTCCACGGTGAAGTCCACGTGCCCTGGCGTGTCAATAATGTTTATCCGGTGATTGCGCCACTGACAGGTGGTAGCGGCGGAAGTGATCGTAATCCCCCGCTCCTGCTCCTGTACCATCCAGTCCATGGTCGCCGCACCGTCGTGCACCTCGCCAATCTTGTGCACCCGGCCGGTGTAAAAGAGAATGCGCTCGGTGGTGGTGGTCTTACCGGCGTCAATGTGTGCCATAATGCCTATGTTACGCGTCCGTTCCAGCGGAATTTGCCGTGCCATGATCATTTCTCCCCCTTACCACCGGTAATGCGCAAAGGCCTTGTTGGCTTCCGCCATTTTGTGCGTGTCTTCTTTCTTCTTTACCGTTGCACCGGAATTGTTGGCTGCATCCATGATCTCCGCCGCCAGTTTTTCCTGCATGCTTTTGCCGCCCCGCTCCCGGGCGTACTTGGTCAGCCAGCGGATGCCCAGGGTCTGCCTGCGCTCCGGGCGTACCTCCACCGGCACCTGGTAGTTGGCGCCGCCCACCCGGCGGGCCTTCACTTCCAGCACGGGCATCACATTTTTCATCGCCTGCTCGAATACTTCCACCGGCTCTTTGCCGGTTTTCTCGCGGATAATATCAAAAGCGCCGTAGCAAATATTTTCGGCTATGCTCTTTTTACCATCCAGCATTACCTGGTTGATCAGCTTGGTCACCACTTTGTTTCCACAAACAGGGTCCGGCGGTACATCACGTTTGCCGGTGCTGCCCCTTCTCGGCATGGCTTGATTTCCCCCCTTTGGCTTAAACAGTATAACCATCTGCCGGATTTTCAAACTTGCCACCCATAAAAGGCGGCAGGCGGACTATTTCTTGGGCCGCTTGGCACCGTACTTGGAACGGCCGCGGTTGCGGTTCTGCACGCCGGCCGAGTCCAAAGCGCCCCTTACAATATGGTATCTGACGCCGGGCAGGTCTTTCACCCTGCCGCCACGTACCAGAACCACCGAGTGTTCCTGAAGGTTGTGCCCGATACCGGGAATATAGGAGGTCACCTCGATCCCATTGGTGAGCCGTACCCGGGCCACCTTGCGCAGGGCGGAATTTGGCTTTTTGGGCGTGGTGGTGTATACCCTGGTGCAAACACCCCGTTTCTGGGGACATTCCTTCAGTGCCGGGGCGGCCGATTTTTTGGTCAGTTCCTCCCGGCCCTTGCGGATCAGTTGGCTGATGGTTGGCATTGCATGACACCTCCTTCCCGGTTACCTGCATTCAAAACAAACCCTTGCCACCCGGCAACCGGCCGGGCCGGCACAACCGGCGGCAGTTAATCTTCCATCACCGCCGCCGATGCGCATCCCACCTCAATGCCACAGGCTTTGCCCAGCGCCTGCATGGTATCCACCTGAACCAGGGCGATGTTTTTAGCCTTGCACGCCTGGATAATCGGCTCAATCACATGCCGCTCGGCATCACCGGCCACAAAAACCACCCGGACCTGACCACGCTGAATGGCCTTGATCGTTTGTTTGGAACCGACCGATTTCCGGCGCGCCTGGGCCAGCCTGGTCAAGGGCATGCGGATCCCCCCTCTAAATTCCAGACACTTTTACATCTTATCATCAGTCATTGACGTTGTCAACATTTTCAGAGGCCGCCGCCGGCAAAAAATTACATTCATCCCCGGCCGTCCCGCCGTCCGGCGGGCTTTCCATCCCAACCGGCTGCAAACTGCGGTAACTGCTCATCCCGGTACCGGCCGGCACCAGTTTGCCGATCAGCACATTTTCCTTCAAGCCGAGCAAGGGGTCCATTTTCCCCTTGATCGCGGCCTCGGTGAGCACCCGGGTGGTTTCCTGGAAGGAAGCCGCCGACAAAAAGGAGTCGGTAGCCAGGGAAGCCTTGGTAATGCCGAGCAGCACCGGGCGGCCCTCGGCCTCCCGGCCGCCGGCCGCAGCAATCTTTTTATTTTCATCCTCCAGTTCGAAGATGTCAATCAGGCCACCGGGCAGCAATTCGGTGTCCCCGGGCTCCTCCACCTTCACTTTGCGCATCATCTGGCGGATCATCACTTCAATATGCTTGTCATTGATATCCACGCCCTGCAAACGGTACACGCGCTGCACCTCGTGCAGCAGGTAAACCTGCACACCGTGCGGACCCTTGATTTTAAGCAGATCATGCGGGTTGACCGACCCTTCGGTCAGCTCATCGCCGGCCATGATCCGGTCACCCGCGTGTACTTTCAAACGGGCACCGTAAGGAATCTGATAAACCGATTTTTCGCCATCATCACCGGTAATCTCCACTTCCCGCCGGCCTTTGACCTCGCGCACTTCCACCAGGCCGTCGCCTTCCGCCACCACCGCCTGTCCTTTCGGCCGGCGGGCTTCGAAAAGCTCCTCCACCCGGGGCAAGCCCTGGGTGATGTCGTCACCAGCCACGCCGCCGGTATGGAAGGTGCGCATGGTCAACTGGGTACCCGGCTCGCCGATGGACTGGGCGGCGATAATACCCACCGCCTCCCCGATATCCACCATATGTCCGGTAGCCAGGTTGCGTCCATAGCATTTCCGGCAAACGCCGTAACGTGACTTGCAGGTCAATACGGAGCGGATTTTTAGTTTTTTGAAGCCCGCTTTGATGATTTTCTCCGCCTGCTCTTCCAATATTTCCCGTCCCGCTGCGGCCAACAACTCGCCCGTTTCCGGATGGTGGACGTCTTCAAGCACCACCCGGCCGATGATGCGGTCGGCCAGCTTTTCGATTACTTCCGTCCCCTCTGTAATTTCCTGCACCACAATACCTTCTTCGGTGCCGCAGTCGTCCTCCCGGACAATCACATCCTGGGCCACATCCACCAGACGGCGGGTCAGGTACCCGGAGTCGGCCGTGCGCAGGGCCGTATCGGCCAGACCCTTGCGTGCGCCGTGGGTGGAAATGAAGTATTCCAGCACGGTCAGACCCTCCCGGAAATTGGCCTTGATCGGCAGGTCGATAATCCGGCCGGACGGATCGGCCATCAAACCGCGCATGCCCGCCAACTGGCTGATCTGCTGCACGTTGCCGCGGGCGCCGGAATTGGCCATCATGTAAACCGGGTTGAATTTATCCAGCGTTTCCATAAGCACCCTGGTCACCTGATCCTTGGCGTCGTTCCAGATTTCAGTCACCTTGCGGTAACGTTCCTCCTCGGTGATCAGACCGCGCCGGTATTGCGTCTCCACTGTTTCCACCTGTTTTTCCGCATTGGCCAGAATATCTTTTTTGGCCTCCGGAATGGTGATATCAGTGACGCCGATGCTCACTCCCGCCCGGGTGGCAAACCGGTAGCCCAGCTTTTTGATTCCATCCAGCAACTCCACCGTGGCCGAATAACCCAGTTTGCGGTAACAGTCGTCCACCAGGCGGGACATGCTTTTCTTTTCCATTACATAATTCAAATAGCCCAGTTCCCGGGGGATCACTTCATTAAAAATGAGCCGCCCGGTGGTGGTTTCCAGCAATTCACCGTCCGTCCGGCGAACCTTGATCCGGGCGTGCAGGCTGGCGGCGCCGTTATAATAGGCCATAATTGCCTCTTCTTTGTCCTTGAACACCTTGCCTTCACCCGGTGCACCGGGTTTTTCCATGGTCAGGTAGTAACTGCCCAGCACCATGTCCTGGGTGGGAATGGCCACCGGATGGCCGTCCTTGGGGTTTAAAATATTGTGGGCAGCCAGCATCAAAAGCCGCGCCTCGGCTTGCGCCTCGGCGGACAGGGGCACGTGCACCGCCATCTGGTCGCCGTCAAAATCGGCGTTGTATGCCGTGCAAACCATGGGGTGGATTTGAATCGCCCGGCCCTCCACCAAAACGGGCTCGAAAGCCTGAATACCCAACCGGTGCAAAGTGGGGGCGCGGTTCAGGAGCACCGGATGCTCGCTGATCACTTCTTCCAGCACATCCCACACCTCAGGCCGCACCCGCTCGACCATCCGCTTGGCGCTTTTGATATTATGGGCAAAGCCTTCGTTTACCAGACGCTTCATCACAAACGGCTTGAACAGTTCAAGCGCCATTTCCTTGGGCAAGCCGCACTGGTGCAGATGCAGGCTTGGTCCGACCACAATCACCGAACGGCCCGAATAATCCACCCGTTTCCCCAGCAGGTTCTGACGGAAACGGCCCTGCTTGCCTTTGAGCATGTCACTCAACGACTTCAAGGGCCGGTTGCCCGGCCCGGTAACCGGGCGGCCGCGGCGGCCGTTGTCGACCAGGGCGTCCACCGCCTCCTGCAGCATGCGTTTCTCGTTACGCACAATGATATCCGGCGCGCCCAGATCCAGCAGGCGCTTCAGACGGTTGTTCCGGTTGATCACCCGCCGGTAGAGATCATTCAGATCGGAAGTGGCAAAACGGCCGCCGTCCAACTGGACCATCGGACGCAGTTCCGGGGGAATGACCGGCACCACGTCCAGAATCATCCACTCCGGCCGGTTGCCCGATTTGCGGAACGACTCCACCACCTCAAGCCGGCGGATGGCCCGGATCTTGCGCTGGCCGGAAACTTCCTTCAATTCCTGGCGCAGCTCCCGGCTCATCTCTTCCAGGTCGATTTCCTCAAGCAGCTTCTTGATTGCCTCCGCGCCCATGGACGCCGCAAAGGCGTTGCCGTACTTTTCCCGGTACTCGCGGTACTCGGTATCGGTGAGCAATTGCTTTTTGATCAAGGTGGTTTCGCCCGGGTCGACAACAACGTATGAAACAAAATATAGCACTTTCTCCAGCGCCCGGGGAGACATGTCGAGCAGCAGGCCCATCCGGCTGGGTATACCTTTGAAGTACCAGATGTGGGAAACCGGAGCGGCCAGTTCAATATGCCCCAACCGTTCCCGTCGCACTTTGGAGCGGGTCACTTCCACGCCGCAGCGGTCACAGACCACGCCTTTATAGCGCACCCGCTTATATTTACCGCAATGACATTCCCAGTCCCGGGTAGGGCCGAAAATGCGCTCGCAAAAGAGTCCGTCGCGCTCCGGTTTCAAAGTGCGGTAGTTGATGGTTTCCGGCTTTTTTACTTCACCGTGGGACCACTGGCGAATCTGATCCGGGGAGGCCAAACCGATCCGGATACGGTCAAAGTTGTTCAAATCCAGCAAAGTAAACCTCTCCTTTCGAAAAGACCTGCTGGTGTCAAAAAGCACGTGAAATTCTTAATGAACCCGGTCAGACCGGCCGGTTCTCAACCTGTTTCCTCCCCGTCCAGATCCAACTCCTTTTCCAGATGCTCCTCCTGATAATCGGAGTCGTCCAGTTCCCCCATGTCGTCCGTGTCATAGTCGTCCTCATCCTCTTCATCTTCACCGCTGTTCACCCCTCTGGGCGGCGGTTCGTCGACATGCAGATCAAGGCCCAGATCTTTGGCCGTTTCGCTGATATCCTCGTCAATTTCCTTGATTTCCACTTCTTCATCATTTTCGGAAAGCACCCTGACATCCAGCGCCAAACTCTGCAGTTCCTTGATCAGCACCTTGAAGGCCTCCGGCGCCCCCGGTTCCGGCACGTTTTCCCCCTTGACTATGGCCTCGTAGGTTTTCACCCGTCCCACCACGTCGTCTGATTTCACCGTCAGAATTTCCTGCAGGGTATAAGCCGCACCGTATGCTTCCAACGCCCACACTTCCATTTCACCGAACCGCTGGCCGCCGAACTGCGCCTTGCCGCCCAGCGGTTGCTGGGTAACCAGCGAATAAGGACCGGTGGAACGGGCATGGATCTTGTCATCCACCAGGTGGGCCAGTTTCAACATATAGACATAGCCCACTGTAACCGGGTTGTCGAAGGGTTCGCCGCTCCGGCCGTCCCGGAGGGTAATCTTGCCGTTTTCCGGCAGTCCGGCCCGGTTGAAAAATTCCAGAATATCCTGCTCAGTGGCGCCGTTAAAAACCGGAGTGGCCACGTGATAACCCAGCGCTTTGGCCGCCCAGCCCAGGTGGGTTTCCAGCACCTGTCCGATATTCATCCGGGAAGGCACCCCGAGCGGGTTGAGCACTATCTCCACCGGCGTGCCGTCGGGCAAAAAGGGCATGTCTTCCTCGGGCAGGATGCGGGCGATCACACCTTTGTTCCCGTGCCGGCCGGCCATTTTATCGCCCTCGGATATTTTGCGCTTCTGGGCGATATAGACCCGGACCAGTTGATTCACCCCCGGCGGCAGCTCATCCCCGTTTTCCCGGGAAAACACTTTGACATCCACAATTTTACCGGCTTCCCCGTGGGGAACCCGCAAAGAGGTGTCCCGCACTTCCCGCGCCTTTTCACCAAAGATGGCCCGCAGCAGGCGCTCTTCGGCGGTAAGCTCGGTCTCCCCTTTCGGCGTCACCTTGCCGACCAGAATGTCTCCCGGCCGCACTTCCGCTCCGGTGCGGATAATCCCCCGCTCATCCAGATCTTTTAAAATTTCCTCGCCCACATTGGGGATGTCGCGGGTGATCTCCTCCGGTCCCAGCTTGGTGTCCCGGGCATCACACTCATATTCTTCAATGTGAATGGAAGTAAAATAATCTTCCTTGACCGCCTTTTCACTGACCAGGATGGCGTCCTCGTAGTTGTAGCCCTCCCAGGGCATGAAGGCCACCAGAATGTTACGGCCCAGGGCCAGTTCCCCCTGATCCGTGGAGGGTCCGTCGGCGATGATCTCCCCGCTTTCCACCCGCTGCCCGTGGCTGACAATGGGTTTCTGGTTGATGCAGGTACCCTGGTTGGATCGAGTGAACTTGAGCAGCTTATATACATCGGTGCCACCGCGGTCAGAACGGATGACAATATCGTTTGCCGACACCCGTTCCACCACACCGCTGTTTTTGGCGATCACCACCACCCCGGAATCCCGCGCCGCCTTGTACTCGATACCCGTACCGACCAGCGGCGCCTGGGCGCGCAGCAACGGCACGGCCTGGCGCTGCATGTTGGCGCCCATCAGCGCCCGGTTGGCGTCGTCATGCTCCAGAAAGGGGATTAACGAAGTGGCTACGCTGAACAATTGCTTCGGGGATACATCCATATAGTCCACCCGGTCGGCGGAGACCACCAGGATATCGTGACCGTGGCGGGCATCAACCCGGTTTTCAATGAAATACCCGTTTTCATCCAGCGGTGCATTGGCCTGGGCGATGATCAGCCCCTCTTCCTCGTCCGCGGTCAGGTATTCAATCTCTTCCGTCACCCGCTTGTTTTCCTTGTCCACCTTGCGGTAGGGAGTTTCAATAAAGCCGAAGTAATTGATCCGGGCATAACAGGACAGCGAACCGATTAAACCGATGTTCGGACCTTCCGGGGTCTCAATCGGGCACATACGGCCGTAGTGGGAGTGGTGTACGTCCCGCACCTCGAAACCGGCCCGCTCCCGGCTCAACCCCCCCGGGCCGAGGGCGGAGAGACGCCGTTTATGGGTCAGTTCCGCCAGCGGGTTGGTCTGATCCATGAACTGGGAGAGCTGGCTGGAACCAAAAAACTCCTTGATCGAGGCCACCACCGGACGAATATTGATCAAGACCTGGGGTGTGATCACATCAACATCCTGAATGGTCATGCGTTCCCGGACCACCCGTTCCATCCGGGACAGGCCGATCCGGAACTGATTCTGCAAAAGTTCACCCACCGAACGCAAACGGCGGTTGCCCAGGTGATCGATGTCATCCACCTGGCCTTCCCCGTCCATCAGACGCAGCAGATACTTGACCGTATCAATGATGTCCCGGGGGGTTAATTCCCGGATGAACTCGCGGTCCACCGGCACTTCCTGGTTCAAATAGCGGTCCCACTCAGTGCCTGGCCGGCCGTTTTCCTTGAAACGGTAAAGAATCCCGTGTTTCAGTTTCTTTTGTATTTTATAACGGCCCACATTGGCCAAATCATAGCGCTTGGGATCAAAAAACAAAGTTTCCAGCAGGGAGCGCGCGCTTTCCACCGTGGGCGGCTCGCCGGGACGCAGCCGCTTGTAAATTTCCACCAGCGCTTCTTCCTCCGAGTCGCTGTTGTCCCTGGTCAGGGTTTCCTGAATGTGCTGGTTGCCGTCAAAGAGATCCACAATCATCGGGTTGGAACCGTAACCAAGGGCACGAATCAGTACGGTGGCCGGAATTTTTCTGGTCCGGTCGATGCGCACAAAAATATGATCATTGACATCAGTTTCAAACTCCAGCCAGGCGCCGCGGTTGGGAATGATGGTGGCGGTATAAATCTTTTTCCCGCTCGGATCAATCTGCTCGGCAAAATAAACACCGGGTGAACGGACCAACTGGCTGACAATCACCCGTTCCGCGCCATTGATGATAAAAGTGCCCTTTTCCGTCATCAGGGGGAAATCCCCCATGAAGACCTCCTGTTCCTTGACCTCCCCGGTTTCCTTGTTAATCAACCGCACCTTAACCCGCAAGGGCGCCGCGTAGGTGACATCCCTTTCCTTGCACTCTTCGACGGAATATTTGGGCTCGCCAAGAGTGTAATCCAAAAACTCCAGCACCAGATTACCGGTAAAATCCTGGATGGGCGACACATCCTGAAAGACTTCCCGCAGGCCTTCCCGCAGAAACCAGTCGTAGGAGTTCCGCTGCACTTCAATCAAATTTGGCAACTCCAGCACTTCCCTGAGCCGGCCGAAATTCCACCGGGTTCTGGTACCTACCTTTTCAGGATACATCTAGAGCGTCACACCCCCCAAAAATTTCAAAACAACGAAAAGCAAGGTCCCGGGTTTTCCCCCGCCTCGCTTTTTTTCGCGCGTATCTACAATAATATTTCCCAAAGCAACCTGAAAAATACATGGCACCACTGGCATAATTTTTGGCCCTTATTAATATGGACATTCTGAAATGATAGCATAATCCGGTTGGATTGTCAAGGCGGTTTTGCTAGAAATTAGTCAAGGGCGGTTAGCCTTGCCAGCCGCCCTTGATGCCGCCCTGCTGTTTACTTCACTTCCACACTGGCGCCCTGCTCTTCCAGTTTGGCCTTGACGGCTTCCGCCTCTTCCTTGCTGACCTTTTCTTTAATCGGTTTGGGCGCGTTGTCGACCACTTCCTTGGCCTCTTTCAGGCCCAGGCCGGTAATCTCGCGCACCACTTTAATCACGTTGATTTTCTTGTCGCCCACGGCGGTCAGAATCACATCAAACTCAGTCTGCTCCTCCTCGGCGGCCGGAGCGGCGCCACCGGCCGCCGGAGCGGCCGCCACCGCCACCGGGGCGGCGGCGCTGACACCAAATTCGTCTTCAAATGCTTTGACCAGTTCGGCCAGTTCCAGCACAGTCAAGCCTTTTACGGCTTCCAGGATTTCATTCACCTTTGACATGATTGATCAAACCTCCCAATTATTTTCCAGATAAGTTCCGGCTTCCGTCCTCCGGCGACCGGCGACTGTTCTAGCCGGCCTTTTGTTTGCGGATCTCTTCCAGTGCATAGACAAACTTGCGCAGGATGCCCTGCAATGAACCGGCAAATCCATACATGGGCGACTGCATGCCGCCAAGCACCCTGGCCAGCAGCACCTCGCGGGAAGGCAGATCGGCCAGGCGGCGGACACCGTCAACATCGATCACCTTGCCGTCCACCATGCCGGCCTTCAACTCCAGGAGTTTGAACTCCTTGGTCATCTCATTCAATACTTTGGCCGCCGACACCTGATCCTCCATGCTGAAGGCAATTACCGTCGGACCTTCCAGGTAGGGAGCAAGCCCTTCCAGGCCGGCCTTTTGAGCGGCGATTTTGGCCAGGGTGTTCTTGGCCACCTTCAACTCCCCGCCTGACTGCTGCAACCGGCGGCGCACCCTGGTCATCGCCGCCACATCCAAACCGCGGTAGTTGGCCAGTACCACCGCCTGGCTGGCCTGGAACTTCCCGGTCAACTCGTCCAGGATTTCCTGTTTTTTCTCCCTGGTGGGCATTGTATGCACCTCCTTTCTTAATCAATAACAAAAAGGCAGGCCCCTGTAGATGACAAAGCAGGGGCCTGCCGGAAAGATATTTTCCGTCAAAATTACCGCCACCCCGGCCTCGGTTGGCGGACAAGCCATTAAGTCCGGGGACACCAACGGTCTACAGCGAGGATTATGAATATTTTCAGTTTAAGCAGTAACCTTCTGGTAGCTCACCTTTATCCCCGGTCCCATGGTTGAGCACACAGTTACATTCTTGATATACTGCCCCTTGGCCGCCGCAGGCTTGACGCGGATCAGCTGCTCAATCAGGGTGCGCAGGTTATCGGCCAGTTTTTGTGCTTCAAAGGAAACCTTGCCGACCGGGGCGTGGATAATACCGGCCTTATCCACCCGGTATTCAATCTTGCCGGCCTTTACTTCACGCACCGCCTGGGCAACATCGAATGTAACCGTACCGGTTTTGGGGTTGGGCATCAGGCCGCGCGGTCCCAGAATACGGCCCAAACGGCCAACCAGACTCATCATATCCGGAGTGGCGATAGCCACTTCAAAGCCGAGCCAGCCTTCTTGCTGGATTTTGGCCACCATATCTTCGGCACCCACAAAATCCGCACCGGCTTCTTCGGCTTCCTTGATCTTGTCCCCCTTGGCGAAAACCAGCACCGTGCGGGTCTTGCCGGTGCCGTGGGGAAGCACCACCGCGCCACGCACCTGTTGATCGGCGTGACGGGGATCCACCCCCAGACTGACCACGGCTTCCACCGTCTCGTCAAACTTCGCCGGCGCCGTCTTTTTGACCAGTTCCATCGCTTCCAGCGGCTCATAGTAAACGGTGCGCTCCACCTGCTTGACTGCATCCTGATATTTCTTGCCGCGTTTCATAGTTAATCCCTCCTGTGGTATTAGCGGAAATATTCCTCCCACCAACGGTTCAACCTTCCACCACTTCGATGCCCATGCTGCGGGCGGTGCCCTGAACCATGCGCATGGCCGCCTCCACCGTGGTGGCGTTGAGATCCTGCATTTTTGTTTCGGCAATTTCCCGCACTTTGGAAAGTGGTACTTTGGCCACTTTCTTTTTGTTCGGTTCGCCGGACGCCGTTTCAATACCGGCCGCCTTCTTGAGCAGCACCGCCGCCGGCGGGGTCTTGCAGACAAAAGTAAAGGATCTATCCTCGTAGACGGTGATTTCCACCGGAATAATCAGGCCGGCTTGCGCTGCCGTACGCTCATTGTACTCCTTGACAAAGGCCATGATGTTCACCCCGTGCTGGCCCAGCGCCGGACCGACCGGGGGGGCGGGGGTGGCCTTGCCCGCAGGTACCTGAAGTTTGATTACAGCCGCCACTCGTTTTGCCAATCTTTGCACCTCCTTGCTGTTGACGGGCGTTGCCTGCCTTGTTTATCCATCCGCGGCACCGCCTAGCTTATCTTTTCCACCTGGGAAAATTCCAATTCCACCGGGGTATCCCGGCCGAACATGGAAATCATCACTTTTACCTTGCCCTTGTCTGCATCCACTTCCTCGATCACACCGGCAAAGTTTTCAAAAGGACCGGAAATCACACGCACATGCTGGCTGACTTCCAGATCGACCCGCGCCCGGGGTTCCTCACCCAGTGTCTGACTGATAATCTGCATTGCTTCCCCTTCGGTGAGCGGAATCGGTTTCGCCCCCGAGCCGACAAAGCCGGTCACTCCGGGGGTGTTTCTGACCACGTACCAAGAATCGTCGGTCATAATCATTTCCACCAGCACATAACCGGGAAAGATCTTCTTTTTGCTGATCTTTTTCTTGCCGTCCTTTATCTCAACCTCGTCCTCCATGGGCACAAGGATGCGAAATATTTTTTCCTCCATGTTCATGGATTCGATTCGCTTTTCCAGATTGGTTTTAACCTTATTTTCATAACCGGAGTATGTATGGATAACATACCACTGCTTGCTGCTCATAAATACAAGGGACCCAGGGATCCGGGCCCCTCACCTCCCCGGTGCCATTATTTTATGATCAACTGCAGAAGCCGGCTTAAAATCGAATCGAAGAGCCAAATCAGTATACCGACAACGGCCACGGCCACCAGTACCACTGCAGTATAGACGGTGATCTCCCGCCGGTTGGGCCAGTGCACTTTTTTCAGTTCGTTGAAAACGCCGCGGAAATATTTCTGCACTTGCTCCACACGGTTGACCTTTTCTTTTTTTACGATCACCTGTTTCTTTTCCGTCACTTGTTTCTTTTCCGTCCCCGCTTTCGAAACAGGGCGTGAAGCGCCGGCAGCCGCCGCCACCCGGCCGGGGTTCTCTCCTTTGGTTTGATCTCTAGTGATAGCCATACCTTCAGCCACATCCTTAACTCTTTTCACCGGTGCCGGTTTACATGTTAACGGGTTTCCTTATGCAGGGTATGTGTATGACAAAACTTGCAATACTTTTTCATTTCAATTCTTCCGGAGTCGTTCTTTTTGTTTTTTTCCGTGGTATAATTCCGGCGTTTGCATTCAGTACAAGCCAGCGTCACTCCGACACGCATTTTAAACACCTCCACAAACTAAAAAAAGTGGATCCACCCATTCGCAAATTGACCCTAACCAATTTAACATAATTGCAGAGGTATGTCAATACTGCTTCCCTGTATAATCACGAATCTAAAGGCATAATATTCTTATTCTGCCATTTGGGCCGGTTTTCTATACCGGACGGCAAAGGGGACCAACCGGCGGCCCCCCCTGCCTGCTCAATTTTTGCCCTTCATGCGTACGACCGTTGAATTATTTGGCCCTGTCCCGTCCGGCCGGCCCGGCCAAAATCCCGCTACTCGATCACCGAGGT
>NZ_LYVF01000177.1 GCF_001655685.1 Desulfotomaculum copahuensis
CCCTCTGGGAATTGAAACGTTACCGACGCTTCCTCCTTCGGGTGCCATACTTTCAATCGCAAAACTGCTCATTCCCTCTCATGACCGGGGAACCGGACTTGCCCTTCACCTTCTGGATAAATGTTCCTACAATGGGCAAACTATATTTAAGTGATCGGTTCAAGAAATCGAGATTATAAAGCGCATTTTTGCCGAACCAACAAGCATCTGGCATTAATTCCGGTGGATGAAGTGTGTGCACATAAACCTGCTTATGGGCATTTATTCAGTCACGACCTGTTCAAAAGGAGGTGTCTTTTTTTTGCAAGCTGAACAAGAAGCCGCCGGTGAAAACTCCCCAATTTACCTGCCTGTTTCCGCAGTGGCGGAAATTTTATACTGTCCGCGCAATTTTTATTACCGCATGGTGGAAGGGGCGGATGACAGCAACGCCCACCTGCTGGAAGGACGCCTGCAGGAAGATCGCCGCAATGAAAGAGAACGCCTGGTGCGGGAAACCTCACTGCAGATCCGTTCGGTGACCGTATCATCGGAGCGCCTGCACCTGCTGGGCGTGATTGACGCCCTGGAAGAGCGGGGGGAACTTTACCCGGTGGAATACAAAAAAGGAGTGCGCCGGGACAACCTGAACGACGACGTGCAGCTTTGCGCCCAGGCCATGGCGTTGGAGGAACACCTGGGGCGCGAACTGCCCCGGGGTTTCATTTATTACGCCGGTTCTCACGCCCGGCGGGAAGTGCATTTTACCGCTGACTTGCGGGCTTTGGTTGAAAATACTGTGCACCGGGCGATGGCCATTCTGGAGGCAGGTGAAATACCGCTGCCGTTGGGCGATAACCGCTGTCACGGCTGTGCCCTGGAACCACGCTGTCTGCCTGAAGAGACAAAATATTTACGGGGTGAGGGACAGCGGCCGTCCCGTCCCTTGCCCGGTCTGAATCCGGGCCGGGTGCTCTATGTGGATCAACCCGGCGCTTATGTGCGCCGGAAGGGGCAGAGGTTGCTGGTGACCATGGAAAAGGAAACCATGATGGACATGCCGTTGTGCAATATTGACCAGGTGGTGCTGGTGGGCGGGGTGAATATTTCCACGCCGGTAATCAAATTGCTCTTGGAAAACGGGACGCCGGTATCCTTTCTTTCCACCGGCGGGTCCTTCCGGGGTGTCCTGGAACCGGCGTTGAACCGCAACTCCACCCTGCGCCTGGCGCAATACGGCGCCTATTTTGACGGGCGCGTCCGTTTAATGCTGGCCAGGCAGTTTGTCCGCGGCAAATTGACCAACATGCGCGTTGCGCTCATGCGCCACAACCGGGAACTGCACGACCCCGAAATATCCCTGGCCGTACGCCGTATGGCCGGTTATATCGCAGCAGCGGGAGAGGCGACGGAACTCTCTTCTTTGCTGGGACTGGAGGGAATTGGTTCCCGGGAATATTTCCGGGTTTTTGGCCGCCTGATCCGGCGGGAGCTGCCTTTTGTTTTTGAAGGGCGCAACCGCCGGCCGCCCCGGGACCCGGTCAACGCCATGCTGGGTTACTGTTATTCCCTGCTCACCAGGGACATGCGCAGCGCAGCGGCCCTGGTCGGTTTCGACCCGTACCTGGGCTTCTTTCACGAGGCAAAATACGGCCGTCCGGCGCTGGCACTGGATTTAATGGAGGAATTCCGTCCAATTGTAGCTGATTCGGTGGTGTTGGCGGCCATTAACCGGGGCACGGTAACAGAAAGTGACTTCGAGCAACGCCTGGGCGGTTGTTATTTAAACGACGCCGGGCGGGCGAAAATTTACCGGGCCTACGAAGAAAAACGCCAGCAGCAGATCACCCATCCCGTGTTTGGCTACCGGCTGCCTTACCGGCGCGTGTTCGAATTGCAGGCACGCTTTTTGGCCAAGGTGTTGCAAAAGGAATTGGACGGCTATATTCCATTTGTCGTGAAGTAACGGACCAGATGTTTCGGGCAAAGCGGTTCCGGCTTTGCTGCCATTGACTTATTGCGAGCCAATTATAAAACAACGGAACAAATATTTTGGGCAAAATTCTCTATATTGGAAGGAACGAAGGTTATAATGGAGAACTATATAATTGCCTATGATATCAGAGACGACCGCCGCCGGCTTAAAATTTACAAAACGTTGAAAGACTACGCCGTTCCAGTGCAGTACAGCGTCTTCGAATGCAGCCTGCGCAAGGAGGAATACCTCATGTTGCGCTACAAGCTGGAGAAACTAATCCGGAAGGATGAAGACAGTATCGTTTTTTACCGGCAATGCCCGCGTTGCGCCGAACGGGTGGAACGTCTGGGCACCTCCCGTGATCCTTTTGGTGATGGTGTTTTCATTGTGACTGCCGCCGAGGATTAACGCTGCGCAAAAAACCCCGGGGATCCGCGGGTAAAACAATTTTATGCGCCAGTTGGTTTTTCCCCGGCTTAAATATTTTACATAATGGGGTGGAACCATTTGTCTAATCAACCTGCTAAAGAAGAAGAATTGAAATCGCGTGGCGAGCGCTGGCGGGATTGGCCCCGTTCTTCGGAGGAGGAAAGGAAAGAGGCGGAGGAATATTACCAGCGGGAAATCATGCCTTTGTTGATTGACGTGTTCGTAACCAGGGAACGGCCCAGGGTAAACAAAGAATATAGTGGCATGATTCTTTCGCTGGGCACTTCATTTGAGCCGCTGGTGCTCTCCATCCTGGCCCTGCAGCCGGCCCGGGTGTGTTTCCTTTGCACGGAGGCATCGCGCCAGTACCTTGATCCGGTTATTCAATTTACCGGTCTGGTGCCCAGTTGCTATGAGGTGCGCAAGGTGGACAAAGACAACCCGCTGCAGATTTACCAGGCGATCAAGGAAGTATATAAAGACTGGGGTCAGCCGGCCAATATCGCCGTCGATTTTACCGGCGGTACAAAGGCCATGTCCGGCGGTTCGGCTATGGCCGGAGGGGTGATCGGCGCGGAGATGGTTTACATCGCCAGCAGCAATTACCTGGCCAACCTGCGCCGGCCTTTTCCCGGTTCCGAGCATTTGGAATTCATCCCCAGCCCGTACCAGGTTTTTGGCGATCTGGAAGAGGAAAAGGCTTTCGGTATGCTGGCCCGTTATGATTACACCAGCGCACGCCGTATTTTTGAAAACCTGGAGCGGCAGGTGCCCGATCCGCGCCGCTGCCGGGTGTTGTCGCTATTGTGCCGCGCCTACGAAGCCTGGGACAACCTGGACATCCCCGCGGCCCGGGACAATCTGACCGTGCTGGTGGAAAGCGTGCGCCAGTATGCCGCAATGCAAAGGGATTTTATTCTGGCCGACAAACTGCCTGTGCTGGAGTTTCAAATGCATGCTTTGAACGTGCTGGTGCAACAGATTGAGAAGTTCGCCAAATGCCTGAAGGAAAAGAAAAACCGCGATTCCGGTCTGATTGTGGAAATATTGAACGAGCGTGAATTTGTGCTCTCCCTCATGTTTACCCTGTACTGCAACGCCCGCCGCCGTGAGGAACAGGGGAAGCTGGACATGGCCTCTTTATTGCTTTACCGGTTGCTGGAACTGATCTCCCAGGTCCGTCTGGCCGTGCATGGTTTGGATACCGGGGCGCCGGATTATTCCCGGTGTCATGCTGAAGAACTGCTGTCCACATTAAATTCCCGTTACAAGAATTTCAATGGAGGGCATGTTTTTCACACCTTACCGGAACAGATCAGTTTATTTTACGGTTACCTGCTTTTAAGCGCCATGAAAGACGAACTGGCCGCAAAGGTAAATTTGAAAAGCCTGCGGGGGCAGGTGCAGGCCAGAAACTACAACATTTTCGCCCACGGCTTTGATTTTATCGGCGCGGAGCAGTGTGCGAGATTCCGTGAATTGGTGGAAGACCTTCTTGAAGCCCTTCTGGCGGTATGGGGCGAGGACAGGTTCCAGCTGGAAGAAAAGTTTAAGTTTGTAATTCCTCAACGGGGATAGCTGAGGGCAAGAGCTTAAACTTTGGCGGTATGGCCGCGGCCGGAAAAAACAAACCATTGTTTCCGGCCGGTTGTGGGGGTCGCGGTGAGTAAATGGCCGGATGCCGTTTGAGGCGGTTTGGGAAATGATTCCGGATGGAGTGAAGGGGCTTTGGAATTTTCAGATGTAATTAAAGGCGCTCTTTTGCATGATGTGGGCAAATTTATACAGCGTACCGGCAATGAACAAAGAAAGACGCATCAGGAAATAGGGGCGGCCTGGCTGAAGGAAAGGGGCGTTCCTGAGACGGTGGCTGTTTTTGCCGCCCGGCACCACGGCCTGTTACAGCAGGATCTCCGGCGTGAGATGGTGGACGCATTTGCCCCGCCCGTGAACGAACTGGTGATTGTATACGAGGCCGACAATCTTTCTTCCGGTGAGCGGCCGGAGAAAAAAGGGGAAGGTAAATGGGAACACGCAGTCCCATTGATGTCTGTTTTTTCTAAAATTTCACTGAAACACAGAGCAGGGCAGCCGGTTTTTAATCAATGCTGGTCTTTTCACGCACTGGCCGCCGGCGGTGAAAAATTAAACTTTCCCGGCTCATACGACGCGGTGCGGGCCGGTTACGGGCCGGATGGATATGGCCGGCTCCTGACCCCATTTACGCGGGATTTTGAAAAAATAGCGCCTGCCCTGCCGGTTGATAGCCTGCTTATGCTGTTGGAGAAATATACCGCCGGCATACCTTCGGAAACGCGGGTTGTGGAAGGAAAACCGGAAAGTCTGCCCGATGTGTCCTTGTTTGACCATTTGAAAACTACGGCGGCCATTGCCGCCTGCCTTTACCGGTATTACGAAGAAACCCGCCCGGAGTTCCGGGAAGCCTGCATCAAGGAAAAAATTCTGGACCGGCGGGACCGGCGGTACATGCTGGTGGGCGGGGATTTTTCCGGTGTGCAGAAGTTCATTTATACCATCAGTTCCAAAGGGGCGCTGAAAACCCTGCGGGCGCGTTCTTTTTTCCTGGAACTGCTGACCGAACATGTTATTTCCCGTCTCTTAAACCGGATGAAACTGCCCCGGACCAATATTATTTATTCCGGCGGCGCGCGTTTTTACCTGCTCGCGCCGGCCACCACCGGGTGCCGGGCCGCCCTGGAAGAACTGGAGGCGCAAATCAACACCTACTTATATAACACGTACCGGGGACGGCTTTACCTGGCCCTGGACAAGATAGAGTTTGCCGGTAATGCGTTTTTGCCGGGAAATGAAGGGCGGCGGGACATCGCCGGGTTGTGGCAGGATCTGGCCGAAGGTTTGCGGGAAAAAAAGAACCGCAAGTTTATCGGGCAGATCGCCGGCGATCCGGACGGCTTCTGGTCTCCGGCCGGGCCGGAGGAAAAGGTGTGTGCCGTCTGCCATGATGAAGTGAGCACCACCTTGCCCCTAACGGTATTTGATGATCACGAACCGGTGGAAGTTTGCCCCGTATGCAGGCGGCTGTATGAACTGGGGGATGAGCTGCCCGGAACAAAATTTATCGCCGCATGCGAAAAGCGGCTGGAAAGGGCTTCCTGCGTACAAATTGAGGATACTTACTATGCCTTTTACCCGGCCGGGAAAAGCTTTACCCCGCCGCCATGCCGTTTGCTTTACGTTTTGAACAGCTGGTCAATTGATGATTATTTGCTCCCGCGGGCGGCGCAGCTTTTCACCGCTGACTATGCGGCCCGGCAGGGGCGCGCTTACAAGGGGTTTGACATGCTGGCCGAAGAAGCCGCCGGAGCGGAGCGGATTGGCATCCTGCGCATGGACGTGGATAACCTGGGACACGTTTTTACCTGCGGACTGCCTGGTCACGAACGTACTTTTTCCCGCCTGTCCACCCTCTCCCGGGAACTGACCCGTTTTTTCAAATTTCACCTCAATGAAATATGCCGGGGGGCGGGTGAGGGTTTTCAGCCGTTCAGGCTGCTGCCCGGCCGGGGAGAAAGGAACGTCACGGTGGTTTACGCCGGCGGGGACGATTTGTTTGTGGCCGGTTCCTGGGATCAGGTGGTGGAGCTGGCTTTTGACATTAATTTCTGTTTCCGGCGTTACACCGGCCGGAATCCCCACCTGACCATCTCCGGCGGTATGGTGGTGCATGATGCCAAACACCCCCTGTACCGGCTGGCGGAAATGGCCGGTGAGGCCGAGGAGCGGGCCAAGGACAACGGCCGGGACAGCATTGCTTTGTTTTATTCAACAGTGCCGGACTTTACCGCGGATGACCGGCCTTTATTCACGGGTACGTACAAATGGAGTGAGGCCGGGCGCCTGGTGGATGAAATATTAAAACCGGCCGTCAGCGGGCTGGCGGAAGTAAAGGATGGCGGAAAACGGGTGCAGTTCATGTTCAGCAAGGGATTTCTGCACCGCCTGGCGGCCGTGACTGATATCTGGCGCCGGGAGGGCAGGCTCTACCTGCCCCGGCTGGCCTACATACTGGCCCGGGAGGGTGAGCACAACGGCTTGAAAAACAACCGCACGTGGCAGGAATGGAAAAAAAGGATTTACCATACGGAGCTTATCGGCTGTTTGCGCACGGCAATTACCTGGATGGAGCTATTGAGCAGGAGGGGTACGGAATGAACATGCGGAACCAGCGCGGCGGGGGCGGTCAGCCAGGAGACGGCAGGGTGGTGGAGCAAATTGTCGCCGGCATTAACAGTTTAAAAAGGCTTGCCGACCTGCCGGTCGACCGGTTGGTGAAATACGCGGAGGATATGGGCAGGCACCTGGTGCAGATTAATTTAAAAACCAACCAGATCAGGAAGTTCCTTGACGCGGTGAAAAAACTGGAAGCTGTAAAAACCGCCGGAGCGGGGGGAAGCGGCAGGGAATTTTTCGACCGGGACGGGGTTAAATTGCTCAAGCCCAAACTGGCTTATGCCGCCGGCCGGCAAAGTGAGGTCAAACCATTGATGAGATTGCTGGATCCCTGCATCGACCGGGTGGAAACAAAAGAAGATTTCAAGCAGTTCGCCCGGCTGGTGGAAAGCATTGTGGCCTATCACCGGTTTTATGGCGGAAGAGATTAGGAGGGTTGGGCAATGGATGAGCGAAGGACAAGACCACTGAAGGGTAAAGTCATTCTGCGCGGCAGGATGATTTGTGATACCGGTTTACATATCGGTGCCGCCGGCAACAACCTGGAAATCGGCGGGCTGGACTCGCCGGTGGTGCGTGACCCGGTCACCCGGGAACCCTATGTGCCGGGCAGTTCATTGAAAGGCAAAATGCGTTCGCTCCTGGAAAGGAAGTTGAATCTTCCCTTTAACAGATACGGCGGCAACGGGGTCTACCGGCACGAATGTACAAACCGCGGATGCCGCGTCTGCCGGCTGTTCGGCGCCGCTGGCGGCAGGGAGGGCGATAACATCCCGGGCCGTCTGATTGTCCGGGATTTGAGTATGACTGCCGGAAGCAGGGAGCAGCTTGCGGAAATTGAAACCGGTCTGCAGTACACCGAGTGGAAATTTGAAAATTCACTGGACCGGGTTACGGCGGCGGCCAATCCCCGGCAGTTGGAGCGGGTGCCCCGGGGTACGGAATTTGATTTCGAGCTCATTTATACCGTGGAAACCGGTGACGAAGCGGTGATCAAAGAAGATCTCAATCATGTGGTGCAGTTGCTGCGTCTGGTGGAAGACGATACCCTGGGCGGGCACGGCTCGCGGGGGTATGGCAAGGTGCGCTTTGAGGTCGGCTCTTTCGAGGGCCGGCGGATTGATTATTACGCCGGGGAAAAGGATGCGCTGCTTAATCTGCCGGTTAAAACAACTTCCGAATGCACGGCGGTGGTGGATCAAATGGCAGCGTTTTTCAACCGGGAGAATTGCTGATGGAACGGTTTATAGTCAAGCTGCGGTTTATTTCCCCGTTGCACCTGGGCGGGGCGGGCATCGGCATGGAAACGGCGGAGAAATTCGTCCGTTCCGATACGCTTTTCAGCGCTTTGTGCCACGCGCTGGCCAATGTTTACGGCCGGGAGGACGCCGCGGAGATGCTGGCCGGTTTTGGCGCCGGCAAACCGCCGTTTAAAATATCGTCGGCCTTTCCCTTCAAGGGGGAGACATTCTTTCTGCCGCGTCCACTGGTTCCGCCGGTCACGATGCAGGAAACGGCGGACATGGCCGCGCACAAAGAGCTGAACCGCCTGTCTTTCGTATCCCTGGATGTTTTCCGGCCGTGGGTGCGTGGTGAAGCGGTGGGGATGGACCCGTTACCCGCCATGAAGGAAAGGTTGGCCGCTGCCGCCGTTTATCACCGGGTGCCGCGGGTGCAGCTGGACCGGGTGAGCTGCGCCTCCGGGCTCTTTCATGCCGGCCTGACGGTGTTCGGGCGGGAGGCCGGGCTGTATTGCCTGCTGGAACTGACTGACGAAGGCTGGCGGACCGGGCTGGAAAACGCTTTTACCTGGCTGGGGGAAAGCGGGTTGGGCGGTATGCGCGGGCTGGGCTGCGGCCGGTTTGTGCCGGAATGGGGCCGGCCGGGAGCGGAGTGGCGCGGGCTGTGGGAACCGGTTTCCGGTGGCGGCGCCTGGTGCCTGCTTTCTTTGCTGCACCCGGCTGCACCGGAAAGGAAAATGCCTCTGCGGGAGGCCCGTTATGAAATCGTCACCCGCGGGGGGTGGGCCGCTTCCCCCTTTGTCCCGGGTCAGGTCAGAAGAAAGACGTGCAAAATGTTTGCCGAGGGATCGGTGCTGCCCTATCAACCGGCCGGTTGTCTGGTGGATGTGACGCCCGCCGGCTGGGCGGGGTCGCACCCGCTGTACCGGTACGGCTATGCCCTGGCCGTGCCCGTGGAGGTGAAAACGCAATGCGCCGCCGGATAAAACTGAAAACAATCAGCCCCGTACATATCGGCGGCGGAACGCAGGAACTGACCCCGCTGGAGAGCGTGGTTTTGAACGGCCGCTGCTATGTGGTAAATGAGGCCGGCCTGGGCCGTGCGCTGCTGAAAGAAGGTAAGCTTGATATCCTGACCGGTGAGATAGGGAAGCAGGGTTCGCGCTTCAGTCTGGAAAACTTTTTGCGCGGGCAGGGCCTTTTAAAGCAAAGCTTTCTGGAAGGGTGTGCCGCCTATTCCTGTGAAACCGCCGCCGGCCGGACGCCTGCCGGGCTGAGGCCGTTTGTCAGGGACGCTTACGGGAGGCCCTTTGTGCCGGGTTCTTCGCTCAAAGGTGTGCTCCGCACGGCGATCCTCTACACCCGGTTGAAGAAAATGAAAAACGAAAGCCCCCGGGATTTTCAGCGCTGTTTCACTGATGTGGTGAGAGGAAAATTAAACGAATTCAACCGCGCCGAGGACTGGAAAAGGCACAGGCCCTGGTTCAAGGACGGCTTTAAACGGAACATGGCCGGGCAGGTGGAGCGGGAACTGCTTCAGCGTTTCGACCTGCCGGTGCCGGACGCACGCAACCGGCGCGGACCAACCGCCCAGCAGCGGGATGTGCTGCGGGCGGTAAAGGTTTCCGATGCCGTTCCCTTGGATAAAAACGGACTCGTTTTGGAAGAAGTGCAGGTAACAAGCATCACCGGCGAAAATGAAAGCTACGTAAAAACCCCGGTTTTCGTGGAAGTTATGCCGGCGGGAGTGGAAATTGATTTTGAGATTATCCTGGATGAAGCGATTCTTGCCGACTTTGGCGGCAACGGCCAGGCCGGCTTGCCATTTAAGACCCTGGAAGATATTTATCATATGCTGCAGGAGTTTTCCACCGGCTTATGGAAGTTTGAAACTGATTTCTGGAACGGTGTGAGCGGGCCGGGGACGGAGGAAATGCGGGAATTTTACCGCCGGGAGCCGGCCGCCATGCGGCTTGGCTGGGGTTCCGGCCTGGCTGGAACGGGCCTTTTCATGCTGTTGCCCGAGGCCCTGCGCCGGGAGTTGCGGGATGACCTGTTCGAGCCGCGCGGGCAGCAGGTTTTCCCCAAATCGCGCCGTGTGGCGGTAGCGGGAAGTCATTCCCGCCGTCCGCCGGGATGGGTTGTTACGGTGGAATAAGCAATTACGGAGGAAATTTTTTGCTGATCAGTTGTGTCATCAAATTAAGCACTAATGCAGAGCTGCTGGTGCCTCCTTCCATGGGACAGGTGCTGCACGCCTTTTTTCTAGATAGAGTCCGTAATCTGAGCCCGGAGTTGGCCGCCGGATTGCACGGCCCGGCTGCCGTGAAGCCTTTTACCGTTTCGCCCCTGTGGGGCCGGGTGGAGTTTACGGACAACCGGTGGCGGCTGTTTCCGGGAGAGGAATACGCCTTCCGGGTGACCTCGATTTCCCCCCGTCTATCAACCTGGATGCGTGATCACTGGCTGGCTTCTTTGTCAGCGGAAATTGAGCTGGCCGGAGCGCGCCTGCAGGTTGCCGGCGTCACCGTCGACCCGCAGGCGCATCCTTGGGCCAGCAGTTCGGATTACCGGGAAATTTATAACACCTGGATAAGCCGCGATGATGTACCCTACCAGTTTTCCCTTGAATTCCATTCCCCTACTGCGTTTAAGAACAGAGGGATTAATTACCCGTTGCCCGATCCACAGCATGTGTTTATGCACCTGCTGCAAAAGTGGAATCTTTATTCGCCAATCAACCTGGGGGATAATTTGTTGGCATACATTGAGGACAATGTTTTTCTGCGCTCATTTAAACTGCAAACGAAGATCATACACTTTGATCGCTACAAGCAGGTTGGTTTTACCGGGGTCTGTAGTTTTGGCATCCGCAGGCGGGAAGAAGAGATCATGGCCCGGGTGATCCATATGCTGGCCGATTTTGCCTTTTACGCCGGTGTAGGTTATAAAACCACCATGGGCATGGGACAGGTGAGAGTAGGGAGGTGATTGTTTGCATTTTGTGATTATCGGCAACAGCGCGGCCGGGGTGGCGGCGGTGGAGACGCTGCGCCGCCCGGGCGGGGGGGCCAGTGAAATCACTGTGGTTGCCGGCGAGCCGGAAACGGCCTATTCACGCTGCCTGCTGCCGGATGTGCTGGCGGGCAGGCGGGCGGAAGCTTCGATCCGGTTGCGTCCGGCTGATTTCTACCGGCGGCTTGGTGTGACGCTGTTTTCCGGCGTGCGGGCGGTGGAGCTGCAGCCCGGGGAGAAAAAGGTACTGCTGAAGGACGGCCGGGAGCTGACCTACGACCGGCTGCTTTTGGCCACCGGGGCGGCGGCGGTGCGGCCGGAGCTGCCCGGAGTGCGTGCGGACGGCGTGTTCGTCCTGCGCACCATGGCCGATGCCCGGGCGCTGTCGGCCGTGGCCCGGCGGGTGACGGCGGCGGTGGTGGCCGGCGGCGGCCTGGTGGGGCTGAAGGCGGCGCTGGCCCTCAAACTGGCCGGAGTGGCCGGGGTGACCGTGGTGGTGGCCAGCCCGCGCCTTTTGATCCGCCAGCTGGATGAGCGGGCGGCGGCCATGGTGGAAGGCGAACTGAAAGAATTCGGCGTGCAATTTATTTATAACGCCGGGGTGAAGGAGTTTATCACCGGTACCGGCGGGCGGGCGTCCGGTTGGCGGCAGGATGGCGGGCGGTTCTCACCGGGTGAACATTTGTCCGGGCATGGTCCGGATGGTGGACGGGAGTTACCGGCCGGCTGCCTGTCCGGAGTGGTCCTGGATGACAGCCGGGAACTGCCGGCCGGCCTGGCCGTGGTGGCCAAGGGAGTGCGGCCGGAGACGGAACTGGCGGCGAGGGCCGGCGGCCGGGTGGGGCGCGGCATCAAGGTGGATGAGTATTTGTGCACCTCGTTGCCGGACGTTTTTGCTGCCGGGGACTGCATTGAGGTAACCGACCGCTTGACCGGTCAACCGGTCAATTCGGCGCTGTGGACGCTGGCCTTTGAACAGGGGCGCTTTGCCGCGGCCAACATGCTGGGGCAAAGGCGGGCCTACCCGGCCCCTTTAACCCGGCTGAACAGCGCCCGCTTCGGCGCTGTGGACGTTATTTCCGTGGGCCGCTTGGACGGCCCGGAGGTGTTCACGCTGGATGATCCCCTGTCCCGCACCTACCGGCGGCTGGTTTTCGACGGCGACCGGCTGGCCGGTTTCATCCTGGCCGGCCGGGTGGACGGCGCGGGGGTGTACACGGCACTGGTGAAATCCGGCCGTCCGGTCAAACAGCATATCCGGGCGCTGCTGGGGGGCCGGACGGGCGAGGTGGCTGTAAGTGGCTTAATGGCCAGATAACGCATTGATTACTTACGTTTGGGAGGGATTTTGATGCAATCTGCTGATCCGGCCGTGCGGGAAATGCTGGACGAGGCCCGCCGGCGGGGCGTGGAGACGGTGTGGGACCGCTATGCGGCCCAGTTGCCCCAGTGCGGTTTCGGAGAACTGGGGGTGTGTTGCCGCAACTGCATGCAGGGGCCGTGCCGGGTGAGTCCCTTTGACGACGGGCCTGCGCGGGGCGTCTGCGGAGCCACCGCCGACACCATGGTGGCCCGCAACCTGGTGCGGGCCATAGCAGCCGGGACGGCGGCGCATTCCGGTCACGCCAAACACCTGGCCCACACATTGAAAAAATCAGTACAGGGCAAAGCGCCGGACTACCCGGTGCGTGACGAGGCCAAGTTAAGGGCGGTGGCCGCCCGGCAGGGACTGGAAGCGGACGGCGTGCCGGCGGCGGAGTTGGCCGCCCGGATGGCGGAAGCCGCGCTGGCCAACTTTAGCGAGGGTGAGGAGCCGCTGGCCTGGACCACGGCCACTGTGACCGCCGGACGGGTGCAGGCGTGGGAAAAACTGGGCGTTTTACCGGTGGGTATCGACAGCATAATCAGCGAAATCATGCACCGCACTCACCTGGGAGTGGACGCCGATGCGGTGAACCTGCTGCTCGGCGGGGTGGCCTGCGCGGTGGCCGACTACACCGGCTGCCACCTGGGCACCGACCTGGCGGACATTCTTTTCGGCACGCCGCAGCCGGTGGTCAGCGAGGCCAACATGGGCGTGCTCAAGGCGGATCAAGTGAACATCGCCCTGCACGGACACAACCCGGTGCTTTCCGAGGTGATCGTGCAGGTGGCCCGGCAGATGGAGGACGAGGCGAAGGCGGCCGGTGCCGCGGGCATCAACCTGGTGGGCGTCTGCTGCACGGGCAATGAGGTGCTCATGCGCCACGGCATTCCGCCGGCCACCCATTCCATTTCGCAGGAACTGCCCATGCTCACCGGCGCCCTGGACGCCATGGTGGTGGACTACCAGTGCGTCTATCCCTCCCTGGTGGGCGTGGCCGAATGCACCGGTACGAAAATCATTACCACGATGGGTATGGCCAGGATTACCGGCGCCACCCACGTCGACTTCGAGGAGGAAAACGCCGCCGCCGGGGCGCGGCAAATCATCCGCCTGGCCATTGAGGCTTTTGGCGCCCGCCGGGGCCGGCCGGTGCAGATTCCGCAATACAAGTCCCAAGTGGTGGCCGGTTTTTCCGTGGAAGCCATCGTGGCCGCCCTGTCCAAACTGGACGCCGCCGATCCGTTAAAACCGGTGATCGACAATATTGTCGCCGGCAATATCCAGGGAGTGTGCCTGTTTGCCGGTTGCAACAACGTGAAGGTGCCCCAGGATGAAAACTACCTGGTCATGGCCCGGGAACTGGCGGCGCGTGACGTGCTGCTGCTGGCCACCGGCTGCGGCGCCGGCGCCTACGCCCGGCACGGCTACCTGACTCCGGAAGCGGTTGGCGAATATGCCGGTCCGGGGCTGAAGGCGGTGCTCACCGCCGTGGGCGAGGCCAACGGCCTGGGCGGGCCGCTGCCCCTGGTGCTGCACATGGGCTCCTGCGTGGACAACAGCCGGGCGGTGGACCTGGCGGTGGCGGTGGCCAACCGGTTGGGGGTGGATACGGCGCAGCTGCCGGTGGTGGCTTCGGCGCCCGAGTTCAAAACGGAAAAAGCGGTGGCCATCGGCACCTGGGCGGTGGCCTGCGGATTGCCCACCCACCTGGGCCTGGTGCCGCCGGTGCTGGGCAGCGCCACGGTGACCGGACTGCTCACCGGCGGGATCAAGGATCTGCTCGGCGGCTACTTTATTGTGGAAACGGATCCGGTCAAAGCGGCGGAAAAACTTTTCGCGGCCATTCAGGAACGCCGCCGGGGGCTGAATCTGGCCACCCGGTCCTGGTAAGGGGGGCGTGATGATGCCCAAACAAGTTTTGATCCGCTTCGAGCGTTGCGTCGGCTGCCGTTCCTGCCAGCTGGCATGCGCGGTGGCCCACTCAGAGGCAAAAAGCCTCTACGGGGCTGTGCTGAACGGGGAAAAGCCCCGCGCCCGCGTCTTCGTGCACCAGGCCGGGGAGCACAAGGCGCCGCTCAACTGCCGCCACTGCCAGGACGCCCCCTGCATCGACGCCTGCATCGCCGGGGCCATGCACCGCAAAGCGGACGACACGGTGACCAACATTGGCGGGGAACAGTATTGCACCGCCTGCTGGATGTGCGTGATGGTCTGTCCTTACGGCGCGGTACGCAGCGACGCGGCCGGCACCATGGCCGTCAAGTGCGACCGGGAATGCAAGGATGATCAGGGCGTGCCGGCCTGTGTGCGCGCCTGTCCCACCGGCGCCCTGGTTTACGCGGAGGTGGACGCATATAGCGCCGGCAGGCGGCAGGGCGTCCTGCTGCAGGCGCTGGGCGGGGTGTAGGGAAAAGCGGCTTTTAAGGTTAAAGTCCGGCGGGGAGATTCCCGGCCGGATTTTTATTGCGTTTGGTGTTCGAATTGAATACCGCTGCCGCAAGGATGAAAGATTACAAAAGAAGGATGGGTGACTGTAAAGGTGGCCAGGGCACTGGATGTGAAAATCGAAATATCACTTAAAAAGGGTTGAGCGGGTTACTTTTCGCCGCTGCCAACCTCAATGGCGTCGCCGTCCTGCAGGGGTTCCATATAGCCGGCCGCGTGTCCGTTTAAGGTTAGCTTGACCGGTGGTTTGATTTTACCCGGATCCATTTCCAGGTGGTTGAAGATGTCGATAAAAATGTACGACCGGCGGCCGCTTAAAACCACCGGCCGGCCGTTGACAGTGACGGTGATAATGTTCTGTCCGGCGTCCGGGCCGGCCGGCGCGCCGGTTTGAACATTGTTTTCGGGGTTTAAGGGTGCGCCGTCGCTGGTGTTTTTCTCTGATTGCCGTCGTGCGGGAGACAGGCCGGGAATGCCGGCGGGTTTGGCCGGTGATTCTGTTCGCGGCGCAATATTTGCCGTATGGCGCTTGATTGCTTCTGCTTCCGGCGCAATATTTGCCGGACGGCGCCCGTTTGCGCCTGCTGCCGGCGGTCCGGCCGGACCGTCCGGAATTGTCCCGGCGCCCTCTTTTACCTGGCCCGCTACCGCCCTGCTCATTTCCATCCGGGTTTTGTTTTCGCCGCGTTCCACCCCGTCCGTCGCCGCCTGTTTTTTATCCCTGCTGCCTCCGGCTCCGGCCGCGTCCGGATGAGTTCCGTCATCCCCGCATGTCACCCGGTCTTCCGGCCGCAGGTGGTAGCCGCCGTTCACCGGCCGGCCGTTGACCAGAAAGGCCGGCAGGCGGGCGGGCTCTTCTTCGCCCCGGGCGGCCGTGTATTCCCGCCACCAGCTTTCCAGCGGCCGGACGGCGCATAGTTCCAACTCATCCCCGCTGTTGATTGCTTCCTCCGGCGCCGCCGGCCGGCCGTTGACCAGCACCCGGCCGTGCACTGCCACCGCCTCGCCGGTTATGTATACCCTAAAACTGGTGTCGGGCACCACCGCCGCCACTGTCGCCCGCGCGTCCGCGCCGTTCACCGCCGGACGCGCTGTGATGCGGTCGCCGTGGCCCACTTTGGTCTGCATATTGGCCGGCCGGTCGTTGACCAGGATTTCCGCCGGGCGGGAGAGTTCCCCGTAAATCACCTGCGGCCGGCCGTTCAAGGTGAAGGAGAGGTTTTTGCCGTTGTGGCCGATTAGCAGGCGCGGGTTGAAGCCGGTCAAGCCCAGCACGTTGGCCACGGTGAATTCTTTGGCGTTGAACAGCCGGTGCTCCACTCCGTTGACCATGATGTGGATGAAGTCATGGCCCAGTTTGCGCAGCGCCACCATAGCGATGCCCGCCACTGTCACCCCTTCCGGGCCGGCAATGCGGTCGTCGGTAACCCTTAGTACTTCCCCCAGCGCGCGCCGGTCCCGCAGCACCACCCGTTTGGCGTCCAGTTCCAGCCGCCGGGCCAGTTTCTCCGTCAGCCCGGGCACCCGGCCGCCGCCGCCCACGCAGAAGACCGTGCGGGGCGGCCGGCCGCCGTTGACGGCTAAAATCTGCCCGGCCACCTCGCCGGCCAATCGGTCCAGGGCGGGCTCAATGCGCTCGAGCAGCCCGGTACAGGAAATGGTTTCTTCCAGGCCGGTGATGTCGGTGTAGCTGATTTCCCCGCCGTGGATCAATTCCCGTTTCATCCGCTCCGCGGTATCGAAGTCCACCAGGCAGGCCTGCATGATCCCTTCGGTGATTTCATCGCCGGCCACGGGCACCATGCCGTAAGCGGTGATGGCGCCGTCACGGGTGACGGCGATGTCGGCAGTTCCGGCGCCGATGTCCACCAGGGCCAGGTTGAGCAGGCGGTAGTTTTCCGGAATGGCCACCTCGATGGCCGCGATCGGCTCCAGGGTCAGGCTCAGCGGCTCCAGCCCCACCCGTTCCAGCACCGCGTAGAGGCTGTTCACCACCGAACCGGGTAAAAAGGTGGCCAGCACTTCAACGCCCGCGGTTTTGCCCCGGTGTCCCACCAGGCTGGAAATGGCGTAGCCGTCCAGATAGTAGGAGACCACACTGTAACCGACGCAGGTGAAATCACGGGCGTCATCCGGCAGTTCGTCCGCCAGCTCCCGGTGGGCCTGCTGCACGGCGGCCATTTCCAGGGCGTTCACCTGCGGCTGGTCGATTTCTTCGTCACTGATCTCCTGATCCGTCCGGCAGCTTCTGGTGATCAGCGAACGGCCGGCGGCGGCGATGGCCACGCTGTTCAACGGGAAGCCGAGCTGCTTTTCCAGGTCCGCTTTGACCGTCCGCACCACCCCGGCCACACCGGGGATGTCGTGGATCTGGCCGTCCTGCATGGTGCGCCGGCTGTGTTCCGCCAGTTGCTGTGCGACTACTCTGAGGCAGCCGTCTTCCGGCACGGCCGCCAGGCCGATCACCGTGCGGGTGCCGATATCCAGGGCGAAGATGATGTTGGCGGGGGAAGGTTTTTGTGTCGCCATTTTACGCATACCTTTCCGGGAATGACAAATTATTCTGTGTTAATAGTATCACGGCCGGAAGGGAGGGACAATAGTCAAGGCCGGTATTGCGGGACTTTTGTCCGTTATGGCAGGAGAATTCCGGCTGCCGGCGAAATATGCCGGAAAGCTGTTGTATTAATCCAACACTGCCGGGTGGATGCCGCCGGGAAAAGTGTTTGTATGGCAGGCAGGAGCTGTTTAAACCTTATGTGGGACTTGTTGGAACATCTGAACCGGTTAACCCGGAAGCGGGGGCAAAAAGCCTGGCTGGTGGGCGGCTTTGTGCGCGATCTGATATTGGGACGGCCAGGCCGCGATGTGGATGTGGCGGTGACCGGCAGCGGAGCTGCCCTGGCCGGGGAACTGGCCGCCATGACCGGAAGCGCCTTTGTGCCCATGGATCCGGCACATGATGTTTCCCGGGTGGTCCGGAAAACAAAAGCCGGCGTGGAACAGCTGGACATCACCGGTTTGGCGCAGGTTGACCTGCTTGCCGACCTGCGCCGGCGGGATTTCACCGTTAATGCCATGGCCCTGCCCCTGGGGGATTACCTGAGCAATCCGGCGCCGACGCCGGGGCAGGGCGCGACGGTTGCGGGGAACCGGCAGGAAGAGCGTTTGAAGGGACACATTGCCGGTGATTCCGGCAAGTGTAACGGCACGGCGTGCCGCGGAAAAGAACATTTTGACGGGGGGGCTGTTTCTTACCGTGTCCGCCCCCGGGCCGGCACACCGGGAACTGTGCAACAAACCGGCCCGGCGCTGCCGCCGGACGCCCGGCTTGATCAAGATGTTTCGCCGTCGCGGCAGTATCCAACGGCAGTCCCGGAGCCCTCATCACCGGGCGAGTTGATTGGCCATGCCGCCGGTCCGGTTCCAGGTGGACTGATCGACCCCCTGGGCGGTCTCGTTGATCTGCGCCGCGGCCTGATTCGCGCCTGCGGCCCGCGTTCCATTGCCGACGACCCCCTGCGCGCCCTGCGGGCGGCCCGCTTTGCCGGGCAGGCGGGCTGGCGCATTGAGGCGGAAACGGTGCGGCTGATCCGGGCAGCCTCAATGCGCGCGGTGGCCCCGGAACGGGTGCTGGAAGAACTGGTGCACATACTGTCGCTGCCCGATGCTTGCCGGGTGATCCGGATGCTGGACGGCGAGTTGGGCATCCTGGAACAGCTTTTTCCGGAAATTGTCCCCCTGCGGCGGATGGAGCAAAACGGCCACCATGTGGATAATGTCTGGGAGCACTCCTTAAAGACGCTGCAGTGTTTCGAGACGGTTCTGGAAGAGTCCGGTTATAACCAGGGAGCAGGTGGTACGCGCAATTTTCCCCGCTATAAGCAAAGCAGTTTGGATTCGGAGATTGGAACCGTAACTGGCACTGCCCAGGGTATTTTCCAAAAAAACTCTCCCGGGACGCCGTGCCTTCCCGCCGCATCTGATGTTACGGAAGACGGCCACCGGACAGAGCCGGGAAAAGACCCCGGTTCCGGCGGTGGTTACCCGGGTGGAAACAAACGGGCCGGCAGTAGCGTATGCCTCGATCCGTCCCGGGAAGGTACCGCTGGCGGCGGGGTGGACGGGGTGGCGGGAAAGGAAGCGCACTTTCCGCCCCCGGACCCGTTCGTCTTACCCCCGCAGGTGGCCGGGCCGCTGGCCGCCTATATCAATTCCCCCCTGACCCGCGCCCGCAGCCGGCTGCCGGTATTAAAGCTAGCCTGTTTGTTTCACGATACAGGCAAGCTGACCACCCGCGCCGTAGCGGCGGACGGGCGGTTCACCTTCTACGGCCACCACACCGCCGGTGCCCCGGCGGCGGCCGCCATCGCCCGGCGCCTGCGCCTGTCCCGGCGGGAGGCGGATTTGTTGGCCGCCCTGGTGCGCGGACACATGGACCCGCTATTTTTGTACAAATCACGCCCGGTAAGCGGCCGGGCTGCCTACCGCTTTTTCCGCCGCCTGGGGGACGAGGTGCCCGGCTGTCTGCTGATCAGCCTGGCCGACATCTCATCCAGCCGCCTGGCCGCCGGGGCGGCGGCGGAAGCGGCGGCCTACCGGGACTTCATTGCCGGCATGCTGCAGCGTTACTTCAAGGAGCCGGCTGCCTCCGGCCGCTCCCGGCCGCTGTTGAGTGGCCGGGAAGTCTGCCGCCTGCTGGACATTGAACCCTCCCCCCTGGTGGGCCGGCTGCTGGAGGAACTGGCCGCCGCCCGGGCGGCCGGCGAGGTGCGCACCTGCCGGGAGGCGGAGGAGTGGGTGCGGAAGAATAAAAGTAAAATGCTTCTTGAAGATCTAACATAAACTGGTATTTAATCCTATTCCATAATTTTTTGCATTATGGGGTGAACTAGATTGACAGAAGGGAGTTTCAGCAGAAATTTAGAAAATAAATATGGCAGTAAGATTTATTTGAGCTGCTGGTTAAGTCCGCCTCAGGGTGGGCTTTTTTTGCGCAAGAATTTTTCCCACGCCCCGCGTTAAAAGATGTAATCACTGGGAATGAGGACAGGAGAGCCGGTGGACGGGTGAAAGTAAGGTGTATCATATGGGCGGCCAGCCCAAAGAAAGAAAATTCATCATTCTGCGTCAAGATTTTCAAAGTTGGGAGGACTTGAACAAATCAAAAAGAAAGAATTAAGTAGGAGTATTTTACTTAAAAACAGGTCTTCTGTCACACCAATGGTTATGCAGATTTTAAAATGAGAGGGTGGTATTAATGGATAAAAACAAAACTTTCCTAAACGGTGGGGCGTAGTAAATGACCGGGGCGGGCATCGGCACTGCAGCGTCCGGCTGGATTGGGGCGGGCATCGGCAGGAACACCGGGAAATTTTCGGTGTGCCGGGTGCAGCCGTAGGGGCGCTGATTGGCGCAGTGATCGGTACGATTGACGGAACACAAAATTCCGGGGACGATCAGCATTAAAAAGCGAGCGAAAAAATTTTCCTCCGACAGGAGGTTGTCGCTCATATCCGGTAGACTTTATATGAATTTAAGTCTGCCTGTGTCCTGCCGGCAAGGCATCCCGCGTCCGGTTGCGGTTGGGGATGTGTATTTGCCGGTATAACACCGGAGAAAAAGGTGATTGAAGTTGAAGAAAACGCTGGTTACCTTTATCGGCACCGGTAAATATAGTGAAACGACTTATCTGAATGATAAAGTTAGTGCAAAAACAAAGTATTTTCCGGTTGTGGCTGCCTTTCTTGCCTCCCCGGAGCGAATACTGGTGGCCCAGACCACGGAAGCAAGGGAGATGCACTGGGAGTCCCTGCGTAAGGAATTACTCGAACGGGGATTGCCAGAGCCGGAGGAGTTGTCCATTCCCAGTGGAAAAACAACTGCCGAATTGTGGGAAATATTCAGGAGAATCATGGCAGCAGTAGAAGGGGAAAATGAAGTTGTTTTTGACATTACCCATGCCTTTCGTGCCATTCCCCTGATTTCTTTTCTCAGTGTGGCCTATTTAAAATTTGTCCGGGGAATTAACATCACTGGTTTATATTACGGTGCCTATGAGGCCAGGGACAAGGAAAAAGAGATCAGCCCAATATTTGATCTGACCGGTTTTTGCGAACTGCTGGACTGGATTGTGGGTGTCAACACCTTTGTCAATTACGGTGCGGCACAGGAACTGGGCGGTCTGCTGCGGCGGGCGCAAAGAGCGAAAAAAATGGCCGGGGGTACAGGGCGCTGCGAATTGAACAGGTTCGGGCAGTTAATCAGCGGAATCTCTGATGCCCTGTTGACTGTGCGCCCTTTTGAGGTACTGGAAAAAACCACGCAACTGGAAAAATACCGGGCCGGTTCGGAATTAAGACAGCAACTGGAAAACGATATTCAAAACTGGGCACCGCCGTTCGGTATGCTGCTGGATCAACTGTTGAGTGATTATCTTCCTTTTGCCGGAGACAAAGATCATACAAAGGAATTAAACTTGCAAAGGCAACTGGAGATGATCCGCTGGTATGTGCATAGACAGTATATTCCCCAGGCACTTTCCTTGATGCGTGAGCTGGTAATCAGTGAGCAAATGCGCCGTTATGGCAGGCTGGCGAAAGCTTTGGATGTAGATTTGCGGGAAGAGTTTTCAAAAAGGCTACATGATCAAATAAAAAACAAAACGCCGCTGGGCAATTTATGGAGCCGCCTGCCCAATTTGCGCAACGATGTAGATCATGCCGGATGGCGCACGGATTCCATGCAGGCTCAAAAAATAATGCGTCAAACAAAGGAATGCCTTGCTTTTCTGGAAGAATATTTCAGGCAGGAAGTAGAGTTTCAACCGGAAAGGACGGATCAGGAACCAACAGTGTTGTTCAGCGCCCTGGGCATGTCTCCGGGGTTACTCTACACGGCGATCAAGCGGGTTGAGCCGGATTTCCTGCTGGTGCTTACCTCGCGGAAAGCAGCCGCTGCCCTGGATGAGATCCTGGCGCGCGCCGGCTACACCGGCAGGCATGAAGTAATCACCATCACCGACCCTCATACCAGTTTTGACCAGGTAGCGGAAGTACTGGCGAAAGTAAAACAATCTCTTGCTGGCCTACCCCGGTATCACCTGTATATAAACCTGACCGGCGGTACCACCTGCCTGCAATATATCATTTCCCGGGCGGGCAAGGCGTCAACGGACACATATGCGGCAACAACCACCGTGGCCATGATCGATCGCCGGCCGGCAGCGGAACAAAGGGAGAACCCATATGCATTGGGTGAAATGGTGGTGGTGGAGAGCAATGAGATGGGTTTGCGCTTTAATGAATGAGTACCGGGAATAATGCAGGAGGTGAGAAGCGAACGATGAATGAGCTGGTGGCGACTTACAAATTGACCACCCCTTTATTCATGGCCGGAGCAGATCAAACGGGTGCCGAGATGCGCGCTCCCTCGATCAAGGGCGCCCTGCGCTTCTGGTACCGGGCTATTGCTTTGTCTCAATTAGGCAGTTGGCAGGAGGTGCAGGAAAAGGAGCGCAAGATATTTGGCAGTTCTAAAACCGGGCAGGGGCGGTTTTTGATTACGGTTGAAAGAAAAGGGTTATCCAGCTCGAAAACCTTTGATTTTAAACACGATCAGGCGGGCATTGTCTATCTTGGTTATGGTTTGAAAGACGCCCAAAGAAAATATTTTGAACCAGGTGCTAGCATCACTGTTAAGCTGCTTTTTAAGCCGGGTTCCGGTGAAGAGACGGTTGAGCCGGTAATGAAGGCATTGATCGCCCTGGGTCTGTTCGGCGGGCTCGGTGCCCGCGCTCGGAACGGCCTGGGTTCAGTGGCGATTACTTCTTTACAAATCGATGGTGTTGAAAAATGGGACAACCCAAAAGATGAAAAAGAGCTAAAAAAAAAGATTGCAGAATTTGTGCAAAGCCTTGCTCCATTGCCGGCGGAGTTACCAGCCTATACCGCTTTTAGTGCGCAAACCCGTATTGACGTGGCTGGTGCTGACCGCGATCCGGTCAAATTGCTGGATGACATCGGCAAAAAAATGATGGTCTACCGGCGGGATATTAAGAGCGATTCCGCTTTGATCAGGAAGTTCCTGAGTGGTGGTGATATATCCGCCCATCCATACCGGGTGGCCTTCGGCCTGCCGCATAATTACTTTTTTAAATCCGATGGTAATAAAGCAAATGTTAATGCCGTTCAAAGGGAGCGCCGGGCCGGCCCCCTGTTTATCCATGTCCACGCCCTGGCCGGCGGGCGGTATGCGGCAGTACTTACCCTGTTGCCGGCGGAATTTCTGCCCGCGGAAGAACAAATAAAAATAACCGGCTCCGGCAGGGATAAAAAGTTACCGTGCCGGGTGGATTACGGGGTTATTGAAAAGTTTATGCTGCAGTTTCCCAACCGGTTGGAGGTGAGACCTTGAAAACAATGCATTTCACCCTGGGGCCGGTGCAGGGGTTTGTGGCCCAGGCCCGGCGTACACGGGATCTATATGCCGGATCCTTCTTGCTTTCTTATCTGGCCGGGCAGGCCATGTATGCCGTTATTAAGGACAGAGGAAGAATTATTTTCCCGGACGTTTACGATGAAAAAGATGAAGTCAGTGATCCCATTTTAAAAGCTATCAAGACCATGAACGAAGAGAAAAAGATAATTGCTCCCGTTCCAAAGATCGGTACATTGCCCAACCGTTTTAAGGCGCAAGTTCCGGGTGATTTTGATCCTGGTTTATGCCGGCAGGCCGTGCTTGATTCCTGGCGCAGCATCGCCGCTGAGGTGTGGAAGAGATATGTCAGTAAAGTAGCCGAAGAAAATGGTAAAGGGGTCAAGGAGATCTGGGACCGACAGGTGGAGGGTTTCTGGGAGATCAATTGGGTCATAGGTGAGGATAACAGCCTGCTTGACCGGCGCAAAAACTGGCGCAGCCACGTGCCGACCGTGGAAGCGGGGGATAAGTGCACGGTCATGGGCAACCTGCAGGAGCTTTCCGGCTACATCCGCACCCAAAAGGAGCAGCGGAAGTTCTGGGAGACGCTGCGTAAGGAATTGCCCGGACTGGAACTCAGACCCGATGAACGGTTGTGTGCCGTCGCTTTGATTAAGCGGTTATACCCGCTGGTAGCCAAAGAAACCATCGGCTGGGAACTGCCCCGCTACTATCCGTCCACCTCTTACATGGCCGCGGTGCACTGGATTGCCCGTACTATTGAACAAAAACCGGACTGGGCTGAGAAATTCGCCGACCGGGCTGGAAAGATGAACCGGGAGTACGGAGCGCGTTTCCAATGCATCGCTGCCGCGATGGACAAGCAGCCACGGGCGGCCGGCCTGGCCCGCCTGGACGGCAATTGCTTTTATGCCAGTACACTGGAAAACGACAGGCTGTGGCCGGAAGATAACTCCGTCCGCAGGGAGGAGTTGCGCGAACTGCTCAGGGAGTACGGGGAAAAGCCATCCCCTTTTTATGCCCTGCTGCTCATGGACGGCGACCAGTTAGGGGCCTTGTTGCAAGCCGACAAGGAGAGTGACGGCGCGCAAATCAGCCGGGCGCTGTTGGATTTCAGCAAGCAAGTTGGGGAAAATGTTCAAGCGCATAATGGCATCACCATTTACGCCGGCGGCGATGACGTATTGGCCTTGCTGCCCCTGGAGGACGCTCTGGCAGCGGCGGTGGCTCTACATAATAGTTATAAGGCTGTTTTTCAAAATGCTGCCATAGAAAAGGCCACTATTTCCGGGACGATCATCTACGCCCACCATCACGCCCCGCTTAAATCCGTGCTGGCGAAGCTGCATGACCTGCTGGATAAAGTAGCCAAAGACGAGACCGGCCGCGACAGTCTGGCCGTGTGCGTTTGGAAAGGGGCCGGCCCGGTGCTCACCTGGTCTGCACCCTGGGCTGCGTTGCTGGAGGAACCGGGATGTCTGGAGCAGACAAACCAGGAACAGTCAAATTTAATTGACCAGCTGGTTGATGCTTTTGTGGCTGGAGACAATAAAACTGGGGAATACAATAGTTCCTTTTTCTATAATATCCGCTCCCGGTTTGAAATTTTGGCGGATGAGAAGAAAGATACTGACCGGGCTTCTTCCCGGTTGACTGCCGGCGGGGAGCAAGGATTGTTGAAAAAAGAGGAAGATATCGTGAAATTACTCACGGCGGAATATTTGAAAAGCAGGGCGCGGGAGGAAGGCGGCCTGTCCACAGACATGGTCGAAAAGCGCATGCGGAACCTGCTGCGCCTGTGCCGCCGCTCCTGGCGGGAAAACGGCAGCCTCTTGATAGCAAAAGGCCCGCTGACAGTGGATGGAGCGCTTTTGGTTCGCTTCCTGGCCACAAAGGGGGTGCGGGATTAAGATGGATTTTAGTGGCAGGCTCTGGTTATTCAGGGCGATGGATACGTTTTTCTTCCGCGATGCTTCTCCCTTTAATGCCGGGGAGGGCGGTCAGACCGGGGCACGGAGCATGTTTCCGCCTTTTATGAGCACCTTGCAGGGCGCCGTACGCATCACCCTGGCCGCGGAAAGGGGCTGGGCACCCGAACGGCCGGAGGAATGGCCGCCGGAACTGGGGACGCCCGATGACCTGGGTCGGGTCGAGCTGCGCGGGCCTTACCTGCTCAAGGGGGAAGTTCTTCTATTCCCAATGTCGCTGCACATCCTGCATAAAGAAGATCCCGCCGGCGGGAAAGGTACTTATGCCCGTCTTAAGCCGGGTGAAGAGGTCAAATGCGATCTGGGACGGGTACGTCTGCCTGTATCGCAAAACAGTCTGTCCGGGGCAAAACCACTGGAAGATGCCTGGCTGGATGTGGAAGGCATGCAGGACGTATTGAACGGCGGGCTGCCCGGTAGTAATCATGTTTACCGCACCGATAGACTGTGGCGGGAAGAAAACCGGGTGGGCATTGAACGGGATAAAAAAAGCCGCACCGCCGCGGAGAAAAAGCTGTACTCCTGTGTGCATATACGTCCGCAAAAAGAGCTTGTGCTGGCTGTGCTGGTCAGTGGTATTCCAGAAGACTGGCATCCCGGTGCTGGCCGGGTTGTGCGCCTGGGCGGCGAGGGCAGAATGGCCCGGGTGGAGGTTAAACGGCAGGGGGTGGAGCTGCCGGACGCTCCGGAATTAAAACCGGCTGGTGGAGTGGTGCGCTTCACAGTGACCCTGATCACACCCGGCCGGTATGCGGTTGAAAAGATGCCCGAAGTAATCAGAAAGGGTCCGCCCGGTGTGCCAGGGGAATGCGTCAGTGCCTGCATCGGGAAATTGCTCACGGTGGGCGGCTGGGATTCATTGAAGCGCCGTTCCCGCCCGGCTGAACCGGTTATTCCAGCCGGGAGCACCTGGTTTTTTGAAGCGAACGAGAGCGATCTGGCGGAAATCATGTCCCTGCACAGAAAAACAGACGGTACTAACTGGGGATATGGCCAAATGCTGCTGGGAAGATGGGAGGAATAACATATGAAATCCGTTATTATGGGTTTGCTGGCGGAAACTGCTTTACATCCGGGAACAGAACAAAGTGCCGGGGTAATCGATTTGCCCGTGGCCCGGGAAGCAGTCAACGGTTATCCAGTGCTTGTCGGTTCCAGCTTAAAAGGTGCTTTGAGGGATCTGGCGGAACAGAACTGGGGGGAGAAAAACTCGCGGGTGGAAAGCATCTTCGGCAAACAGGATAACGCCGGGGCGGTGGCCGTGACCGACGCCCGGTTACTGCTTTTGCCAGCGCGTTCACTGACCGGCCACTATAAATGGGTGACCTGCCCGTACCTGCTGGAACGCTACCAGCGCGACCGGGAACTGGTTGGTATGCCTTATGATTTTAATATACCAGAAGTAAAGAAAGAGCAGGCTATGATCCACGCTGACGGTAAAAGTGATCAGCAAGATGCTTTTTTCCTGGAAGAGCTGGTTTTCAATGTAAAGCGGCAGGACCTGTCCAGTTTAATCAACAGCGTTTCCGGGCTGATCAGCCACCAATCGGTCCAAAACCGGCTGGCCGGCCAGCTGGCGGTGATCAGTGATGACGACTTTGCCTATTTTGCCCAGTATGGCCTGCAGGTTAACGCCCGCAATGTTCTGGACAATAAGAGCAAAACCAGCAAAAACCTCTGGTATGAAGAAACCATTCCGCCGGACAGTCTGTTTTACGCCCTGCTCATTCCCCGTCCGGGGGCGGATGATGTGCTGACAGAGTTACAGAAGCTGTTCACTGCACGACCTTACCTGCAGGTAGGCGGTAATGAAACGGTCGGCCAGGGCTGGTGCGCAGTGACCTGGCTGGCTGGGAAGGATGGTGGGCGATGAGCAGGACGCTGGAGCAGAAACGGGCCGCCCATGCGCTGGAAAAGGTGGAGCAGATAAAAAAGTTGCATGAAGATGAACAGAAAAAATATTCTTCATATGTTAAAAGTCTGCCGGCCGCCATTTTAATGAACGGGCTGGGACAGGCCGCCGCCGGCCTTTTGGCGCGGGCTAAGGGCAAACCGGAGGACATGCACGCCATGCTATTCGCTCACCTGGAGGAATGGCTCTGCCGGAAGAATGAAAACTCCCCTTACCAGGGAGGGGAAGGACTTATTGTGGCCATCACCGCCCGGGATCGCAATGCCTACCTGCGTGCCCAGGTAGAGGCGCTGGCCTGGCTGCAGTGGCTAAAAAAATTTGCCACGGCCTATTTAAAGCAGCCGGAGGGGGATGAGGATTGATGCTGCCGTTATATAACCACGGGCGTGTTATTCCGGGAAAATTGCCTGCCGGCGCTCATACGGGGCTTTGGTATGATAAATTTGGGGCGCAGTGGCAAAAGGAAAACGATAAATGGACATTTGAGAAGTTAAGTTGGATAAAGACAGTTACTGACGGCCGGGTCGGCCGGGCGGAACTGATCGCTGAAATGAAGAAGCGCCTGCTTCAGCTGGCCGTCTCCCGGGGCGGAAAGGTATGCTTCTTCAAAACAAGCGGCCGTTTTGTCACCGGCCTGGGCCGGGAGCACCCGGTAGAAAACGGCTTTACCTGGCATTTCCTGCTCGGCGCACCCTTTCTGCCCGGTTCTTCCGTCAAAGGCCTGGTGCGGGCCTGGGTCGGGAATTGGCAGCAGGATGAGGGTAATGTCATTAACCGGATTTTCGGTCCGGATGGAAAAAAGGAGCGGGTAGGGCGTGACTTTGACCCTTGCGATAGCAAAGCAAGAAACGTGGGCAGTGTCATCTTTTTCGACGCCCTGCCGGTCGAACCGGTCAAGCTGGAAGCGGATGTAATGACCCCTCACTATACTAAATATTACCAGAGAAACGAGCCGCCCGCTGACTGGCACAGCCCCAATCCCATCCCCTTTTTAACCGTGGCCGGCGAACAGTCTTTTGTTTTTGCGCTCGCCCCCAGGCGGCCGGAAAATAAAGATGATCAGGCGGATGTGGAGTTGGCGGCCGGATGGCTGGCGGAGGCTCTGGCCGCAATAGGCGCCGGGGCCAAAACAGCGGTTGGCTACGGGCGTTTCATCAGGGATCAAAGAAAAGAAGCGGACTGGAAACAAGAGCAGGAACGGGCCAGACAGCAGGAGGAAGAAAAAAAGCACGCCGCTGCTTTAGCTGCCCTGAGCCCCGTGCGCAGGGAAATGGAGGCGGACGGTTACAGCACGGATGAGAATAAGTTCATGCAGCTAATGACCGAAAAGTGGCTTAAACAAATGGAGTCTCCGGATGCCGCTCCGGAAACACGCCAGGAAATAGCCAGCCTGCTGGCCGGCTGGTATCAGAGAAACAAACCCGACATGTGGGAAAAACCGAATAAGAAAAATAAGGAAAAGATCGGCAGGATTAAAAATGTCCTGCAGTTTTGATACGGAGAGGGATAATTGAAAATGAAGCTTTGTCTTTTGGGGTGGGCGCTTCTATAGCTTCTCCGCCTGCTGGAAAAAGGGCGGCCCTATCGCCGCCCGAAATATTTTTCCAGCCAGTGGAAAAGCGCATCCCCGGCCGGCCGGTAACAGCCGGTGAACTGGTGGTCGCCGTCTTTGATCCAGACCAGTTCCCGGGGTTCTCCGGCCGCGTTGTAGATTAACTGTGCGTCGCTGGGTGGCACCACGGCGTCTTTCAATCCCTGGGTCACCAGCAGGGGGCGGGGGGACAGGCGGGCTGCGTCGCCGGGCACGTCGTAAAGTGACAGGTCGCGGAAAAATTCCCGGTGCAGATAAACAATCCCGTCCCCGCTGGACAGGGGCACCGGTTTCGCCGGGTCTTCCGGCAGCTCCGGGGCGAAGCCGTGGAAAAGTTTGATCAGGCGGGCCGGGGCGGCCCAGGTGCACACGCCGGCCACCCGTTTGTCCCGGGCGCCCTGGCAGATTACGGTGGAGCCGCCGAAACTGCGGCCCATGGTGACCACCTGGCGGAATCCCTGTGCCTGCGCCCAGTCCACCGCCCGGCTCAGGTCGTCGATTTGCCCGCTGAGGGTGAGGTCGCTGAACTCGCCGCCGCTTTCACCGTTGCCGGAAAAATCGAAAACCAGCACGGCCCGGCCCCGCCGGGCGAGTTCCTCGCCCAGGGCCAGCGCCCGGCCGCCGCCTTCCTTGGAGCCGGTGAAACCGTGGCAGATAATGACTATTCTTTCCGTGATCCCGGAGGGCCGGCACAATAGACCGGCCAGAGGCAGGCCGCGGGAATTGGTAAAACGGATTTTTTGCCAGGCCGGTTCTTTTTTGAGCATAAAGACATCCCTCTTTCGATGTTATAGATCTTTCTTTTCCTATACATGCGCCGGGCAACTTTTCCCGGCAGCCCCGGGCGGTTAAATAACCACTGGCGGCGTAACTGAAAGCAACCGGCCGTTGATGTCACAGCGGGATGCCTTGTCCAACGCCGGGAAAGAATGCGGCTGCTTTTCCGGGCGGGAAAATTTTCATATTCAGGGCAGGGATTCCGGCTCCGGCAAAGAAAATACATTTGATGAACGGCTGGTTTCGGGACATGCTATTCCGGAAACAAAATTTAAGGAGGAGTTTTTATGCTGCCGGAAAAACTACTGCAGGCACTGAACGAACAGATTACCTATGAATTATATTCCGCCCATCTTTATTTGTCCATGGCCGCCTATTGCGCCGGGGAGGAACTGAACGGCTTTGTCAACTTCTTCAAGGTGCAGACGGAGGAAGAAAAGTTTCACGCCATGAAGTTCTTTGATTTCATCAACGATCGGAACGGCCGGGTGAGACTGGGCGGACTGGATGAGCCGCCCGCTGATTTTGCCTCCCTGCCGGCTGTCTTTGAAAAGGCCTATGCTCACGAGCAGATGGTGACGGGGCGGATTTACCGTTTGATGGACATTGCCACCGAAGAGAAGGAGCATGCCACAATCAGCTTTCTCAAGTGGTTCATCGACGAGCAGGTGGAGGAGGAATCCACCTTTAATGGGATTATTGTCAAGCTCAAGCGCATCAGCGACGACTCCACCGGTCTTTACAACCTGGATGCCGAACTGGCCACCCGGGTCTTTACGCCGCCCGCACCCACGGTCTGAGGGAATAAGCCGGATGCCGCTGCCCAAGCTTTGATTTGAAGGAGGTCTTATGCATGGCCGGATTGTTCACCCCCCTGGAAACAGCCAAACTGCAGTTGAAGAACCGGATTGTCATGCCCCCCATGGCCAATTATTTGTGCCCGGAAAGCGGGCAGATGAGCGATGCCCTGATTGAGCACTACAACCGGCGGGCGGAGGCGGCGGTAGCCCTGCTCATTGTGGAGCACAGCTATGTACGCCCCGACGGCCGGGCGAACAAAAAGCAGCTGGGCATTCACGACGACGCCATGGTGCCCGGGTTGAAGCGCCTGGTTGATGAGGTGCACCGGCGCGGCGCCAAAACAGGCATTCAGATCACCCACGCCGGCAGCAATACCAGTGCCGCTGTGCTCGGCCGGCCGCCCCTGGCCCCCTCGGCGGTGCCCCATCCCGCCGCCGGCGGGGAGATGCCGCAGGAGCTTTCCACCGCGGATATGGCCGCGTTGAAGGGGGCTTTTGCCGCCGCCGCCCGGCGGGCCAAAGAGGCCGGTTTTGACATGGTGGAAATCCACGGCGCCCACGGCTACCTTTTGAACCAGTTTTTCTCCCCCCTGACCAACCGGCGCACGGATGAATACGGCGGTTCCTTCGAAAAGCGCCTACGCTTTCCGCTGGAGGTGGTGGAGGCGGTGCGCCGGGCGGTGGGGGACGACTACTGCGTCTTCTGCCGTTTCGGCGCGGATGACCGGATGCCCGGCGGCCTGACGACGGAAGACGCGCGCCGGGCCGCCCCGGCACTGGCGGAGGCCGGGGTGGACGTGCTGGACCTTTCCGGCGGCCTGTGCGGGGCCAGGTTGGACGGCAGCGGCTTTTTCGTCTATCTGGCGGAGGCGGTCAAGCCGGCGGTGAATGTGCCCGTGCTGGTCACCGGCGGCCTGGGCGACCCCGTGCTGGCCAATGCCGTGATCGCCGAAGGCAAGGCCGACCTGGTGGGCATCGGGCGCGCCCTGCTGGCTGATCCGGAGTGGGCGCTCAAGGCGCAGGCGGCGTTGAGCTGATCCCGTCCACAATGGCCACGCCGCTGCTGGTGCCCAGGCGGGTGGCGCCGGCGGCGATCATGGCCAGCGCCTGATCGATGGTGCGAATGCCGCCGGCCGCCTTCACGCCCATGGCGGCGGGGATGCTCCGGCGCAGCAGGGCGACGTCCGCCGCGGTGGCGCCGGCCGGTCCGAAGCCGGTGCTTGTTTTGACAAAGTGCGCGCCAGCTTGTCCGGCCAGACGGCAGGCGCGCACTTTTTCTTCTTCCGTCAGGTAGCCTGTTTCCAGAATCACCTTGACCAGCCCGTCCTGCTTTACTGCCTTTATCGCCGCGACCACTCCCCGGATGTCGGCCTCCACCAGGGCGTCGTCTCCATCCTTCAGCGCGCCGATGTTCAATACCATGTCCACTTCGGCGGCCCCCGCGCTTGCCGCCTGCCGGGCCTCCTGCGCCTTTGTTTCCGGCGTGTTCGCCCCCAGGGGAAAGCCGGTCACGGTGCACACGGCCACCGGCGAACCGGTCAGAAAGCGGGCGGCTGTGGCCACGTGCACCGGGTTGACGCATACGGCGGCAAAACCGTCCCGCACCGCCTCGATGCAGAGCCGCCGGATGTCTTCCGTGCCGGCGGTGGGTTTGAGCAATGTGTGGTCGATCATGGCGGCCAGTTGCCGTTTGCTTAAATCCATTACATAAACTCTCCTTCAGTTGAACTCTCTGTTCTAATTATAGACCGCACCGTCTCTTTCCTGCCGGTGAAGCTTCCTCACGCGCAGTTTTCAATAATTTTTACCTGAAAGGTCATATTTTTGCCTGATTGCTCAACTTGTTACGATAAGGACGGGAAAAATGATAAAATTAACCGGTACGGGAGGTGGTACGGATGGCGGAAACTACGGCCGGTGAGCCGGATTTCTCCGGTATGACCGGCCGGGTGCCGGTCCCGCGGCAGTTTGACCCGTGCCGAACATGGCATGTACTCGGACATCCAGTCACACCCCCGCTGTCATACAGCATTTAAACCGAGGCTATTAAAAATTTCTGGCAGGATTTTTGCGTTCCGTAGCGAAATCTTCATTAAAAAGATAAGCATGTTAACTATTCGGGCGACATATTTTTACGGGAGGGATAATTTTATGAAAATCATTGCCCTTTGCGGCAGTCCGCGCCGCTCACACACCCGCACGGGCCAGTTGACCAGGGAACTGCTGGCCGGGGCGGCCGCCGCCGGCGCTGAAACGGAGTATGTGGACATCGGCCAGTTGAAGCTGCATTTCTGTCTGGCCTGCGACAAGTGTCACGAACTGGGCCATTGTGTGCAGAAGGACGATTTCGAACCGTTTATGGAAAAGGTGCTGGCCGCCGACGGATTTGTGCTGGCCAGTCCGGTTTATTGCTACCAGGTTTCGGCGCAATTGAAGGTGTTCATTGACCGCCTGGGTCGCTACATTCACTGTCAGAAACTGCTGGGCAAGTACGGCGCCGTGGTGGCTACCGCCGGCGGCGACGGTCAGGAGCAAACGACCGATTACCTGAGCTTTATGCTGCTGCAACTGGGGGCGCAAACTTCCGGGCGGCTGGCTGTGACGCTGGAGGAAGACGGTCCGGTGCCGGCCGGTTCCCCCCTGCTGGCGCAGGCCCGGCAGACAGGGGCGGATCTGGTCAGGGCAATCAAAGAAAAAACGGAATACCCCGAACAGCGGCAGGCGCAGGAAGGCATCCGGGCCTATTTCTGTGATGTGGTGAACCGGCGCCGGGACCGCTGGCCGGCCGAATACGAATATTTCAAACAACAGGGCTGGCTGTAAACGGCATTAAAACTGTAAACGCTATCAGGAGTCCGGCCATCTTTACCGGGGGCCGGATTTTCATTTTGTGCGCTGCCGGCAAAGGAATAAAACAAACAACTGTCGTATTAGTCATCTACCGCCAGTTTTGTTGTCATCCACCGGTGCGGTGCCATGTTGCGGATCATAGCGCCAAAATGAACATTATACGTGAAAGGAACCAAATATGATCACTTTGGATCCGACCCGAATGTTGCTCAATCTTTCCACCTGCCTGGATTTCACCCGCCGCGGCATGGGCCGGCACCACCGGCGGGTGGCCCTGACGGCGCTGCGCCTGGGGCGGGCCGCTGGGATGGGCGGGCGGGAGCTGAATGAACTGTATGCGGCGGCGATTATTCATGACGCCGGGGCGGTGACCTGGCCGGAAAAAGCGGCGCTGGAGGAGTTCGAGGTTGCTGATCCGTGGACGCACTGCCGGCGCGGTTATGAATTCGCGTCCGGGGTGGAGGCGCTCGGCGCGGTGGCGGAAATCATCCTTTGCCACCACGATCGCTGGGCCGATCCGAATCCTTCCGGACGCTGCCGGGAGGGGATCCCCCTGGCGGCACGGATCATTCACCTGGCCGACCGGGTGAATGTGCTGGTCAATGATGATCAGTTCATTCTTGATCAGCGGGAAGGTATTTTGGCCCGGATCAAGGAAAATGCCGGGCGGGTTTTTGATCCGGACTTGGTGGCGGTTTTTATGGATGTCGCCCGCCCGGAGAGCTTCTGGCTTGACCTGGTGACGGCTTGTTTGGACGATGAATTGCTGGCGCAGGCCGGAGGGGGGAAAACGGCCGTGGATGAATCCGGCCTGCTGCCCCTGGCCCGTTTATTTTCCCGGGTCGTGGACGCCAAAAGCCCGTTCACCTGCCGTCATTCCGCGGGAGTCGCGGCGGTGGCCGTTTTTTTGGCCGGCCGGCTTGGTTTTGATGCCCGGGAACGCCTGCTCGTCGAGACGGCCGGCCTGCTGCACGATCTGGGCAAGCTGAGCGTGCCGGAACAAATCCTGGAAAAGCCGGGCCCGCTGACGAATGAGGAATTCAATGTAATCAAACAGCATACATATTATACCTACCGTTTGCTGGCCCCCGGTTTCCCCGGCCTGCCCGTGGCCGAGTGGGCCGCCTACCACCATGAAAAATTGAACGGCCGGGGATATCCTTTTCATCTGAATGCGGAAATGCTCTGCCGGGGGGCGCGCCTTATGGCGGTGGCCGATATCTTCACCGCATTAAAAGAGGATCGCCCCTACCGGCCGGGATTGTCCTGGCCGGAAATCGAGCGCATCATTTTCAACCAGGTGGTGACCGGCGGGCTGGACCGGGAGGCGGCGGAAGCCCTGTCCGGCGGCCGCCGGGAACTGACGGAAATTTGGGCGGAGCTGGCTTGCCGGCTTGACGGCACGCCGCATGCCGGGCGGCAAGTATAAAAGCCCCCGGAAGTATCCGGGGGCGGCGCAAGCCGGGCACGGGTTGCCGGGAACGGTCGCGCCGGTCCGGTATAAATGGCATCAACCGGTTGGCTGGCTGCGGCAATGCCACGCCGGCTTTGCCGGCGGGCTGATGAAACGGTGGCAAAACGCTACCCGCGCTGCACGCCGGGCGGCACCACCAGTACCGGTACGGTGGAGGAGGCAATCACGCCCCGGCTCACCGAACCGAGCAGCATGCTGGACAGGTCTCCACGCCCGCGGGTGCCGATAATGATCAGGTCCGCTTTTTCTTCTTCCGCCACCAGCACAATCTGGCGGGCCACGCCCTCCAGCGGGCGTTCAATCCGCTGCGGTGGTGCCGGCAGTCCGGCGGCTGTAAAGATTTCCGTACTTTTTTGCATGGGCACTTCCGCCTCTTCTTCAAAGGGGACGTCAATGCCGCCCAGTTGTGACACACCTTCCCCCGACCAGCGCATGACATAGCAGAGCACAAACTGATCAACCTGCGGGTGCAGGCGGACGGCCTGCCTGGTTGCCTCCAGGGAGCCCTCCGAACCGTCTACGGCAATGATTGCTTTCATAAAAATCAGCCACCTGTCTTGATATTTGCTTCCTTAAGGTATTATACTGCTCATGGGCAACTGCTGACAAGCCCGCCGGTCCCGCCACGGTGCTGACGCATTAAATACCGCAGCGACATTACCGGGCTACAGAATTTTAACCTGCAATTAATGCGCTAAAATCCCGGTTTCAGAACCGCAAGATCTCATATAGCGTCATGAATGCAGCTTATGCGGCAGTACCGGACTCACCATTACTAACGCATAAGCTGAAGGCCGGCATTAAAATTTCTTCAACATTTGTCGCTTAATTGCCATATCCGTGGTTTTTGGCGTCAGCACCGGTTTGCGTCCGGCGGGCCTGATCTGATTGTAATATCCTGAGGAGTGGGGTGTTTGTGTGCAGGCGGAGGGGTTTGCCCTGGATAATGTATCCAGGGTGCTGAACAACGGCCGGGAAATTGTGATTCTGGACGGGATTACGGCCAACTTTCCCGGCGGCGCCGTCACCGCCCTGGTCGGACCGTCGGGAGCGGGCAAAAGTTCGTTGTTGCGGCTGCTGAACCGGCTGGACGAGCCCACGGCGGGAACAATCCACTGGCGCGGGAAGCCTCTGGCGGCTTATCCGGTCCGGGAGCTGCGCCGGCAGGTGGGCATGCTTTTCCAGACGCCGGTGCTGTTTCCCGGCACGGTAAAAGAAAACCTGCTGTACGGTCCCAAGGCGGGGCATTTGGACGCGCCGCCGGACCCGGCGGAACTGCTGGAGAAGGTGGGTCTGGACAATGATTTTTTGCACCGCGCGGTGGACGGTCTCTCCGGCGGTCAGGCCCAACGGGTGGCCCTGGCCCGGGCGCTGGCCAACCGGCCGGCGGCGCTGCTGCTGGACGAACCCACTTCAGCGCTGGATCACGATGCGCGGGATGAAATTGAAGCCTTGATCAAGGAACTGCAGCAGAAGGAAGCGCTGACGGTGGTCTGGATCACACACGATGTGGCCCAGGCCCGCCGGGTGGCCGGCATGCTGGCCGTGATGCGTGAAGGGCGGCTGTTGGCCGGCGGGCCGGCGGACCAAATGTTAAATGGGGCGGCGGATCCCTGGGTGCGGGCATTCCTGTATGATGCCGGGCATCCACACGATGGATGCTGCCGGCCGGCGCATGACGAAATGTCATAATGCCGCCGCTGCGCCGGCGACGCATCCGGCTTGCGGTGGCTGCGGCGGCGGGGATGAATCAAGCTGACGGGTACGGCGCCGGCTTTTGTGTTGCGGTCTCAATCCGGACGCCGCTTTTAATTGTGGGGTGAAATAAAATGACGGATACGGCGCTGATTTCCACTCTGGCTCTGGTGCTGGTGTCCATGTTGCTCTCCTTTTGGCAGCGGCTGCACCTGGAGCGGGAGTTGCTCGTTGGTACGGTACGCACTTTTGTTCAGTTGCTGGCCATCGGTTATGTGCTCACCTTTGTTTTTCGCCAGCAACGCTGGTATTTCACGGCAGCCGTGGTGCTGCTGATGATCCTGGTGGCCGCCCAAAACGCCGCTGCCCGGGGTAAAGGCATACCCGGCATTTACTGGCGGGTGATGCTGGCCATCAGCCTGGGGGGCGGGGTGACCCTGGCCATCATGCTGCTCCTGCACATCATTCAGAGCACGCCCCGTTTCGTCATTCCCGTGGCCGGCATGATTGTGGGCAACGCCATGGTGGCGGCCGGCCTGGTTTTAAACCGCTTTCAGGCCGACATGCGCCAGCGCGGCCGGGAGGTGGAAGCCGCCCTGGCTTTGGGCGCCGCCCCCCGTCAGGCGGTGGAAGGGGTACTGCAGGCGGCGGTCAAGGGCGGCATGCTGCCGACCATTGATTCCATGAAAACAGTCGGGCTGGTCACCCTGCCGGGCATGATGACCGGTTCCATTCTGGCCGGCGCCGACCCGCTGCTGGCGGTAAAATACCAGATTATGGTCATGTTGATGATCAGCAGCGCCACCGCCCTGGCCAGTATCACACTGGGCTTTACCATCTACCGGGCTTATTTCAACCCGGCCGAGCAACTGGTGTTGCCCGGAGGGGCGCGGAAAGATTGAACAAGCGAAAATGATTTCCCCTCCGGCAACGGTAAAAATGTCTGCCCGGAGGATTTTTTATTCCCTTGACATGATCTGTTCCTTCCGGAGCGGTAAAATACAAGGCAAGAGGTGATTGGACAAATGTACACCAAGCTGTGTCCCTATTGCGGCCAATATTCATACAGCGCTTGCCTGGGCAGGTGGATCTGTCCCTACTGCGGCAAAGACATCACCGCGGTGGCGGCCGCACCGGCCGGGGTTAAAAAAAAGGCCGGTTCCAAACAAAAATTTCCGCCGGATAAAGTATTTTTCTGTCTAATTGAAGGTATTTTTCCATCCGGTGTAGAACATTTGCGTCATAATATGTTCCGAGGGAGGTATTTATAAATAATGAAGATCCTTCTGGCCGTGGATGGTTCGGAAAATTCCCTGCGGGCGGCGGAACAGGCCTTGAAATTGGCCCGTTTGAATCAGGAAGTTCAGGTGACGGCCCTTTACGTCGGCCCCTCCTGTTATGATCTGTTTCCGGAACCGGGTGTTTGCGCCTGGATTCAGCAAAAGGAACTGGACAAGGAAATCGAAACCAGGGCCGCCGCAGCCCTGGACAAGGTCAAGGAAATATTCCAACCGGCGGGAGTTCCTTTACAGACAGCGGTGGAACGGGGCGATTCCGGCAAGGCGATCTGCCGCCTGGCCGAAGAAAAAGGTTTTGACCTGGTGATCATGGGCAGCCGCGGCCACGGCGATCTGGCCAATGTCTTCCTGGGCAGTGTCAGTCACAAAGTTTTGCATACGTGCCGCCTTCCGGTGATGATTGTAAAATAATTATTACCCTGCGGGCCGGCTCCGGGTATAATAGAATATATCTTTTCGCAGGAGGAAGTTTTTTTATGTCCGCCATTCTCTCTCTGATCAGAAGCCGCTATTCCGTCCGGCATTACAAACCCGATTCCGTGCCCGCCGCGCTTCTGAATCAACTGCTGGAATCGGCGCGCTGGGCGCCTTCGGCCGGCAACCTGCAGCCCTGGCATTTTTATGTGGTGACCGGGGAAGGGGACAAGGAGGCGCTGGCAAACTTCGCCCAAAACCAGCGTTTTCTGGCCCGGGCGCCGGTATGTATCGTAGTTTGCGCGGAGCCGGAACGTTCGGCGCGGGTTTACGGGGAGCGCGGCGATAATTTGTTTTGCATCCAGGATACCGCCGCCGCGGTGCAGAACATTCTGCTCACCGCCGTTGCCCTGGGCCTGGGTGCCTGCTGGGTGGGCGCTTTCGACCAGCAGCGGGTCGGGGACTATTTGAACATGCCGGAAGGCCGCATACCGGTGGCACTGATCCCGGTGGGCTTTCCGGACGATGATCCGTCCCGGCGGCCCAAACGCCGTGAGGTGGAGGATATTGTTACCTACCGGTGACGGTATGTAAAAAATCTGTCTTTGGCAAACAAAGCCATGTTGCATAATGATGAACCGGCCCGCGGCCGGTTCTGTTTTTATGCGTCCGGACCGGTCGCCGGATGTTTTGTTGATTAAAGGTCAAGGCCGCCTCACCGGCTGTCGGCTGCCAGACAAAAGTCATTGACATTAAAAATAAATTAATACTATAATATCAGTAAACGTCTTAACCTTCTTAATCTTTCCGGGTATTACCGTTTATGCCGCCGCAGTAGGGAGCAGTTTTTAAAATGTATAGCCCGGCTATTATTTAGCAAGAGATAAAAGATTTTTACCTTGTTTCGTAAAGGAGGGGTATAAATGGGAGCTGCCCGTTTGGAAACTGCAGCCGTGGACGAACTGGAAAAGGTACTCATCCGTCAGGCCGGTTCGACAGTGCATTATCCAAAGGGACATGTTATTTTTGCCGCCGGTGACCTGGCCGACCGGGTTTACCTGATTGAAAGCGGTTGGGTGAAGATATACCGCCTGTCCGCCGACGGGCGGCGGGTGACTGTGGGCAGTATCCGCAGTCCCGGGGAAATGATGGGGCTGGCCGAGACCCTCTGGGGAGGCGAGCGTACCTGCTTTGCCGGTGCCATTAACAATGTGACCATGGTGATTATACGTAAAAATAAATTCGAAGAATTGATGGGTGCCCATCCTTTTTTGGCCATCAAGGTCGCCAAGTTGCTGGGGGCCAGGATGCGGGAAGCGGAAGGGATTATTCATGAAATGGTCAGCTGGCAGGCGCCCGGCCGCCTGGCCCTCACCTTGTTGAAGATGGGCGAGCGCTGCGGGGTGGAAACAAAGAGCGGTATTAAAATTGGCTTGCAGCTCACTCACGAGGAATTGGCCAACATGGTGGGGGCATCCCGGCAGACGGTTACCTCGCTGTTGAATACTTTCAAACACGAAAACAGCATCGCCTATGAGGGACGGGAAATCAACATTGTCAACCCGGACAAACTGGCGCGATGGATCATGTAGTAAAAGGCGGCCTCTGGAAGGCCGCCTTTTCCGGCAAGCTGCCGTCTGACGCCGGAATTAAGCACATTTGATTATAACTTAACGTTATAATCAAATGTCAAGTTAATGTCGCATATATGACACTGGGGACGTCATCTTTCCGACAGGCTGAATGTCGTTAAGATGACGTCCTTTTGTCGTCCGGCTGACATTGATGTATGCATTAATTTGTTATCTTTTAGAGAGAGTTTTGTTAAGAAATTATTAATTGAGGGGGGAGGTATATCGGTTAAGGATGGGAATAAAAACGCGGCATGATACGGGCCGGTATAAAAGTTAAGGGAAGGTTAAAACTGGTTTGTTAGGCGGGGAATTATTATGAATGTATGGATCAAAATGATTGACAAAATACTTCATCCACACCGGGGAAAACAAGAGAAACTAATGTCGCGAATGGCTGAATACAGGGAGTTGTCTTCCCTCGCCCTGGAAAGTGAAAATAAGGTCATGTATTCTTTGCTGCAGAGGGAAATGAACGAGATGTTTTGCGAATACCTGACCTGGTGTTTCCTGGACGGGATTGGTTATCTGATCCCTCATGCGCTGGTCATGTGGCTGATTAGTATACATTTTCCGTATTTCACACTGCCTTTCGACCTGCCGCTGATTGGCAGCCAGGTTGGCGTAATTGTCTGGTATCCGCTGGGCATGATTCTATTCTATGCCGCCCGCTGGCTGGTACGGAAACGTACAAGCGGTGTCCTGGTCAACCCGGCAGTTAAATAAACCGGGATAAGATTTTCGGAGGTGCAATAAATGTTCTTTCATGTAGCGGGAGTCACCGTCAACCCCATAGTCATCGTGCTCTGGATGTTGTTTGTCGGTTTCGTGTTTTCCACCATCGGCGCCGCCGGCGGCATCCTGGCCGGGGTGGGTCATATCACCATTTTCGGGATGAAAAAGGCCAATGTGATCAAGCCGATGAACCAGATCCTCACCCTGGTCAGCCCGATCATTTCCACCCCTTTGTATCTGCGGGAAAAACGGCTGGTGGTGCCGGCCGCCGTTGTCCTGGGCCTGGGCGGCATTGTCGGGGCGCTGATCGGTTCTTATCTTTCCCATACCTATCTGCCGGACATGAAGTCATATCAGCCCCTTTTCGGATTAATCACTTTCGTGATTGCCGGACGGATGTGGTATGAGCTGACCCCCGGTTTCCGGGACAGGCAGCAAAAAGTGAAAAAGGCCACCAAGGCCTTCGAAGCCAAAGTAAAGGAGCTGAAGGCGGCCGGCAAACTGAACGAGATCAAGGAAATCGGCGTGAATTTCAGTGAAATGGGCATGAGCAACACCTTTACCTTCGGCGGGGAAACTTTTCGTTATAACGCCCTGTCCCCCTTTCTGGCCGGTATGTTTGTGGCCATCATCTCGGCGGCCCTCGGGGTGGGCGGCGGCTTCCTGCTGGTGCCCTACCTGAGCAGTATGCTCGGTTTTCCCATGTTCATCGTGGCCGGTACTTCCACCATGTCCATCCTGGTTTCGTCGCTCACCAGCATCGGCAACTACCTGCGCATGGGTAGCCATCTGGATTATGCCATGATTGGTTTTGAGCTGATTGGCATTTTAATCGGTTCCTACCTGGGTCCCACCCTTTCCAAGTATATCAAGGGTATCTATCTGAAGGGCTTTCTGGCCGTAGTGCTGACTTACATTGGCATCGGTTATGTTTTTGGCGCCATTATCCAGCATGCCACCGGGATTAAAATTATCTAAGACGGAGCCGGGGGCCGGGCCTTCCGGCTCCCGGAAAACAAATCTGGAAAGCAATACCCCCGGGTTTATATATTATCCAACCGGCCTGCTACTGCCGTGCAATTTTGAAAGGAGAAGATTGAATTGACCGATCCAAAGGCACCGATGACTTATGCCGAAGCACAGGAACTGTTCGAGCGTTTGTTGAAGCTGGATTACCATCCGGTGGCGATCAAGTTTTTCAAATCAACGGAAGAAGCGGATCAATACCAGGCGGAAAAAAGGGCGGCCGCCAAGCTTACTTTCTGCCAGTTTACGGCGGCCTCCCGGATGGCCAATTATGTGCTCAAGGGGAGCAATGAAAACATATTGTGTGAAAATTGCCTGACCACTTTTGGCTATACCGCTCCTTCCGATGAAGAAGCCAAAGGTCATTTCAAGTATGTGGCGGACGAGGAGTTCGCCAGACAGGTGCTGGCCACCAAACCGCGCCTGCCGCTGGGGGAAATGAAGGTTTTCATGACCGCCCCGCTGGCCAAGACGCCGGTGGATCCGGACGTGGTCATGTTTGTCTGCAACCCGCTGCAGGCCTACCATATTCTGAACGATTACATCGGTGCCTTCAAAGTGCATCCGCTGCAGTTCAATCATACGGTCAATTCGGCGGTTTGCGGCGGCGCCGTGTGGACATATTTGAACCACAAACCGAACATGAATACGATGTGTTCCGGCAGCTATACCTCCGGTAAAACGGAAAAGGGTGAGGTAAACGTCTTCATTCCGGGTGATCAGATTCTGGATGTGGCCAGGCAGCTGGCCTACCGGACGGAGGTATCCAACGGTGCTTCCTTCCCCTGTACCGGCACCGAGTGGCCCGGGTTGGACGTGTGCAAGAAATGTCCGATGGTCCGCTTCAAGGACGTGGAATAAGCGGCGGCTTTCCCCGGCCGGTACGGATTTTTTGCCGGCCGGGTTTCTCATTTGACGGGAGGGGTGCAAATGCCGGATGTCCGTTCAAGACTGGAAGAATTGATCGATTTTTGTCATGAGGTCGGCTACCGGCATCTGGGGCTGGTTTTCTGTTGTCAGCTGGAACGGGAGGCACATGAACTGGCCCGCATATTGAAACGTCATTTCACCGTGGAAACGGCCTGCTGCCGTCTCTGCCCGTCCGGTTCCGGACAACTGGCGCGGCGCCGGGTGACGCCGGGGGAGAAAAGAATATTCGCCCTGCAGGAACTTATCGCCTATTTAAATTGTTCGCCGGTTGAGTTGCATGTGGATACCGGCCTTTGCGCCGGTCCGGACATAGTGCTGCAAAAGCACTCGCCGGTGCCGGTGACCACTCTGGCGGTGAGGGATCCCCTGTTGGGTCACGATCCGCTGGGCGCGTTGAATTCGCCCGCCTGGCGGCAAAAGTTCGGTTTAAAGTGAGGCCGGCTTACCTGAATCCGGGATCAACTTCATCATAGGAAAGGCCGGTGACCACGGTATAGTCGCCATGCCGTTTTTCTTCCGGCGTGGCCGGCAGTGCCATCAGTTCCTCATTGCCGGGGGCGAGCCAGGGTTTTTCTTTCCGGGCCGCCGGCCGGTGTTTTCTTTTTTTTGTGGTCATCATACCACCTCCGGATATATTCTGGCCGGGCAAGTGTGCCGTGATGCGCCATGTGACCGGACAGACGAAATAATTTTTTGATGTTGAAAACTGCCATCCGAAAACATATTCTGCAGGAAAATGTTTCACCGGGTAGAATTATCCGGCAATAGTTTTTTTACGGGTGAAGATTATATGTTTCAGCTTGAACGCCGCCAGCAATTGGCTGTTTTGGTTGTGCTCGCCGTGCTTGTTTTCGGCGGGGGATACCGCTATGCAGTTTGGCAGAACCGGGCCGCCGCCGGGGACAAGCCTTCCCTGGAACAGCTTGCGCCGGCGGATGCCGCCCAGTCCCCGGCCAAAGAAATTGAGGCCTATGTGGTCGGGGCGGTGGAAAAACCCGGCCGTTACCGTTTGCCGTCCGGCGCCCGTTGGGGCGACGCCATTGACCGCGCCGTGCCCCGTCCGGACGCGGCGCTGGAGGCGTTGAACCTGGCCGCCCCGCTGCCTGACGGGCAGAAGGTGGTGGTGCCCACCCGGCAGGAAGCGGCTGCGGCTAATCCGGCCGCACCGGGGATGGCGTCCGGTTCCGGCGGCGGCCATGCCGCTCCATCCGGCGGGTCGACAAACGGGACCGGCCCGTTCGCGGCCCCCGCCGCCGGCGGGGGGGGTTCCGCCAGGAGTAAGTCCGGCGGTCCGGTCGGGATGGTCAACATCAACACCGCCGGCCCCTCCGAGTTGGACGCCCTGCCCGGCATCGGTCCGGCCCTGGCCCAGCGCATCATCCAGTACCGGGAAACCAAAGGCCTGTTTAAGACTCCGGAGGATATCAAGAATGTCTCCGGAATTGGCGATAAGAAATATGAGCAGCTGAAAGACTTTATTGCTGTCAATTAATGACGAAAGCCCCTGAAGTTACGTCCGCCAGTCTTTTTCATTTGTAGGTTGCGTTCAAAAATCATGGCCGTTGGGATTGCATTATTCAAGAACAGGGAACACCGGGCGGCGAAGGGAGTAATTTTATGTATCTGGATATGATTCAACCCCTGACGGTGGGGGGAACCGGGCAGACATCCACCTTGTCTTCCTCCCGGAACGGTACGGTTGACACCGCATTTGCCGTTTTACTCTCACAAATGCTGGATGATATGAACGCTGACGGCACGGAGGCACCGGGGCCGTCCGGGGGACGCCCGGCGGGGCTGCCGGCGGCGGGACCGTCCCTGCTCACGGCCGCCCTGCTGGCTTCACTTGCCGGGGGCGGACCGTCCGGGCTGCTCGCCTGGCTTTTCCCGCTCTTCGGCCGGCCGGACGCCTTTGTCCGCGGTATGCCGGCGCGGGCGGAAGCCGCCGGCAACGGCGGCCCGGTGCCGGCAGCAGGTCCGGGATCGCCGCCGGCCGGCATTGTTTCCGGGCAACAGCCGCCGGTCCAACTGGACGGCTTGTTCAATGATGCGGCCGCCCGCTACGGGCTGGACCCGGCACTGCTCAAGGCGGTGGCCAGGGTGGAATCCGGCTGGAATCCAGCCGCTTTTTCGCCGGCCGGGGCGCAGGGCTTGATGCAGTTGATGCCGGCCACCGCCGCCGCCCTGGGTGTGGACAACCCCTGGGATCCGCGGCAGAATCTGGAGGGCGGCGCCCGCTATTTGCGTAACCTGCTGGACCGCTATCACGGCCGTACGGACCTTGCCCTGGCCGCCTACAACGCCGGCCCCGGGGCGGTGGATCGCTACGGCGGCATTCCGCCCTACCGGGAGACGCAGCAATATGTGCGCCGGGTCGCCGGCGCGCAACGCGAGTTTATGGTGTAACATATTTCCGGGGATATACCCGTAGCAAACGGCCATGATTTGAACATAACCCGCAAATGAAGAGGCTGGTGGTCGCGTCATGTTTTGTTTCCGTACCGTAGAAGCCCGCTCCTCCGGTACGATCACCGCCTTCAAGAGCGGCCATTTTTACCTTAACAGGATTTTCGCTGTAGCAAACCGTCCTGGGAACGCATGCCGGTGACCTGAAGCCGGACTGCCGGCAAACTGTGATGGTTCTGCTGTTACAAACGATCGTGCAAGTTTCGTTCTGCCTTGTGGCCGCCTTCTTCCGCCAGAGCTTCTTCCGCCTCCTTGCTCAAGGAACGCGTTTCGGCACTGTCGGTCCAGCCCGTTTCCTCCAGGCCCAATTGACTCTCGGCGTTGGACAGATCGTCCTGGCCCAGTTCCCTGGCGGTTTCCCATTTCAGATAATCCAGTTGTCTTTCCGTGCGCAGTTGATCGTTTTCTTTTTTGTGACTCATCAAATCACCCCCGTTTAGCATGGCCTCAGTAGAGCGAAAATATGCCCGTAGTTGAACGGTTCCTCCCGCGACGATGGGGACGAAGCAAATGAATAAATTTGATCCGGAGTGTTTTCCTTGCCCAACAGGCCGCTGGTCTATTTAACCCTTGCCTTTGTGGCCGGTGTGATCACAGCCGGCTGGCTCACCTTGCCCCCCGCTACGGCCCTGTTGGTTTGCGGGAGCCTTTTCATTGCCGCCGGACTGGGTTACTTTTTATGCTGGTCTTTTAACCGCTGGCTGTTCTTTGCCGTCTTTTTTTCGCTTGGCTTTTCCCTGGCCGCCCTGGCCGTGGCCGGTATTCCCCCGGATTTGGACCGCTACGACGGTCACTGGGCGACTATTGAAGGAAGTGTGATCCGTGAGGCCGATATCCGCTCCGACCGGGTTTATTATTTGCTGGATATGGCCCGGATTGTGATCGGACGGGAAGACCGGGCGCTGCGTGTGCCGGTGCTGGTGCGCGCCCCGGCGGCGGGTCCGGTTTATTCGTACGGGGATCGCTTGCGCCTGCACGGTTTGTTCACCCGGCCGCAGGATGCCGGCAATCCGGGCGAGTTTGATTACCGCGCTTATCTGGCCCGGCAGGGGATTGGGGCCGTATTTCTGGTGCGCGATCCGCCTGCCATCCGCAAACTGGGGGTGGGCGGCAACCCGGTGCTGCGGTCCGTGCTTGCCCTGAAAGAAAAATTGCTGGCCGTGAGCCGGGCCACTTTGCCGCCGGAGCAAGCGGCGCTGGTGAACGGCATTGTTTTCGGCGCCCAGGGGGAAATCGACAGCCGTACCCGGCAGGTGTTCAGTGAGTCCGGGGTGGTGCACATCCTGAGCGTCAGCGGCCTGCACGTGGGGCTGGTCCTGGGTGCCGTGCTGATTCTGGCCGGCGTTTTACGCCTGCCTCATGCCGTCACGGCACCGGCGGCCAGCGCCGTGCTGATTTTATACGCCATCCTGAGCGGTCCGGGGCCGGCGGTGATCCGTTCCACTGTGATGGCATTGATGCTGCTCTGGGCCGACCACCTGGGCCGGGAACGGGACTGGCCGACCACCCTGGCGGCGGCCGCCCTGGTCTGTCTGATCTGGCGCCCGCTCTCCCTGTACGACATCGGGTTCCAGCTTTCCTTCGCCGCCACCTGGGGCATACTTTACCTTGGTCCGGAGTTGGACCGGCTGTGCCAGCGGCTGACGCCAATGCCCGTCTGGCTGCGGGGCACTCTCTGGGTCTCTTTGGCCGCGCAACTGGCCACCCTGCCCCTGGTGGCCTTTTATTACAACCTGGTTTCCCCGGTTTCCCTGGTCGCCAATCTGGTTGCCGTACCGCTGACCGGGATAATCATGGCCCTGGGCGCGGGCGCCTCCCTGACCGGCCTGGTATTTCCCGCCCTGGCCGGTATAATCAACGCCGGCACATCATTAAACCTGACCATCTTCATGGGTTTAATCTCGCTGGTGCATAAACTGCCCGGCGGGGTGGTTTTTGTTTCCACCCCGCCGTTGGCACT
>NZ_LYVF01000178.1 GCF_001655685.1 Desulfotomaculum copahuensis
GACGTCCTGCTTGAGCGTGCCGAACTCCTGCTTTAATTCATGCAATTCCTCGCGTACGGGTTTTAATTCTTCCTGAATGACGTTGCGGAGCATGCTTACCAATTCACTATTATCCGGCACTGTAATACCTCCTGCATGTCGGGTAAATTACTATTTAACAGGGCGGCATAATTTTCCTGCCATGGAAGATAAATTTTTCCGCCAATGTTTTTACCGCTTTAAGCGTAAAAAAGGGTTTTACCCGTGAAAGTAGAATATTTTTCCCGGGACGGAAAAACATTTGCTTTTTCCCGGATACTTGGGGGGATTTACTGTGGGTCGTCAGTTTACTTGCCGCGTCGAAAAAACTGGTCCGGTGCGGTTTTTGCGTCTGGATGGCGAGATCACCGGTGAAAGTGAAGCAAGCTTTAAAAACATGCCTGTGGGCGGGGCGGCAGACGGGGCGCTGGTGCTGGATTTTGCCGGAGTGGATTACATCAACAGTGCCGGCCTGGCGTTACTGATCGGTCTGATCCGGCGCTGCCGGCAGGAGAACCGGAGCGTGGGCGCGATAAACCTGTCGGATCATTACCGTAAAATTTTCCACATGGTCGGCCTTAATGATTACATCGCCCTGTTTGAAAGTGACAAGCAGGCCCGTATGGCCTTTTCTCCGCATTAAACCGGAGCGGGAAGTGATTGTTACCCGTGCATTTATCCAGGAGACTGCGGGCCGGACTGCTGTACATGGCTGCGGCAGCGGCGGCGGTGGCGGCGCTGGTGATCAGCCTGAGTAATTCTTTTCTCCAGGGGGTCACCCTGGAACAGCAGTTGAATTTTTACCTGCCGGTGGTGTTGGGGCAGTGCCTGTTTGTGGTGCTGGCCCTTTATACCATTTCGGTGGTTTACCTGAAACCGGTGTTTGGCACGCTGGACCTTTTGTCAGCCGGCCGGCCGGTGGCGGACGAATTGGCTGCCGCGGCCCGGCGGGCATCCTTCAATTATCCTCTGGATATGCTTATTTTCCTCACCCTCTGCGGTGCCGGGTTAAGCCTGATTTTTCATGCCGCCGAGTGGCTGTTCTTTTACCGGGGAAATATTCCGGCCCACTGGTGGGTATTGACCTTTCAGAATGCCGCCTTTGAATTGACCCTTGCCGTTTCCCTGGGTATGTTTTACTTCGCCTTTTCCCGCCGTCTCCTGCGGGAGCCTCTGGAGTTGACCACCGGCCTGGCCCCTGATGAAGGAAAAAGATTGACCGTCAAAGGGCGGCTGTTGCTTATCATCATTTCGCTGTTCATCATCAACGTCTCTTCTTTTTTTGCCTTCTACTTGCTTTTCCCCCTGAGCGGCCGGTCCGTGCCCGCCGGTTTGTACCTTGCCTATACCCTGCTGCTGCTGCTTTACTCTATGGTCGCCGGCCTGGCTGTCGCCGCCGATACAGGTGCCGACATCCTGCTGGTGGCCCGCCGGTTGGCTGAAATGGCCCGCGGTGCGGCTCCCGGCCGGCACCAGACTCTGACGGTGACTTCCCTGGACGAAGTGGGTGATCTGGTGGCCGCTTTTAACCGGTTGCAGCAGCAGGTAGCCCGGGTCTACCGTAATGTGGACCGTGAACTGGCCCTGGCCCGGGCCGTTCAAAAAGGGCTGCTGCCCCGGGAGTTCCCGGCGCTGCCGGGCTGGGAGGCCGCTGCTGTTTCACGGCCGGCCAGGCAGGTGGGGGGCGATTTTTACGATTTTGTATCTTTGCCGGAGGGCCGTTTTGGCCTGCTGGTGGGCGACGCCGCCGGAAAGGGGATGCCGGCGGCCCTGCTCATGGCGGCGGTGGTGGGCATCCTGCGTGCCGAAGCACCCCGGGGAGACAGTCCGGCGGCAGTGTTAAGCAAAGTGAATGATTTGGTCTGCAGCGTCCTGGCCGGGGGAATGTTCGTCACCGTCCTGTATGCCGTTTTTGAGCCCGCCAGCGGCCGCTGCACACTGGCCAGTGCCGGACACATGAGCCCGGTGCGTTTTTTTGCCGGCGGCGGCGAGCCGGAACTGGTGACTGCAGGTGCCCTTCCCCTGGGGCTGGAGCAGGGAGTGACCTACCGGGATACCACGCTGACCATTCCTCCCGGCGGGGGCATCGCCTTTTATTCCGACGGCCTGGTTGAGGCGCGGGACAAATCAGGTGAATTGTTTGGCTTTCCGCGCTTTCTCCGGCTGTTTCACAGCGCGGCCGCTACCGGCGGCGAAAGTTTTATTGCCATGGTGATGGATGAAGTGGAGCGCTTTGCCGGTGGTGAGCCGGCGGATGACCTGACCTTGTTGCTTTTGCGCCGGGCTGGCACCTCCGGCGGTGAAAAATCACCACCCGCCAGTGGACGGTGCTGACGGGTGAAACAAAAGCAGCGAGCAGGCTATATTTGTAAGGTTTTTGTAAGCCCGACCCCGTACTCTTGAAGAGGCGGGGATTTTTACCGCCCAAAAAAGAGGAGAAAGGGGCGGTTTGCGTGTATTAAGAAGCGAGCGAAAGGGAATTTGAGGTTGGTAAAAGGGTGTGGGAATCCGTTGGAATCGAGGGAGGTATATTTATCCATTCCGTCCAGCCCCGGTTTTGAGCGGGTGGCCATGGCAGCGGCCGCGGAACTGTTGCGGCTCAAAGGGGCCGGTGAGGAAGCGGCCCGGGATCTGGCCGCCGCCGTGGGCGAGGCCTGCCTCAATGCCATGGAACACGGCCACGGTTTCGACCCGCGCCTGCAGGTGCAGCTGAACTTCCGGGTGGCGGACGGTTGTCTGCAAGTGGCCGTCCAGGATGCCGGTCCGTCCTTTATTCTGCCGGAACGGGAGCCCTCGCTTCGGAATAAGATCGAAGGTGGGGAAAACCCGCGGGGTTGGGGTTTATACCTGATCAAAAAACTGGTGGACCGGGTGGAGCTGCAGCGTTATCCCGGAGGCAACCGGCTGCTGTTGACCAAAAAATTACCGGAAAGTTAACTGTTTGGCAGTTCGGCAAACTACTGAAAGGAAAGTGATCAATATGCCGGGCAGACTGGCTAAAATCATCGGCGGTTTCCTTTTCACTTTTGTTTGTATGCTCTTCCTGACCGGCGGGCAGTTGGCCGGGGCGGCCGTCTCACCCCTGGTTTTGGGACTGGGCGAGGCCCGGGAATATGGCTTTGGCGGAAGTTACAACAACTTCTGGGATCTGCGAAAAAACATTTCGGTCACCTACGGCAGTGGTGAATTCTTTTCCATCAACTACAGCAGCATTAGTCCACGTCTCACCTACCAGGGTGGAGAAGCAGGCGGTTTTCTGGATGCCGGCGCCGTACCAAAGCCGGCCGGGCAGGAAGCTTTCAATGTTACTCCCGCCTTGTTGTCCTATAGCAATACCAGGGACATTCAAGCCGGTCACCTGTACGTATTGCGGACGGCAACCCTGGGTTATTTTGCTTTATATGCCGATGACATTCAAATCGTTGATGACGAACCGCATTTGAACTTTACGCTTTATGAAATGAAAGGGCCGCCTTTCAAATCTCTCCCGCAGCCGCAACCACAGCCGCAGCCGCAGCCACAACCGGGTGAAAACAGTTCCGGGCAACAGCAAGCCGCTCCTTCCGGCAGCCAGACCATAACCCTGCCCGGCGGCGCGGTCTATACGGGCGAAGTCGCCAACGGCCTGCCCGATGGCGCCGGCAGCGCGATCTGGCCGGATGGAGCTACCTACCGCGGCGAGTGGAAAAATGGCAAGCAGCACGGCGAGGGTACCAAAACCTACGCCGGTGGAGACAAGTATGTCGGTGAGTGGAAGGACGGCCTCCGGGACGGCTGGGGTATTTATTCCTGGCTCGACGGGGACAAATACGACGGCAACTGGAAAGCGGGAAAAATGAACGGCCAGGGGAAATTTACCAGTGCCGGCGGCAAAGTTGAAGAAGGACTGTGGCAGGATGACCGGTTTATGGGCGGCGGTGTACCTGAGGGACAGAATTCCGCCCCGCCCGAAGGGACGAACAACCAGCCGGGGAATCAAGCGGTTCAGAAAACGCCGGCCGTTGTGCCTGCAAATCCGCCGGCTGTTGTTCCGGCAAACCCGCCGGCTGTTGTTCCGGCAAACCCGCCGGCTGTTGTGCCTGCAAATCCGCCGGCTGTTGTTCCGGCAAACCCGCCGGCTGTTGTTCCGGCAAACCCGCCGGCCGTTGCTCCGGCAAACCCGCCGGCGGGACAAAACCCGGTGGTGCTGCTGGACGGGAAAACTCTTTCCTTCGACGTGCCGCCGCTGGTTGAAAATGGCCGGACACTGGTTCCCCTGCGGGTGATCTTTACGGCCCTGGGGGCAACGGTGGATTGGGATGAAGCCACCGGCACGGTAAAAGCGGCCAAAGACGGCATCCAGATCAAGCTGCAACTGGGGGCGCGGACCGCCTACAAGAACGGTTCCCCGCTCAGCCTTGACGTTCCGGGCAAGACAATCAACGGCCGGACACTGGTTCCGCTGCGTTTTGTCAGTGAGGCCCTGGGGGCGAAGGTGGACTGGAACGAAAAATCGCAGACGGTTTCCATCGCCGGCAACAGCAGCAGCAACAGCAGCGGCCCGGCCCCGGCGGCGCCCGCCAATGCCGGCCGGCCGGGGACGGCCTGCTGGGTGGAAAGCGACTGCCGCCTGGTCCGGGACGGGCAGGTAATTTTTGAAGATCCACACTCCATTCAGTACCCGTTCATCAGTCCGGACGGAAAATGGCTGGTTTACTCGCACAATGAAGCGGAGGTTTACCTGGCCGGACTGGGCGACGGTTCATCCCGCGTTATTTACCAGCTGAAGGGAAATGATGCGGCTGGTTACGGGGTGATTCCCCTCGGCTGGTCGGCGGACGGCACCCGGATCCTGCTGCTCACTTATAACCATGGCGGCTTTAACGGCGGCAATGAACTGCTCATTCTGGACAAAAAAAGCGGTCAAACCAGCCTGGTGATTAAAGGAACCTCTTCCGCCAGTTGGGGCGGGGACGGGCGAATAGTAACGGCCGGTGCCGGCAGCATGAAAGTAATTGATCAATCCGGGCGGACCATCAAGGAATTGACCCTGCCCAAAGGGGGCTGGTTTTACCATGCCGAACATCCCTGCTTTACCCCGGACGGCAGCAAGGTGGTATATAATTTAGGCGGGGAATATTACCTGCACGATATCGGAAAAGACAGCTATCAGATGATCTTCAAGCTGGAAAATGATCCGGATTCCGGCAGCTATCCCCGGGTGGGCAATGACGGCCGCATCATCTGCGCCGATAACAAGGGAGCAGTATATGTATACGATCCGGCAAAGGGTACGGCCGCCGTCTTTTACGACAAAGCCCGGTGCAGCTATCCCAACTGGCAGTAGCCTGCTGTTCCGCACCATTATGCAAGACGCCGCCCGGTGTCCGGCGCAGGGTTTTTCGCCGGACACCCCTGACAGCGGCGGAGTTTTGGCGCAGGATGCACCAATTCACCCGAAGCACCGCTTATATCCGGCCGGGGCTTGACAATTCCTTGCAAAGGGCGGTTGATGACATGTTGCCACGCTTTCCGAAAAGCAAATTCCGGGCGCCGGCCCTGCCGGCTCACTACCTGCCCCGGGAGCGCCTGCTCACTGTTTTGAACGGGAACGCGGCCGGCCGCCTGACCTGTCTGGCCGCCGGCGCCGGCTACGGGAAAAGCACTCTGGCCGCCGGCTTCCTGCAACGGGTGCCGGATCTTTTTGTGTGGATCAACCTGGATGCAGATGATGCCGGTGGCGCTGTGTTCCTGCAGCTGATTCTAAGCGGCCTGGCCGGCGTTTTGCCGTCCTTTGGCGCGGTCCTGGAGCGGGAAGGCGTTCTGCACCAGGCGCACTGGCCGGGCCGGGGACGGCTGCTGGACATTGCGGCGGAGGTGCTGGAGGATGAACTGGCCGGACGCAGGCTTTTATTGGTGCTGGAGGACTACCAGCAGGTTGCCGGGTGCCCGGAGGCAGGCGCATTGCTGGACTCATTGCTCAAGCTGCTGCCTTCCCCGGTGCACCTGCTTGTTTTGAGCCGGCGGCCGGTGCATTTGCCATCCCTGCCCGCTCTGACGGCGGCGGGGCGGGCGGCGGTGCTGGGCCGGGAAGAACTGGCCTTCACCCGGGACGAGGCCGGGCGGTTTTTTGCCGCCCGGCCCGGTGTGCCCGTGCCGAACGCACTGATCGAGCAGGTCTGGCGGGGGATGGCCGGATGGCCGCTCGGCGTGCAGTTGGCCGCCCGGGCGATGGCCGCCGGCGGCGCATACAGCGGTCCGGACACAGGCGTCGCCTCCCTGATGGAGGAAGTGCTCAGGGGGGTTATAGCCGCCGAACCTCCGGCCGTCAGGGACGCGCTGCCGCTCACGGCTGTCTTTGAGGAGTGGGACGGCGAACTGTTTAACGCTGTTTTTTCCCGTCCGGACGGCTGCGCCCTGGCCGCTCACCTGTCCGGCAGCGGGCTGCCGGTGGAGCGCCTGCCCGGCGGCGGCTTGCGCTATCACCGGACTTTCAAGGCGTTTTTGCTCAAACTGCTCAAGGAAGACGGGCAGAAATACCGGGACACCCAGAGCCGGGCGGCGGATTATTTCCTGGCCCGGGAAAGCCCGGCGGAAGCCTTTCCCTGCCTGGTGGCGGCCGGTGAGCGGGGCCGGGCCGTCCTGGCCCTGCAACAGGCCGCCCGGCCGTTGCTCCGGCAGGGCCGCCTGCCAACCCTGGGCGCCATGCTGGAAACACTGCCCGGACCGGTGCTGGACACCCTGCCCGGCATTATCCTTGATTTCGGTGAAGCGTGCATTCACGCCGGGCGTTTTCGGGACGGACTGGCCTGGCTGCGCCACGCCGCCGGTGCTTTCGGCGCCGCCGGGGACGCGGCCGGCCTGACCAGGGCATTGTGCGCCCAGGGAGCGGCCTATGCCGCCCGGGGGGAGAGGGAAAACGCCCTGGCCGTGTACAATCAGGCGCTGGGGGAAGCCGCTGCGCAAAACAGCCTTCTGCGCAGCGTCGTTCTGCACTATCTGGCCGTCTGGACGGCCCGGGCGGGGGAGAAGGAGCGGCCGGAAAAATTTTTCCGTGCGGCGGCGGAATGCTGCCGGGAACATGGTGATCCGGCGGCAACAGCGGCGCTTCTTTTGGATCAGGCCTATTTTTACTATTATCGGCGCGGCCTGTTCCAGGAAGCACGCGCTCTGGTGGAGCGGGCCGCGCTGGCCGCGGCCACCGCCGGGGACCGGATGCTGACCAGCCGCAGCCGTCTGGTGGGCGGTGCGGTTTTGCTCCGGCTGGGACGGACCGCGGAGGCGCTGGAGAACTTTCTGCTCGCGGCCGGGGAGTGTCCGGAAGGGAAAGAAGACTTCCCGGCCGGTGTTCCGGCCCTGCTCGGGGCGGCGGAAGCTTTAAGCCGGCTGCCGGACCCGGATTGGCCGCGCATCGGTGAGCTTTACGACCGGGCGGCGACGGCGCTGGCGGCGCAGGAACCTTTTTTGGAAGCCGCCGTGCTGCTCTCCCTGGGGCGAAGCGCTTTTTACCGCCGGCGGGGGGATATGGTTCCGGCCCTGGAGGAAGCCGGGAACGCCCTGGAACTGGCCGCGGGCACCGGCGACTGCTGGCTGGAGGCCGTCGCCGGACTGAATCAGGCGGCAGCGTATATCCAAACCGGCGGTGAAATTGCAGCCGGCGCCCCGGCGCTGCTGGAAAAGGCGGCAGCCGCCTTTACTCTTGTGGGTGACGGCTATCATCTGGCTTTGATTGACTGCTGGCGCTATTATGACCGGATTTGCCGGAACGGCGGGGCGGACCGGAGGCTTGGGGAAAAATGCCTTTCACATTGCGGGCGGTTCCCGGCCCTGCTCCCGGGGGAAAAGGCGCTGGCCGAAAGTATCCCGGCCCGGCCGGCGGATGCCGGTGGGGAAAAGCCGGCAAAACCCCCGGAAAATCAACCGGCCGGCGGTGGCGGAAAAGCCGGCCCGCCGGTTACGGCAACAGCGGCATCGCCGCCGCTGCTGCGGATCTGCTGCCTGGGCCGGTTTCAGGTGTACCGGGGCGGTGTTTTGTTGGACGAGCGGCTCTGGCGCCGGCGCAAGGCCAAAACGCTGCTCAAATACCTGGCCCTGCACCGGGAAGGGAAGGCGCCCCGGGATGTAATCATGGAGCTGCTTTGGCCGGATCTGCCCGCTGATAAGGCCGCCAATGCCCTTTACGTAACTCTGCACGCCTTGCGCAAAGCGCTCAACCGGAGCCTGCCCGTGGAAGTGGAGTATGTGGCCGTTAAGGACGGCATGATTTACCTGGAGCCGGAGCTGCTGGCGGAAGTGGATTGCCGGCTGTTTGAAGAGGCCTGTGCCCGGGCCTTTGGCCGGGGGGAGGACGGTTCGGGCGGGGCGGCGGCCGATTTGGAAAGGGCGCGCCGTCTTTACCGGGGCGATCTGCTGGCCGAAGACATCTATGAAGACTGGCCGGCGGCCGCCCGGGAAAGATTGCGGCAGCTGTACTTGCAGGTGTTGACCGCCCTGGCCTCCCGCGCCCTGGCCGCCGGCCGGGAAGGGGAGGCGCTGGATTTGTGGCGGGAAGCGGTGGAGCGGGAACCGCTGGATGAAAAGGCACGCGCGCAGCTTGTCCGCCTGCTGCTGCGACTGGGACAGCGTGCCGCCGCCCGCCGCCACTTGCAGCAGATACGGGAACTGCTCCGGCGGGAACTGGGGATCAAGCCCGGGGATGAACTGACCGCACTTTCCCGGTTGTGCTGAGCGTTTCCGGCTACCTGCCGGGATAACGGCAAAGTTGTTTTTGTTTAAGGCGGAGCCTTTCTTATAGCACCAGCCGGCCGTCCCGGTACACGGGCACGACATCCAGGGCGTTGAGCCGGGCGCACCAGGCCAGGTCCGCGGCCAGCCCCATGCCGAGCAGTTTTTGCCCGTGGCGGGAGTCGTACATGATCTGCAGCGGGTTTTGCCGGTAGGCGCGGGCCAGGTGCAGGGCGGCCAGTGCCGCATCGGAAAGCTCCGGCCGGACGGCGGAGCCGGGAGCGTTCTTGCTGGTGGATGGCGCACGGAAGAAGGAGCCGCCCGCCCCGTCACCGGCGGATGCTGACCGCTCGCTGTGTCCGGCTGTTTTCGGCCCGGCGGGAAGAGCCCGGCCGGAGGAACCGGATGGCATCTGTCCGGCCGCTCCGGCGACCGCTTCGCCGCCAGCCGCCTGTTCGGCCTGGCCGGCGGCGGCCGCGCCGGCCAGGGCCAGCAGTTCCATGAGCACAAATCCCGCTGCGGCGGTGTCCTCTAGGGAAAAGCGCTCCCGGGTGCCGGCGCAGACCAGCGTCACATCCCGGCCGGCGGCCAGTGCCGCCGCAGCCGCCGCGCGGGCGTTGAGCAGGCTGCCGGCGTAGATCGCCGCCGCCGGCGCGGCGCCGTGGATGGCACGGGTGCCGTTGGTGGTGGTGAGCACCAGCGTTTTGCCCGCGATTACCTCCGGGCCGAATTCCAGGGGCGAGTTGCCGTGCGGGAAACCGGGCAGCTTCGCGCCGTCCCGTTCGCCGGCCAGCAGCACACCGTGGCTTTCCAACCCGTCCGCGGCATCTTGCCCCAGCCGCTCCGCCACCCGCCCGGCTTCGTCCACATCAACCACCGGCACCACCGCCCGGCAGCCGTTGGCCAGAGCGGTGACTATGGTGCTGGTGGCCCGCAGCACGTCAAAAACCACCGCCGTGCGTCCGGCCAGTTCCTCCGGAGCGATGGCGCCGGCGGTGAAAACCACGTCAATTTTCACATTTATCCCCTCGCAATGATCTTTCTGACAAGCTCCCACACCGCCCGCGGCGGTTCCATAAGGGAAAAGCGGGGTCATGTCCTGGTAATTCCGGGGCGGGCCCCCGCGCAGTCCACTGCGGCATCATCAGAGGAAACGAAAAGGGAAATACACCGGATTAATTCTTTGGCGGCCGGGGTGTTGCCTTTTGGGAAGGTGCATTTTTCCGGACAGATGAATGCAGTGCTCCCTTCCGGCGCCACCGCCGGAAAAAACATTCACGCCTCCGTCAGATTTGCCTTTTCACAAAAAAATATAATACCGCGCGGCGATTAAGTCAAACTACGTATATATGCACTGCCTGCCGTCGTTTCCCGGTTTATGTGCAAGAGCACGGATCCCTGCCGCCACCGGCCCGTCTGGAGCAACCGCTTTCACTTTTCCGGTCCGGGTGTAAAACCGGGAATGCTTGTAGTTTTGGCGGGATGGCGAAATGATTTCCATTATTGTATAAAGCATGGTAAGATATTGGGAGCATCGATAATACTGGGAGATGTCCCCCATGCAGCTTCACCTGCGCAAGCGCTACAAGCATTTCTCCCGCTACCGGGAGATCGCCAATGTTCTGGTACGGCACGGTTTCGGCTATCTGGCCCAGCAGTTCGGCCTGGCCGAATTCACCGGCCCGCGCCGTGAACACGCCGGTTCCCGGGAACAGCCGTCCCTTTCGCCCGCCGAACGGGTGCGCCTGGTGCTGGAGGAACTGGGGCCGACCTTCATCAAGCTGGGCCAGGTGCTGTCCACCCGCGCCGACCTGCTGGCGCCGGAATACATCCGCGAGTTGGAAAAGCTGCAGGACCGGGTGCCGCCGTTTCCCTTCGCCCAGGTGCGGGAGCGCATCCAGATGGAGCTGGGACAGCCGCTGGAGGAAATCTTCACCTCTTTCGACCCGGTGCCCCTGGCCGCCGCTTCCATCGGGCAGGTGCACCGGGCTACCCTGGCCGGCGGCCAGGAAGTGGCGGTCAAAGTGGAGCGTCCGGGTACGGAAAAAACTCTCTCCACCGACATCGAAATCCTCTATGACGTCGCCCGGCTGGTGGACAGGCACGGCCCCTGGCGCGAGTTTTACCGCTGGGAGGAGATGGTCGAGGAGTTTGAGCGCACCGTGCGGGAGGAAATCGACTTTGTCCGGGAGGGCCGCCACGCTGACACCTTCCGCCACCAGTTCGCCGGCGACCCCACCGTCTACTTTCCGGCGGTGCACTGGGACTACACCACCAGCAAGGTGCTCACCCTGGAATATGTGGAAGGAGTCAAGCTGAACGCCCTGGCGGAACCGGCCGGACAGGGTATCGACCGGCGCCTGGTCGCCCGCCGGCTGACCGACGCCCTGCTCAAGCAGATTTTACTGCACGGTTTCTTTCACGGCGATCCGCACCCGGGCAACCTGGCCGCCCTGTCCGGCGACCGGGTGCTGTTCATGGACTTCGGCATCGTCGGCCGGCTGGACGAAAACCTGCAGGAGCAGATCGGCAATCTGGTGCTGGGCCTGGTGCGCCGCAGCACCCCGCAGGTGCTGCGGGCGGTGGAAAGCCTGGGCGTGCTGCCGCCGCACGTGGACCGGGAAATGCTGCACCGGGATATCGACGCGCTGCGGGAAAAATATTACGAGGTGCCTTTGGGCGAGATCAGCCTGGCCGAATCTATGAGCGACGTGATGACGGTGGCCTTCCGCCACCGCATCCGGGTGCCCGCCCAGTTCACCCTGCTGGTGAAAACGCTGGTCACCCTGGACGGAGTGGCCGTGCAGCTCGATCCCGGTTTGAGCATCATCGAGCTGGCCCGCCCCTTCGGGCGGCGCCTGCTGGCCCGCCGCTTCAGCCCGGAAGGACTGCAGCGGCTGATTGTGGAGCACCTGGAGGACTATCACCACCTGTTCACCCACCTGCCCCGGCGGCTCGACCGGGTGCTGGACCAGGCCGGGCGGGGCGAAATCCGGATCAAGACGGTAAATCCGGAAATGAGTCGTATAGCCGGCCGGCTGAACGCCATGGTCAACCGGCTGGTGCTCGGCATCCTGCTCGGCTCGCTGATCGTTGGTTCATCCCTGCTGGTGGGCCGGGGATATACGGTCTTTTGGGGCCTGCCGCTGGCCGAAGCCGGTTTCACGGCCGGCGGGTTCACCGCCCTGGCCTTGATCATATCCATTCTGCGCTCCCGGCGGTTTTAGGCAGGCACGCGGGCAAAGCAGGCAAAGGGAAGGTTCTTTCGCCCCCCAATACATGCGGGCAAGGGGGCGGTTTTTTGTCCGCCCGGCAACTACCCGCCTTTTTGTCCAACAATCAAGCAGGCGGGCCACCACCTGTTCATATTCGCGCCCGGCAACTACACGCCTTTTTGTCCAACCCGGAGCCGGGTTTGGTGAAAATCCGGAAGCCGCACAAAATCAATTGCCCGGCGATCGCCACCACCGGGCATACGCCGTGTTCACGGCGGGAATGCTAAACGGCGGAGGTGGCGCCCGTGAGTCCCGTAAACCCGGAGAACCAGACCGGCCGGATCAAATGCCTGGTGGAGGAATGCAAGCACAACCGCGACTTTTACTGCACCGCCCCGCAGATCGATGTGCGCTCCAGCGGCGATCGCCTGGTGCACACGGAGGACGGCGTCAAATGCCACACCTTTGAAGCCGGGGAATAGCCGCGATATGCCGAATGAACTGGCAAGCTGAAATAATAGCGCAGCGCCATGGGTTGACGGGTTGCGGGCAGGTTCAAACGCCCGGGGGACGGCGCAAGGCCGAAAGGCGACAACGTAACCGCCCCCGTGTCGGCCGCCACCCGAACAGCCACGTAAAGGCAAGCGAACCGTCCCGGTTTGTCCCGTTTCCGTGCCCGGCCCGCTTTCCGCCGCCGGCTCCCCGGCTCTAAAGAAATTAATCCGTCAACCGACTATAAATATATGCCGGCCGGAAAGCCCGGTATGCCCGCGCGCACATGGTCGAATTTTTAGTCTTCCCGGCAGGAAGTTTGCCATTTGAAGAGAATACTGGTGAGCATACATATCTTTTCCCCCGCCCCCGGCCGTCAGAAAAGGTGAAAGGAGCTTCGCCATGAAACGGCCCAACCACAAGCCAAAATACGGCAGCATGGAACGCTGGCTGATTACCTATGCCGACATGATTACCCTGCTCTTGATTTTTTTCATCGTCATGTACACCTTGAGCCAGGTGGATATCAAGAAGTTTCAAAATCTGGCCGAATCATTAAGTAAGGCTATGGGTGGCGGGGGAGTCATCCTGCAAAACATGGGACCGTCGGTGGTGCCGGGGATCAGCGGCACCGAGATTCAGACGCCGCAAAATATGGCGGATCAAAAGGAAATGGAAAACATCCGCCGGGAACTGGAGCGCCAGATTCAGCAGAGCGGCTTGACGGCAAAAATTTCGGCCACCAGTGAGGAACGTGGTATTGTGCTCAGCTTCCAGGACAACGTGCTGTTCCAGCTGGGTTCTGCTGAATTGACCCCGCAGGCCGGGCGGATCCTGGCCAAAGTGGCGCCGATTATCGCGCAGACCCCCAATTACATCCGCGTGGAGGGACACACCGACAACCTGCCCATCCATACCCCGCAGTATCCGACCAACTGGGAACTGTCCACGGCCCGGGCCACGGCGGTGGTGGAGGATTTGATCAACAACGCCCATTTTCCGCCGCAGCGTCTGTCGGCCGTCGGTTACGGCGAATACCGCCCGGTGGCGCCCAATGATTCGGAGGCCGACCGGCAGAAAAACCGGCGGGTGGACATTGTGATCCTGCGCAGCAAGTTCACCGGGTCGGAACCGGGGGCGGTGCAGAACGGGCCGCAGGAATAATCAGCGGAGAAAGGGATGGCCATGGATTTTATCGCAGTAATCGGGTTTTTGGGCGCTCTGGCGGCCCTGGTGGGCGGCTTTCTGTGGGAAGGGGGACATGCCGGCGCGCTGCTGCAGCCGTCGGCGGCATTGATTGTTTTCGGCGGCACCATCGGCGCCACCGCATTGAGCTTTACCTGGCGCGATTTGATCATGGCGCCCAGATTGTTTACAGTGGCCTTTTTCCGCAGTCCGAAAGAGCCCGGCGAGGTCATCGAGCTGATTGTCGCCCTGGCCGACGAAGCGCGGCGGGAAGGCCTGCTCTACCTGGAAAACCGGCTGGACGAACTGAACGACGAATTTCTGCGCAAGGGCATCCAGCTGGTGGTGGACGGCACCGATCCGGAACTGGTGCGCAACATCCTGGAAGCGGAGGTCTATTCGCTGCAGGAGCGCCATCAGGTGGGCGCCGGCATCTTCGAGGCGGCCGGCGGCTACGCCCCCACCATGGGCATCATCGGCACGGTGATGGGCCTGGTACACGTGCTGGGCAGCATTCAGTCGCCGCAAAGCCTGGGGCCGGCCATTGCCGTCTCCTTCATGGCCACCCTCTACGGTGTGGGCAGCGCCAACGTGTTCTGGCTGCCCATCGCGGCCAAGCTGACCAACCTGAGCAAGAAGGAACTGCTGCTCCGCCAGCTGATGCTGGAAGGGATTGTCTCACTGCAGGCCGGCTACAACCCGATCCTGATCCGGGAACGCCTGACCTCCTTCCTGCGCCCGGAAGCCCGGGAACAGGCGGAGGAGCGTTACGCTGCGGAGGAGTAGCCCGTGCTCGCGCTGTTTACCGCCTCTTCCATTGCCGCCTGCCGGCATCCGGCGCGGGAGCGCGGATTGTCCCGGCTTGCTGAATTCCGCGCCCGCCGCTTTCCGCCCGCCGGCATGCCGGCTGCGGACCGCTTGCCACCGGTTGCCGGGGCGGAAAAACACCTCTTGCGCCGGGGCCGGACTTTCCGGATTTGAGTTGACCGGGCAGCATACATATATCGGGATGTCTTGATTAATAAAGCGCCGCTGCGGCCCATCAGCCGGCGCTTTTCCATAAGGAGTGGTTGTTTCCATGAGCGACGGTTCAAACCGGGAAAGCGCCGAACTGCAGCTGGTGGTTTTCCGGCTCAAAGAACAGGCCTACGGAGCGGACATCGGCCAGGTGCTGGAAATCATCCGGGCGACCGGCATCACGGCCATTCCCGGCGCCCCATCTTTTGTGGACGGGGTAATCAACCTGCGCGGGCAGGTAATCCCGGTGATCGATACGGCCCGACGGTTGGGACTGCCCCCCGCCGTCACCGGCGAGGGGACGCGCATTATCATCGTGGATGTGGACGGGATCACCGCCGGCCTGATTGTGGACGGCGTATCCGAGGTGCTCCGCCTGCCCGCCTCGTCCGTCCGCCCGGCGCCGGCCGCGGTGGGCGGGGTGAACGCCGCCTACCTGCAGGGCATCGCCCTGCTGGAAGAACGGCTGATCATCCTGGTGGACATGACCAGGGTGCTGCAGGCGGATGAAAAACTGGTCCTGCAGGAGATAGCGGCAGCGGGCACGGACCGCCCGGACGCGCCGGACGGAGCGCAGGGCGCCGGTCCGGACGGCGGCCCGGATGCACACGGAACGAGGTGAGGCAATTGTTTACGGACGAAGAAGTGGCCGTGTTCATGGAAGAACTGGAAGAAAAACTGCAGGTTATCAATGACAATGTGCTTGTCCTGGAACGGGAGGGCGAAAGCCCGGCCGTGATCCAGGAAATTTTCCGCGCCGCGCATACCATCAAGGGTTCTTCGGCGGTGATGGGCTACGAGAAGATGTCCGCCCTGACCCACGAAATTGAAAACCTGTTCGACCGCCTGCGTCAGGGCACCATGCAGGTGTCCGGACAGCTGGTGGACACTCTTTTTGATGCGCTGGACACTTTAAAGCTGCTCAAAGACGAAATTACCGGCCAGGCCGCGGATGTGGACGTTGCCGGCGTGGTGGCCAGAATCAGGGCCTGCCAGTTGTCCTGCGATGCTCCCCCGGCCGGGGCGGCGGGCGCTGCCGGAGGCGGCGCTTCACCGGCGCAAGCGGATGCCGGTGGTGCCGCGCGGGTGCCGGGCGGCGACGAACTGCAGCGCCTGCTGGCCGCCGGCCTGGAGGCGGCCGGGCATGCCGGAGGCGGCGGGGAGGGAGCAAGTGCGGATGGCGCCGGTGTCCGGGAGCGGGGCGGGATGCCCGCAACGGCCGGTGACGGTGGTATTTTCACCGGTACCGGCGCGGCCGGCATGGCCGCGGACGGCCGGGCGGGTTTGTCCGGTTCCGTTGACCCGGTACGGACTCCCGGAACCGGTCCGGACGCCGGTACGACGGGCGCATCCGCCGGAACCCGGCCTGCTGGAGAAGCCGGGGACAATCGCGTTACCGGAACCCCGCCTGCGGCGGAAGCCGGCCGGAACGCCTCTGCTCCCGGAGCGGCGCCTCCCTATCGCACCAGCCTGCCGCTGGAGGAAGCGGCGGAGGCGGTGGTGCGGGAAGCGGAGGTGCGCGGCTACCAGGCCTACTGGCTGGACATCGGCATCGACCGGGGCTGCCAGATGAAATCGGTGCGCGCCTTTTTGATCTTCGAGACACTGCAGCAGATCGGCGAGATCATCAAGAGCGCGCCGCCGGCCGAGGAGCTGCAGGAAGGACGTTACGGCCCCGGTTTTACGGTGCTCCTGATCACCAAGGAGGACCCCGGCCAGGTGCATGATCTGGTCTACTCGATTGCCGAAGTGAGCAGCGTGGAAGTGCGCCCGGTGCAGCCCGGCGCCGCCCCGGCCAACGGCCGGCCGGCCGCGGCCGCCGCGGCAGTGGGGGGCCGGGCGGCGGCCAAGACGGCGCCGGCCGCCGCCCCGGCGGCCAACGGCGGCGTCAAGACGGTGCGGGTGGATGTGCAGAAACTGGACACGTTGATGAACCTGGTTGGTGAGCTGGTCATCGACCGCACCCGCCTGGACCGTTTTGTAGACATTTTCGAGGGCAAATACGGCTCGGACGACCTGGCGGACAATATCGTGGAGATTTCCAACCACCTGGGCCAGGTGACCAACGATTTGCAGGAAGAAATCATGAAGGCGCGCATGCTGCCCGTGGCCACCGTTTTCAACCGGCTGCCGCGCATGGTGCGCGACCTGGCGCATAAAATGGGCAAGGAAATCGATTTCGTGATTGAAGGCCGGGAGACCGAACTGGACCGCAATGTGATCGAGGTGATTGGCGACCCCCTGATCCACCTGCTGCGCAACGCGGTGGACCACGGCATCGAACCGCCGGAAGAACGCCTGCGCCTGGGCAAACCCCGGGCCGGCCGGGTGCTTTTGAAGGCCGCCTACGTGGAAAGCCATATCGTGATCACCTTGAGCGACGACGGAAAAGGGATGGAACCGGCGCGCATCCGGCAAAAAGCGGTGGAAAAAGGCCTGCTCACGCCGGAGCAGGCGGCGCGGGCCGGCGACCGGGAGATTCTGGACCTGATCTTCACCCCCGGTTTCTCCACCGCCCGCCAGGTGAGCGACATTTCCGGTCGGGGAGTGGGTATGGACATCGTGCGCAGCCAGATCGAGCAGATCAACGGTTCGGTGGAATTCACCACCGCCCCCGGCAAAGGCGCCACTTTCACGATCAAGCTGCCCCTCACCCTGGCCATCATCCGGGCGCTGATGGTGGCCCTGGGCGAGCAGGTCTACGCCTTCCCGCTGGCCAACGTGGTGGAGACGCTGGCCCTGAAAACGGAAGAAATCCGGCGCGTCCGCCGCGCCGAGGCGATTGTGGTGCGCGGCCGGGTGCTGCCGCTGGTGCGCCTGACCCGCCTGTTCCGGGAAAAGGGCCGCGAGGAAGGCCGCCTGTCGGTGGTCATCCTCGGTTCGGCGGAGAAAAAGGTGGGCGTGGTGGTGGACCGGCTGATCGGCGAGCAGGAGATAGTGATCAAATCTCTGGGCGGCTACCTGGGCCAGGTGCCCGGCCTGTCCGGCGCCACCATCCTGGGCGACGGCCGGGTGGCGCTGATTGTGGACGCGCGGGGGATTGTCAAGGAAACGGGCGTGGAGGAAACGGTTTACGAGGTGAACCGGGCGATGTAGAAGTGGGAAGTGAAAAGTTGGAAGTGGGATGGCCGAAGGGAATAACGGGAATTTTACGGGCTCTAAATCCTTTAATACCGTAAACGCGGGTATGTCCATAATGCTGGAAAGAATAATGGGATTTTCACAGGGACATCCGGGCCTGCCGGGGCTAAAATCGGGGTGCGACGGGATTTGGTTGCGGCAGGTGGTTTTACCCGGATAGATGCCAGGTGTATACAGTACGCAGCGTTTATTGATTGGATACCGTAGATATAACGCGGACTGGGGGTAGCCGATGGGGCGGATACGTGTGCTGGTAGTGGACGACTCGGCGCTGATGCGCCGTTTAATCAGCCGCCTGTTGGAAGAGGGCGGCTTGTTTAAAGTTATCGGCACGGCGGTGGACGGGGAAGAGGCGGTGCGCAAAATTTGCGAATTAAAGCCGGATGTGGTCTCCCTGGACCTGGAAATGCCGGCGCTGGACGGCCTGGGCGTGCTGCGCCGGGTGATGAGGGAATGCCCGGTGCCAGTGGTCATGCTCAGCTCCCTGACCACTGAAGGCGCCAGGGCGACCATGCAGGCGCTGGCCCTGGGCGCGGTCGATTTCGTGCCCAAACCGTCCGCCGCCGGCCACCTGGATGAGATGACGGCCGAACTGCGGGTGAAACTGCGCACGGCGGCCGGCGTCAATGTGCACCGGGTGCTGCGCGGACGCTGGCCAAAGCCTGCCGGAAGCGGCATGAAAGGCGGCCGGCCGGGCGGTGTTTCCAACCCCCGCCGGTCAACGGCGGCAGACGCGGAAACGGACGGCGGCCGCCCGGGCGGCGCTTTTGCCCCCCGCCGGCCGGCCGGGCCGCCTGCGGAAACGGACGTCGGCACGCCGGGCGGTGTGTCGGGCCCCCGCCGGTCAGCCGGCGCGCCTGTGCAAACGGACGGCGGCCGCCCGGCAGCTGCTTCCGCCCCTCACCGGCCGGGTGGTGCGTCTATTGAAGCGGACGGCGAATGGCCGGCCGCCGAAGAGGCGAAGCGTGACACCCGGCCGCCGCTGCATGTTGTATCCAGCCGCCGGGCGCGCGTCGATCTGGTGGTAATCGGCTGTTCCACCGGCGGGCCGGCCGCCCTGCAGGCGCTCATCCCCGCCCTGCCGGCCGGTTTTCCCGCGCCCGTGGTGGTGGTGCAGCACATCCCGGCCGGCTTTTCCGGCCCGCTGGCCGAACACCTGGACCGGCGCAGCGGGCTTGCCGTCCGGCACGCCGCCCACGGCGACCTGCTGGTTCCCGGCCTGGTGCTGGTGGCCCCGGCCGGCTTTGAGCTCACCTTCACCGGCCGCCCCGGCGCCGCCACCGTGCACCTCAGCCCCGGCGACGGACCGGTACCCAAAGGCGGCTTCCGCCCCGCGGTGGACGCCGTCATGCTGGCCGCGGTGGAAACCTTCGGCGCGCGGGTGATGGGTGTACTGCTTACCGGTATGGGCAAAGACGGCGCCAAAGGCATGGCCGCCATTCACGCCCAGGGCGGCCCGACCATTGCCGAGGACGAGAGCACCTGCGTGGTCTTCGGCATGCCCCGGGCAGCCATGGAGTTGGGCGCGGTCCGGGTGGTTGTGCCCCTGGACCGGGTGGCGGAGGAAATGGTGCGGCTGGTGTGAATGCTCGCAAATGAGTTGACGGTACGCCGCCGCCCGCACCCGGATATTGCGGTGCGTGCGGCCGGTCTGAACGCACACAAATGAGCGGCTTTGCCTGCAGGCGCCGGGCGCATCAAGTGACATTAAAACTGCAGCAAAAGGGCAAGACCGCTCGGCATTGCCGGCGCACGACCCGTATATAAAAACCCCGCGGTGCGCTCCTTATTTCGCCGGACGATCAAACGGCCCGGCATGTCTCATGAAATGCCAGGCTATATGCCGGGTTTGTCGCCCGCCTGCCGGCATTCTTTCGCCGGCATGTCTCATGCGTGGCCTGGCTTTTATCCCGTGAGACGCCACTGGCTTTCCACCCGTCCCTGGTAAATTTTTTCGGACCGTCAAGGTCCGCTTGCATATGCCGAAGTAAGTGGTAAGAGCAGCATTGCATAACCCAGGACGGCCGGTGGTGCCTGATTGCCCGCGGCGTTCCGGAAGAGGTGAGGACCCATGAAAATAAACGGACTGGATCCCCGGCAGGTGGCCGGGTTATACGACCGGCTGAAAGCACAGCAGAAGCCCGCTGCTGGTAAAACCGCCGACGTACCGTCGGGCGACCGGGCGGAAATCTCCGCCGCGGGCCGGGAGTTGCAGATTTACCGCGCCCGACTGCGGGAAATGTCCGGTGTGCGCACGGAACTGGTGGCGCGGCTGCAAAAACAGGTTGCGGACGGCACCTACCGCCCCGACGCGTACCAAACAGCCGCCGGCATCATCGCAGAACGGCGCCTGGACGGGCGGGTGTAGCATGACCGGCGAACGCAACGATGCTAGCGGCGGGCCGGACAAGAAGAGTGAACTGCGCGGCATGACCGGCGAACACAGCGTGAGTGCCCGCCCTGATCAAGGAAGTTTGACAGGCGGCAAAACCGCCGGACGCAAATGCTCCGGTGGCGGCAATGCCGGAACAGGTGCCACCGGTTGGGCTGAGAGGGGCAATAAGGCCGCTAAAGACAACACCGCCGCGGATGCCGCCGGCGATGCCGTTATCGCCAGTAGCGGGACGGACGAACTTTTCCACCGCCTTGCCGCCGTTCTGGAAAAGCAGAGCAGTCTGATCAGCGCCCTGAGCGAAGCTGGCCGCCGGCAGACGGAAGCCCTGCGCGTTAACGACCTGACGGCCTTCAACGAAACCGTGCGCCTTCAGGAGTCACTGGCCGGCGAACTGGCCGCCCGGGAGAAAGAGCGGCTCAAACTGCTGGCGGGGCTGCCAAAACCCCCCGGCGGGGAGGAAGAGAACCGGTTGGCCGTTCTGGCCGCCGGGGCGCCCAAACCGCTGCATGATAAGCTGCTCGCCCTGCGGGCGCAGCTGCGCGCAGGCGTGCGGGAACTGCGGCAGGTGACGGACGCCAACCGCTACATCATCCACTGGTGCCGCGATTTCAACGCCCGGCTGCTCAAAATCACCGCTGCGGCCCGGGGCGGCACCTACGGCGCGGACGGCGGCGTGAGCAGCGGACAGGCGGTAACGGGACTTGACCGCTCGGTTTAAGAGTGCAGAATGGAGGGAGCGCAAATGAAAATCGGCGCAGGCGGCCTGCAGGCCCTGATCACATCCGATTCGTCAATCACCCGCAAGGTGGAGCCGGTACAGCCGGTCCGTTCCGTCACGGACACAAAGGAACAGGAGCAGAGCGCCATCTCCGCCCACCAGCCGGCCTACCAGGCCACCGACCTGAACAAAGCGGTGGCCATGCTGAACAAGGCGGCGGAGATGTTCAATCAGCCCTTCGCCTTCCAGCTGGACGAAAAGACGCAGTCGGTCGGCGTATCCGAAAGAGAAAGCGGCCGGCCGCTGACCACGCTGAGCGCGGACCGGACCCTGGCCATGATGGACCACATGCAGCGCGCCGTGGGCGTGGTCATCGACCAGTACATTTAGCCCGCGCATCCCGGGCGGCAGCCGCGGCTGCCGCCCGGGATGAACGGATCGTCGACCGGCATATTTAGCCCGCGCGGTTCCGGGGCGGTGAATGTTCAGCCGCCGGAAACGGCCGGCTCTGCAGCGGCGCCGGCAGGAATGAAGCCCCGCTCTTCGCCTCCGGCCGCGAAATATGTTGGAAACCAGTAGATAACGATACCGGTATTTTTCATCGGCGCTTGCGCCCGATCGTCCGGGACTTTATACCGATGAATAACGGATACCGGCTCGCGGCAAACGGACGACGCGTACAATGTTCGCCGGCCAATACATAGATCGGAGTGAAGAAACTTGCTTTCCACCTTTTTCGGCCTGGAAATCGCCCGCCGGGCGCTTAATGCCGAGCAGGCCGCCACGGATGTCACCGGCCACAATATCGCCAACGCCAGCGCGCCTGGTTACTCCCGGCAGAGAGCCGACCAGGTGGCCAGCGATCCCTACACCATACCTTCCCTGGGCAGTCCGGTAATGGCCCAGCAGGTCGGCACCGGGGTGATGGTAAGTCAGATCGAGCGCATTCGCGACAGCTTTCTGGACGGCCAGTACCGGGAACAGAACTCCCTGCAGGGGCAGTACCAGATCATCAGTCAGACCTTGAACGAAGTGCAGACTATTTTCCTGGACCCGTCTGCCAATGGGCTCAATCCGGTACTGGACAACTTTTTCAATTCCTGGCAGGAACTGAGCAAGAACGCGGAAAGCATGCCTATTCGCACTTCACTGCTTGGCAGCGCCGAGACCCTATGCGCCACTTTCAACAACATCAGCAGCCAGTTGAAAACGGCGGAAGACAACCTGGCCGCGACATCGCCCGGGCCGTCGCCGGGTACGGATCTGCTGGTGGCCGATGTGAACAAAGTCAATAAAATTGCCTCTCAGATCAACGACTTGAACACTCAAATTATAAAGATCAAAGGCATGGGTGAGCAGCCGAACGACCTGCTCGACCAAAGGGACAATCTGCTGGATCAGCTTTCGCAATTAATGAATATCACCGTCACCCAGGAAAGTAACGACGGGATAAAAGTAACATTCGGCAGTGCCAATGCCACCTTGATTACCACAACCGCTTCCGCCACGGTGAATACCTTGTCGGCTACAGCCACTTTATCCGCCGGGGGTGCATTGACCATTTCTTATCACCTTTACAACCCCTCGAATAACATTACCGCTTCCGGCAGTATTTCCAACACGGGCGGGGAACTGACAGGAATAGAAAACGCTTACGAAAATATCATCTCATACCAGCAAAACATGGATAAGCTGGCGAAAACATTGATCTCGGCTGTCAACTACCTGCATGCCAAGAATGGGCTGACTTTAAAGGTATCGGCCGGCGGGACCATCACAGTCGGTTCGGCGGGCGGGACCTTTTTCACCGGCAGTGCGGCCGGGAACATTCAAGTGAATGCCCAACTGCTCACATATCCGAACCTGGTGGCCGCCGCCTCCGCCGGAGCGACCACTTCCGCAATCGGCTCGGCGGGCAATGCTTTGGCCATGGCGAATTTGCAGAACAGCGCCATCCTGAACGGCGCCACATTTGACGGCTATTACCAGTCGATTGTTACCGGTATCGGCTCCGACACGCAGCGCAACAGTCAGTTGGCCGCCAACCAGCAGACACTGGTGGATCAGGTGAATAACCTGCGCCAGTCGGTGTCCGGCGTGAATATGGACGAGGAAATGACCAACCTGATGCAATATCAGCACGGCTACCAGGCCGCTGCGCGTCTGGTCACGGTGCTGGACGACATGCTGGACACCTTGATTAACAAGATGGGCTAAAGGGGGCGGCTATTTTGCGGATAACCAACCAGATGACGGCGACCCTGGTACTGAATGATCTCAACAACTGCATGGAGCAACTGCAAAATACACAGTTAAAACTGTCGTCCGGGCACAACATCAACCAACCCTCCGATGATCCGGCGGGAACAGCCAGGGTGATGGCATATAACACCGCTCTTTCCGCCAACGGACAGTACCAGCGGAACATCAACGACGCCAGCGGGTGGCTGAAAACCACGGACCAGGCGCTGGCCAATATCGGCAGCGCCCTGCAGCGAGTGCGGACGCTGACCGTGGAAGGGGCCAACGCCACTCTGACCGGCAACGACCGGCAGGCGCTGGCACAGGAAGTGGACCAGTTGATCAATAATGTGGCTGACAACGCTAACGCCAGTTATGGTAGTCGCTACATATTTGGAGGCAACCACACCGGCGGCAGGCCCTTCACGGTAAACAACGACGCCAACGGCGAGCCGCAAAGCGTGACCTATACTGGCGACCAGGGCCAGTTGAACTATGAGATCAGTCAGAATGTAACAATGCAGATCAACGTGAACGCCGACTCAAGCACATCCGGTAACATTAAGATGAGCGATATATTCAGCGATCTAATCAATATCCGTGACCACCTGAAAAACAGTGACACCAACAGCTTATCCGGCTCCGACCTGTCAAACCTGGATCGGGACATGAACAACCTTCTCTCCGCCCGGGCCAGCGTCGGCGCCAGGCTGAACCGGCTGTCCCTGTCCCTGGGGCAGGCGCAGACGGCCAATCTCAACCTGACCGGTTCGAAGGCCGACATTTATGATGTGGACATTGCCCGGGCCATTACCGATTTCAATATGCAGCAGAACGCCTACCAGGGTGCCTTGAACGTGGCCGCCCGGATCATCCAGCCCACTCTGGTGGATTTTTTGAAATAGGCGGGAAAATAGGACTTCATCCTGGTTAGTGCCACTAAAGCTTGTGTTGGAGAGCGCCGATTATATTATTGAAGCGTGAAATCCAACTTTCGCGGCCGCGGATTGCTTGGATAAGCAAATGATCACTTGAAAGGGAGGAAAAAAAGCATGTTTGTCAACACCAATATCAGCGCACTTTTCGCCGCCGACCAGTTGAACAATACCCAGAACGCTTTGTCGAAAGATTTGCAGCAGTTGTCTTCCGGGCTCCGGATCAACAGCGCCTCCGACGACGCCGCCGGGCTGGCCATTTCCCAGCGGATGACCGGGCAGATCAACGGCTTTACCCAGGCCAACCGCAACGCCCAGGACGGCATCAGCCTGATCCAGACTGCGGACGGCGCCATGGCCACCATCGGCAACATCCTGCAGCGCATGCGCACACTGGCCGTACAGTCGGCCAACGCCACAAACACCACCAGCGACCGTCAGAAGATTGTGGGCGAGATGAAACAGCTTCAGTTAGACATAAACCGAATTGCCCAACAGACTCAGTTCAATACCCAGTACCTAATGACTGGCTCCTTTAGCAGCCGGAAATTCCAAATTGGAGCCAATACAGGACAGTTTATATCCCTGAGCATCGCTAACATGGTTGCTGGTTCGGGCGGACTCAAAGGAATGTCCGGTCTCGGATTAACGCAAATAAGCAATTTGGGGCAAGGTAAATTGGGTTCACAGGCTTCTTTATCTTCAGCCATGATTACAACTATTGACAATGCTATTGATAGTGTGTCAAAAGAGCGTGCCAACTTGGGCGCTGTGCAGAATCGTTTGACATACGCTTCAAACAATATGCAGACGGCTGTGGAAAACCTCTCTGCTGCGAATGCCCGCATCACCAATGTGGACATGGCCACTACGATGGTGGACTTCACCAAGAACCAGATCCTGCAGCAAGCGGGCACCTCCATGCTCGCCCAGGCCAATGCCATGCCGCAGAGTATCCTCAAACTGCTCGGTTAGACGGAAAGCCGCTTAGCCGGAGAGCCGGCCGGAAAACGGCCGGCTCTTATCACATAATTAGCACCTACATTAAAAGGGGCGCTGAATAGTGAAAATCTTTCTGAACGAAAGCGCGGTTTGCGATGAGGATAAACCCGCGGCTATGTCGCATCTCGGCACGATCATGCGCGAAATTGAACAAAATAACCTGGTAGTGCGTTTATTTAAAATTGACGGCGTTGATTGTGAGTTTACGCGAGAGGGAAGTGTTGATGCCTGCAGGGATGCGGACCTGGTTGAATTGAAAATCTGCTCCCTGCCCGAGTTGCTGCGGGAAGCGTTGGACGACGCGAAAGAATACCTGCCCCGGTTGTCGCGTGGATTACGCCGGGCGGCGGAATTTTTTGTTACCGGTCTGGAAGGGGAGGGCGTGAATATCTTCCTGCAGTCGCTGGACGGCCTGGGGTGGTTTGAACAACTGAACGAATCGCTTGTTAGTGGTATTCATGCTTTTCTGCCGGAGGGTTTTACAGACCGTTTGAGCGGGCACCGGAGCAGCATGGCCGACCTGTTGGCGGCCTGGGAGAACCAGGATTATCTGTTGGTTGGTGACATCCTTGATTACGAACTGGCACCCTTTCTGGAATATTTTACTGAACAGCTGCCATTATTAAAGGAACTTATGAGCAGTGAGAAAAATGTTATTGGAGACAAATCTTAATGCACTGAAGAAAACCGATTCTTATTTGGCCTCAATAATTGAACAGGCGCGGGCAGATCAAAGCTGTCGCCTGCTCAAGGCTGCGAACGGATTGCCCACCGCGGTTGCCTTTGATGGCGGTAAGCCGGCATTTTTGCATAGCCGGTATGATCCCGTGCGTGAGGCCATGTCCTGGGCGGAAGTGCAAAAAATTGCATCTGTTCAAGCACTGGCTCTCTTGGGCTTTGGCCTTGGCTACCACGTAAGGGCTTTAATAAACCGCTTGCAGCCGGATCAACAGTTGCGTGTATATCAATTTGGCCTGGGCAGTTTTAAAAGGGCTTTGGAAAGTATGAACCTTGTGGATTTGCTGCTGGATCACCGGTTGTCACTGATTGTAGAAGACGATCAGGCCGTTCTGGCCGGTGATTTGGCGGGATTGTTGAAATCCGGCGCGCAACTGCTCATTCACGAACCGAGTCTGCGCGCGTTTCCCAAAGGACCGCTTTGGGAGACTATAAATGAATGGCGGATTAAGAAAGCTTCAGTCATCCGTTTTGGCAGATTGCTGGAGGATAATTACAATGCCAACCTGCCGGTTTTAAGCAGCATTCCGCTAATTAACGATTATTTCGGCAGGCTTGCCGGACAGCCGCTTTTGCTGGCGGCAGGTGGTCCTTCCCTGGATGAAATTATACCTTATCTACATTGTAAGAAAGAGCTTTTTGTGCTGGCGGTGGGCACCGCCCTGGCCCCGCTGATGAAGGCGGGAATTCGTCCGGATATGGTGATAGTAACAGACCCGCTGCCGGTTATAGCCAGACAGCTAACTTCGATTGATGCCGGTACACCACTAATCATACTGCCAACTGTTTCTCCAGCTGTGATTTCCGGTCGTTTTTCTCAGTTAATCCTTGCTCTGCAGGAAGGGTTTGGCCCGGCGGAAGAGATGGCGGAGCAAAGAGGGGCGGAGCTGATCGCAACAGGCGGTTCAGTGAGCACCACCGCCCTGGATATTGCCATCCGGATGGGGGCGAAACCGATCATGCTGGCCGGGTTGGATTTGGCCTACCCGTCCGGTAAAATGCATGCCACCGGCACCATGCATGGAGATAATGTTTTGTGGGTACAAGATGAAATGGTTGTTACCGGTGTTGATGGATCTCCGGTGGTTACAACCCCGGTATTAAACATCTACCGCCGTTGGATCGAACGAAGGATTGCGCAGGCGGAAGATCTGGAAGTTGTAAACCTTTCCCCGTCCGGAGCGTGCATAGCAAATACAAAGGCTTTGGCGCCCGCGTTTTTGCTAAATTATTTTGTTGGGGGCAAGCAGTGTAATCATGTCCAGATATAAGCAGGATTCGAATTGTTATCAAATCGTGCGTTCCCGTGCCGGCCTTCCAACCATTAAAGCAAATGCCGACGGGCGGGAAATATGGCTGCACAGCCCTTATGACCCGGTACGTGAGGCTGAACGGTGGGCTTCCGGGGTGACTCTGGATGACAGGCACGTGCCAGTGGTAGTGGGCCTCGGGCTCGGTTACCACGTGGCGGAATTGGCTCGCAGGTTCCCGCACAGAAAAATGCTTGTATTGGAACCGGTACGAAAGCTATATGATATGGCTATAAGCGAGCCGCAGGTTACCGGGTTGCTTTCCAATAACGATATCAACCTTTTCGTGGGCGATGACGCGTCAGCACTTGATAGCTTTTTGACCCAAAATGTAAATCTCTATGGAAAGGAAGAATTGGAGTTTATTGAATACCCTCCTCTGGCGCGGTTTTTCAGAGAAGAATTTGACCAGATTGAGCGCAGAATGGTGGACGGGTTGAATACACTTTCGCTTTCATTAAATACAACGCTGGCTCTATCCAAGGCGTGGACAGATAACTTTTTTGCCAACCTGCCATATATAATTGACAATCCGGGTGTGAAAGAGCTTTTCGGCGCATTTTCGGGACGGCCGGGTGTAATTGTTTCCGCCGGGCCGTCTTTGAGTAATAATATTCACCTGCTCAAAGACGTTAAGGGGAAAGGTTTAATCATTGTCGTGGGTACAGCAGTTAAACCTGTGCTGCAGAGCGGGGTTATTCCCGATCTGGTGGTTACAATTGACGGCAGTCTGCCGAATTACCGCCATTTTGAGGATCTGGTCACCAGGGACTTTCCGCTTGCCTTTTACCCTTCAGCGTATCCGATCATAATTTCTGAACATTCCGGGCCGCTCCTGACTATGAACGACGTTTTCTTCGGCCATTGGCTGCAGAAAATAACAGGACAGGATAAGGGCTGGATTTCCACCGGGCCGTCCGTGGCCAATGTGTCTTTTGATATAGCCGTTCAATTAGGTTTGAACCCCATAGTGTTTATTGGACAGGACCTGGCTTTCACCGGTGGGCACACGCACGCCTCCGGCACAGTTTACGCCAAAGACGCGCCGGATGGTGCCTTGCTTGAGGTTACGGGGATCAACGGGGGGACGGTCCGGACTGACAGAACGCTAAATGCCATGCGGGATTGGTTGAATAAAAGGATATCCCTGCTGCCGGACAATATTGAGGTAATCAACGCCACCGAGGGCGGGGCAAAAATTGAAGGTACCAAGGTCATGACTTTCCGTGAAGCGATCGATAGATACTTTAATGAGGACTTTCCCGCGGGAGAAATCATCAGGAAAACCTGCAATAATGCGCCTCCGTTATCTGAGAAAAAGAAAGCTCGATTAATAAAAACACTGATCAAGGCCCGGGCGAAAATGTCTAAAATATCCGCTTCAGCTTCCAAGGGTATGCTTTACGCTGAGAAATTGAAAAGATGTTATGAAAAAAAGGCAATCAATCAATCACGGGTTGATACACTGCTCCAAAAACTGGACCGCGTGGATGAGAAAATTAAAAAATGCCGGGAGGCCAGCCGCCTGTTAAATTTGCTTTATCAACCGGCTCAATTCAGGTTGGAAGTGTCCTTCGAACCGGCTGATGATGAATCGGAGAAAGACAAGGGCCGCCGCCTGGCGGACAAATCCCAAATTCTTTATTTAGGAATAAAGGAAGCCGCCGAACACGCTGCAGAGATAATTGGTGCGGTGGTGAGTAAATTGGATGGCAGAAAGGATGGTTTATCCGGTGCAAGCACCCTTTCAGAATCCATACCGGCGTTACCGGGAACAGAGCATTCAGACCGCCTCCCCGGGCAAGTTGATTATAATGCTTTATGACGGACTGGTTAGTTCCTTAAGTCAGGCCGGGGAGGCCATCCGTGACGGACGGATTGAGGAAGCACACAACAAGCTGATCAAATCGCAGGATATCATTCTGGAACTGGATGCCAGTTTAAATATGGAGTTCGAGATTTCCCGCCATCTGCACGCGGTTTATGATTTTCTTTACCGTCAGGCTGTCAAGGCCAATGTGGACAAGGATTTCAAAATAGCGGAAAGCTGCCTGGTTATGGCAAGGGAATTGAGGGACGCCTGGCTTCAAGCGGCTAACAGCCAGGTTGGCTCTACCCTGGCAAGTTCCGCAGATGCGAAATGAAATGTTATTGGGAATAAGGAGTGTGAACAGGGATGAAGTTGCCGGAAGTTGCCCCTTTGCCAATCCCGCAAAGTGAAAAAATATCCAGTGATAAAGGTGCGCCAACAATGGTGCCCGTAGCAATAACGCAATCAGCCGGGCAAAAAAACGACGCCAATCTTTTGAACAAAACGGAATTGGAACAGGCGGCAAAAAAGGTCAACGATACCCTGTCCGCCTTCAACATCCAGGAAAGGTTTGTCATCGGCGACAAAAGCGGCGATGTGGTTGTATATTTAATCAATACGGCAAAGCATGAAATAATCTGCCGCATCCCGCCAGAACGTGTTTTGAACGCCGCCAGGCAGCTCAAAGAATATATCGGCATGTTTCTAAACGAGTGGATTTAAGAGGGGGGTAATCTCATGACCAGTCCGATAAGTCTGACCGGCCTGTCTTCCGGCTTTGACTGGGGCTCTCTGATTGACCAGTTGATCCAGGCCGACAGCGCGCCCGTTACACAGATGCAGCAGCAGCAGAGTCAGATTACCACGCAGCAGAGCGACTGGAACAACCTCAGTCAGAAGTTAAATACACTGTCCTCGGCATTGCAGGCCTACAGCAGCTTAACCATCGACAGCACGTTCAACGTCCAGTCGGTGACGTCCGGCAATCAGAACCTGGTTACCGCCAGCGTGGCCACCGACAGCAACGGGAATATCATTTCGCCAGCCAACGGCGCCTATACCTTGAGTAATATCGTTCTCGCCAAGCCAGCGTCCATTCTATCCACCACTTCGAACGGTACTTTCCAGAGCGGGCTGTATAATTTTAAAATAATTAATAATGAGTACCTGGCATCCTCACACAGTACAATCAGTGTAACCGCCACTATTACAGTTAACGCCTCTTCCCTTGGCGACGTGGCAAATGCGATTAACAAGGTGACCAGCGCCAACGTCTCTGCCACTGTCATCAATAATAAACTGATTATCACGGATAATTACACCGGCCATGTGAATTCCATTGCCATAACCAATACTGCGAATAACAGCCTGGTGGCGGGACTCGGGTTGACTGCCGCCGGAACCAGGGCGGGGACAGACGGCAGCTTTAATGTTACTTACAACGGTATAATCACTTCCGTTACCACCTATTCCAACACAGTTAATAATGCTATCAACGGCTTAACCATAAATCTGCTTAATAATGTTACCTCAGCTTCGGTGACCATCACCGTGGCCAATGATGCAAGCAAGGTCATGAGCGGCATCCAAACCATGGTCAATGATTACAATGACGTCATGGACTATATCAATCAGCTTTACTACGGCACGGCCAGCAAAACAGTAAGCGCCATGGCCAGTTCATCAGCGGCCCAAACCTACGGGGCACTGAATGGTGATTTTACGCTGGTCAACATTCAGTCAACGCTGCTGTCCAAAATGCAGCAGGATTTCTCCGGAAGAACCGGTGTTGTTAATCAGTACAACACGCTGCGCTCCATCGGCATTTCGACTGATGACGCCAGCGACTCGATGGGCTTTAACGAAGAAGGCAAAATGTCGATTGACACTACCCAGTTGCAGCAGGCCCTCACAAGCAACCCGCAGGCGGTTAAAGCCCTGCTGCAGCAGCTCAGTTCCGATTTGACCGACCTGAGCAGCGGATATATCACCAACCTGGTTTCTACCACCGCCAATGGCCAGGGATTGATCCCCACGGTGGTGCAGTCCCTGCAAAACAATTATAACGATTTGAGCGATCAAATTCAGGCGTTGCAGGATAATCTTACCCAGGAGAGAAATATGCTTACGCAGCAGTTTACCGCCATGGAACAGGCCATGGCCCAGGCCAAGGCACAGAGCAACTGGTTCGCCCAGCAAATGGCAGCGTTGCCCGCAGGGTAGGGAGACAAAAATGGATAACAAAAACCGGCAAGCGAGGGGAAACTTTTTAGAAGCGATGGAGGCTTTGAACCGTCTGGAAGGGTTGCTGGAGGAACAAAGCCGGCTCATTAAAAACGATCAAATTAAGGACTTACCTGCTGTTTTTAAATCAATACAGGAAATCCAGGCGATTTACGAAAATGCGTCCAGAAACATGTCCGTTATAGCTGTCAATGATCATGGTATAAATCGTCAGTATCCTGAGTCGAATTATATATCTGACGAACAAAGAATGGCCATGGCAAAGAAATTGGACGAGCTAAAAAAAGGGAACGACGGGTTGGTTGTCGAATTAAATAATGCTATGGATAGATTAAAAGGACAACTTGAAGGCGTAAACAAGGGATTGCAAATAATCCAGACTTACCGTAACATGCTTAAATATTATAAGTTCCACAGAATCGATAGGTTTGGATAAGTCCAAGTTTATTTGTTAAAAAACGCCGGGCCATTTACGTTGATATTTCAATCGTTTTTCGATAGAAAAGAGTTAAGGCAAGTAACATTATTGTGGGAGTGAAATAAATTAAATGACATGCCGGATACTCGCATTAAAAGCAACAGGTGTGGCAGCACCGTATGTTATAGCTGATATGGCCGAGGCCTTATCTGATCTAGGACATGAGGTGCATGTTATTGAACTGACAGAGTTATTTAAGCTTCCGGCCAACCTAATTATAGAAAGATTGCATTCAATTAACCCGGATTTTGCTTTAATGTATGGCGTTTCCGGATTAATACATATAAGCCATAATTCAAGAGAGATTAATTTATTGAACGATTTAGACATTCCTTTTGCCTGCCTCATATGTGACAATCCCGAGCTAATAATGAAAACATTAAAATGGGCAAATTGTTCATTGATGCATCTTTTTGTATGGGATGAGGTTTATGAGTCTGAGCTTAGGAAGTTGGGATTTAATCATACGTATCCCTTCGCCCTGGCTACAAACGCCAGACGGTTTGCCCAAATTGCAGCAAATGTTAACAAGGAACCTGAATTTCGTGTTCCATTGGCTTTTATTGGATCCCTCCCCAATTCAGAGTCCATATTCAGGCTTCAAAATGAAATTGGGTTGCCATCTCTTCTCTTGGAAGCCCTTTTAAGAGTAAGGAAACATAATCCGTTATGGACTTGGCGACATTGTATACATTCCCTTTGCGAAAATCTAGGAGAAGAATCGGCAAAAGAGCTTGAATTGCTTGTAAATAGTCCGGGTTTTGATAAGGTTAATTTATTTTTGGACTGGCATCTGACTTATGTGAACCGCTCAGGCATAGTGCAGTTTCTTGAGTCAGAAGGATTGAATATTTGGGGCGGTGAAAACTGGCGCAGTGTGTTACGTGATGCTAACGCCTACCGGGGTAGAATCGATTATGAGACCGAAACGCCAATTTTGTACCGGTCAGCAGATATAATTATTGATGTTCCTTCAGCGCAGCTTTTAACCTCTGTTAATCAGCGAGTTTTCGATGTGTTGGCAGCAGGGGGATTCGTTGTCACGCATCATCAGCCTGATCTAGACAAGTTTTTTAAGGTGGGGAAAGAGATATGCTCTTACCGCTCTAAAAATGAACTAATAAAAAGAATTAAACATTATTTGACATGCCCTGACGATAGACAGGAAATAATTGATGCCGGACGCGCGCGCGTTTTGAAGGAGCATACTTATGAGCTGAGAGCAAAATACCTCATTGATATTATGGAAAAAGTTATAGAAAAGCGGCGATCGGTTGTCCCTCAATTGGCTTCAACCTATTTCCGACACATTTCATGTAACATATGTGAAAGAGGTCAGAGTGTAGATCTCTTTACTATACAGTATCCCTACGGGGGAACAGAACTCGAATTTAAAATGGTTCTCTGCCAAAACTGTGGTCTCGCCTATAACAACCCCCAGTGGAATCCTGAGTTAATTGCGGATTTTTACAGAGAGAAATACCACCGTACGCCCAACCAGCATGAACAAGATGTAAAGGTGATAAATATCGCTGTTCCCTGCTATGAACAGGAATTGGATTTTTTGGAGGAGTATATAGGATCTCCGGCAAGGATACTTGATGTAGGTTCAGGAACAGGAAGCTTTACTGCCGTGACTGCTGCACGCGGCTATGAGGCCTGGGGAGTTGAACCTTACCGGAAAGCCGTTGAGACTGCGATCAGACTATTTAGTAAGTGTGGTGGTCAGTATCTTGAAGGGTATTTGGAAGATCTCGTGTTACCTAAAGCATACTTTAATGCCTTAGTGTTTAACGATGTTCTCGAGCATTTGCATAAACCGAAGCAAATCCTACTCCTGGCCAGAGATTTACTTGTGTCTGGTGGTTTCCTATTAGTGACAGTGCCAGACGTTGAAAGTGTGATAGCTAAAGTACAGGGTTATTTAGGTCAACTATGGGGCCCTCCTTTTCACCTTTATGGATTTACAAGGCGAACAGTTAAAAAGTTATTAGAATCAGCAGGTTTTGAAGTATTGAAATGTCGTACCGGCTTAATGTATTCCGGGCAGATAATGGTTATTGGTAAAAAATATTTCGATTAAAAACATTCCAATGCCTTCATTACGCATTTGTGTTTTTGATTGGCTGGGCGAGAGAACGAGAAATCAAATACTTTCGAGCCATCTTAAAGACACTGAGAGAGTTTCAACGCGATCTTGCTAAGTTGATGGGGGCATACTATTTCAGGAATCTTCCGTTTCTAATGGTCAGTGAAAATATGCCAGTGTTTAACCTGGAATTGCTAAGACTGAATGCATAATTAAGAATTGTGACTTTAATACGTATGTGCCTAGACCTAATCTTAAACAGACCTCAATTTAGAAAGCTGTATAGCGTGAAATGATTTTTATTTGGTGATAATATAACGTGGAGGTTTTACTGAATTGCGGATATTAGTAACCGGTGCTGGTGGATTCATAGGATCGCATTTGTGTGAACAACTAGTCGAACGTAGTCATAAGGTGCGTGCATTTATTCGTTATAATGCCCGTAGCAACTGGGGTTGGTTGGAAGAAAGCACTGTCAAGGATCTAATTGAAATATATGCCGGGGATATTCGGGATTACGACAGCGTAAAAAATGCACTTTCCGGGATGGATGTGGTATTTCACTTGGCGGCATTGATAGGTATTCCGTATTCCTATGTATCACCGCTGGCTTATATAAAAACTAATATTGAGGGTACATATAATGTTTGTCAGGCTGCCAGAGAGTTAGGTATAAATCGAATGGTTCATACTTCTACATCAGAAGTTTACGGTACGGCCCGGTATGTACCTATCGATGAAGAACACCCTCTACATGCCCAGTCTCCTTACGCGGCTTCGAAGATTGCCGCTGATCAGTTGGCTTTAAGTTATCACCATTCCTTCGGACTGCCCGTGGTAGTGGTAAGACCATTCAATACCTTCGGTCCCCGCCAGTCGGCAAGGGCTATCATTCCCACCATTATCACCCAGGTTTTGTCGGGTGCCCGATTAGTACGCCTGGGTAACCTCAACCCGACCCGTGATTTTAACTATGTGCGGGATACCGTTTCCGGAATGATAGCGGCAGGTTTTTCCGATCAGACATTGGGTCGGGTGGTTAATATAGGGAGCGGTCGGGAAGTGTCTATAGGTGAACTGGTGGGGATGATCGAAAGAGTTACCGGAAGAGAAATTGCTGTCCAGCAGGAGGATGTACGGGTCAGACCAGGGAAAAGCGAAGTGGAGCGCCTTCTGTGCGATAACCGCTGGGCAAGCAAATTAACCGGGTGGGTTCCCCGCTATACTTTGGAGGAAGGCCTTTCGGAAACCGTAGAATGGTTCAGGAAAAAACTTCACCTTTACAAGCCGGAGGTTTATTATGTTTAAGCAATCATACCAGAAAAATATGGCAATCAATAGATCCATAGGTTAAATGATTTAAATTTTGACCAGGTACTACAATATACCTGGCTGACGACTCACAATGCTTGGAACGAACAGGGCAGGGTCTAATTTTAATCGTTTTATAGTAAGCATATGTGACTTTGAGTTAAAAGCTCAGGAGGAATTTTCTTTTGACCGTTTTTAATATCCCTTTAGATGCCCCCAATATTGGTGAGTTGGAGAAAGAATTTGTAATCCGTGCTCTTGAAAGCGGCTATGTTTCCTCGGTTGGACCAATGGTTGCCGAGTTTGAGGAGCGCTTTGCCTCATATGTGCGTGTCTCACATGCCGTGGCTACTGTAAATGGCACAGCGGCCCTGCATCTCGCTTTAAGACTTTTAGACATCGGTCCGGGGGATGAAGTTATTGTTCCCGCCCTTACCTTTATTGCCACCGTCAACCCGGTGCTATATGTGGGTGCCACCCCGGTGGTAATCGATGTGGATCCTTTGACATGGAATATTGATCCCGTTGAAGTGGAAAAGGCAATCACAGAACATACACGGGCTATTATTCCCGTCCATTTATACGGCAACCCGGCGGATATGTGCCGGATAGTGGAACTGGCCCGTAAGTATAACCTTTTTGTGGTGGAGGATGCCACTGAAGCACTGGGTGCCACATACGAAGGGCGGTTTACTGGCACCTTTGGCCATATCGGGGTATTCAGTTTTAACGGTAATAAGGTGATTACCACCGGCGGCGGGGGCATGCTGGTGACCGACGATTCCGTCCTGGCCTCACGGGCGCGATTGCTTGTCAACCAGGGGCGGGTACCCGGGGTAATTGAATATGAGCACGTCGAAATGGGGTACAACTATCGGTTGAACAATCTGCAGGCTGCACTGGGTTTGGCCCAACTGGAGCGGTTGCCGGAGTTTTTGGATGCCAAACGGCGTAACACTGCTCTTTATCGCAAACTATTACAGGAAAGATCTGGTCTGAAATGGCAGTGTGAAATGGAGGAGTCAGTCAGCAACTGGTGGCTTTTCTCCATACTGATCGAGCCGGATAAATTTGGTGCAGGCAGGAATGATGTAATGGAAAAAATGAAATCGGCAGGCATTCAAGTGAGGCCGTTATTCATGCCCCTTACAAAGCAACCGGCATATAATCGGTACAATATGAATGAATGCCCGGTGGCTGATTTTTTGCACAAAAACGGAATTAACTTACCAGGCACCAGTCTTCTTAAGGAAGAAGATATTCGGCAGGTATGTCAGGTATTGCTTGAGGTGAAGTAAATATGCCTAAGCCGGCTGGGCTAATCCCCATTGTAATCGTTGGCGCGGGAGGCCACGCAACGGTAATAGCGGAAATAATTAAGAAACAAGGCAAATATGATATAATTGGTTATACGGCTCCCGGTGAACGAGTTCCTGGCGACGATTGGGGGCATGAGTACCTGGGTAATGATGGGATTCTCCCTGATTTGCAGCAAAAAGGTATTGTTTTAGCCGCTATTGGTGTCGGCGGAACCGGTGATAACCGTCTGCGAGCAAAGCTATACAAAGAGGTCAATGAATATGGATTTTCCTTTCCAGTTCTTATTCATCCGTCGGCCACTATTTACAGCAACACGCTCCTGGGAGATGGTACTGTAGTCGCACCTTCTGCGGTGGTCAATCCAGGAGTGCAAATTGGTGTAAATGTAATAATAAACTCCGGTGCCATAATAGAACATCACTGTATAATCAGTAATCACGTTCATGTTTCTCCGGGTGCTGTAATTTGCGGAGGCGTTAAGATGAGTCCCCTGGTCCATGTAGGCGCTGGTTCTGTTCTGGTTCAGGGTGTCAGTTTAGGGGAGGGCGCTATTATTGGAGCAGGGGCGGTTGTGCTACATGATGTGGAGCCATGGACGGTAGTAGCAGGGAACCCGGGGAGGGTTATTAAAAAGCTTAAGCTTAAGGAATGAAATAGATTGAGAAAAAAAATAATGGCATTTACGGCTACACGGGCCGAATACGGTTTACTTAAGCCTATATTGAAACGAATCATTAATTCCTCAAATTTAGAACTATCCCTTATTATTGCCGGCTCTCACCTTTCACCTGTACATGGACGGACAGTGCAAGAAATCCAAAACGATGGCCTGCCAGTTTCCTATCTGATGGAAAACCTTCTAACCTCCGATACCCCAGGGGCTCTTATAAAGTCTGTTGGTTTGGGATTGATGGATACGGCGATTTTTTTTCCAAAACAAATCCCGGATATTGTCTTGCTTTTAGGCGATCGTTTTGAGCTTTTTATCCCACTAATTGCGGCACTAATTTATAGAATACCTGTTGTTCATCTCTGTGGAGGAGAAACAACGGAAGGTGCACTTGATGAGCAGGTGCGTCATGCCATCACCAAGATGGCACATCTCCATTTCCCCAGTACTTTTGAATACGGACGGCGCATCAGAATGATGGGGGAAGAGGCATGGCGCATACACGTTGTTGGTGCGCCGGGCGTGGAGAATATCCGGCATGGTGAGATAATGCCTCCGGAAGATTTGCAAGCCAACTATAATATTGATGTCAATCATCCCACATTATTAATTACTTATCACCCTGAAACCTTAACCATGGATTGTGATCCTATGGAGCAGGTTTCAATTATTATTGATGCTTTAAAGGAATTCCCAGATCTTCAGCAGGTTATTACCTACCCGGGCATAGAGGTTGGATCCAGTAAAATTATACAAGCATGGGAATCATATGCTGCAATGTATCCGAATGTTAAGCTGCATAAAAGTTTGGGTTCCGGTGGCTATCTGGGAGTCATGAAGCATGCAGCGGCTGTAGTGGGTAATTCTTCAAGCGGCATCATCGAGGCACCTTCTCTCAATGTTCCTACAGTTAATATCGGCGAAAGACAAAAAGGCCGGGTTCGGGCGAAAAGCGTTATCGATGTCCCTTGTTATAAGGAAGACATTTTGACTGGGATACGAATAGCATTATATGATGAACAATTTCGCTGCGAGGTGAAAAATGTTCTAAACCCGTATGATCCTTATGGAGATGGCAATGTAAGCGGGCGGGTAGTTTCCGTTCTGGAATCAACTCCTATTGACAGGCGGTTGCTTGAAAAAAAACTTGATTATCCAACACCGGACGAGGTGGATTCCCTTGCTTACTGAAAAAGGTGTTTTTATTATTGCTGAAGCAGGTGTTAATCATAATGGTTGTATCGACACCGCAAAGCGTCTAGTTGATGCAGCCGTAAAATCAGGCGCGGATGCGGTAAAATTCCAAACATTTGTACCAGAACAGGTGGTCGCAAAAGGTGCAGAAAGGGCGCCTTACCAGCAGGCGAATATCCAGTACAACGCAGAATCGCAGCTTGAGATGTTACGGCGCCTGATGCTTCCAGTCGAAGAATTTGGCGAAATAATGGCTTACTGCGACCGAATGGGTATTATGTTTTTATCTACACCGTTCGATTTCTATAGTGTAGATCTTTTGGACAGGATGGACGTACCTATCTTTAAGATTGCTTCCGGTGAATTGACCAATCTGCCATTTTTAAAATATGTGGCAGCAAAGGATAGGCCGTTGATTCTGTCTACTGGCATGGCTACATTGGGTGAAGTTGAAGAAGCCTTACAGACACTGCAGGATGCAGGGGCGCAGGAGCTCACTCTCCTGCACTGTACTTCGAATTACCCGGCGCCTTTCGAGGAAGTAAATCTGAAGGCAATGTTCACCCTGCGGCAGGCTTTCGGTTTACCGGTGGGTTACTCGGATCACACACCGGGTACGGAAGTGGCCGTAGCGGCCGTAGCTCTGGGGGCTTGTGTGATTGAAAAGCACTTTACTTTAGACCGCAATATGGACGGCCCCGACCATAAGGCCTCCCTGGAACCCGGTGAACTAACGGCGATGGTTAAAGCCATCAGGAACGTGGAAAAGGCCATTGGAGACGGTTTTAAGAGGCCCGGCCCGGGTGAAAAAGAAATTATGCGGGTGGCCAGGCGCAGTCTGGTTGCTGCCGTGGATATTGCCGCAGGGGAAATAATCACCCCGGAAAAATTGGCCGTCAAAAGGCCGGGGACAGGTATTCCTTCAAAGATGTGGGACGTGGTTGTCGGCCGGTTGGCCAAGACAGATATACCGGCAGATACAGTGATTACATGGAAAATGATTTGATTTTGGTGGCTGCTTTTTATATTTTTCATGAACGACTATTCCTTTTGATCTATTAATTACGAAAATAGTGGAAAATATGGGGGCTCAATCCATGGACCGCAGCGACATAGTAAAGAATGTTCAGGTACCGCCCGAACTGCCTGTCGTCCAGGCGCTGGAAAAAATGGACCGTGCGGCCCGGCAAATATTGCTGGTAACGGATGGAGAGGAGCACCTGATTGGTACTGTTACCGATGGAGATGTGCGCCGGGCACTGCTGGAGGGTGTAAATCTGCGCGAACCGGTGAAGCGAATAATGAACCCCCGGCCGAAAGTCCTTCCAGCAGGCTCTACACCGGAAGCTGTCCGTCAGTTAATGGTTGAATGTGGTATCCGTCATGTTCCGATGGTGGATAATCTTGGGCGTGTCGTCGAATTGTTGATGTGGCAGGAAATGTTTCTGTCCAAAACGGAGGCTCATCCGGAAAAAGTGGTCATTATGGCCGGCGGGAAGGGCACCAGGTTGGACCCTTTTACCAGAATTCTGCCCAAGCCAATGATTCCTTTGCGCGATAAGCCCATCATTGAAGTCATTATGGATAAGTTTTACCGTCAGGGACTCAGTCAGTTTATCTTATGCCTGGGTTATAAAGCCGAAATTATCCGCCTTTATTTCAATGGCGATTCCCGCCCGTATAATATTGATTTTGTTCAGGAAGATGCTCCCCTTGGTACGGCCGGCGCTCTTTCCCTGCTGGCCGGTAGTCTTAATAAAACGTTTTTGCTAACCAACTGTGATATTATAGCGGAAATTGATTATGCCCGTTTACTCCAGTACCATCGTGAGCAACAAAATATCATCACCATAGTCGGAGCGCTGAAAGAATTTGTGGTTCCGTATGGTGTTTTGCGTACTGACGATAACCGCTTCCGGATTGAAGAGAAGCCTAACTTTCACTTTTTGGTGAATACAGGTGTTTATGTACTGGAACCAGACGTGCTATCCCTGGTGGCAGACGGAAAAAAGCTGGATATGCCGGATTTAATTCATGCCGCGCAGGAACAGAATTTCAAGATTGGAGTTTACCCGCATCATGGCCGCTGGTTTGATATCGGACAGTGGGACGAATATCAGCAAACGCTCAAGTTTTTCGAGACCATTGGTTTTGGAGGGTAACGATTTGTATAGAGGTCTGTCAGTCCTGGGCTTAATTCCGGCCAGAGCGGGTTCAAAGGGGATTCCCGGAAAGAACATTCGCCCACTGGCCGGAAAGCCGCTGATCGTTTATTCAATAGAAGCGGCCAGGGAAAGCGGTGCAATTGATTATCTGTTGGTTTCTACCGATGGGGAAGATATCGCCCATATTGCCCGGCAGGTTGGAGCGGAAGTGCCTTTTATGCGCCCCGCTAAACTGGCTTCTGATAATGCAAGGGGCATGGATGTGCTTTACCACGCTATGTCCTGGTTGGAAGAGCGTGGCAAAAAGTATGATTGTGTAATAACCCTGCAGCCTACCAGTCCCTTGCGTACAGCTGAGGATATTACGAAAGCGATGGATTTGCTAATTGAACATAATGCCGATGCCATCGTTTCGGTTTGTAAAGTTGACCATCACCCGTGGTGGTGCAATACCCTGCCGGAAGATGGTTGTATGAAAGATTTTCTTAAGCCTGGCATCCCAAGTAACCGTCAGGAGTTGCCTTGTTTTTATCGGATTAACGGCGCAATTTACCTGGCACGCTGGGATTATATAAGGAATCGTGATAACTGGTACGGACCTGGTACATATGCTTATGTTATGCCTAGAGATAGATCAGTGGATATTGATGATGAAGTAGATTTGCGGCTGGCAACTTTATTATTAAAACAGTAAAAGGTAACCTTTTGAAACCCAGCTGATTAATGTAATAAGTTTATCAACTTTTAAAGTAATATTAACATTGGGAGGGTTTTATTTTTACCCATGAGTAACCTCTTTACATTAAATATTTTAGATTTTTTATTCCTAAAAGATTTGGATAAAAAAGAAAAAATTTTTTCAAAAAAATTTAGATCTATAAAAAGCACATATAGTAAGTATTCTTTAGACTACCTAAAAGAAATGTCTTTGCTACTAGAGAATAATTTATCAATTAACAGGTTGAATGTTCATTATTACCCTCTCATGGTAACATTTATTGTTTCAATGCTTGCAGTTATTTTTAGTCCTATTCTGACGTTGTATATAAATATTCCATCAGTAGCAGTAAATATTCTTGTGCCTATTATCGAGGCTAAGCTTAATGGTAGTGGCACTAGTAAAACGCAGATTGGGCTAGTTGGTAAGGATGTATCCAATTTGATGACAGACTTATATAATAATTTAATTTATTACCTTGGTCATGCGTTTTATATAATAATAGGTTTGTATACTATAATTTCAATTTCTCTCTCCATAATATTTTACTTTAGAGCTAAAAGAATCGCTAATCTTCAGTTGTTGCATTCTATTATTAAGCAAATTATTGCCGAGCGAGAGGAAAATAATTACGTTACGTTTAATAATGCTGTATATGTGTCCCGCAAGATCGAAATCACGAGCTTGGAGTGAGTAACTATTTTCAATTTACATTAAAGGAAGAGCCATTCATATATTCGTTCCGGAATAAATATTTACACCGGAACCAGTCCCTTGATATTGGTAATCCGGACATAAAAAGGAGAATACTGATGGCCGTTAATAAAGCGGAACCGAATATATTCGACATCTACCAGGCCAATATAAAGGCCTTGAGCGGTCTGCATCCCGAACTGGCCCGGCGGGTGGAGGCATATCGGTTCAAGGGCGCCTACCGGGCGGTGGTGACCGACGAAAAGCAGCCGGTGATCAACCTGGAGCTGCCGGGGACAAATACATACTATTACCGTCCGGAAGACCCGCTGGGTGACGTTTACCGTCAACTGCAGAGCCAGCCGCGCAAAAACAACCTGCTTGCCGTGATGATGGGTTTCGGCCTGGGTTACCAGGTGTCGGTTTTCCTGCAGCACTTCGCCGCCGCGCAGCATACCCGCTTTCTGGCTGTGATTGAGCAGGATATGGAGCTTTTTAAGACGGCATTATATTTAAACAACCTGGCGCCCCTTTTTATGACTAAGGGAGTGGTTTTTTTCGTCGGCCTGGACGGGGAGGAGCTTTACCTGGCCCTGCGCCGCTATCTGGAAGAAAACCAGAAATTCATTTTACTGCGTACCATGAAGCCGGTCTACTACCTCACACCATTTCTTGGCTTGCAAAAAGACTACTACCTGCGGGCTGCCAACATCCTGTGGGAAGCCGGCGCACATCAGATGATGCATTATGGCGACAGCCCGCAGGATTCGCTGATCGGCGTTAAAAATATGCTGGACAACCTGGATGTGATTATTGACTCGCCGGGCATCAACCTGCTTTACGACAAGTTTAAAAATCGTCCGGCTGTGATCGTGGCCACCGGCCCTTCGTTGAACAAAAACAAGCACCTGCTCAAGGGGTTGGAAAACCGCGCTTTAATGATCAGTGTGGACGCCTCTTTGAAGGTGCTGATGGAAATGGGAGTCAGGCCCCACATGGTCACCTCGCTGGAGAGGGTGCCGGCGGTGCGGAAGCTGATTGACGGCTTCCGCACTGAAGAAGTGCGGGACGTTTATCTGGCCGCCTGTCCGGTGATCTGCCAGGAGGTGTACGCCGCCTATCCCGGACCCAAAATCATCGTTTACCGCAACTTCGACCATTTCCGCTGGATTGAAATTGAGCGGGGCATCCTGGATACCGGCCCCTCGTCTGCCAACATGGCCTTCAAAGTGGCCGAAGCCCTGGGCTGCAACCCGATCATCCTGCTCGGCCAGGATCTGGCCTTTGGCGCTGACGGCCTCAGCCACGCCGCAGGTACGCCCTACGGCACGCAGCAGGAGCCGGTTGAGAACCGCAGCGATCTTCTGGCCGTGCCGGGCAACAACGGCCAGCTGGTGCTGACAACACCCACCTGGTACCGGTTTTTGAAGTATTTCGAGCAGGATATCGCCAATTACAGCGGGGAATGTCTGAACTGTACGGAAGGAGGCGCCCGTATCGCCGGGACGAAAGTGATGCCGCTGCAGGATGCCGTTGACCGCTATATGCGGGAGCAATTTGATCCGGCCGGCATCATTTGTGCCGCCACCGCCGGTTTTCAGCAAAACGCCGCGGCGGACAGGGCACGGGTACGGGCGATTATTGCGGATACGCGCCGGGCCATGCAAAATGTGGTGGACGAGTGCAGCAAAGGGCTGGACGCGGTGGCCGAATACGCTGCGATACTGCATCAGGTTATCCAGGAAAGTAATGCTGGCGGGCCGGAGAATACAGCGGTAAAAGCTGAAGACGGCAGTGATCAGTCGGCAGCGGCCGGCGGATTGTCACCGGAACAAATGGCGGCGGCCGGTGCGGGCGCAGAAAGCCACCAGACGGGTGCAACCAAAATCTTGCTGGGAGAAATAAACGCGCCGGGGGATAAGTCCATGACTTCCGGTACGGCTGATGAAAGCTTTCAAACGGGCGCCGAAAAAGCCGCGCCGGGGCGGGGAACCGCGCCGGCCTGGCCGGAATCTGCGGAGCGGGACGCGCTGGCCCGGATTGCCGCTGAAATCCTGAAACACAAAGAAACCTGCATTACCGCCCACCCGTCGTTTCAGCTGTTTTTCACCCATATCTTCCAGTCGTTCATGATCCGCTTCGAGATGGAAATGTGCGCCGTCTCGGAAAAATACGCTTCAGAGCAAGCCGCCAAAGCGGAGATGCTTCTCCGTCAGGCCGAATGGTTCACCGCGGCCAGGGACCTGGCCATGGCCTGTGTGGAGATGCTGAGAAATATTTAAAAAAGTGCGGAACAATCTCATTTCGGCTCGCATTGACTCCGGATCGCTTAACGAATATAATAATGAAATAAATAATGTTCCCATGGAGGAATAATTTATGGAACGCATTATCGGTATAAATGAAGCGCGTCCGAAGCTGACTGCCATAATTGATTCCCTGGTCGTCGGCTCGGAACCGGTGATACTCACTGTCAACAGCGAGCCCAAAAGTGTGTTGATCAGTTATGATGAATATTGCCGGTTGCGCGATGCCGAAAAAGAATGTAAAAAATTATCGTTGAAGCTTGCCCTGCAAAAAATCAGGACAGCCGCCGGGCAGGCAAATATTTCCGGACAGGATGTTCCGGGAGAGGTGCAAGCGCTAAGAAACTCAAGAAAAGGATGCACCAATGAAAATAGTTCTGGACACTAATGTGGTCGTTTCAGGTATTCTTGTTTCCAACGGACCTCCGGCAAAAATTTTAGATCTGTGGATTGAGAACAAGTTTCGCGTGATCATTAGTCAGGCGCTGATCGAAGAATATTTTGATGTACTGCTGCGGCCCAAGTTCAGAAGGGCAGGGACAATTATTGAACGCCAGGATATTTTAATGGGATTGCTTAGTTTGGAAAACACTATTATTGTTTTTCCCGGAACAGAACTTGATGTTATTAAGAGCGATCCAGAGGATAACCGTGTACTTGAATGCGCGCTGGCGGGGGAAGTGCAATATATCGTTTCCGGTGACGAGCATCTGTTGAAACTTAAGGTGTTTCAGGGGATCATGATCATTTCACCAACAGATTTCGTCGCCAATCTGCCCCAGGGCATGTGAATGGGCGGAGTCCTTCTCGCCGTTCATAGCCTGCTTAGGATGAAAATGTGCTCCGGCCCGGGTTATATGACGGTTTTAAACGGCACAAATGTTGTTTATGACGATGTTGAGCCTGGCACGGTTTATTGGATTGCTTCCGCCGCCGGGTCCATGATGACATTTCCCATGCAAGCCCGATATGTACTCCCGGCGGGTAAAACCGGCCGGACCGTCCCGGATAAATTTCATCCGGGTTTTTTTAATGTATAAATTGGGTAACATAATCCCGGTGTTTTACCGGAAAGAAATCTGCGGAAAGGATGGTCCGGTTGAAAGCCGTTGTCTACAAAGGGCCTTACCAGGTGGCCGTGGAGGATGTGCCGGAACTGCAAATTCAAAGGCCTGATGATGTGATCGTAAAAATCACTTCCACCGCCATTTGCGGCTCCGATCTCATGTGTATGAACGGTTTTAAGCGCCATGCTGCGCTGTGCCGCCCGGGTTTTCTGCGTCGACGGCGTGCCGGAGCGAAAGTGGTCCTGCATCCCTGAGAAAGCGCCGGCATTTGTGTGGGCGGGCAAAACAAACAGGAGGGCGGAACATGTGCGGAATTACCGGCTGGATTGACTGGGAGCGTGATTTGAGCGGACAGGGGGCATTGATCGAAGCGATGACCGGCAAACTGCGCCATCGCGGTCCGGACGCGCAGGGATGCTGGCTTTCCGCCAAGGCCGCCCTGGGGCACCGCCGTCTCATCGTCATCGATCCGGAAGGCGGCGCCCAGCCGATGGTCAGCAAAGAAGGCGGCCGGACCTGCGCCCTCACCTATAACGGCGAGATATACAACTACCGCGAACTGCGCAAGGAATTGGCGGACCGCGGACACCGGTTCCGTTCCCAATCCGATACGGAAGTGCTGCTCCGTTCCTACCTGGAGTGGGGTGAGGACTGCGTTCGCCGTTTGAACGGCATTTTCGCTTTAGGCATTTGGGATGAGCAAAAGCAGCAGTTGTTTTTAGCCCGGGATCATTTGGGCGTAAAACCGTTGTTTTATGCCCGGCGCGGTAGCGCCGTACTGTTCGGGTCGGAGATAAAAGCGCTGCTGGCTCACCCGCTGGTTGAACCGGAACTGGATGCGGACGGCCTGGCCGAAGTTTTTAATTTTTTCCCGCTGCATACGCCCGGGAGCGCTGTCTTCAAAGATATTAAGGAAGTCCGTCCCGGTCACTGCCACATTTTTGCCCGCGGCGGCGAGCGCGTTATACAGTACTGGTCGCTGCACAGTGCGCCGCATAACGATGATTTGGCAACGACCACGGAGCATATCCGCGCCCTGTTGGAAGATACCGTTGGGCGGCAGTTGATTGCCGATGTGCCTGTGGTCACCCTGCTGTCGGGCGGCCTTGATTCCAGCGGGCTTACGGCCATGGCGGCCGGCGATTTTCAGCAAGCGGGAAAACAGCTGCATACTTACTCGGTCGATTTCAAGGAAAGCAGCCGCTATTTTATGGCGAGCGCCATTCACAAAAGCCTGGACGCGCCCTGGATCAATCGTGTGGCGGACTATCTTGGCACAAAACACCATACCATAACCCTGGATACACCCGAACTGCTGGACAACCTGCTGATTCCCATGTATGCCCATGATCATCCGGCCTACGGCCAGATCGAAACCTCAATGTTCCTGCTGTTCAAGGCGATGAAACAGGAGGCCACCGTCGCCTTGTCCGGCGAGTCGGCCGATGAGATTTTCGGCGGCTATCAATGGTTTGCCGGTGAGGATCTGCTTGACGCCGCCACCTTTCCCTGGATTGTGGAATTCGGCAAAACGGAGGTGGCCCATGAAGCCTTTTCCCTGCTGTCGCCCGAACTGCTGGAAATAATTCAACCCCGGCAGTACCTGGCCGCAAAGTACCGGGAAGCAGTCGCCGAAGTGCCCCGGCTAAAGGGCGAGGATGCTGTGGAGGCGAAGCGGCGCGAGGGTTTTTACTTGAACCTGACACGCTTTTTGCCCATACTGCTGGATCGCAAGGATCGGATGAGCATGGCCGTCGGCTTCGAGGTCAGGGTGCCGTTTTGTGATTACCGGCTGGTGGAATATGTCTGGAATGTGCCGTGGGAATTAAAAGTGGCCGGCAATATTGAAAAGGGCATCTTGCGCCGCTCCTTCGCCGGCCTGCTGCCGGACGACGTGCTCTACCGGCATAAAAGCGGTTATCCCACTTCACAGCACCCGTCATACATCAAAGGGGTGCGCGACGCATTGTTACCGATCTTAGACGACCCGCAGGCGCCGGTCAGGCCGTTTCTCAACATTCCTTTCATCAAAAGCCTGCTGACTGATGAGGCGCCGTCGCTGACGCACGTCTTCAACGTAAACCCGCTGGAACGCATCATTCAGATAAACTCCTGGCTTAATGACTACCATGTGCATATAGGAAACGCCGGGCGCTTAACTCATTAGCTTATCCGCCTTGGGGCGACCATGTGGCGGCCAATTGTCCGGCATTTCCGGCACAATGTTATTCCAGTGAAAACAAGGTTGAGGTTTAAGAAAACTCCCGTAAGATATACTCCTGAAACATGGGTTCAACGAACCTATAGGACCCGCGCCCGGTTTTTTCGATTATTATTTTGGAAACGAGGAAATCTATAACTCTTTTGGTTTCATTGGGGTTCAGTTTTTTATCGTAAACATTTTCTCCAGCGGCTATTCGTTTTAAAATATGACGAACTTGAAAACGCTGGCTTAATTCGTCTAAAACCTCATCAAAAACTTGAACCAGAGTTTGTAAAGCCCGATCATACCCCAAGCGAAACAGGCCATGAGTGACAACATTTTTTTCCGCCTCAAGAAGCGCATAATAGGTTTCAGAACAAACCAACATGGTATCATGAGGATGACCACCAGTATTTTTTAGGATTTCCTTGATAATTTCCGTGCTAACTTTAATTTTTCGTTCAGCAAACTTTTTTGTAATATAACCCATCCATGATTTTTCTGAAATGGGGGGGATGGGGAGAATTGTAGCGAAACGGTAAAACGCCTCTTGCCGGTTGCTGAACAAAATATTCATCATGCCTTCCTTTGAACCAAGGAATAAATAAGAAACTTCCTGATGATTCTGAAAATAAGAACGCATTTTCTTGTAAATATTTACGTCAGTAATACGGAGAGCGTCTTGAAACTCATCAAGCAAAACCACCATCGGTTTTCTATCGTGTTTTGCAAGAACCTCCGGAAGATCCAGGGCATAATCGAGAAGTGTATCGTCATTCGTTTCGTCAAGGAATTTTAGGCTAAACTCAAGGTCCTCAAGTTTAACAGTCAGCCTGGCCATACCAGCAATTGTTTTGGCCCGGTCTTTCATCGCATCGAATGTTTTACGAATCCCTGTCCTGTTTTCCAGGCAAGAGTTAATCATGGAAATGGCAAATTCCCGTTTGTTTGAAAGCCGGAAGAGATCAATCGAAGCAGTATAAAATCCCTGTTTTTTCATGCGTCTTAATACTTCGTAAGCAAGTGAGGTTTTGCCTGTTCTGCGGGGACCGGCTAGCATGATGCTATGGCCTTCAGACAATCTGATTTGCAGAGAGGACAAAAATTCCTCCCTGTCCACAACATCTTGTTCCGATACGGGACCGCCAAGGGGAAACAGCTTACCTGGCATAGCATAGACCTCCAGTAACAATATTACTCCGGTAGTAATATTATATTACATGGAAGGTAATATGTCAATGATTAACCGGCCTGCTTGCTGGTCAGATGTCTTTCTATTTACTACTCTTTATGTTTAAATTATATCCCTGCTCACCAGGTTTTGGCAACCACTACCGGACACTTGAGCCGGCTGCAATTACTGTCTGACGAACATCCGGGCCGTTCCGGGTTTGGCGGCCATGGCCCGTCTTTCTGAGCCTGGCAAAAAAGGAGATGCAACGAAAATCACTAAGCATATCGCAGATTAATGGGCAATAAACGTAAGCAACGATGGCTGCTCATTGCCGGTATCTTTTCTTTTTTCCTTTCCGGCCCGTTTTTGTCACGGTAAACCTGCAGAAGGAACCGGAATATCTTTTTGATTTTTTTATTGAACACTTACAGGAAATGAATGAGGCCTGGAAAAAGGGGCGGCCCTGGGTAATACCCGAAGCGTTTTTTAAATCAGACCGCTATGAGCGGGATAGTATTTTTTAAGATTTTTCGTCTTTTGGATTTTTTGCCCGGAAGGTATTTGCCGGTTCATGTACAGCTGACGGAAAGATCAGCTCTTCTTTTTTTTTGCCGGATGCACTGGGCACCTTTTTTTCTTCGATCAGTAGATCCATTTCCCAGTGCTCCAAAACGGAAAGCCGGGCCTCTTCAGGCAGGACCAGACACCGCGCGACAAGCGACGAAAGCAGTTGTTCATCCTTTACGACCGGCAAGAACTCCGGATCATCATCTATGACAGTGTTGACGACCAGGCTTTGGCAACGGTTCAGCGCTCTTTCAATCCGGACTGACATGGTTTACCACACGGCGGCGGAAACGATGCCGGCAAAAATCTTGTTCCCGGCGCCTCTTGTATGGCCGGTCCGCCCGGCATATAATGGATTTGTTGTCGAAATCATGTTAAAGGGGTGCCGGACTTTGGACTATAAGAATGATTCCGCCCTGCCCGCCATCGAGGGCGGAAGGCCGGTGCGGGATAAGATGCTGCCCTACGCCCGCCAGCTGATCGAACAGGACGATATTGATGCGGTGACGGAGGTACTGCGCAGTGACTGGCTGACCACCGGCCCCACGGTGGCCGAATTTGAGCGCCGGTTTGCCGCCCGGGTGGGGGCGCGCTACGCGGTGGCCGTATCCAGCGGCACGGCGGCGCTGCACGCGGCCTGCTTCGCGGCCGGGCTGGGGCGGGGGGACGAGGTGATCACCAGCCCGCTCACCTTTGTGGCCAGCGCCAACTGCGCCCTGTTCCTGGGGGCGAAGCCGGTTTTCGCCGATATCGATCCAGATACATACAATATCGACCCGGCGGAAATAGAAAAAAAGATCACCGCGCAGACGAAGGCGATCATCCCCGTGCACTTCACCGGCCAGCCCTGCGACCTGGACGCCATCCACGACATTGCCCGCCGGTGCAAGCTGTCGGTGATCGAGGACGCCGCCCACGCCCTGGGCGCTGAATACAAGGGCCGGCCGGTGGGCGGTCTGAGCGACATGACCGTGTTCAGCTTCCACCCGGTGAAGCACATCACCACCGGCGAGGGCGGCATGGTGACCACCAATGACGAAGAGCTCTACCAGTGGCTGCTGCTTTTCCGCAATCACGGCATCACCCGTGACCCGGAAATGATGACGGAAAATCACGGGCCGTGGTATTACGAGGCGCTGGATCTGGGCTTCAATTACCGGCTGACGGACATCCAGGCCGCCCTGGGCCTGAGCCAGCTGCGCAAACTGGACCGCTTCCTGGCCCGCCGCCGGGCGATCGCCGCCATTTATAACGAAGCCTTCGCCCAAATACCCGCGGTGCGTATCCCCTGGCAGGCGCCCTACGGCCGGACGGCCTGGCATCTTTATGTGCTCTCCCTGAACCTGGAGCAGCTCAAAAAGGACCGGGCGGAAATTTTTGCGGCGCTGCGGGCGGAGAACATCGGAGTCAACGTGCATTACATTCCCGTCTACCGGCATCCCTATTACCGCTGGTTGGGCGACCCGGACAGCTGCAGCCTGCAGGGGTTTTACTGCTACCAGGCGGAGGAATTGTACCGGCGCCTGATCACCCTGCCCCTTTTCCCGGCCATGACGGATCGGGATGCGGCGGATGTAGTGGCCGCGGTGCGCAAGGTGCTGGCCCGGGCGGCGGCTTAGCAAGGCGCCGCCCGGTTGCATTTTTTTGTAAAGTAATGCAGGAAATTAAACCAATATGTAGAAAGGGGTAAAGCATATCTGGGAAGAAGGTTGTTTATCATGAGCATAAAGCACCAAAGTAATTGCTGCTATGGAACCCATGTTCGGGGGGGGGGGGGGGGGG
>NZ_LYVF01000179.1 GCF_001655685.1 Desulfotomaculum copahuensis
GGCGGCGCCGGTTTTCCGCCCGTTCAGCTGCCCGGCCTTTCCCTCCGTCGTCTCAGCGGCCGGAACGGCGCCGGGCTGCTTTTCTGCCGCCAGACGCACCCCGATGGCGGCGGCGTGCGCTTCCAACCCCTCCACCCGGGCCAGTGCGATAATGGACGGTCCCAGCTCCTGCAAAAGCTCCCGGCTGCAGGAAATGACACTGGTCCGCTTCAAAAAGGTGTCCACTCCCAGCGGGGAGTAGAAGCGGGCTGTGCCCCCGGTGGGCAGCACATGGCTGGGTCCGGCCAGATAGTCGCCCAGGGGCTCCGGTGCGTAGGCGCCCAGGAAAACGGCGCCGGCGGTGGTGACCCGGCCGAGCAGGGCAAAGGGGTCCGCCACGGCCAGTTCCAGGTGTTCCGGCGCGAAGCGGTTGGCCAGTGCGATCGCCTCCTCCAGATCCGCGGTTACAATAATGGCGCCCTGGCCGGCCAGCGCCCGGGCGGCGGTTTCCCGCCGGGGCAGGCGCGCCAGCTGCGCGGCCAGCTCTGATTGTACTCTTGCGGCCAGGGAGCGGTCCGGAGTGAGCAGCACGGCCGCCGCCAGCGGATCGTGTTCGGCCTGGGCGAGCATGTCGGCGGCGATATAACGGGCATCGGCTTCGGCATCGGCGATAATCAGCACTTCACTGGGTCCGGCCAGCATGTCGATGTCCACCACTCCGTACACCTGCTTTTTGGCCAGGGTGACATACAGGTTGCCCGGCCCGGCGATCTTGTCCACCGGCCTGATCGCGGCCGTGCCGTAGGCCAGAGCGGCGACAGCCTGGGCGCCGCCCATTTTGTAGATTTCCGTCACCCCCGCCCGGGCGGCCGCGGCCAGGACATGCGGATTGATCCGCCCGTCCTGGCCGGGCGGCGTGGCCATGACAATCTCCTTCACCCCGGCCACCCGCGCCGGCAGAGCGTTCATCAGCACCGAAGAAGGATAGGCGGCCGTGCCGCCGGGCACATAAATGCCCACCCGGTTCAAGGGACGCACCAGCTGGCCCAGGAACATGCCCCGGCCGTCCGGCTCGCACCAGGAATTGACCAGCTGCCGCCGGTGATAGGCGATAATATTTTCCGCCGCCAGATCCATCGCGTCCAGAAAACTTTTCGCCACCTGCGTCATGGCCGCTGCTGTTTCCTGCGGTGTCACCGCCAGGGTTTGCGGCGTCAACGCGGCGCCGTCGAAGGTTTTGGTATAGCGGCAGACAGCCGCATCCCCTTCCTTTTTGACCGCGGCCAGAATTTCAGCCACCGCCGCGGCGGCCTCCTCCCGGCCGGACGGGTGCCGCCGCCACAAGCGCTCCACTTCCGGACTGCCGGCATTGATAATATTGATCATGGGCTTCCTTCTTTCCCCAACCACATTCTTTAGTTAGTTAAAGTACTGATACGGTACCATCATAAACTACCAGCCGGGCCGGTGTCAACCTCTTTCTTAACAATTTATTTACCTGACATATGAACGGTTCGTGACAGCAGGCACAAATCCCGGCGTTTAAAAAATGCCGCTCTACTCATTTTCCCCGCCCGTCCGGCCGGCCAGGCGGGCCAGCACCAGCTTGTACCCGTCCGCCCCGTAGTTAAGGCAGCGCTTCACCCGGCTGATCGTGGCCGTGCTGGCGCCGGTACGGTGGGCAATCTCGCCGTAAGTGCGGTTTTCCTGCAGCATCCGGGCCACCTCCAGCCTTTGGGCCATCGATTTGATTTCAGCCACCGTACAGACGTCCTCGAAGAACTGGTAGCATTCATCGATGGTTTGCAAGGTGAGCACGCCCTTGAACAAATCGTCGAGCAAAGGATCTTTCAGTTTTCCCGTATAGGTCATCGAAAAATCTCCCTGTCATCCCCGGGCCGGAGCACGAGGCGCTTTTCGCACAAGTTTCCGCCGCCCCGGGCGCCGGACGCCGCCCCGGGCGGGCCGTCCCCGGAATCCGCCGGCTTTAACTAAAACGGTTAGCACTCCGGCCTGCCGGAATAAAATATTCTGTACCCAATCTTCGACACCGGAAGGGAAAACCCTTTTTCGCTTTACAAAACTAAAGCATCCGTCTAACCATCCCCCGGCACGGCCGGCCGGAAGAGCGAAAGAGTTTCCGGCCGCTGCGGCCGCGTCCGGCCGGACATGAACACCGGAAGGAAAACCCGTTTGCGCGCCCGCCGTCCGGAGGAAGAGGCATTTTCCACCCCGGGAAACTGTGTTCAGCCCCGCGTCAGCGCTTTGCGGCCGATATCCCGGCGGTAGTGCATGCCTTCAAAATGTATACCTTCCACAGCAGTATAGGCCAGTTTGATCGCTTCCGGGATGTCCGCCGCCACCGCGGTGACGCCGAGCACACGGCCGCCGGCGGTGACCACCCGGCCCGCCTGAAAAGCGGTGCCGGCGTGAAATACCGCCACTCCCGGCGGCGTGTGCTCCAGGCCGCTGATCTGATCCCCTTTGCGGTAAGCACCGGGATAGCCGGCGGCGGACAGCACCACACATACGGCGGCGCCGGGGCGCCAGCGGATTTTCATGCCGGCCAGCCGCCCGGCCAGCACCGCTTCCATGATGTCGACCAGATCGCTTTCCAGCAGCATCAGCACCGGCTGCGCCTCCGGATCGCCGAAACGGGCGTTGAACTCCAGCACTTTGGGGCCGTCCGCGGTGAGTATCAGCCCGGCGTAAAGCACGCCCCGGTAAGGGCGCCCTGCGGCGGCCATCGCCCGCACCACCGGAATCAGGATTTGCTCCCGGGCAAAGCGGAAAATTTCCGGCGTGCACACTGGCGCCGGGGCGTAGGCGCCCATGCCACCGGTGTTCGGTCCGCGGTCGCCGTCGAAAACCGTCTTGTGATCCTGCGCCGGCAGCATGGGCGCCACTGTTTCACCGTCGGTGAAGGCCAGCACGCTCACCTCCTGGCCGGTAAGGCACTCCTCCACCACCACCCGGGCGCCGGCCGCGCCGAAGGCGCGCCTGTTCATTATCGTATCCACCGCCTGCAGCGCCTCATCCACCGTGGAACAGACGATCACGCCCTTGCCGGCGGCCAGTCCGTCCGCCTTGACCACGCAGGGCGCGCCAGTTTCTCGGATATAGTCCGCGGCCGGCGCCGGGTCCGTAAAGGACCGGTAGCGCGCGGTGGGAATGCCGTATTCGGCCATGATCTCCTTGGCCAGCACCTTGCTGCCCTCTATGGCCGCCGCCCGGGCGGACGGTCCGAACACCGGCCGGCCCGCTTCACTGAAGGAATCCGCAATACCCATGGTCAGCGGGCCTTCCGGGCCGATCACGGTCAGGTCGATATGTTCGCGCCGGGCAAAATCCAACAGGCCGGGAATGTTTTCGGCGGCTATGTCCACGCATTCGGCCAGCCCGGCGATGCCGGCATTGCCCGGGGCGCAAAAGAGCTTTTTCACCCGCGGGCTCTGCCGCAGCTTCCAGACCAGGGCGTGCTCGCGCCCGCCGCCGCCCACCACCAAAATTCGCATTTCAATTCCGTTCCTTCCTTAAAAAATATCCCCGCCGGGCCCGCTCCGGGAAACACAGGGACGATCCCTACACTTCCCCTGGGAGGTCAGGGGAAGACACGGGGCCGGTTCCTTTGTTTGTGCCCTCCCCGAAGGCATGGGGACGGTTGCTTTGCCTTCCCTTTACCTTTCCGGAAGGCATGCCGGGCCTGAAGGCATGGGGCTGGTTCCTTTTCTCCCCCGCCCTCCCGACTCCTGCTGTATGCCGGGAACGTAACAACCGTGCACGGCCCGGCCAACCATCATGTTACGGGTGAAACTTCGATCAGTGCTTGAAATGACGCATGCCGGTGAAGAGCATGGCTATGCCGTGTTCGTTGCAGGCAGCGATGGATTCCTCATCCTTGAGCGAGCCGCCGGGCTGGATGATGGCGTCGATGCCCGCTCTGGCCGCTTCGTCCACCGTGTCCCGGAAGGGGAAGAAGGCGTCGGAGGCCAGCACCGCGCCGCGTGCCTTGTCCCCGGCCTGTTCCAGGGCGATGCGCGCCGCGCCCACCCGGTTCATCTGGCCGGCGCCCACGCCGATCAACTGCTGCCCGCGCACCACCACGATGGCGTTGGATTTGACATGCTTGACCACCGCCATGGCAAAGGCCAGATCGGCCAGCTGCTCCGGGGCCGGCTGCCTTTCCGTCACCACCCGCACTTTGGCCGGGTCGGTCACCACCCGGTCGGCCTCCTGGATCAACAGGCCGCCGTTCACTTTGCGCATGTCGTAACGATCGCTGGATTGGATGCCCGCCGGGCCGTCCTTGATCAGATCGCTCAGGCGGGAGGCGGTCAGCATTTCATTGAGCGCCCCGCCGGAATGCATCTTGAGCAATTCATCTTTCAGCTGCTCTTCGGAACGCGAAATCAGCGGACCGGTTTTGAGCAGGCGCAGATTGGCTTTGGCGGTGAGTATCGCCAGCGCGCCGGGGGTGAAGTCCGGGGCGATCACCGCTTCCAGGAAAATTTTGCTCATCTTTTCCGCCGTGGCCTCGTCCACCGGGCGGTTGCAGGCCGCAATGCCGCCGAAGGCGGAAACCGGATCCCCCTCGTAGGCCAGGGTGTAGGCCGCATCCAGCGTGTCGGCGCTGGACGCACCGCAGGGGTTGTTGTGCTTGATGATCACCACCGAGGGGTCGATGAATTCCCGCACCAGTTCCAGAGCGGCGTTCAGATCCAGGATGTTGTTGAAGGACAGCTCCTTGCCCGCCAGCTGCACCGCATTGCCCACGCAGGGTCCGGTGACCGCCGGATCGCGGTAAAAGGCGGCCCGCTGGTGCGGGTTCTCGCCGTAGCGCAGGGGTTGGGCCAGTTCCACCGCCATTTGCCAGACGGCGGGGAAATCATCCGCCTCGCCGCCGGAGCGCTCCTGCAGGTAGTTGGCGATCGCCGTGTCGTAGGCCGCGGTGTGGGCAAAGGCCTCCCGGGCCAGCTCGAGGCGGAAGGAATCCGGAATCTCCCCGCTCCGCAGGACGTCCAGCACTGCGCCGTAGCGTGCCGGATCAACCACCACCAGCACGTACTGGTGATTCTTGGCTGCCGAACGCACCATGGACGGACCGCCGATGTCGATGTTTTCGATTGCTTCGGCAAAAGTGACCCCGGGCCGGGCGATGGTTTCCCGGAAAGGGTAGAGGTTCACCGCCACCAGGTCGATCGGGGTGATGCCGTGCTCCGACAGTTGGGCCAGATGCGCCGGTGTGCGCAGGGCCAGGATGCCGCCGTGCACTTTGGGGTGCAGCGTTTTCACCCGGCCGTCCAGGATCTCCGGAAAACCGGTGACGTCCGAAACGTATGTAACGGGCAGTCCGGCTTCCTTGAGCGTTTTGGCGGTGCCGCCGGTGGAAACGATCTCCACCCCCAGTTCGACCAGGCCGCGGGCGAACTCCACCAGCCCGGTCTTGTCGGATACGCTGAGCAGCGCGCGCTTGACGGTCATTAACAAGACCTCCTTGCATAGTTGTGATGGACTTTCCCCGGGACGAGCCCGGGGGCGTCAGCCCGAAGGTTTCACATGTTACCGGACGGTTGCCCGGTTTACCGGGTCTTACACCTTTCTCGCGAGCAAGCATCCCGGCATTTGCCGGGAGGACCGGTGATACCAGCGTCCGCTCCACTCCGCAAAAGGGTGGATTTCAGGGGCAGGTACTTTAAAATGCCGCCGGGCCGCGAAAAGATTATTAAATCCCATGACGCGGGCGGTCCTTCTTACGTTACGTGCCCCGCCGGCGGCATGTTTCAACCGGCTTTCCGGCGCCTTCTTTGCGGCCGCCTTCAGCGGATAAACACCCGGCGCCCTCTGATCTCCAGCCGGCCGGCGGCGTACAGTGCGACCGCTTCCGGGTAGATGCGGTGCTCCTGCTCCAGGATGCGTTCAGCCAGGCTGTCGGCCGTATCTTCAGGCAGTACGGGCACCACCGCCTGCAGAATAATCGGTCCGCTGTCCATGCCCCCGTCCACAAAGTGCACCGTGCAGCCGCTGTAGCGCACGCCGTACTCCCAGGCCTGCCGCTGGGCGTGCAGCCCGGGGAAGGCCGGCAGCAGCGCCGGGTGGATGTTGATCACCCGGTTGGGGAAGGCGGCCAGCATGGTTTCACCGACAATGCGCATATAGCCGGCCAGGCAGACCAGCCCGGCCCGGTGCTCCTGCAATTTTTCCACCACGGCCCGCTCATATTCATCCTTGCTTTCAAACGCGGCCGGACTCAACGCCGCGGCCGGAATGCCCCGGGCGCGTGCCCGCTCCAGGGCGTGCGCCTGCGGGTTGTCGCTGATCACCACGGCCACCGCGGCCGGCAGCCGCCCGGCCTCAATGGCGTCCATAATCGCCTGCAGGTTGGAACCCCGCCCCGAGGCCAGCACGCCCAGGCGTAATACTGACATCCGCCAACACTCCCCCCATTAAACGTAGCGCACTTCCCTGTCGCCGCGCACCACTTCGCCCACCGCGAATGCCTTTTCACCGGCGGCGGCCAGGGCGTCAAGCACGGCGCCGGCCCGGCCGGGCGGCACCACCAGCACCAGGCCCAAACCCATGTTGAAAGTACGGTACATCTCCGCTTCCGGCACCCGGCCGGCGGCGCGGATCAGCTCGAACACGGGCGGCAGCGGCCAGGCGCGCCGGTCCAGCGCCACGCCCGTGCCCGGCGGCAGGATGCGCGGAATGTTTTCCGTCAGGCCGCCGCCGGTGATGTGCGCCACTCCCCGGATGTCGAAATGTTCGCATAACGGCAGCACGGCGCGCACATAGATGCGCGTCGGCTCAAGCATTTCCTCGCCCACGGTGCGCCCCAGCTCGTCCCTGTAAGTGTCCACCCGCCAGCCGGCCGCCTCCAGCAGCGCTTTGCGCGCCAGGGAGTAACCGTTGCTGTGCAGACCGGCGGAGGGCAGGCCGATTAACGTGTCGCCGGCCTGGATGCGGGAACCGTCGATGATCCGGCTGCGCTCCACCACCCCCACCACGAAACCGGCCAGGTCGTATTCCTCCGGTCCGTAGAAACCGGGCATTTCCGCCGTTTCCCCGCCGATCAGGGCGCAGCCGGCCTGCCGGCAGCCCCCGGCCACGCCCTCCACAATGGCGGCCACCTTTTCCGGCACCAGCCGGCCCACAGCCAGGTAATCCAGGAAAAACAGCGGTTCCGCCCCCTGGGCGAGCACGTCGTTGGCGCACATGGCCACCAGATCGATGCCCACGGTGTCGTGCCGGTCCATGAGCATGGCCACTTTGAGCTTGGTGCCCACCCCATCGGTGCCCGATACCAGCACCGGCTGGCGGTAACGGGCCGTATCCAGGGCGAACAGGCCGCCGAATCCGCCGATGTCCGTGAGCACACCGGGACGGAAGGTGCTTCGCACTGTTTTCTTGATCAGCTCCACCGCCCGGTTGCCGGCGGAGATGTCCACGCCGGCGCCGGCATAAGTAAGGCCCGCGGTCTGATCCGACATGATTGAATCCACACTCCTCATAAACGAGCACGATTTTCTGAATACACCCCGCAAAAAGCAAGGCCGGTGACCGCACCGGGCCGCTCCAATGCTCCGGTCCGGCGAAAAATGCTTTCCCTGAAACCTGGCGCTGACCGAAGCCGGCTGTAATGGCTTTGGATTTTTCATGATTATCAATGCACTGCCGCGCTGCTCCGGTCGCTCCTTCGGTCCGGCCACTGCCTGCCGGTCAGCTCTCCAGGCTGAATTTCCCAGCCGTGCTTGGTTCGGGCACCGCCACCGGGTAGTCGCCGGTGAAGCAGGCGGTGCAGAAGTCGTCCCGCCGGTCGCCGAAGATTTCCAGCAGCCCTTCCATGCTCAGGTAATGCAGTCCGTCCGCATTGATCAGCCGGCGGATTTCCTCCAGCGGCTTCTGGGCGGCAATCAATTCCGCCTCGTTGGAAGTGTCGATGCCGTAATAGCAGGAGCGGACCACCGGCGGCGAGCTCAGGCACAGGTGCACCTCCTGCACGCCGGCGTCCCGCAGCATGGCCACCAGCTTGCTGCTGGTGGTGCCCCGCACCAGGGAGTCGTCCACCATCACCACCCGCCGGCCGCAAAGCACGTCCCGGATCGGGTTCAGCTTCAGACGCACTCCCAGGTCGCGCATGTCCTGGTTGGGCTGAATGAAGGTGCGGCCGATGTAGCGGTTTTTCATCAGGCCCTCCTCGAAAGGAATGCCGGAGGCTTCGGCGTAGCCCCGGGCGGCCGCTGTGCCCGAGTCGGGCACCGGGATGACCAGGTCGGCCTCCACCGGATACTCTCTGGCCAGGCGGCGGCCCATTTCCCGCCGCACCCGGTTCACATTGAAACCGTCCATGTGACTGTCCGGACGGGCAAAGTAGATGTATTCGAAAATACAGTGGGCGCGCCGGCGGGGCATGATTCCCTGCCGGCTGGTCAGACCGTTTTCATCGATCATCAAGATCTCCCCCGGCGCCACGTCCCGGATCCATTGCGCGCCCACTGTATCCAGAGCGCAGGATTCCGAGGCCACCACGTAGCCGCCGTTTTCCAGGCCGCCCAGGCACAGGGGACGGAAGGCGTGCGGATCACGCACGGCCAAAAGGCTCCTTTCCGTAAGCAGCACCAGCGAATAGGCGCCCTGCAGGTCGATCATGCACTTCATCACGGCCTCTTCCAGACTGGTCTGGCTGTAACGGGCGATCAGGTTGACGATCACCTCCGTATCGGTCGAGGATTGAAACACCGAGCCGGTCGAGGTCAACCGGGCGCGCAGGGCGGTGACGTTGGTCAGATTGCCGTTGTGAGCCAGACCGAGCATGCCGCCGGCGTAACGGAAGACCAGCGGCTGGGCGTTGATCGGCGAACTGGCGCCGGTGGTGGAATAGCGCACGTGGCCGATCGCCGCGTGTCCCTTGAACTGGTCCAGATCCCGGCCGTGAAACACCTCCGGCACCAGGCCCATGTCCTTGTAGAGCTGCAGGCGCCGCCCGTCGGCCACGGCGATGCCGGCGCTCTCCTGGCCGCGGTGCTGCAGGGCGTAAAGGCCGTAATAGGTGAGCCGGGCCACGTCCCGGCCCGGCGCGTAGACGCCGAATACGCCGCATTCTTCTTTCGGCTTGTCCGGGAACCGTTGTTTTTCGTCACGGGGCGCTCCGCTTTGTCTCACTCTGCTCCCCCTTCCCGGTTGCGGGATCGATTGCTTGTGTGCACCCGGCCGCATCACCATGCATTATGCGCGCCGCCGGTCCGCCGGACGGGCCGCGCCGGAATCGGGACGCACCGGCCGTCCCGGTGCCGTTTTCACAAGGCCGGCAATGCCCGGGATTATTCTTACAGGCTCCGCAATGCGAACGGCTGCAGCCGTAAACGTTCCGGTACGTTTACTGTTGTCAGTTTTCGCCAAGCCGTTTCCATATTTCCTGGTAGGCTTCCTCCACGCCGCCCAGATCACGCCGGAAACGGTCCTTGTCCAGCTTTTCCCTGCTTTGCTTGTCCCAGAAGCGGCAGGTGTCCGGGGAAATCTCGTCCCCGAGCAGGATGCGGCCTTTGTGCCGGCCGAACTCCAGCTTGAAGTCAACCAGGATCAGGTTGCGCTCATCCATGTAGCGGCGCAGGAAATCGTTCACGGCCAGGGCCGTCTTTCTGATCGCGGCCATTTCCGACGCCCCGGCCAGGTTCATGGCTGCGATGTGGTCGTCGTTAATCAGGGGATCGCCCAGTTCATCGCTCTTATAGTAATACTCCACCACCGTTCTGGCCACCGGCGTGCCTTCCGCCAGGCCCAGACGCTTGGCCAGACTGCCGGCGGCGATGTTGCGCACCACCACTTCCACCGGAATGATTTCCAGCGCCTTGACCAGCATTTCCCGGTCGCTGATCTGCTCCACCAGGTGGGTGGCAATGCCTTCCTTCTCCAGCAGGCGGAAAAGGCGGGTGGAAATCTTGTTGTTCAGTTCGCCCTTGTCCCGGATGGTGCCTTTTTTCTGACCGTTGAAGGCGGTAGCGTCGTCCTTGAATTCCACCAGATAGGTGTCCGGGTCATCAGTACGGTAGACTTTTTTCGCTTTCCCTTCATATAACAGTTCGCCTTTTTGCATAACTTTTCCTCCTTAGTTCATTCCGTCGAAGTAAAAGGTCGGGGTATCCACCTGTTCGCGGATTCCGGTGCGCGGTCCGCGCCGCCGGTCTTCAGCACTGCCCCGCACCCGCCCCTGCAGTTGCCGGTTCCTGTGCCGATGCGCGTTGCCGGTCCGCCAATCCGGCCGGTGCCTTTTATCGTTACCGGCTTCCGGAAACCGCTGTTCCCCCGGGGCACACCGTCTGTCATCTTCAACACCGGCGGCTACAGGCCGAAGCGGCGGTAAATGTCGTCCACATGCTTGAGATGATAGTCATAGTCGAACAATGCTTCTATTTCTTTTGCCGGCAGTTGGGCGGTAATGTCCCGGTCGTTTTCCAGCAGGGACTGGAAGTCGATGTCTTCCCGCCAGCACTGCATGGCGTTGCGCTGCACCAGTTCGTAGGCGCGCTCCCGGGAAAGGCCCTTTTCCACCAGCGCCAGCAGCACGCGCTGGGAAAAAAGCAATCCGTGGGTACGCTCCAGGTTGCGGCGCATATTTTCCGGATAGACCTGCAGGTTTTTGATCAGCGCGGTAAACTTGTATAGCATGTAGTCCAGGGTGATCGTGCTGTCCGGGATGATCACCCGCTCCACCGAGGAGTGGGAAATGTCCCGCTCGTGCCAGAGGGCCACATTTTCCATCGCCGCCAGGGCGTTGCCCCGCAGCAGCCGGGCCAGGCCGCTGATCCGTTCGGCGGTGATCGGGTTGCGCTTGTGCGGCATGGCCGAGGAACCCTTTTGCCCCCTGGCGAAGTACTCCTCCGCCTCCAGGATTTCGGTGCGCTGCAGGTTGCGGATTTCAGTGGCGAACTTCTCCAGCGAACAGCCGATCACGGCCAGCGTGGTCAGAAATTCGGCATGGCGGTCGCGCTGCAGGACCTGGGTGGAAACCCGCGCCGGGCGCAGGCCCAGGCGGCTGCAGACGTGCGCCTCCACCTGCGGTTCGATGTTGGCGTAGGTGCCCACGGCGCCGGAAATCTTGCCCACGCTGATCACGTCGATCGCCCGCTGCAGGCGGTCGGTGTTGCGTTCGGTTTCCGCCACCCAGAGCAGCATCTTCAGACCGAAAGTGATTGGTTCGGCGTGCACCCCGTGGGTGCGGCCGATCATCACCGTGTAGCGGTGTTCCTTGGCCTTCTCCAGCAGCACGGTGCGCAGTTCCTGCAGCCGGCGCATGATCTGCTCCCCGGCTTCCTTCATCTGCACGGCCAGAGCCGTGTCCAGCATGTCCGAGGAGGTCAGCCCCATGTGGATGTACTTGGCCGCGTCGCCCACATACTCGCCCACGCAGGTGAGAAAGGCAATCACATCATGATTGGTGACGGCCTCGATTTCTTCCACCCGGCGCACGTCGAAAGCGGCCTTGTCCCGGATCTGCTGCAGCGCTTCCGCCGGGATGCGCCCCATTTCAGCCAGCGCCTCGCAGGCGTAAATCTCCACCTCCAGCCACTTGCGGAACTTGTTTTCCTGCGACCAGACGGCCTGCATCTCCGGCCGGGTGTAACGGTCGATCATGTGATTTTCCACCTCTCCCCAAATTATGTTCCAATGATCAGACAGCCGTCAACTCCGGACAAGTGCAACGGTCAAGCCCCTTCCCCGGCATTGTGTTCCCCGCCGCCGGCCGGCGGCCGTTTCCCGCCCCTTGTCCGCCGGCGGGCCGGCAGGCCGGCGCTCACTTCTCCATCTGCTCCAGGTAGCCGCCGACGCCCAGTTCCTGCAGCCGGCGGGCCTTGTCTTCCACCGCCCGGGCCAGTTCGTCCTTGTACTGGATCACTTTTTGCCGGAGCGCCGGATCGGTGGCGCCGATGATCTGGGCGGCCAGAATGGCGGCGTTCTTGGCGCCGTTGATGGCCATGGTGGCCACCGGAATGCCGGCCGGCATCTGCACAATCGAATACAGGGCGTCCACCCCGCTCAAAGCGCCGCTTTTGATCGGCACGCCGATTACCGGCAAGGGGGTGCAGGCGGCAATCACCCCGGGCAGGTGGGCGGCCACCCCGGCGGCGGCGATGATCACCGCCAGCCCGCGGTCCACCGCGGTGCGGGCGTATTCGCTGGTTTTGTCCGGCGCCCGGTGGGCGGAGGAAATAATGATCTCGTAGGGCAGTCCGAAACGGTCCAGCATGTCGGTGGCCTGCTTCATGATCGGCAGATCCGAATCGCTGCCGGTGACGATGCCGACCAGTGGTTTGGACATAGTCATACACTCCTGTCGTTATTTAATGTTCGGCCAGGAAAAGGTAGCGGGCCAGGACAATCAATGTCAGCACCCACATCAGCCAGTGCACCTCTTTGGTCCGGCCGGTGACCAGTTTGAGCAGGGCGTAGAAAAGAATGCCGGCGGCGATGCCGTTGGCGATGCTGCCGGTCAAAGGCATCAGGATCAGGGTCAGAAAGGCCGGCAGCCCCTCGCTGAAGTCCTCGAAGTCGATCTCCTTCACCGCGGACGCCATGAGCAGGCCGACGATGATCAGCGCCGGCGAGGTGGCGGCGTCCGGAATCAGCCCGGCAATGGGCGCCAGCACCAGGGCGAGCAGGAATAAAACGCCGGTGGTCACGGCGGTCAAACCGGTGCGCCCGCCCTCGGCAATGCCGGCGGTGCTTTCAATAAAGGCTGTAATCGTACTGGTGCCCATCAGCGCGCCGAAGGAAACGCCGCAGGCATCCACCAGCATGGCCCGTCCCAGGCGCGGGGAGCGGCCGTTTTCATCCAGCAGGCCGGCCTTGCCCGCTGTGCCCACCAGTGTACCAAAAGTATCGAACAACTCCACGAAGGTGAAGGTGAAGATCACCGTCCACAGGCCCATGTGCAGCGCGCCCATAATGTCCAGGTGACCCACCGCCAGGCGGGAGAGGTCCGGCAGGGCGAAGGGGTGGAAGCCGGGGGCGATTTTGGTCACGCCCATGGGAATGCCGATCAGTGTGGTCAGGATGATCCCGATCAGCAGGGAGCCTTTAATACGGCGGGCCATCAGGATGGCCGTGATCACCAGCCCGATCAGCGCCAGCAGGGTGTCCGGACTGGCAAAGCTGCCGATGAAAAAGTTCCACTCAAAAAAGCGCAGCGTGGCCACGCCGTCGAGCTTTTTCAAAGCGTCCAGGGTGGGCGGGATGACCGGCCCGGCCTTGACCACCATGATCTCGGCCATTTTCAGGCCGAGCATGGTGATGAACAGGCCGATACCCACGATAATGGCCTTTTTCATGGAATTGGGCACGGCCACCACCAGCAGCTGGCGGATCTGGGTGACGGTGAGCAGAATGAAGATGATGCCGGAAATAAACACCGCACCGAGCGCCGCCGGCCAGGGCATGCCGACGTGGTTGGCGGCCACCACAGCGAAGTAGGCGTTCAGCCCCATGCCCGGGGCCAGCGCGATCGGGTAGTTGACAATCAGCCCCATAGCCAGGGTGACCACTCCGGCGGCCACCGCGGTGGCGAAGAAAACGGCGTTTTTGTCCATCCCGGTGGCGGACAGGATGTTCGGGTTGAGAAACAATATGTAGGCCATAGTCATGAACGTGGTCAGGCCGGCGATCACTTCCGTCCGCACATCGGTTTTAAACTGACGCAGCTTGAATATCTTTTCGAGCAACGAAGCCATACCTCCCCCTGAAAATTAGCGGTTCACACTGTCCAGAAAATACACTTTCGTTCCTTTGCCGGTGCGGCAGCAGGCGCTAACGGAACTTGAAGAAAACCCGCCGGGCATTGTTTGGTGCCGCCGGCCCGTGATCATGTCAAATGGTACCGTCCCCCGCCGGGTGTTCCTGGAAAGCGCCGGGAAACTTCCCGCCGTTAAATTTCATGGATATTATTTACTGCCGCTGTGGAAAAATGCAGCGCGAAAACAAACAGCCCGGGCAGGCAGGTTTCTTCATCGAAATGAGAAACCTGCCGCCTGGGCTTTTCTCCCTGCCGGTGTAGCGGACGGACATCCCCGGCCGCCTGTACCGCTCGGACCGAACCGCCCGCCGCGCGGGCGTGGAACCCTAGGTACACTTTCTCGGCACATATGACGTTGACTGTACAAACTGCCCCGCCTCCACTCAGCCGGCCGCGGGCCGGCAAACGGCCCGCCCCGCCTCCTGGAGCGGGCACGGTAAATAACCGGTATGCTCATCAATCACCACCCGCGGGCCGCCGCAAATAGGCCGGCACCGTGCGGTTTTTACATCTGTATCATAGCAAGGCCGGGGAACCTTGTCAACAACAATACACCATCTTTCTCAGCAGTGTCTTTTTTTCAGCAGCGCACGGCAATTTGCCGTATAACGGACGGGCTGCCGCCCGGCCCGGTTCGTCATCCCGCCTGAAAGCCGGGCTTCCCCCGGGCTGTTTTCAGTAAACAGTCATTAAAAACCCGCCTGTCACGCGGGCGGAACAAGCAGGCACAGGCAGGCTGTCAGGCATATGTGCAAACAATTTTCTGTGGTATAATTTAGATATTATGGAACGATATCCACAGGAGAGATAAAATGAATATATATGAAAAAGTTGATTATTACCATAAAGCCATCAATGAGGTTCGCCCCTTCGAGGGCCATATGCTCACCCAGTTGAAAGATTACTACCGTATCGGTCTTACCTGGTCGAGCAACGCCATTGAAGGAAACACCCTGACGATCAGCGAAACGAAGATGGTGCTTGAGGACGGTCTGACTGTCGGCGGCCATCCTCTCCGGGATTTATACGAGGCGGTGGGCCACGGGGAAGCATACGACTTTATGTTTACTCTGATTGGAAAACGGAGTATAACCGTACAGGACATTAAAGCCATGCACCGCCTGTTCTACAAAAGCATTGATGAGGGGAACGCCGGCACCTGGCGGAAGGTGAATGTAGTCGTATCCGGCTCCGGTTACGCTTTTCCAGTGCCGCAAGAAATTGAAAAGCAAATGCGAAAGCTGGAGAAATGGGTGCAGGACAAACGCAACAATTTCCACCCGGTAACCTTTGCCGCGCTGCTGCACTTGAAGTTTGTTACCATCCACCCGTTCATCGACGGCAACGGCAGGACGGGCCGTCTGATCATGAATTTGGCGCTGATCCAGGACGGCTTTCAACTGGCCATCATTCCCCCGGTGCTCCGGGCGGAATACTTCGACACAATCCGGCAGTATCAGAATAAAGGAAACCCGGCGCCGTTTTATGATTTTATCGCTGAACGGGTGTACGAAACGCAAAAGGAGATCATGCGGCTGCTGCACATTCCATTCACCGGGCGGCCGTAGAGAAAGACGGGCTATCAGCATTCTTGATAAACATTACGCAAACTCAGCATGAATGCCAAATTATTCGCTATAAGAAATACCACTTTACTCCCACTCAATGGTGGAAGGCGGTTTGGAGGTGATGTCGTAAACCACCCGGTTGACGCCCGGCACCTCGTTGACAATGCGGCTGGAGATACGTTCGAGCACATCGTAGGGCAGGCGCACCCAGTCGGCGGTCATGCCGTCGTGGCTGTGGATGGCCCGCACGGCCACCGTGTGGGCGTAGGTGCGTTCGTCCCCCATCACACCCACGCTGCGCAGGTTGGGCAGTACGGCGAAATACTGCCAGATCTGCCGGTGCAGCCCGGCGCGGCGGATCTCCTCCCGCACCACGGCGTCGGCCTCGCGCAGCAGGGCCAGTTTGTCCGCCGTCACTTCGCCCAGGATGCGCACGGCCAGTCCCGGTCCGGGGAAAGGCTGCCGCCAGACCACTTCCTCCGGCAGGCCCAGTTCGACGCCCACCTGCCGCACTTCGTCCTTGAACAGCCAGCGCAGCGGCTCGATCAGTTCCAGGCGCATGTTTTCGGGCAGGCCGCCCACATTGTGGTGTGATTTGATTACCGCCGCGGTGGCCGTGCCGCTCTCCACCACGTCGGGATACAGTGTACCCTGCACCAGGAAATCCACCCGGCCCAGTTTGCCCGCCTCTTCCTCAAAAACACGGATAAACTCTGCGCCGATCAGCTTGCGCTTGCGCTCCGGATCGGTGACGCCGGCCAGCCGGCTCAGGAAGCGCTCCCCGGCGTCGACATAGACCAGCTGCATGTGAAACTGCTCCCGGAAGGTGCGCACCACCTGGTTCGCCTCACCCCGGCGCAAAAGGCCGTGGTCCACAAAAACGCAGGTCAGCCGGTCGCCCAGCGCCCGGTGCACCAGCACCGCGGCCACCGAAGAATCCACGCCGCCGCTCAAAGCGCACAGCACTCGCCCGTCGCCCGCGCGGGCGCGCACTTCCGCCACCGCCTGCTCCACAAAGGAATCCATCGTCCAGGTGCCGTGGCAGCCGCAGATGTCAAACAAAAACCGGCGCAAAATATCCTGCCCCTTCGGGGTATGAACGACCTCCGGATGAAACTGCACCGCATACAGTTTTCTTTTGCCGTCGCCCATCGCGGCCACCGGCACCTGCTCCGTGCGGGCGAGCACCGCAAAGCCCGGCGGCGGCGCTTCCACCCGGTCGCCGTGGCTCATCCAGCACTGCTCGGAAGCCTCCAACCCCTGGAACAAACCCTCCCGGTCCAGCACTTCCAGCGTGGCCTTGCCGTACTCCCGCCGGCCGTCGCCGGCCACCCGCCCGCCCAACTGGCGGGCCATCAGCTGCATGCCGTAGCAGATGCCCAGCACCGGAATGCCCTGCTCATAGATGGCCGGGTCCACGGCCGGCGCGCCGGGCTGGTAAACGCTGGCCGGACCGCCGGAAAAAATAATGCCGCGGGGCTTTTTGGCCTTGATTTCGGCCAGCGGCGCGGTGTAGGGCAGCATCTCGCAAAACACTTTCAACTCGCGGATGCGGCGGGCAATCAGGTGGCTGTACTGGCCGCCGAAATCCAGCACGACGACCATTTCCCGGCCGGGCGCGGACATAAAAATCACCTCATCCTTGATTATATGGATCTGTACACGCTGTTACGAGCCGGGGAACATGATCAGGGCGGCGCCCCATATTTGATTATATGGGACCTGTCACGGCGCTTCCCGGCGGAACCAACCGGCATGCGGGCGGCCGGTTTTCCGTTCAGACGCCCTGCTCCCCGCCGGCGCAGCCGCCGTCCCCGGCCGCCGGACGGGTGTAAACCTCCCGTTTCAAGACCAGGATGTCCCTTAAATTGCGGTAGCGGCCGTTATAGTCCAGTCCGTAACCGACCACAAATTCGTCCGGGATGGTAAAACCATTATAGTCCACCGCAACCGCCACCTTGCGCCGCTCGGGCTTGTCCAGCAGGGTGCAGACCTTCAAACTGGCCGGGTCGCGGGTGCACAGGTTTTCCCGCAGGTAGTTCAGGGTCAGCCCGGTATCCACAATATCCTCCACGACAAGCACATCAAGGCCGGTGATGTCCTGCTCCAGATCCTTCAATATGCGCACCACGCCGGATGAGCGGCTGGAAACGCCGTAGCTGGACAAAGCCATAAAATCCAGCCGGGCGGGGATAGTCAGGCAGCGCACCAGGTCGGCCATGAAAATAACCGCCCCTTTTAAAATCCCCACCACCAGCAGTTCCTTGCCGGCGTAATCCCGGGAAATTTCCTCGCCCAGCCGGCGCACCCGGGCCAGCACCTGCTCTTCCGTCAGCAGTACCCTTTCCGCATCCTGATGCATATTGTTCACTCCCCGGCGGCAAAATTCCGCCAAAGTCCTTAAAAACAAGCCTAATTATAACAGGAAAACCGCCCCAGCGTCAATAAGCGGCAGCGGCCTGTGCGGCTGAATGATGCTCTTGCCGCCATTACCGCCAAAAAATTGCGCGGCCGGCAGCCGGCGCCGCAGCGCAACTAAAGAAGGGGCGGAGGTATATAGCAGTAAGGAACAGCTGCGGAACAGTCCGGATGCCCCCGGACTGCGAATGGATGAAGGGGGACGAAAGAACCGTCACTGCGCCTCCTGTGAAAGAGAACAGAAGCAACGGAACCGCCCCACACCACAGACTATTTCGTTGACGGCGTTCCAGTGTGAAAGAGAACAGAGCAACGGAACCGCCCCCGCGCCCCACCCGGTATAACAGCCGTTACACCGGCGGATTGATGGTCAGCGGCCGGTCAAAATCCCACAACTTCAGCGTCACGCTAAGGCCGGGCTTGCCTCCCGGCCCCCGTGCGTCCAGAACGGCCCGGCGGATGAAGTAGCTTCCCGGCTCAACCCAGAGCTTGCAGTTGTAGGTGGTGTAGCGCAGGTCGAAAAAAGGGTTTTTCAGCAGCGGCTGGCATTCCAGCACCAGCATGTTTCCTTCCGGCAGTTTTTCCCGGCCGCGGTAATGCACCACCGGCACGTCTTTGAAATTGAAAAAGGAAAGCGGCTTGAACTCGGTGATGAACAGATCGGACTGGGCCAGCTTGTTTCCTTCCAGGGTAAGCCACTTTTTCGTCCAGATGTCGCGCATGTAGGTGGTTTCGCCAATCTGGACAAACTCCACCGGACTGTTGTACATGGTGCCCTTGATGTGTATCCGGCCGGGAGCCGCCACTTCCCCCGCCACCTGGCTGAGCAGTGCGCCGTCGCCCGTGCGGGCCTCCACCTGGTAGCGGAAGGAACGGCTGGCGGCGGTTTTCTGCAGGGAATCGGCCAGCACCTGTTCGGGAATGATTTTGGGTTCCGGCGAAAAAAGCCGGGCGGCTCCCCAGACCAGTAAAATGAGCAAAAGAAGGCCCAGCAAACCCAGCACCAGGTTGCGTTTGCGCAAAATCAGCCAGCGCGGCCCGATCATGTCTACCACCCCCGACGTCTTGCTTTCATAATTATACTGGCCGGGGCAGGAAAATATGACCTCTGGTAGAAAACAATGGTGAACCAGCCTCCGCTACTCAAAAAGGATACCAGCCCGGTATCCTTTTTGAGTAGCGAATTCAGTTTGGGTTGTGTTCAAAAAAAATGGCCGTTAGCGGTCCAGATTGTTTTTGCGCGGGTTTGAACAATGATTTTCCCTTCGCCGTGAATTGGCGGAAATCGCCCGGCCCTTGATTCCACCGGATATCTTGTTAAACTGATAGTTTGCAGGTATAATGGGCAAAGACGGCATAACAAAAGTTTTTGAAAATACCCGCAACGGCCCGGGCAAAGGGGCCACGGGCCGAAAGGACCGCCGGCGGCCCGGTACCGGCCGGAGGCGGCGTGCACCGGCCTTCGGCCGCTACCGGCGAGGGTTGTGAGGAGATGCAACAATGCAGGTTAAAGACATGCAGCGGGAAGTGGACGCCTGGATCGGCCGGTTCGAAGAGGGATACTGGCATCCATTGTCCATGCTGGCCAGACTGACCGAAGAAGTGGGCGAACTGGCCCGGGAGGTGAATCACCTCTACGGCCAGAAGCCGAAAAAGCCCGGCGAGCCCCCGGGGGACGTAGCCCTGGAACTGGCGGATGTCCTGTTCATTATCGTCTGCTACGCCAATTCCCTGGGCATCGACCTGGAGGAAGCCTTTCATCGCATGATGGAAAAATACCGGCAGCGGGACAGCCACCGCTGGACGCCCAAAAAAACCTAGGCCGGGCCGCGCCGGAAACCGTCCCGGCCGCCCGAAGACATGCGGTTGGCCGGCCGGAAAAAGCGGCGTAAATACCGGGGGCGGCCGGCCGGCGGGGCACCTTCCCATCCGGCAAAGCCGGAACATTCGAGATTTTTTTGTTGCGGCCGCTGTATCAAAAGCGCCAAGACTGATCCCGTCCGTCTTGACGGGCGGAAAATATTCGAACCTGGATAAAGGAGTGCGCGTGCCGATGGCCAAAATTTTCCCCTTTCGCGGGCTGCGCTACACCCCGGCCGCCGGACTGCTGCGTGATCTGGTCACGCCCCCTTATGACGTGATCGACGCCGCGGCACAGGAGAAATACTACCGGCGCCACCTGTACAACATCATCCGGCTGGAATACGGCAGGACCGGTCCGGAGGATACACAGACAAACAACCGCTATACCCGGGCGGCGGCCGACTTTGCCGCCTGGCAGGAAAAAGGCGTGCTGGCGCCGGAGGCCGTGCCGGCACTCTACCGTTACGAGCAGGAGTTCACCGTGGCCGGCCACACCCGGGTGCGCGGCGGCATGATCTGCGCCGTCCGGCTGGAGCCGTACGAAAACGGCGTGATCCTGCCGCACGAGGAAACCCTGCCCAAGCACAAGGCCGACCGCCTGGCGCTGATGCAGGCCTGCGCGGCCAATTTCAGCCCCATCTTCGGCCTGTACGCAGACCCGGAAATGAATGTGGAAGCCATGCTGCGCCGGGCGGCCTGCCGGGAGCCGGACGAAGACGGCGTGCAGCGGGCGCATAACGAAGGACGCGCCGCCCGCGAAGCGGAACGCGCCGGGCGCGCCGCCGGGCTGTGGCCGTCCTCCGTGGGCGGCGCCGCACCCGGAACGGCGTGCAGCGGGCGCGCCGGCGGCGGGCTGCCGGTATCCGGCGGCGGGCACGCCACACCGGGTAAGACCGGCGTCCATGTTCCCCTCCGGTCCGCCTGCCGCGCAGCGGACCTGGAATTCACCGATGAAAACGAAATAACCCACCGCCTGTGGGTGGTGGCCGGACAGGATGCAATCAAAAAAATACAAAACGCCATGGACGGAAGGCGCATTTTCATCGCCGACGGCCACCACCGCTATGAAACGGCGCTGCAGTACAGCCGCCTGTGCCGGCAGGCCGCCGGCGACCCGCCCGGCGATCTGCCTACCGATTATGTGATGATGACCCTGGTCAACCTCTACGACCCGGGCCTGGTGGTGCTGCCCACCCACCGGCTGGTACGCAACGTGGCGGATCTGGACGTGGACCGGCTGCTCCGGGAACTGGGCGCACTGTTCACTGTGGATGAATATCCGCTGGATGCGGCCTACCGCAACTTTCCGCAGTTCCTGGCCCGCCTGGCGGAAAAAGCCGGCCTGGCGGGGAATACCCGGGCGGCGGCGCATGGGGACGGCGCCCGCGAACACGGCGCCGGACGGATGGATTTCCCGGCCGGCGGCGGTACGGCGGCAGGCCGTTCCGGCAACCTTCCCGGCGCGGACTTTCAACCGGATCCGTCCCATTTCCGCGGCCCGGCCGGACCGGCAGCCGTCCCGGTCAGGAACGCCCCGCCGCCCCACCGGCACGTTTTCGGGCTCTACTGCGGCCGCGGGCGCCTTTACACCCTGGCGCTGCAGGATGAAAGCGCCCTGCCCGGTTTAATGCCGCCGGAACACTCCCCGGCCTGGCAGGGGCTGGACGTGGCGGTGCTGCACCAGCTGATCCTGGAAAACCTGCTCGGCATCGGCGGCCGGGAACGGGCCGGGGAAAGCCACCTCACCTACACCCGGGAAGAAACCGGGGCGCTGGACGCCGTGGATAACGGGGAATACCAGCTGGCCTTCTTCCTCAACCCGACGCTGGTGGAAGAAGTCACCGCCGTAGCCGGCAACGGGGAAAAAATGCCCCAGAAGTCCACCTTCTTTTACCCCAAGCTGATCACCGGCCTGGTGATCAACAAATTGTCCTGATCCAGGCCGGAAAAAGGGGCCGCCCGGTGGCCAAAAAGCTGAGCCACCGGGCGGCTTCTTTTGCGTCCCGCCGCCGGTGAGGCTGCAGGCGGCATGGGGGTTGTCCTGAAAAACGGCCCGAAAAAGGTTCCTGTGTATGCAGGCATTCGGAGCGGACCTTTTCCGGGCGCCGGCACGGGCTTTGCTTTGAAAGGAAAGCATGCGCGGCGCCGGTACAGCAACCGGCGCCGCAATACATAAAAGTTTTCGCTTTTTTTCCTGCGGGAGAACAGCGGCTGCGCCGGAACGGCTTGATTCAAGCTGCAGTGCCGGCAAGTTTCACCTTGTTCTCCCGCCGCACCGGGCTAGTGCTGCCGGGCTGTACTCAACACTTTGATTTGGAGCGGGATTTCATCATCGATCCCCTTCGGATCGGGGTCCAGGTAGGTGACCTGGACCTGGTCGCCCGGATTCACCCCGCCGGTGCGCACGCCGTCCTTGTCCACCAGGCGCGCGTAATCATAGTGGTTGAACCAGGCCGGCCGGCCGGCGGAAGCCTTGACCCCCTGCAGGTACAGCCGCCCGTTAATGATGCTGCCCACTGTGCCGCCGGCTGTTTTGGTTTCCAGCAGGTCGACTTTGACCACCTTTTCCCCGGACAGGTAGACATTGACAAAGTCCCCTTCCCGGAGCGACTTGAAGCCCTGGCGGACGTTCCGGCCTTCCACCACCGCGCCGCTGGAAAGATGCAGGATATGATCCACGCAGTTCAAATCGTTCACCACCAGCAGGTTGTCCTTGCCCAGATCCACCGACTTGACCGAGGCCCGGTACCAGCTGTCCGGCGCCGGATTGCTCCGGGCCTGTAAAATATTGATGAACGCCGGCTGCCGGCTGCCGTTCAGCACCACCTCCACCTGGTGGTTTAAAGCGCCCGCCGCCGCACTGACCTTGCCGTCCGCAAAAAACTGCGCCCCGTCGGGCAGCTGGAATTTCTGCACGCCGGTGAGCGAGGTCAGCTCCATCTCCTGCCGGCCGTGACCGGAGGTCAGACGGGAGACCCAGCCCGTCAGCAGCCGGCCGGGCGGCACCTTCACCCAGCCCAGATCAAGCAGGGTGGACAGGGCGGCGGCCATCTCCGCGCGGGTGAGCGGCTGATTGGGCCGGAAAGTATCGCCGGGGTAGCCGGTCATCACCCCGGCCGCCGCCGCGGCCTGAATATCCGCACGGTATGCGGCGGGGGCCTGCTCCAGATCCTTGAACGCCGGCCAGGCCGGAGCCGTGCCGGCGCCCGGCGGCGGGGCGGCCACACCCGGCCGGGGCAGGTAAAATGCGCGCGTCAAAATGGCGGCCAACTGCGCCCGGGTGATCGGCTTGTCCGGAGAAAAGGCGTTTAAGAGATCAGCGGGAATGAACTGCTTTTCCGCCGCCAGGTTGAAATCATACTGCCCCCAGGGCACCTTGGGCCATTGGCCGCCGCCCCCCGCGGCGCCGGTCCGCGGCGGCGGCCCGGTTTTGAAATCCCCGGCGCGCACGATCAGCACCACCGCTTCCAGCTGCGTAACCGGATTTTCCGGCCGGAAAGTGCCATCGGGGAAGCCGCGGAAAATGTTCAGCGCCGCCAGGCGCACGATCTGGCTTTGCGCCCAGTAGCCGTTGATGTCCGTAAAATGACCGGGCGGCGGGCCGGGCTGGGCAAAGGCGGCAGGCGCGGCCAAAAACACGAAGGCGAGACAAAAAACAACAAAATGATACAACAACCTTTTCATTTGCCATACTTCCCCTCCCGGCCTTTGGACGGCCGCAACAACGTACCGCTTACCCGTGCCGTGCACCATTTCCCGTGGCGAATGCCGCTTCAGGCAGGGGCATGAGTGCCGGTTTGTACGGTATGCGGACGGCTCATTTTGCCGGCACACCTGCGTCGCGCCGGGCGCGACGAAGGCTTTGCCCGGACTCGCGACACCCGGGCCGGGCTGTTTTTGGGGGCCGGCCGTCCGGTGCGGACACGGCTTGCCCGGGCCCGCGCCGGACGCAGCGCTTATTTCTCAGGCCGGCGCCAGCTTGTACAGGCTTCCCCGGTCCGTAATCACATAGAGATACCCGTCCGCGCCCACCAGCGGCCGCCGTGAAACAGCGCCGTCCAGTTTCCGCTCCCAGGCCGTTTTTCCGGACGCGTCCAGGGCAAATACATAACCGTCCCGGCTGCCCACATAAACAAGATTGTGCGTGTCGTCCACCACCGGTTCGGAGGTTATGTTCAGCAGCTGCAGATCCCACTTTTCCGTGCCGTCCCGGGCGTCCAGGGCGTAAAGCCGCTTGCTGTCGCAGACATAAAGCACACCGGCGGCGGAAAGCGCCGGAGTGGTCAGATCGTCGTAGTTCACCCGGAAGCTCCATTCCGGCTGGCCGTCGCCGGCCGGATCGAAAGCATAGACGGTGCTTTTCTGGATCCGGCCGGGCTGCGCCGGATTGACGGTGACGTACAGGCGCCCGTCGCCGCCGGCGAACAGATGGGCGCTCTTCACGTCGCCCAGCGGGCGTGTCCAGCGGATGTTGCCGGCGGCATCGATTGCCGCCAGCGTATAATTGTCCCCCCGCCGGCCGTAGATCACATAAACCCCGCCGCTGTCACCGGCGCAGTCGAGAATCTCCTGGCCGCTGAGCGTTTTGGTGGTGTAACCGCCGGCGGCATTCCAGGACAGCAGCGCCCACTTGTAACGGCCGGCCACATTCAGCGCGTACAGGGCGTCGGGCAGGGGCAGGTAGAGCAAACCGTCGCCCGGCCCGCCGCAGAGCAGCGCCGCGGTATTGCCGCCGCCGGCCCCTTGGTACACCTGAAAACTCCAGCCGGCCGCGCCGCTGGTTTTAATCTCCTGCACCGCGGCGTTTCCGGACATGAAAATGGAGCCGGCCGGACCGAACACCGGCCGCCCCGTTTGGTTGCCCACCGCCAGCGGGGCTTCCCAAACCGGACGCCCGTCCGTATTCACCGCGGTCAGCTTGTTCCCCTCCGGCAGATACAAAAGGCCGTTCGTCCCCATCAGCATGTCCGCCGACGGACGGCCCAACCCCGCCAACTGCCAGAGCAGCCGCACCGGTTGGCCGGCCTGGCCGGCGGCCGGAAAGCCGGTCAAGCGCCCCGGGGCCGCCCCGGCGGGCACGGCGAAAAGCAGCGCCAGGGAAAAACAGAGCAGCAAAATAGCGGCCTTACGCACTGTAAAAACACCTGCCTTGAAAAAGCAATCATGCCGCCGTCTTATGCCGCCGGTCCTAACGCCCGGTGTCCGGCAGCCGGCCGGGGAAAAGCTCCGCACCCCTTCATGCCGGTGTCCGCCGCGTCCACAGCGGAACACTGCGCGGTTATTCCCCCGCCCCGCCGGCACCCGGCGGCATGAGCTTCAAACCGGCCGACGGCTTTGACCCACTCTTTTTATTATATTCGGCTGCAGCGGACGGAACTGAAGAGGCGCCGCTATACAGGCCGGACAACAAAGGAGCCGGCCGCCCGGGCGGACGGCGGCGGAAGGGCAATGCAGGTGAAAGAGCCTCGCCCGGCACGGTCAGGCCGCTGTTTTCAGGCGCAGGCGGCGGACGGCCCCCTTGAGCATGTCCAGCAGGTAGTCCAACTCCACCACCCGCAGCAGGCGGCAGGCCGGGGCAAAGATCAGCAGGCCGGCCGCCGTTAAAACACCCAGGCGCAGGCCGGAGTCCAGGAAGCGGGCCAGTCCGCCGGCACCGGCCGCGCCGCGAACCAGGCCGCTAACCGCCGTCCAAACCGGCGTGTTCAATGCATAAGTGTTCAGCCACCAAAGGGCCGCCCCCATAACCAGGGAGGCCAGGGTGATACGGGCGCATTCCGCCAGCAGTGCCCGGCCGCCGATGTGTCCCAGGCGCCGGCGCAGGAAGACCAACAGCAAAATGGTGCAAACCGCCGCGGCCGCGGAGGTGGACAGGGCCAACCCGGCCAGGGCCAGGTGACGTACCAGCAAAAGGTTCAGGCCGATGTTCACAACCACCCCGGCCGCGCCGGTCCACATCGGCGTGACCGTGTCCTGCAGGGCGTAAAAAGCCCGGTTCAGGTAATCCCGCCAGCACAGAAACAGCAGTCCGGGGATGAAAAAGCACAGCGCCACGGCGGTCATCTCCGCCGCCCGGGCGTCAAAGGCGCCCCGTTCGAATAAAAAGCGGATGATGTCGTGGCGCAGCACGATGATGCCCGCCGTCAACGGAATGAGCAGAAAGGCCAGCATGTTCATGCCGTGCTTCAAAGTGGAGCGAAAGCCGGCCGGGTCGTCCACCGCGGTGTGTTCGGTAAGTGAAGGGTAAAGCACGGTGATCAGCGGTGTGGCCAGCAACCCCTGGGGTATGGTGACCACCCGCTGGGCGTAATTCAAGGCGGAGATGCTGCCCACCACCAGCCCCGAGGCCAGGATGCGGTCCACCACCAGATTCAGCTGATTGGCCCCGGTGCCGACGAGCACCGGTCCGGACAGCAGAAGCATGCGCTTCAAGGCCGGGTGGCGCAGTTTGCAAACCGGCCGGTAGCCGGTGCGGAGCCGGTAGAGCGCCGGCAGCTGGGTCAAAAACTGGGACAGCGTGGCCAGCACCATGGACCAGGCCACACCGTCGATACTCCGGTGGACGGCGGAAAAAATAATGCCGCCGATCATGATCAGGTTGTAGGGAATGCCGATCAAAGCCGGCGCGGTGAAATGCCGGTGGGCGTTGAGCACCCCCTGCGCCCATCCCGCCAGGCCCATGAGCACCACCATGGGCAGCATGATGCGCACCAGATGCGCGGTGAGCCTGGCCTCCGCCGGCCCGAAACCGGGAGCCAGCAGGCGCACAATGAAAGGCGCCGCCGGAAAACCGGCCAGGGCGAACAGCAGCAGGATGCCGGTGACGGCGTGAAAGGTGGTCCAAATCAAATCCGGCAGTTCCGGCCGTTTTTCCGGCTGATGCAGGTATTCGCTGAAGATCGGAATGGCCACCGTGGTAATGGCGCTGCCCACCATGCCGAACAGCAGCGCGGGAACAATCACGGCCACCAGGTAGGCGTCGGTGGACGCGCCGGCGCCGAATCCGGACGCCAGGGCGGCCTCCCGTGCGTACCCCATGATCTTGCTGATCAGCAGCGCCACCATGACCACCAGCGCGGCCCGGGCGATCTGCTTCCGGTCAATCATTACAAAATCCCCTTCCGCCGCATTGCCATGCCGATCATACCACGGACGGGGAAACTGCCGCAACCGGAACCACTCCTGATCAGAGGGCGTGCTCCAGCCCGGCCTCCTTCAGTGCGGTGGTGAGCCGTTTTAATTCCCCGGCGCGCTCCTTGCTGCACACCAGCAGGCACTCCCCGTCGTCCACCACCACCAGGTCCGCAATGCCCAGAGTGGCCACCAGCCGGCCGGGGACGTGGATGATGCTGTTGCTGGTTTCCAGGAACACACCCCGCGCCTCGATCACGTTGCCGTTGTCCTCCGTCTCCCGGCAGCGCTCCAGCGCCGGCCAGGAACCAACGTCGTCCCAGCCGAAGTCGCCGGGCAGCACCAGCACGTTGTCCGCCTTCTCCATGATCCCGTAGTCCACCGACACTTTGGGCAGGCGCGGGTAGATGCGGACCAGCTTTTTAATGTAGGAGATGTAGCCGGCCGTCACTCCCCCCGGCATATCCGCCAGCGCGCGGCCGATTTCCGCCAGGCCGGCCGCCAGTTCCGGCAGATGCTCGTCAATCAACCGGCTGATTAGATCCGCCCGCCAGATGAACATGCCGCTGTTCCACAAATAGCGGCCGCTGGCCAAAAAACGCCGGGCCGCCTCCGGGGCCGGCTTCTCGGTGAAGCGCTCGACCCGGCAGGCCGGCACGCCGCCGCATTCCGCCAGCGGCTCGCCCCGGCGGATATAGCCGTAGCCCGTATCCGGCCGGGTGGGGGTGATGCCCAGGGTGACCAGCCATTCCCCGCCGGCTGCGTGCGCCGCCGCGGAGCGCAGCACGGCCTGAAAACGCTGCACATCCGCTATGTAATGGTCGGCGGGCAGCACAACCATGATCCCCTCCGGGTCGCGATGCCGCACGTGCACCGCGGCCAGCCCCACCGCCGCCGCCGTATCCCGGCCGCAGGGCTCGGCCACCACATTCTCGCGCGGGATTTCCGGGAGCTGCTCATACACGGTTTCCAGATAGGCGTCTCCGGTGATCACCAGGATGTTTTCCGGCGGCATCAGTCCGGCCAGCCTGTCCACCGTCAGCTGAAGCATGGTGCGCTCCCCGACCAGGGACAGGAACTGCTTGGGCCGGTCCCTGCGGCTCAAGGGCCAGAAGCGCTGGCCCGTTCCACCGGCCATAATTGCGGCGAATAACATTTATTTCCCTCCCGGAATTAATTTTATCTTGTCTGACATGTTATGATATGATATCTTTTGATTGAGGTGATAAAACATGTCCGGATCCGAACTCAAAGAGCTTGAAAAATATGGGCGCATAACTTTATATGCCGCTCAAAAAGAGCGCAAAGAATTGCTTAAAAAACTATTAAAATGTACTAACGCAAATAACCTTTCAGAAGCAGTTTTTCAGGCATTGTCATTTTACGTAGAGCTAGCTGACAAAAAGTTTAAAAATAATCTCTTGACCCGTTCAAAAGGCATGTGGGCTGATAACCCGGAAATCGATCAGGCATTGAACGAACTTGCACAAGGGTGGGAAGAATGGCGGAACAAGTCTTGATCGATAGCACAGTAATCATTAGTCATTTACGAACCAGGAGCAAATCAGAAACACTTTTCGAACGAACCCTGAAAAAAATCGAAAAATGTTATATTTCAGCAATCACTGCCTGGGAAATTGAGTACGGGGCAGTAAGAGCAAAACGGACAACTGATCTGGACAATATTCTACCCCTGGTGGAAGTAATACCTTTTGGCCTGGCGGAGGCTCAGATGGCGGCAATTATTTACGCCGATCTGAAATCACGCAATCAGACTATTGACATCAAGGACGTATATATTGCCGGAACATGTTTGGTTCACAGGCTGCCTCTGGTTACTGAAAACCGGGAACATTTCCGGCGTGTGGACGGCCTGGCTTTGGCCGGATTATAATTTACCGGCTTCCTTTCCCGCCGCTGCTTCCCGGCTGCCGTTGACCAGCGCATGGATGGCCGCCCGCCTGACCGGGTCCGTGCCGTTGCTGTAGCCCCGGGCCGCTTCGCCCCCCAGGGCGACGGGAATGGTCTGCAGCAAAATTTTCAGATCCAGCAGCAGGGAGTAGTTCCTGATATAATAAAGATCATAGCGCAGCTTGTCCGCCGGCGCGGTGGTGTACTTGCCGGAAACCTGGGCCAGACCGGTCAGGCCCGGTTTGACCAGGTGGCGGTAGCGGTAGTCCGGGATCTCGCTCATGAACTGCGCAACGAAGACGGGACGTTCCGGCCGCGGGCCGACAATGCTCATATCTCCCCTGAACACGTTGAACAACTGGGGCAGCTCGTCCAGCCGGGTGGCGCGCAAAAAGCGGCCGGCCGGCGTGATGCGCGGATCGTCCGCCTCCGCCAGCACCGGGCCGGAGAGCTTTTCGGCGCCCTCCACCATAGTGCGGAATTTATACAGCCGGAAAGGCCGCCCGGCCAAGCCGGCGCGCTCTTGTATGTACAAAACCGGCCCCGGGGAAGTAAAGCGCACCGCCAGGGCGCAGACCAGCATCACCGGCGAAAGCAGGATCAGCCCCAGACCAGCCAGCGCCACATCCACCACCCGTTTGACCATGCGCTGCGGCCAGGTCAGCCGGATGTCCTGCACTTCCACCACCGGCAGGTCGTCCAACTGGGTCAGCCCGGCCCGGCTGAGCATGATGTCGTACAGGTCCGGCACCAGAAAAACCTCCCGCCTGGCTTTAAGACAGGCGTTCAAGATATCCGCCTTGTCCCCCCGGGCCAGGGACGGCACCACCAGTACCGCGTCCACCTCGCGCAGCCGGCCGGGCAGTTCCGCCAACCGCTCCGGCGGCAGGACGCAGTGCACCCGGAACCAGCCCCGCGGCAGATCCAGCACCTTGCCCAGAATCTCCGCCGCTTCCTCCGGCGGCCCCACCACCAGCAGTTCCCGCCGGCCGAAAAACCAGCGGTGAACATGCCAGTAAAGATAGCGCCAGGTGCAGACCAGCACCCCCTGCAAAGGCATGGCCAGCACCAGCACACTGCGGGGGAAGGCGAAACCGCGCAGCCAGAAGGTCAGCGCCATGGTGGCCGCCATCACGCCCAGAATGCCGGTCACGGCCGCCCGCAGCACCGGCATCAGTCCGTTGTACTGATAGCGGTAAAGGCCCAGGCCGGCGAAAAAAAGCAGCGCGGCCAGCCCGGTCCAGGGCAGCACACGCAAAAAGGCGTGCCAGTTGGCGGCCGGGATGTGCCCGCCGAAGCGCAGCACAAAGGACAGATAAAAGCCGCCCAGCACCATGAGCAAATCGCCGGGCGCCAGCAGCCAGAAGAACAGTGATTTAAGAAAACGCGATCTGATTTTCACAGGCATATCATATCCTTGGCCCGGCCCGTCTGGCCGCCGGTTCCCCCGGCAGAAAAGCCGGCGGCGCCTGACCGAACCACTTTTTGTAAATGGCGGCAAAACGGCCGTCATTCTTCAGTGTTTTCAATGCACTGTCAACCCTGTCCAGCATCCCCGGCTTCCCCCGCGACACGGCGATGCCGTAAAGCTTTTCCGCCCGCAGGCCGCCGGTCATTTTGACACCGGACACGCCCTGTGCAAGCAGGTAGGCGTTGACCGGATAGTCGTTCACCACCGCATCCACATCGCCCTGCTTCAAAGCCTTTAATGCTTCATTGGCGTCGTCATAAGCGGTCACTTTCGCCCCGGGAATGGTGTACGCCAGTTCCGCCCCGGCGGTGGCTATCTGCACGCCGAGCCGTTTGTTTTTCAAATCATCCCAGCCCTTGACGGCGCTGTTTTTGGCCGGTGTCAAAATGCTCAGGCCGGTACCGAAATAAGGCAGGGAAAAATCAACCTTTTGCCCGGACCGGCCGGCCACGGGAATCGCCGAGATGGCCATGTCCACAGTGGAGCCATCCAGCGCGGGCATGATCTCGTTATATTTCATCTCGCGAAATTCTACATGCCAGTTGTTCACTTCGGCAACGGCCCGCATCAGGTCGATGTCAAAACCGGTGTACTTGCCGCCGCTTTTGAACTCAAACGGAACGTCGGCCGGATCCGTGGCCACCAGGACCTGCGTCTGACCGGGCAGCGGCTTGTCCGCCGCCGGACCGGCCGCGCCGGGATTGTGCCGCGCACCGGAGCCGCACCCGGCCGCCGCCAGTGCGACCAGCAAAAGCAAAAGAGCGGTAAAAATATGTATTGTTTTGTTTTTCAAGCGCATCCCCTCCACCGGACACCTGCATTCCGGTTACATTATATCATAAAGGGCAAAAAAATTGGCGCCGTTTGTCCGGCCGCCGGGTTGTAATTTTCAACCAGCTTCTGTTTTAATCCACCCGTGTTGTGAACGATGACTTGCTTGTTGTCACTGGATATGGTACCATATTCGCAAGGTGATGCCAATGGGTAAACTGGAAAAGCTTTTACAAAAAATAATTAATAATCCCAACCATGTTAAATTCGAAGAACTGGATAAAATATTAACTCGATCAGGATTTAAAAGAAGACAACCGCGAAAAGGTTCAAGCCATTATGTTTACAAAAAGGGCGACAGAATTCTAACCGTCCCTTTCCATGAGCCTCATATTAAGGCCCATTACGTTAAAGAAGCCATATTGGCCCTTGAAGGAGTGATGGATGATGAGTAAAAAAGACCTTCAGTATTACCTTGCCTTACCTTACCGGATGGCCATTACCCCCGCGGAAGAAGGAGGTTACGTGGTTTCAATTCCAGCCCTCACCGGATGTATCAGCCAGGGGGAGACCGTGGAGGAAGCAATAAAAATGATTGAGGACGCGAAAAAATGTTGGCTCGAAGTTGCCCTGGCGGAAGGCATTCCCATTCCCGAACCAACGGATGAAGAATACTCAGGTAAATTTAATGTACGGGTTCCCAAATCACTCCACCGCATTCTTGTTGAGAAGGCAAAGGAAGAGAATGTGAGCCTTAACCAGTATATCAACTATCAGCTATCCCGTGGAGTTGGTTACAAGACGCATTAAAAACAAACCATGCAATGTAACGCTATGCTAAAAAACTTGACCGGCCGGCCAACCGGCTGGTACAATAAGGAAAACGCACCGCAAGGGGTTGCCGGACATATGCAGCCTGAACTGAACATAAACGCCGTTGTTGAATACCTGAAAGAACAAACCGATCTGGCGGCGGCCTATCTTTTCGGCTCATTTGCCCGCAGCCGGGCCAGGCGGAACAGCGACGTGGACATCGCCATCCTTTTCAGTCAGCCGGACGGGGACAAATTCGCCCGTTTCGAACGGCGCCTGGATCTGGAAATAGCGCTGGAGAAAGTTGTACGCCGCCCGGTGCAGGTGGTAGATCTGGAAACCGCTTCGCCAGTCCTGCAACGTCAGGTGCGCAAGTACGGCATTCTTTTGCTGGAAAAGGATCACCGGCGGCGGGTGGAATTTGATGTCCGCTCCCGGCGTCATTATTTTGACATGCAGCGGGTTTACCGGCTGCGCAATGAGGCCATCTTAAAAACGCTGGGGGATTAGCGTCATGGTGGACAGGGAACTGTTAATGGAAAAAACCAAACTGCTCAATGAATATATCAACGACCTGGAGGAGAAAAAAAACATCACTCTGGACGACCTGAAAAACGACAAGGTGCTCCGGCGGTATATTGAGCGCACCCTGCATCTGGCCGTGGAAGCCTGCCTGGATACCGGCAACCACCTGGTCGCGGATCTGGCCCTGCGTGAACCGGAAGATTATAAAGACATCATGACCGTACTGGCGGAAGCGGGCCACCTGCCGAAAAACAAACTGGCCCGGTTCAAGAAAATGGCCCAGTTCCGCAATGTGATCGTGCACGATTATGCCCGCCTTGATCCGGAAATCCTGCTCGGCATTTTGCAAAAAAACCTGGCTGACCTGCGTCTATTTGCCGCCATGATCCGGGATAAGTTTTTGTAATTTAAGGGAGTGTAAATTATTTTGTGTAAATGGATATTTCCGGAAAATGCGCAAATCAAAAGGCCGCAAGAAGGTTACTGATTATCTGACAATTTTGTGCCCTGGCTTTTCGTTACCCGGCAACACGATCACTTCCTGATAACATTATTCACATTGGTCAGCACGCAACTCACCTCACGGCACTGTCGACCACGGACACCGCCTCTTCCAGCGTGTCTACGGTATAAATTTTATTGATTATCCTGTCCAGTGTCTCTACTTTACCGACCCCCCGGACCCGCCCCTGCAGGCCACGCGAGTCGCCCCCGAACCTGGCCTCCAGGTATTTGCATATCGCATCCTGGGCCATTATAACTTTGCCCTTAGCCTCACCTTCGGCCATGGCGCCGGCTATCATGGACAACTCGTCCTTCATGGCCTTCTCCCGCAGTTCGTACATCCGGCGCTCTCGCTTGTTGCGCATGAATGCCTGTTCGATCGTCAGTGCCTTTCTGATGCCTGGGTTATCCACAGCGATCGCCTCCATTTCTTTCCCCTGAAGGTTGCTCAGGTACATCATCCAAGCCTCAATGGCATCCTTGGGCCTACGCTTTAGGCCCTTCACCTTCTCTAACTCCAGGAAATGGATCTCAAGGTCCTCGTTCAACAGTTCTCCCGTATCGTCTTCCCGGACGTGGAATATGCGGTGGTAGCGCTTTTCGTCCTTGAACCACCTGAAGCCCAGGATGTTGATTGTCACAGTCTAGTTAGCAGTTGACTG
>NZ_LYVF01000180.1 GCF_001655685.1 Desulfotomaculum copahuensis
GACCATTCGCCATTGGCCGGATCCCACTTGCAGTTGGCGAAGACTTTCCAGTTTTCCTCGTCCATCTTGGGCTTGTCGGCACGGAAGTAGTAGCCGGGCCAACGGGTTTCTTCCCGGAACAGCATGGTGCGTACGTGCGCTTCCGCCTGCCAGGTCCGCTGTACGTTCTCCCAGCAGCGCATCAGTTCATGCAGGCTGGAGGCGGCCAGTTTTTCGGAGTCTTCCTTCAGGAAGGCCAGCAGTTCCAGGGCTTTTTCCAGCATGGCCTGGTTGGTGGTGAACTGTGCCGAGACGCCGCCGGCGTATTCGTCCATCAGTTTCTGCAGCCGGAACATGTACATCCGCGGTTTGATGTAGTTCGGGTTGACTTCCGGGTCGGTGGAGAAGTTGCAGTTCTGTTCGAACAGGTCGACCGGCTTCAAGATCTTGGCTTTCAGTTCTTCTACCACGGCCGCGTCCACGTTGGGCATGGCGTTGTTTTCGACGATAAACCGGACGGCCGATTTGGCGGCGATTCTACCTTCAGCGTGCGAGCCGGAGGAGAATTTGTGGCTGGAGGCGCCGGAGGCATCACCGGCGGCAAACAGGCCTTTGGTGGTGGTCATGTTGCAGTAGCCCCAGTTGTATTCGGCCGGGGCGATGTCTTCCGGTCCGCTCACCCAGGCGCCGGAGGCACCGGAGTGCGAGCCGATGAAGTAGGGTTCGGCCGCCGCAATTTCGGAGGATTTTTCTTCCGGCGCGGTGTTGGTGGCCGCCCACAGGATGGCCTGGGAGATGGTCATGTCCAGGAAGTCTTCCCATGCTTCGGCTTCCAGTTCTTTCATTTTCTTTTTGAATTCTTTTTCGCTGCCGGCGGCGGAGGCCAGTTTGGCGATCGCTTCTTCGGTGCGCATGTAGATCGGGCCTAAGCCTTCGTTGGTGTCCAGCATGCCCAGGTAGTTGCGCAGGTTGGCCGGGATCGGTTTGGCGCTGCCGTACGGTCCCCAGTTTTTCAGTTCTTCCGCCCGCTCGACCATGTATTCGCCGCCCATGGCGTTGGTGGCCCGGGATTTGAAGAGCAGGAACCAGGCGCCCACCGGGCCGTACGCGTCTTTGAACCGGACGGGGATGAAGCGTACTTCCTGGCAGGTCATTTCGGCGCCGGCTTTGATGGTGAAGTAGGCGCTGGCGCCCGAGTTGAACGGCGGGTACCAGGAGCGGCCGAGGCCTTCACCGGAGCTGCGCGGTTTGAATACGCCGACGGCGCCGCCCATGGCTGCGATGACGGCTTTGGCTTTGAAGACGTAGAATTTGTTTTCCCGAGTGGAGAAGCCCACGGCGCCGGCGATACGGTCGCCGTCCATGATCGGTTCGACGATGAAGACACGCTCGTAGATGTTGTCGGTGCCCAGGGCGTTTTTGGCTGCTTCGGCGACGATGATTTTGTAGGATTCGCCGTTGATCATGATTTGCCAGCGGCCTTCATGGACGTAGTTGCCTTCTTTGTCTTTCCAGATCGGCAGGCCCCATTTTTCAAACAGGTGCACGGTGGAGTCGACGTGCCGGGCGATGTTGTAGACCAGGTCTTCCCGGGTGACGCCCATCAGGTCCTGCCGCACGTACTGGACGTATTGTTCGACTGTGTTGGCGTTTTCTTTCAGGCCGATGTACTGGTTGATGGCCGACAGGCCCATGGCCACGGCGCCGCTTCTGTCCAGCGCGGCTTTGTCCACCAGGGTTACTTTCAGGCCGTTTTTCTTGGCCCAGTAGGCTGCTTCGACGGCTGCGCCGCAGGCTGCCATGCCGCCGCCCAGAATCAATAGATCGGTGCTGACTTCTACGGTTTCAAAATTCGCCATTATCTTTTAACCTCCTCCGTTACTTGTTGATGGTGGGTACGGGTATGCCCAGGGATTCGGGTTCGGTGAACAGGGCGATGCCTTTGAGGTCGCCGGCGCCTTCACCAAAGCCGCCGTCGGGCTGGGCAGTGCCTTCCGGAGTGGTTCTGATCGGGAATTTGAACCGCTTGAGCATGCCGTTTCTGAATTTTACGGTCCACATGATGTTGTCCGAGCCCCTTAACGGGGTGACGCTGGCGCCCATGGGCACGAAGTCGGCGTAGCCGCGTACGTCGATCGCCTGTTGCGGGCAGATCTTGACGCAGCAGTAGCATTCCCAGCAGGCCCAGGGATCCCGGTTGTACGCTTTCATGGCGTCTTTGTCCAGCACCATCAGGTCGTTCGGGCAGATGTACATGCAGGCGGTCTTATCCTGTCCTTTGCAGCCGTCGCATTTCTCTTTCATTACAAAACTGGGCATAACTCAACCTCCT
>NZ_LYVF01000181.1 GCF_001655685.1 Desulfotomaculum copahuensis
ATACAAAGAAAAAATTGAACCCGATCTTTTTGAAAATACCAGAAATCTGTTTGACATGGATGTGGATATGGTATTCTGGGATACCACCTCAACTTACTTTGAAGGCCAAGGGCCTGTTGAATTGGGCCGTTACGGTTACTCCAAAGATCACCGCCCGGACAGAATTCAGGTCATGATTGGCGTGGTAATGACCAGAATCGGCATACCCATTGCTCATGAAGTATTCCCCGGAAACACATCTGACGTTGCTACCTTCCGGCAGATCATCGCCAAAGTGCGCAAGCGCTTCAATCTGACCCGGGTCATCTTCGTCGGTGACCGGGGCATGGTGAGCAAGGAGATTTTGGACGACCTGGACAAAGGCCGCATCGAATACATTGTAGGCATGCGCATGCGCAAGATTAAAGACGTCGGTGCGGTGCTCAAAACGGGTGGCCGTTACCGGACAGTCAAAGAAAATCTGAACCAAGGGCAGCATGGATTCACTGGAGCTAAGAAAAATTAAAGAAGCCAAAATACACTGCGCCAAGAAGCATTTTGAAAAAATTAGTAATGGTAGCGTCAAATATGATGTAGTAGATAGTTATGAGAAGTTACTTGAGATATAGTAAGTTAATAGAAAAATATTATTTTAAGTGAAAGAGGTGAAATTAAAACTTGAGTGAGAACCTTTGGTACTTCGCCTATGGCTCCAACATAGACGCGGAGCGGATAAAAGAACGTATAGGATTCCTACCCGACCGTATTCCCGGGACGCTCGGGAACTGGCATCTGGAGTTCAACAAGACGTCGAAAAAGACCGGTGAGGGTTTTGCCAACATCGTACCCTGTCCGGGCGAAATAGTAGAAGGCGTCCTGTATGCCGTAACGGAAGAAGAGCTACAGAAGTTGGATTGTTATGAAGGTGTCCCTGCTCACTACATCCGTTACCAAATTAACGTAGTGCGGCAGGATAAAGGCGAAGTCGTGGCAGCCGTAACCTATGTGGCTAATCCAGATAAAGTGCGAGACGGACTCAAACCTACCCGTGAGTACCTTAATCACCTACTGGCAGGTAAGGATTATATGAGCGAAAAGTATATACAACACCTGCGGGCGGTAGAGATATTAGACTGATACATTCCTTGTCTGGGTGATCCCCATGCCTTCAACCCACGACATCCTTCTTTGCGACCTGGACGCTTTCTTCGCCTCCGTTGAACAGCGCGACCACCCCGAATACCATGGCAAGCCGGTCATCGTCGGCGTCCGGCCGGACGAGCGCGGCGTGGTCGCCACGTGCTCATACGAGGCCCGGAGATACGGCATCCGTTCAGCCATGCCCATGAGCCGGGCGGTCAGGCTTTGCCCGGACGCCGTTTTTCTTCCGGTGGACCTGGCCCGCTACCGCCAGGTATCAGCCCATGTATTCGCCGTCTACGCCCGGTTCGCCGCGCAAATAGAGCCGGTGTCCATCGACGAGGCATACATTGCCGTACCGCCTGGGAAAGGCGTGGAAACTGCCAGAGAGATCCGGGAGGAGGTGAGGCGGGAATTAAGACGCTCCTTTCCGCCGGCGTAACGATCAACAAGTTCCTGGCTAAAAGCCCTGGCCAAAAGCATCGTAGAAGCTCATGGAGGCTGGATAATAGTACAAAGCGAATCAGGAAAGGGCAGTTGTTTTACCATTATGCTAAAATGTAAAACGTAAAGAGACGACGCCAAATCATTGGGCGCTTCGGTGGACTGGAACACCTGGGATCAACAAGCGACCGTCTCCCTGAACGGGAAGACGATCGCACTCGGGATCGGGAAAAGCATCGCTATGGTGGACGGCAAGGAGACGCCCATCGATCCGGACAACCCGGGGGTCGTCTCCATGATGGCCTCACCCGGGCGCTTGATGATCCCCCTGCGTTTCATTGCCGAGAATCTGGGGTGCAAGGTGGACCGGGATCAGGCCGGAGAAACGGTCACTGTGACCTATCCCGGGTCTTGACAGCCGTAGCGCCGCCCGGCACTGCAGACGGGGTTGTTGTCATCTAGAGCTTAACCAGGCGATCCGGCAGGTTTTTCAGTAGCCAGGCGATCAGTCCCCAGCGCCTCGTGATGTAGACGTGATTCTTCCGGCCGGCGATCGCCCCGTAGATCTCCCGGGCGGCTTTTACCGGTGATGCCACCCAGAAAAGACCCTTCTGCCCCTTGGTCATGGCTGTATCGACAAAGCCGGGCTGCACATCGGTGATGGTGATCGGTAGCTTCAGCTTGGAGGCCTTTTGCCGCAGTCCCTCCAGGTAATTGGAAACGAACGCCTTGGAGGCGCCATAGGCAGGAGCGTTCCCGCTCCCCCTGAGAGCGGCGATGGAGGAGATCCCAACCAGGTGGCCCGCTCCCCGTTTGACGAAGTGCTTGAAAGCGACGTTGGCCATGGCTGCAAAACCGGTCACATTGACGGCGATCGTCTCCAGTTCCCCGGCAAAATCAAGGTCCGGGTTGAATACTCCGGTGCCGGCGCTGATGACGACCAGGTCGACCCCATTCATTTCCTGGATCATGTCTGCCAGCAGGTTCATGGCTTCAGGGGCGGCAATGTCAAAACTTCTGATATACGACGGAGCAGCGATCTCCTGCTGTAATTCCACCAGCAGATGCTCTCTTCTTCCGGTCAGCCCGACCGTATAACCGTGCACAGCCAGGAGCTTGGCCAGCTCCCGGCCCATCCCGGACGTGGCCCCAACCACGATCGCCTTGTTCACGCCCGACACCTTCCTTTTTTATAATCTTTGGTGCATTATTCCATCAGATGTCCATATTATAGCATCAATCTTCCTTTTTGTATCTGCGTAGTTTGCGGTAAAGAGTTGTTCTCCCGATGCCAAGCATCCTGGCCAGTTGAGTCTTGGTGAGCGAGGAAACCATGACTGCACCATTTACCGGGCGGCGCGGGAATTATTTTTGGTTAACTGCGGCCGGCCGCCGTGGCGATTGATCGGGGTGCAGGTGTCCAACCTGGATGACGGAGCATGCGAGCAGTTATCGCTATTCCGTGAGCCGGACAGGGACGGGCAGGTGTGCCGGGTGGTGGATGAGTTGCGGGAAAAGTTTGGTCGGGATGTGGTGAAAAGGGCGATTAGTAACCGCCCTTTTGCAGATAACCCAACACCTCATCTCCCACCACCTGAATGACTTTCCAGCATCTGCCCGTCAACTCTCGTTCACCCAACTCCCAATCTCGGACGGATGATGCATTGACGCATATAATATCAGCAAATTCCGCCTAGGTCACGCCCAGCATGTATCTGACATTGCGCAACCTTTCCGCCGGATCTCCTTTATTGGAGATACCATTACCGATGAGCAGTAACCCCGGGGAAATTCCCATAACGCTGGCCAGCTTCACCGCGGTCGGCACCCTTAATGCAAGCCGGCCCTTTTCAGCGTTGGTGATCGTCGTTGAGCTAACCCCGGACCGGCGGGACATCTCTTTGTTGGACAGTCCCGCCGCCTCGCGCAAAAGGCGCAACCTTTGCCCGGGTGGCAAGGAAAAGTCAATGTCGGGGAACGAAAAGGAGGACATTATTTTCCTTACCTTGCGCCGTACCGTTTCGAGATCATATCGGGCGTCAAGACGGGCCTTGGTCTGAAATGTACCTGGGCACCGCTTGCGTAACACATATTTTAAGTGTTTCCGGCCTGCACGTGGGTCTGGTTCTGGGCGCCGTCCTGATCCTGGCCGGCATTTTACGCCTGCCTCATGCCGCAACGGCACCGGCGGCCAGCGCCGTGCTGATTTTATACGCCATACTGAGCGGTCTGGGGCCGGCGGTGATTCGCTCCACCGTGATGGCCTTGATGCTGCTCTGGGCCAACCATCTGGGCCGGGAACGGGACTGGCCGACCACTCTGGCGGCGGCCGCCCTGGTCTGCCTGTTCTGGCGTCCCCTCTCCTTGTACGATACCGGGTTCCAGCTTTCCTTCGCCGCCACCTGGGGTATACTTTACCTTGGTCCGGAGTTGGACCGGCTGTGCCAGCGGGTGACACCAATGCCCGTCTGGCTGCGGGGCACCCTCTGGGTTTCTCTGGCCGCGCAATTGGCCACCCTGCCCCTGGTGGCCTTTTATTACAACCTGGTTTCCCCGGTTTCCCTGGTTGCCAACCTGGTGGCCGTTCCCCTGACCGGGATAATCATGGCCCTGGGCGCGGGCGCCTCCCTGACCGGCCTGGTATTCCCCGCCCTGGCCGGTATAATCAACGCCGGCACATCATTAACCCTGACCATCTTCATGGGTTTGATCTCCCTGGTGCATAAACTGCCCGGGGGGGTGATTTTTGTCTCCACCCCGCCGTTGGCACT
>NZ_LYVF01000182.1 GCF_001655685.1 Desulfotomaculum copahuensis
GTGTGTTTTGCAGATAGCGCGCCGCTTCAATAATGTCCGCCGCATACCAGGTGGATTCGCCCCACTGCCGGGCGTTGGCAAATGTCTTTGCTTCTTTGATCGCCGCCCGGGCGCGGTTCAAGACCGGCACGCAGTCGCCCAGGGTTTTAATCGCCTCACCGCTCAGGCAGCGGATCACAGGCAGGTAGTAGGCGGTATCGGGATAGCCCACCGGTTGATCCTTACCGTAGCGGCGGATGGCCTGGTTCAATAATATTTCCGCATAGCTGACGGCGGTGATGGCCCCTTCGTAGGCCTCTTTGAACAGTTTTTTCGGTTCTTTGCCCGGCTCCACGGCCCCTTCAAATATTTCGTCGAAATTAATGGCTTCGGCCATTTTATATCCTCCTTCGCTCCCGGTATTCTACCAGTTCTGACAGAGGGCGGTTTCCATGTCTTCGGCCACGGCCCGGTGCACGCCCAGTTTCCAGGTGCGGTATTCCAGGGCGTTCAACAGTTTCTGAATGGCCGCGTCAATGTCCGGCTCCAGGATGAAGTAACCGCCGAATACGTCGCCGGCAATCTGGGTCAGAATGCTGTAAATGAGGTCGGAGCCTTCCACCGGGGGCATGGTGCCAACATGCGTGGGCATACCGATGGTCACCGCCCAGGTGCCGATACTGGTTGCCTTGCCGCTCATTGCTTCCGGGGCTGAGGCGACAAAAGGCACCTTCGGCGTATCCACGCCGAGATCATCAGCCATCATCATCAACAGTTCGGCGGCACGGGAGTTGTCCACACAGGAACCGATATGGAATGCCGGGGGCAGGCCCAGTTTCAGATTCGCCCTGGCGCTGATCCGTTTGAAGAAGCTTTGCAGCCCGGGGCCGCACAACTCCGGCACTTTGGCCGGATCCATCAGGCCGGCCTTGGCGCAGGCCTGGGCATGACAGCCGGTGGTGACTACGAAAACGTCGTTTTTGAGCATGGCTTTGGCGATTTCAATGTGTGCCTGGTCCTGGAATGTTTTCAGGTTATTGCAGCCGCACATGAGGATGACACCTTTTAATTCGCCGGAGAGAATGGCGTCATTGAGTACACGGATCGGATTTTCGGGATTGACAGTTTTGAACAGTTCTAGAATGGCTTCCACGCTCCAGCCGGCCACCACATAATTTTTGATGTTGGGAATGTGAGTCGGCCGGGTGCCTCTTTCTTTGTAGGCTTCAATGGCGTGGCGGATGACTTCCTTGGCGTTTTCCATGGCGTGCGCTTCCTGGTAGTCGATGTGCATGGTGCCGGGGTTTTTCACAATGTCGGAGGTGGTGATCAGCCGGGTGCCGAAGCACTGGGCCACCGTGTTCAAACCGGGCATGATGCACTGCACGTCCACCACCATGGCGTCCACCGCACCGGTGCAGATGGCCAATTCCTGGGAGGAGAAGGAGGTGGCGATGGGTACGCCCTGACGCATGAGCACTTCGTTGCCGGTGCAGCAGATACCGGCCAGATTGATGCCCGCCGCGCCGGCCGCTTTGGCCTCATCTTCCAGTTCCCGGGCGGCGGCCACGATCATTTCACTGAGCAGGGGGTTGTGGCCATGCAGGATCACATTCACATATTCAGGCTTTAAAACGCCCAGATTGGCTTCGCTGGCCACAGGCTGCGGCGTGCCGAAAACCACGTCGGAAATGTCGGTGGCGATCCATTTGCCAGCCAGGTCCGCCAGGCCGACCCGCACTGCACTGAAGACCAGGTTGACCGGGTCGTTGTCCATCCCCACGTGCGCCTGGGTGACCAGATCCGAGATGGTGGCGTGAATGCCGTGGGGCATGACCATGTGGCTGCGGTATTTTTCAATGCGCGCGGGCACCTGCTTTTTGACCGTCCAGGTGGATTCCCCTTCGCCCTTGAGCCGGTTGAAGTCCTCACGCGCCTTTTCAGCAAACTCTTTGGCCAGGGTAAGCGCGTCCTTGCCTTCGGTTTCAATATCCAGCTGTTTGCACAGGCGGACCAGTTTTTCCGGATCTTTAATCGTGTAATCCGGTGCTTCCCCTTCCGCAATCATATGCAGCACGTGTGTCATGTGGTTGCCGTGCTGGGCGTGGGAGGCGCAACCGGTCAGGATCATCAGGCCGACGCTGCGGGCGACAATGGTCCAGGCGTTGGCCCCGCAGATACCGCGGCTGGTCGGCCCTTCTTCCGCTTTAATCCGGCACGGACCCATCATACAAAAACGGCAGCAGATGCCCTTGTAACCGAACTGGCATTGCGGCTGCTGAGCGAGCACCCGGTCGAAGGCGGTGATTACGCCACCTTCCCTGGCCACATCCAGCATCTCCAGCACGGCGGGATCCACCGACCGTTTTACGTTCTTGGGATCAATCACCCGGGGCGCTTTCTCCGACGGGCGGCTGGTCAGGCTGAAATCTCTAAACCTTGGCATACTGTGACCTCCTTTAAAAAATGGGCTTATCCAACCAACTGACAAACTGGAACCATACGGCCCCCGCTCTCCCTCTCCTTACTAAAAATCACCCGCCTCTCCCCCTGTCCCGGGTAATCTCTCGGCCGAAGAAAATGCCTGTGATTTAAAAAATATTAAAAACTTTGATCTAAATTATTTTACTTTGCGAAAAACTTATGAGCAATTGTTAAATAACCTGTTATAAGCGCAAATAAATGAAATATAGTCAACTATGTACTCCTGGCGCAATATTGCATAGTTTCATTACCGGGCATTTCACAGCATGCCGCTTCCTTTTGCTTACACCCGGGACCACGGTTCCCCATGTACAAAATGTGCCTTGCACGCCGGGAAAAAAATTTCCGGACGGAGCGAACTTTTCCGGGTAAAATAGCATCAATAGGTTAAAGGGACGGACAGGGGATATATTTTACCGGATAAAGGGGTGTGACACCCCGTTGAAGGATAAGGACCTGGAAATTTTACGCCGGGCCAGGGACGGCTCGCCGCCGCACTATGAAAAACTGGTCAATCATTATGCCCAATATGCTTTTAAAATCGCCTACGGCATGCTGCTCAACCGGGCCGACGCGGAGGAAGCGGTGCAGGAAGCGTTCCTGACGGTCTACCACCGGCTGGCCGGCTTGCGTAATATGGAGTCATTCCCCGCCTGGCTGGCCCGGATTGTCACCAACCTGTGCCTGCAGCGGCTGAACAAACTTGCGCCGGCCGTGTCCCTGGAAACACTGCCGGTGGATGGGAAAACGCCGGCCGAAACCCGGGAGGCCATGGACCCGGAAGCATCCTATATAAGAGGCGAAAGGGATTCCCTGGTCCGGCAGGCGGTGCGTGAACTGCCCGCCGGGTGCCGGGCGGCGCTGATCCTGCGGGAATTCGAGGGCTGTTCCTATGCGGAAATTGCCCGGATCCTGGACATCCCGCCGGGTACGGTAAAATCGCGCCTGCATCAGGCGCGCACTATGTTAGCCGCAAAACTGGGCCAAAAGCCGGGGGTGTATGACGATGCGTTGTAACGAAGCAAAGCCGCTGCTTTCCGCCTTCCTGGACGGGGAGCTGACGGCCGGGGAGCGGCAGGCCGTGGGGGAGCACCTGGCGCACTGTCCGGCCTGTGCCGCCTGCCGGCGGGAAATTGACCGCGCCGGTCAACTGGTGCGGGAACTGGCGGTGCCGGTGGTTTCCCCGGATCTGACGGCACGGATCGTGGCGCGGATTGCCCTACAGCCAGCTTATGGCGGCGGCATCCCATCCCTTTTCGGCGCCTTTTTGCTCCTGCTGTTCCTGGCCGTACCGGGCTTGATTTTCCTTTCCCCGGCCGGCGGGCTGCTCTTCGCCCTGGTCCGGGTGGGCGCACGCAACCTGTTTGCCTTGTTCAACCTGGGTATCAAACTGCCGGTGTCCGGTATGAACCTGCTCTGGAGCGCCACCCTGCTGCTTCTGAGCGGACTGCTGTTTTACGGACTGCGCCGGGTCATGCGTACGGAAGCCGGCCGCGAAAATGTGATCCATGAGGGATGAGAAAGGAGCGCCCGCCATGCCCATAACCAAAAACCTGTGGGCGGCCGTCTGTCTGGCCTGCCTTTTGACGCTGGCCGGCTGGCTCGCCGCTCCGTATGCCCGGGCACAGACGGGTTCCGTCCGGCCGGACATGCTGGTGCCGGCCGGGGAACGGGTGGAAAACGTGCTTCTGTTCGGCCGGAGCGGTGTTATTGCCGGTGAGGTCACTGACGAAGTGGTGGTTATCAATGGCAACCTGACTCTGGCACCCACCGCCCGGATCAGCGACCGGGTAATTGTCATCGGCGGCCGGTTGAACCGGGAAACCGGCGCGCAGGTGGGCAAAGGCATCCTGGACATCGACGCCGGACAGACGGGCATCAATACCCTATTTGCCGCCCTGCTGGGCACCGGTCTGCTGACCATGGGGAAATTCATGGCCGGCGTGACGGCCATATTAATCTTCATTTTCGCAGCCGCCCTTTTGCCGGACCTGTCCCGGCGGGCCACCGGCATCATGCAGGAAAAAACATTGCAGACATTGCTCCTCGGCCTTCTGGGCGCCCTGGCCGTACTTTCTTTAAGCGCCGCCCTGATCTTGAGCCGCTGGGGCATCCCTCTGGCCCTGCTGATCATGCTGGCCGGAGGCGTACTGCTGCTTCCCGGTTTGACCGGCTTGGCCCTGCTTTGCGGCGACATACTGAACCGGGGCACGGGCCACCGAATGCGCTCCCCGGCGCTTTTGGCCGCACTGGGCTCGCTACCCCTGGTCGCCCTGCTGGTTTTCCCCCTGGTGGGAGTAATTCTGACCTTATTGGTGGTTTTGCTCACCTTCGGCGCCGGCCTCCAGTTGATCCGGCGCCCGGCCGCCGGACGGGAGGATGAAGACTGATTGTTGCACATCTCGGAAAAAACGGCGGCCATATTGTCTTTGGCCGTGCTGTACAAGGTAGTTGCGGTTTACCTGATCATCTTTCACCGGAGGGAATTGAACGCCATGCGCAAATACGTGTCCCGGGCCGAAACCCTGGCCATGAAACCGCTGGATCACTGGCTGACGCCTCTGGGGGATTTCGGCGTACGCCTGTTCCGGGGGTTTTTGCTCATCGCCCTGCTCATCCTGCTCTTCGGCCGGCTGGCTGAAGATGTGGTTTCCCGGGAAACCGGCCAATTTGACCTGTTGTTGACCGGCCTGGTCAGGCATTATACCAGCCCGGATATGACAATGGTGATGAAAACAGTGACCAGCCTGGATTCCCCCGGGGTGCTGACTTTTATCGTCATCCTGCTGGTCGCCACGCTATTTTTACTGCGCCGCCCCCGGCGCGAACCGGTATTGCTGGCCGTGACCACGACGGGGAGCTGGCTGCTGAATGAATTGTTGAAATGGAGCTTTCACCGCCCGCGACCGGACGTGAACTGGCTGGTTCAGGCCACCGGCTACAGTTTCCCCAGCGGACACTCCATGGTCGGCATCGCCTTTTACGGCGCTCTGGCCTACCTGCTCTGGAACTGGCTGCCGTCCCCCGGACAGCGCCGGCTGACCGCCGGCCTGTGTGCCCTGCTCGTCCTGTCCATCGGCATCAGCCGCATATATTTGGGCGTACATTACCCCAGCGATGTGCTGGCCGGCTTTATCGCCGGCGGCTGCTGGCTGACCGCCTGCATCCTGGCCTGTGAAGCGGCCAGGCGCCGTCCCGGGAACGGACCCGCTGTCCGGCGGGCCGGATGGCAACGGTAAAAACCGGCAAAAGCTAAATATTAACACATGTTAGGAGTGAGCATATGTATTACGCCGCTTACATTGGATATGGGTTGGCAAAGAGATACGGCCGCCTGCCGGGGAAATCAGCTGATGTCAACGCAAGGGATCCAATCACAAATGGGAAAAGAACAGGCCTGGCTGATGTTCCCTTGATATCTAAAATCGTGTTGCGGGAGGATATTTAAATGCATTCATCTATGGAACCGGCCATTGTTGCAGGAATCATCGAAGGGGTGGTGGAATGGCTGCCCGTGAGCAGTAAAACCATGATCACTTTGTACTTTGCCATTGTCGGCGTCAATGTGCAAAGTGGGTATAATCTGGGTCTTATTGCAAACTTTGGTTCTTTTTTCGCCGCCATCTATTATTTCCGCAAGGAGACATGGGGTATATTAAAGAGCCTCCGCCGCCCGTTGGCCGATGAACCCTACGCCAGACTGCTGCGTTTTATATTCCTGGGCACTTTGGCTACCGGAGTGATCGGCGTGCCGATATACGTTATGGTGCAGAATACGTTTTCGGTCATAGGCGGCTCCATCGCCATGCTATTAATCGGCGTATTGCTGTTGATAACTTCGTTTATCGTCCGCGGAAAAGAAAAACTTGTGGAAAAAGCCACCAATTCCAGCGAAAGCAATAAGCTGATCACCACCAGGGTTTCCCTGATCACAGGAGCGATGCAGGGCCTGGCTGCCCTGCCCGGGATCAGCCGTAGCGCGGTGACCATGACCCCGCTCCTCTGGATGGGTTTTTCGGCCGAGGAAGCGCTTCGCCTTTCGTTCCTGCTCGACGTTGTCGCCCTGCTCGGCGCTGGTGTGGTACCCGTGCTGATCGGACATGGAGGCCGGGAGGCGATCGCTCAGTTTGGTGCCGGGGCGACCCTGGTTATGCTGGTTGTAGCGGCCGTCATTTCCTTTCTGGCCATCCGGATTGTCCTTGATCTGGCCCGGAGATTGCGCACTTCTACCGTAACTCTGATCATCGGGATTCTCACCATTGTGGTACCGCTGTGGGCTATTATCGGCCTCCGGTAGGTTTCCCCGCTGCGGTCCGGTCAAGCGGACCGCAGCATTGGAGCGACGAGGTGCGACCATCACCTTTTTCATTTGTGGGTTGTGTTCAAAAAATCATGGCCGTTAGGAGCTAAAAAGCAGGTTGAAGCAAGAGTAAAAGAAGGAAAAAATCATTTAAAGAAGAATAAATTTTGGGAACAAAAATATAACCCAAGGTGATGCTTCGTGAGAAAAAAGTTTCTTGTTTTCATCGCTTTTTGTCTGGTTGTGGCAACTACTGTAGCTGGCTGTACCGGCAGGTCCAATTCGGCACCGCAGGCAAATGCGGCCACGCTGCGCCTGGGTATGCTGCCGATCATTGACAACCTGCCTTTCTGGGTGGCCGAACAGAAGGGCTATTTTAAAGCCGAAGGGCTGAACGTTCAGCTGGTTCCCTTTCCCAGTGCGGTGGAACGGGACAGCGCCTTTACCGCCGGTCAGATTGACGCCGCCGTGGGCGACCTGCTAGCGGTGGCCGAACTGAACAATGCCGGCACGCCGGTAAAGGCGGTTTCCCTGTGTATGGGAGTTAAACCGGGGGAAAGCCGCTTCGCCGTCCTTTCGGCACCCCGCTCGGACATTCGCCGGCCGGCCCAGTTGAAAAACGTGCCGGTGGCCATTTCGCCCAACTCGATCATTGAATATGTCACCGACCGGCTGCTCGAAGACAAGGGGTTGAGTAAAAACGAGATTAAAAAGGCCTCCATCCCCAAAATGCCCGTGCGGCTGGAGGCGCTGTTAAACGGCTCGGTGCAGGCGGCCACCCTGCCCGATCCCCTGGCCACCCTGGCCCAAATCAAGGGAGCGCACATTGTGGCCGATACATTAAATGATAATGTGGCCCAAACGGTGCTCATGGTGCGCCTGGAAAGCATCAACCACAACCTGCCGCAGCTGCAGAAACTGATGCGTGCCTACACCCGGGCGGTCAGGGACATCCAGGCCAACCCTGCCGCTTACAACGGCCTGCTGGCCAAAGAGGCGCGGGTGCCGGCGGAAGTGTTGAATTCGTCCCAACATCGCCTGCCCGTGCATTTTTCGGCGCCGCAACTCCCACCTGCGGCGAATGTGCAGGATATATTGCAATGGATGCAGGAACGCAAGCTGCTGACCAAACCTTTAACCTATAACGATATGGTGGATACCCGGGTGCTGGAACAAAAACCAAAGGCCTGACATGTACATGCTGGTTGAGGCGGACCTGCCGGCCCGCTTCAAACCAGCATGACACATCCGCCCGGCTTGCCTTCCGGCAACTGATCTTTTCCGGACCACAATTTTCAGCTGACAAATTTGCCGCCGGTTGCTTTCAAAAGCACCAATCTTTTACCGTAAACATGACAGCAGCAATAATGATTTTGTCTGACATTGGCAGCTGCCATACCGCCGGACTTTGTGTCATTTAAATCTGGAAAGCGTGGTTTTGCATGCAAGAAACCGGTGCCGAAGTAGAAATAAGCAACTTATCCGTCAGCTATCAGCGAAACCGGGAAACGGTGGCGGCTTTGAGCGGTGTTTCCTTCCGGGTGGAAGCCGGAACCACCTGCGCCGTCATCGGCCCTTCCGGCTGCGGCAAGTCCACCCTGCTCTACGTTCTGGCCGGCCTGATCCGGCCGCAGGACGGACAGTCGTTGATCAACGGCCGAGAAACGCAGCCGGGACGCCGGGAAACCTCGCTCATCCTGCAGGATTACGGCCTGCTGCCCTGGAAAACGGTATGGCACAACACCATTCTCGGCCTGGTGATCCGACGGGAAGCGGCCGCCGCCATCCGCGCCGCCGGCGAACAGGTGTTGAGGCAAATGGGGCTGTGGGAAATGCGCCACCGCTACCCGGCCCAGTTGAGCGGCGGGCAGCGCCAGCGGGTGGCCATCGCGCGTTCGCTGGCCATGCGACCGGATCTCTTATTGATGGATGAGCCTTTTTCCTCCCTGGATGCCCTGACCAGGGAGTCTTTACAGGAAGCGCTGCTGGACATTTTACAGGGTGGCGGACTTACTGTCATCCTGGTTACCCACAGCATTGAAGAAGCAGCCTATCTGGGCCGGCGCATTGTAGTGCTCACCCCCCATCCGGGCCGGGTAACCGCCGTGCTGGAAAACCCGCGTGCCGGGGATAAGCACTACCGTCAGACGGAGCAGTTCTTCCGCTTGTGCCGGAACCTGCGCCGGATACTGGAGGGTGTTTATCATACCGGTACAAATGAATATACGGCCCGGTCCGCAAGCACACGCCGGAACGCCGGCCGGTAAAAGCGGCCCGGGTATGGATAAACCAGAAAGGTGAAAGTTTATGCCCAGTTCACCCGCCCGTTTTGATCGCCGTCATCCGGCCGGGCAAATTTTAATCAAAGCCGCCGCCGTATGCTCCCTTTTCCTGGCCTGGCACCTGCTGTCGCTGGCTTTGAACAGCCCGGCGCTGCCCACCCCGGCCGGGGCTTTTGCCGCATTTTTCAACCAACTTCCGGACGGACTGGGACATGATTTTCTGATCAGCACCTGGCGGGTGGTGGCCAGCATCATAATTTCACTGTTTCTGGGCGTACCAACCGGGTTATGGCTGGGTACGGACGAACGGTTCGACCGCTTTTTTGCCCCCTTGATCTACCTCACCTATCCCATCCCGAAAATCGTTTTTTTACCTCTGGTCATGGTACTGCTTGGTCTGGGGGATGTTTCCAAGATTTTTCTCATTACCCTGGTGGTATTCTTCCAAATTTTGATGACCACCCGGGACGCCGCCCGGCATGTGAATAAAGCCATGGTGCTGTCGGTGTCTTCCCTGGGCGCGGGCCGGCTGGATATTTACCGCCACGTCATCTGGCCGGCCGTCTTGCCGGAAGTGCTCACCGCCCTGCGCATCGGCTCGGGCACGGCCATCGCGGTGCTCTTTTTTTCCGAGTCCATTGCCAGCAGAGAGGGGCTGGGCTATTACCTGATGGACGCCTGGTCACGCTATGCCTATGCTGAAATGTTCGCCGGCATCATCGCCATGGGCGCCCTGGGCTACCTGCTGTACCTGTGTCTGGACTGGCTGGAGAAAGCGGCCTGCCCCTGGAAACAAGTTTGAAAGTATTACCTGAATCAACCCGGCCGGGGCGTTTTTAGCAGTTAAAAAAGGGAAGGCGGCGAAAACTTGACGGAAAAGGATATCATTGTTGCTGAAAATTTGACCAAGGAATATAACGGCAAAACGGCCGTGAACGGTATCAACTTCCGGGTGCGCGCCCGGGAGTGTTTCGGTTTTCTCGGCCCCAACGGGGCGGGGAAAACCACCACGGTGAATATGATCTATTGCTTCTCACCAGTCACCGCCGGCCGGCTGACCGTGCTCGGCCTGGACGTACGGGAGCATCCGCGGGAGATCAAAAGCCGCCTGGGCGTGGTACCTCAAGAAAACAACCTGGACCCGGATTTGCGGGTGCTGCAAAACCTGCTGGTCTACGCTTCTTATTTTCGCATCCCGGCCGCCGTGGCCCGCGAGCGGGCTATGGAACTGCTTGCGTTTTTCGATCTGGACGACCGGACGCAGGAAAAGGTGGACCGGCTGTCCGGAGGTATGAAACGCCGCCTGACCATCGCCCGGGCGCTGATCAATAACCCCGCTCTGGTCATCCTGGACGAACCGACCACCGGTCTGGATCCCCAGGCACGCCACCTGGTCTGGCAGCGCCTGCGCCGTTTAAAGGAGCGGGGCGTCACCCTGGTGCTGACCACCCACTACCTGGAAGAGGCCGGTCAATTATGTGACCGGCTGGTGATCATGGACCGGGGGGAGATCCTGGAGGAAGGGGGGCCGGGTGAACTGTTGGCCAAACACATCGGCCGGGAAGTGGTGGAAGTGGGCGGAAGTGACACCGGTAACCGGATCGGTGCAAACCCCGGACAAAACGGACCGGCCATGGCGTCCGGACGGGATGAAAAGGCAACCGCGCTCCCCGCCCGGACAATCGAAGCCCGGAACGAAAAACACCAGCCTCCCAGTGACTGGGAAACTTTGGTGTTATCCCGGGTCAACCACCTGCTCCGCGGTCACCTGATGGTCGGCGACAACCTGTTTCTTTTCCCGCGGGAAAGCGGCCAGGAGCTGCTTCAGGCTCTGCAGGCACAGCCAGTACACTTTTTCCATCTGCTGCTGCGCCCGGCCACCCTGGAGGATGTGTTTTTAAAACTCACCGGAAGGGGGCTTACTGCTTGAGGCGGATCGACATCTCCCCGCTGGTCTGGCAGGTGCTGCGCCGGCATTTGATCATTTTCGGCCGCAACTGGAAGGTGAACATATCCTTCAACTTTTTTGAACCGCTGTTATACATCGCCGCCCTCGGAATGGGCCTGGGCGCCTACGTAAAGCCGATGGAGGGATTGCCCTACTTGAACTTCCTGGCTCCCGGACTGGTGGCCTCCTCGGCCATGTTCGCCACCAGCTATGAGTGCACCTACGGCACTTTTGTACGCATGGAATTCCAAAAAACATTTCAGGCCATGGTGGCCACCCCGGTGAGTATGGACGATGTGATCACCGCCGAAATCCTTTACGGCGCTTTTAAGAGCACCCTGTACGGATCGGTGATTCTGGTGGTCATCCTGGTCCTGGGCCTGGTTTCCTCGCCCTGGGCATTGCTGGTCCCGCCGGTGCTGGCCGTAGCCGGATTGCTCTTCGCTGAACTCTCCATGCTCTGGACCGGACTGGTGCCCAACATAGATAATTTCAACTACTTCTTCTCCCTGATTATGACGCCCCTGTTTCTCTTTTCCGGTGTCTTTTTCCCTTTGAGCGGCCTGCCCCGGCTGGTGCGGGAAGCGGCCTGGCTCAGCCCGCTTTACCACCTGGTCAACCTGGTGCGCAGTCTGGTACTCGGTCAGATCAATCCCGGCCTGGCCTGGGAGTTCATCTGGCTGCTGGCGCTGGCTGTAGCGATATTTCCCCTGCCTCTTTATCTCATGCGCCGGCTGGTAATCAAATAACTAATTCCCCCACTCCTCCAGCGTGCGTCGGCTGACGGCACGGTAGCAACCGGCCAGCAGGGCGGCCGGATCCTCCTTCTCCCGCCAGAAGGGCGGCGGCCCGAGCCGTTTGAGCAGGACGGCGTCCACGGCGGGAATTTCCGGGTCGAATATCAGACCGTCCAGTTCTTCCCCCGCATCCCAGAAATGATCAAGCTCTTTGTCCAGCGGCGGGCCGGTTGTTTTTGTTTCCGGCAATGCTTCCGTCACCGGCTCCTTTTGGGCCAGGGAGGAGCGTTTTTCCCGCAGGGCCTCGATCAATTGCTCCCTGGTCCTCCCCCTTAACAAGAAAAGCAAAAAGGGATCGGCGTCAAATTTTTGCCCGAGGACATAATAAACAGCAGCAACATGCTTGCAGGGATTGGCCCAGTCGGGACAGGAGCAACTGGTTTTGATTTCGCGTGCCGCCTTTGGAAACAGGGACAGCCGCACCTCACTGAAGGCCTCTTCAATCTCCTGAGGCATTTCACCGGCCAGCAGACGGGCGGCAAAGACGGCCCGTCCGGCCATGGCGCCGGCGACTTTATCCCAGTCCCGGCCGTTAAGCGGTTTGATTTCAATCACCACGCGGTAAGGACGTGGCCGGGTGCCCTGTACTTTGGCCGTCACCCGTCCCGGCTCCAGCCTGATTTCCACCACATGACCGGTCCGGGCGTAGGTGCGTCCACGGCTTAAGCGTGTATCCCAGCCAAAGGATTCCAGCACGCTGATCCAGCGCTTCCCCCACCAGGTTTCGCCAAACTCCTTCTTTCGCGGCACTAAACCACTCCTTCCCCGTCAATCATCACTCACGGCCTGCCGGCGCAGGGTGAACAATTCCCGCAGTTCGGCGGTACTCAACTCCGTCAGCCACTCCTCGGCGGATGTGACAATAGCGGCGGCCAGCGTCTTTTTCTCTTCAATCATTTGATCAATGCGCTCTTCCAGCGTACCGCTGCAGACATACTTGTAGACAAATACATTATGCCGCTGACCGATGCGGAAAGCGCGGTCGGTGGCCTGGTCCTCCACCGCCGGGTTCCACCAGCGGTCAAAGTGAAAAACGTGATTGGCCCGGGTCAAATTAAGGCCCACCCCGCCCGCTTTAAGCGAGATAACGAAACAAGGCGGCCCGCTCTTTTGCTGGAAGCGCTCCACCATCTGGTCGCGCCGGCGCATGTTCACGCCGCCGTGTAAAAATAGCACTTCCCGCCCGAAGCAGGTCTGCAACTGGTTTTTTAAAATCTCGCCCATCCGGGCGTATTGGGTGAAAATCAATGCCTTTTCCCCGGAGGCCAGCACTTCCTCCAGCATTTCCAAAAGGCGTGTCATTTTTCCCGAGCGACCGGCCGTATGCAAGCCGTCACCCAGGAATTGGGCCGGATGATTGCACACCTGTTTTAATTTGGTGGTGGTGGCCAGCACCAGACCCCGGCGTTCGATACCTTCCGCTGCTTCAATACGGGTCAGCATATCCTGAACCACCGCCTGGTAAAGGGTGGCCTGCTCCCTGGTCAGCGGACACAATACACTACTTTCCTGTTTTTCAGGCAAGTCCGGAATGATTTTGGGATCGGTCTTCACCCGCCGCAGGATGAACGGATGGATCAATTGCTGCAGGCGTTTGGTCTGCCCGCTGTCACGCCGGCGCTCGATGGGTTGGGCGAAACGCCGGTTGAAAGCGGCCCCGCCGCCCAGGAAACCCGGATTTAAAAAATCCATGATCGACCACAGTTCGGACAGGCGGTTTTCCACCGGCGTGCCGGTGAGGGCGAAGCGAAAAGCGGCTTTCAGCTTTTTTACACTTTGCGTTTGCTTGGCAGCCGGATTTTTAATGTTCTGCGCCTCGTCCAGCACCACTCCGTCCCAGTCTATTCCGGTCAGCAACCGCTGATCCCGCTGGGCCAGGGAATAGGTGGTCACTACCAGCTGGGCGGTAGCGGCCGCCCGGACAAAATCAGCGCCCCGCAGCCGGTCCGGACCGTGGTGCACCAGCACCTGCAGGCCCGGCGCAAAGCGGGCCGCTTCCCGCTGCCAGTTGCCGGCCACCGAAGTGGGACAGATCAAAAGCACCGGGCCGCCGGAGAGTCCCTGCTCCACCCGGTGGAGCAAAAAGACCAGAAACTGGACGGTCTTGCCCAGGCCCATATCGTCGGCCAGACAGCCGCCCATACCCACCTGCGCCAAAAAATGAAGCCAGGAAAACCCACGGGACTGGTAGGGACGCAGCCGCCCCTGAAATCCGGCCGGCGCGGGCAGTATACCCAGCTTGCTATTGTCATGCAGTCGCTCCAGCAACAGCTGCAGCTCCCCTTCCGCGCTGATGCCGGTCACCGTCAGGTCTTCCAGTTCCAGGCCCTTTTTCACCGGCAGGCCGGCCGCCAGCTGCCAGGCCTCCTTCAAGGTCAGAGGTTCCCGGTTCTGCCCGTCCGGCAACAAGCGGAGCGCGGCTGCCAGTTGTTCCGGCTGCAGTTGCACCCACTGGCCGCGCACTTGCACCAGGGGCACTTTCATCGCCGCCAGGCGCCGGAATTCCGCCGGTTCGACGATTTGCTCGCCCAGCGCCAGTTCCCAGTCGAACTCGACCAGGGAATGCATGCCGAACAGGCCTGTCCCCACCCCTTCACTTTGTCCTTTTTGAGCCTTGCGGGCCGGTTTAAGCTTCAGACGCAATCCCAGCCTGTTTCCCCGACTTCCCCACCACGCCGGGGCCAGCACGCCCAATCCGCTTTCCTGGAACAGGGGCAGCGCCTGCCGTAAAAACTGATCCGCCTCGGCTGTGGACAGGCGGCAACAGGTCGGACAGGAAGTATGCAGTGATCTTTCCAGCACCGGAAACAACCGGCTGGCCTGACCGAGATCGGCCAGCAGGCGCTCCTGGGGGTTTTCAAAACAACGGCGCAAATAATGCAGTGTACCACCGGCCTGCCAGATATTTTCCGCCGGCACGAGCAAACTGGGGTCGTCACCGGACTGTAAAAAATAACGCAGCATCCAGGTATCCTCGCATCCGTCCGGGGAAGCCGCCTTTCCCCCTTTGCCGGCCGCCTCTTCCGGCATAGCGGCGTCCGGCGGCTCCAGGCGAAAACAGGTATGGAAAGCGGCTTTCCGGCTCCGGAACAGGGGGGAGCGCCAGGCGATCAATTCGCCGGCCATGATTTTCAATGTTTCCGGCGGCAGGTCCACCTCACCGCCGCCCCGCAGCAGGGTGGCCGCCCAGCGCCGGCCGGGCGTGTCGCGGCCGGCACTGGTCCGGCCGCGAAGGCGGGAAGGCAATACGGCCGGGTTTTCCGCCAGCAGGCGGCTGATCTTGTTTTGCGCCAGACTGCGGACAAAATCCGTAACCAGCATTTCGGGAGCCGGCGCGACCAATTTGGCCGGTGCGGAACCTCTTTTCACCCCGCCCGCCGCACGGCACACCGGCGGCATGGCCCGGGCCAGCAGTTCCAGTCGCCGGGCGTCTTCCGGCGCATTGAAAACCGGCCGCCAAACAGCATGAAATGTTTTCTCATCCAATGCGGGAATAAAGCGCTGCCGGACCAGCAACTCCAGGGCAAGGCGGGCAGCCTGCCGCCAATACTGCCAGTCGGCGGCCGGCAGTACCTCCGCCCCGGCAAAACTGTCCCGGTTCAGTATTTCCACCACCCGTTCCGGGCTGATCAAAAACCCCTCCACCAGCCAGGGAGAAAGCTCAACCTTGCCGTTTTCCCCCGCCGCCGGAACTTCTTCACTGTTGACTTCCGCCGCCGGCAGCAACGGGGATGGCTGCGGACGCTCCCGCCCGGACGGCAGGTACAACCAGAGCTGGACGGTATCCGGCACCTCCCGCAGTTCCAGCAGGTGATAGAGATCCGCCATTTCCGCCTGTCCGGGATGCCAGCACCGGGCCCGGCGCCCCCGCCGCCGGGCCAGCACCGTGCCTGGAAGCGGCGTGCCGGCGGCTACCTCCCCCCAAATAAAAAAACCGCCGTGCTTTCCCGCCATGCCGGCGGGAAGCCAGGTTCCATGCAGCACAAACATCAGCAGATCACCATGTTTATTCTAAAATTTTTTAATCCGGTCTGTTCACAGCAAAACCCGGGGCAAAATTCTTAGGCAGGCAACCACTGTGCGCACCGGCCGGTTAACAGCAGCCGACACGTTGCAATCAGTATTCCCGGGGCAAGACGCAGCTTCATTTCCAACTGCGAGCGGTGATTTTCACCAAAGCGGCTGTAAAGAAAAACCTTCAGTTAATTTCGACAGAAAAAAGGTTTTCCCTGCGGCAGGCAAGGGAAAACCTTTTTGTATCCAAATACTACTACCGTGCGGGCGCGGCCCGTGATTTCATTCCGGCCGCCCCGGCTTCCGTATCGGTCGCGATCAGCCGGCACACTTTCTTTTACCGTGCCGGCCGGTCATTTAATTTGCTCAATCAGTGCCGGCCAGTTTCAAGACCACGATCTCCGTGGGTGCGGGCAGATTCCCTTTGGTAACTTCCAGCACGTCTTTTTCCGTTACCCGCTCGAAATGACCGGTGAAGTCCTGCACCGGGGCAATGGGCAGTTTGATGGCCGCTGTGGCGTAGTGCATGGGCACGGCCACCGCCGGTTTGATGTCCGCTACCAGCCGGGCCGCCGCTTTGGCATCCACGGTAAACATGCCGCCCACCGGCACCAGCAGTACATCCACCGGACCGACTTCCTTGAGCTGCCCGGCATCCAGTAAATGCCCCAGATCGCCCAGGTGGCACACCCTGAGTCCGTCCAATTCAATCACGAATACCGTGTTGTTACCGCGCAGGGCGCCTTCCGAACCGTCGTGGAAGGTGGGGAGACCCTTGATCTTCACCGCTCCGGCGTTGTGTTCACCCGGCTCGCGCACCACCTGCGGCCTGCCTTTGACCGCACGCACATAATTGTGATCAAAGTGCTCGTGGCTGACAGTGACTACATCCGCCTCCACCGCCGGCAGGGGGTAGCCAACCTCTTCGTTGAAGGGATCGGTGACCACCCGCGCTCCTTCCCCGACAATCAGGAAACAAGCATGACCGAGCCATTTAATTTGCATTTTTTGCGCTCCTTTCTGAAACAGAGGTTTTTCAACCACCGGCACCGCACGCCGCCCGCATTTCCGGCTTTAGAACAAGTTGCCTTATACAGGAGCCCGGGCTGCCGTCATTGCCGTCAACAGCTGCTTTCTACATCGCACCGCACCGGGCGCAAATGGTGGAATTAGGCATTGTTTCCGCCGCTCTTGCTCAGAAACTCATGCATCAAAAAACGCACCACATCGCCGCGGCTGACCACTCCGACCAGTTTACGCCCCTGCACCACCGGCACCTTTTTGAACTTACGCCGGCTCAAGATCTGCGCCACATCGGAAAGACTGGTTTCTTCAGTCACTGTGACCACACTGGTGGTCATCAGCTTCTGCACCGGTTTTTCCAGCAAGGCGTACATCTTTTCCTCCATCACCGCCTCGCTGTCAAAAACCATGATAAAGGTCATAAAATCGATGAAGGAAGGCGGCTCCTGCACTTCCCGCAATATATCGGCATCGGTGATGATGCCGGCCAGATTGTTCCGGTCGTCCACTACCGGTACGCCGCTGACCTGTTTTTCCACAAACAGTTTCAACACGTCCCGCACTTTATCCCGTGCCTTGACCGCATACACATCCTGCCGCATTAAATCCCGCACCGTAGCCATCAGGCATTACCCCTTTTTTATTTTTCATCACAATTGTTCCCCGGCCACCAGGTTTGCTTTCAAGGCATTATTCAAAACAAAGTCGTAGCGCCAAAGCGCGAGCCAGCCAATCAGCAAAAGACCGGCGGCAATTAAAAAAGGTACTCCCATGCCAAACCGCTCACCGATCAGGCCCGAAAAGACGGGCGCCAGCGCTGCGCCGGCCCAGCGGGTAAAATTATATGCCCCGGAGGAAATCGAACGGGAAAAAGGCGATACTTCCATGGCCAGGGTGGTGAACAGGGCATTGGCAATACCGCAGAATAAACCCGAGACGACAATCAAAATCAATAATCCATTTCCGTGAACAAAGCCGGCCAGGATAAAAACCGCCACCAGTCCGGCCAGGTTCAACCACAGCAACCGCACCACACCGATCAGCGGGCGCAACCAGTTGACTATAAGCACCGAGGATATGGCCACTAGAATTCCCCAGGCAAAATAGGTATACCCCATCAGGGTGGGCGACAGGTCTTTTAAAGTTAACGGGGAATAAGCCAGAATGGTAAAAAACGCATAACTGTAACACAGACCGATCAAGGCGTTGCAGAACACCGCCGGATGCCGCAAGGCGATAAACAAATCATGGACGGCGCGGGGCGGCTCACGTTTGGGCGGTTCTTTCACCGTAAAAAAGGTGGCCAAGAGCGCAAACAGCATCAATGCGGATGTACCGAAAAAGGGGAAACGCCAGCTCATCGAACCCAAAAAGCCGCCCAGCAGCGGACCGGAGGCGATGCCCAGACCGAGCGCCGCCTCATACAGGGTAATCGAGGACGCCACGCTGCCGGCCGAAGCGCCGACAATAATGGAAAGCGCCGTCGAAGTGAACAGGGCGTTGCCCAACCCCCAGCCCGCGCGCATCACGGCCAGCACGCCGATACCAGGCGCCCGGCCGGATAAAAAGGCGAACACCACCACCAGGGATACTCCGAGCAACATGGTCCGCCGGCCGCCGATCCTGGTGGCCAGTACACCAGACAGAAGCATGGCCAGGGCCATGACAGCGATGTAACTGGTGAACAGCCATTCGACCTGGGACGGGGTGGCCCCCATATCCCGGCCGATCATGGCCAGCAACGGGTCGACCACACCGATTCCAATAAAAGCGATAAAGGTGGCAAAAGCGGTGGCCAATACCGCCGCTGGAAACCTGCGCATGAACGATTCCTCCCCGCAAAACCTCATTCCGCCGGCCGGCAGCTGATGACGGACTGAACGATTTGTTTTTTCAACCCGGCATGTACAACCGTCAGGATCTCACTTACCCGGTCCAGGTCCGCCGGTATTTCCACCAGTGCATCACTCAAACAGCAGCGGCGGAACTCCAGTACTTCCTCCCGCACGGCCGCCCCGGCCTCCGTCAGACGAAGGTAAACCATGCGCCTGTCCTCATCGTCCCGCCAGCGCACTACCAGGCCGTCGCCGACTAGACTGTCCACCAGTCCGGTGATGGTGGCCGAAGCGAGCAGCATGTGAGTCTGCAAACGGCTCATATTGATACCCTGCCCGGTATCCAGGTGCAGCAGCACCCGGAAACGGGACATGCTTAGTCCCCGTTCGGCCAAAAATACCCTGGTAAGGTAGTTGATGGTACGGTTGACACTGCGCAGGGACTCCTCAAACTTTTTAATTTCATTCATTATTTAACACCGCCCGGTTTGTCGACCATATATTTCGGTCCACGAATAATTATATACCAGAATGCCGGGGTTCTGTCAACCTCCCGGGCATATAATAACCGCTGCGCTTAAAATAAATTATTGCCGGCACAAATACTGCATCCAGTTTTCCAGGAAAGGGGAAGAAAAAAGAGAAAAAAGTTTGTGAAATAGTTGACAATTTCCTTTCGTGTGATAAAATGTTTTACAAGGACCATGTGTCCAGGGAGTTGTGAAAACCTTAACAAATCATGCCGACTGTTCACCCTCTTGATCGGTTATTTCGGGCCAAAGTGATTCCATTTTAATGAAAAAGGTATACTATAATCACTATCAACCCGTACCAGGAGGTGGCCAAAATGACCTTTACGCAAACCTTGAAAAGTCTCAAGGAAGCGGGCATTACCGCCGTGCCCGTCCCCGGGACCAGCAAGTATTATATTCGCTTCCGGGATGGCGAAAGCTTCTTCGTCGGAGAAAAGGTTTTATTGCAGCTGGCTTCATCAGCCCAGGAAGACGAGTCACTGGAAGCGACCCTGCGCAAGACGCCCCTGCGTCCGGAGCATCCGGCCGCGGTAGCGGGCCGCACATACAAAGTTAATTTTCTTTGATTTCACGGGCCAAACAAAGGCAGCCGGCCGGGTCGGCGCGAAGCCCTTATTCTCAACAGGAATAGGGGCTTTAATGTTGCTCCGGACCGGACGGCCGGCACAGCTGCTGTTACGACATGAGAAACGGCAATATAAGGATCCGCCGCCGGCCTTTTAAAGCGGGCGTACCGGGGGATAAACGGATCCGGAGAGAAACACCCCAGCGGTTCCACATGGGCGGACTGCTTACCGCAGTCCGGCTTTTTTCTCCATCAGCGCCCTGGCCTTTAGCGGCAGGCCGAACAGGTTGATAAAACCGGCGGCGTCCGCCTGGTTGTATATTTCGTCCCGGCTGAAGGTTGCCAGTTCAGGGTTGTACAGGGAATAGGGCGACTTTGCCCCGGCCGGGGTGCAGTTGCCCTTGTAGAGTTTCATGCGCACCGTTCCGGTAACCGTGCGCTGGGTGGCATCCACAAAGGCGTCCAGCGCCTCCCGCAGGGGGGAGAACCATACGCCGTCATAGACCAGTTCGGCGTAACGGGCGGCCGCCAGTTCCTTGAAGTGCAGGGTAATCCGGTCCAGGGTGAGCAGTTCCAGTTCGCGGTGGGCCAGGAAGAGGATGGTGCCGCCCGGGGTTTCGTATACGCCCCGCGATTTCATGCCCACCAGGCGGTTTTCCACCATATCCACGATGCCGATGCCGTTGGCCCCGCCCAGGGCGTTTAATTTTTCAATCAGCGCCACCGGATCCAGTTCCTGCCCGTTGATGGCGCGGGGGATGCCCCGTTCAAAGGAGATTTCCACATAGGCCGGCTGATCCGGTGCCTTTTCCGGCGCCGTGGTGAGCAACAGCACATCACCGGGCGGTTCCTGGGCCGGATCCTCCAGCACCCCGCCCTCGTGGCTCAAATGCCAGAGGTTGCGGTCCATGCTGTAGGGGCGGCTTTTGGTCACCGGCACCGGAATGCCCCGTGCGGCGGCGTAATCAATGGCGTCTTCCCGGGAACGGATGTCCCACTCCCGCCAGGGGGCGATGATCTTCAAATCCGGATCCAGCGCCTTGACAGCCAGTTCAAAACGCACCTGGTCGTTGCCTTTGCCGGTAGCCCCGTGGGCCACCGCCTCGGCGCCCTCCCGGCGGGCGATCTCGACCAGTTTTTTGCCGATCAAGGGACGGGCCATGGAAGTGCCGAGCAGGTATTTGCCCTCGTAAACCGCTCCCGCCCGCACGGTGGGATAAATATACTCCTCCACGAATTCCCTTTTTACGTCTTCGATGTACAGCTTGCTGGCGCCGCTTTGGACAGCTTTTTCATGCAGGGGCGCCAGCTCTTCACCCTGCCCCACATCGGCGGCCATGGCAATCACTTCGTAGCCGTAATTCTCCTTCAGCCAGGGGATGATGATCGACGTATCCAGTCCGCCCGAATAGGCAAGTACAACTTTTTTCACAGCGTACACTCCCTAAATTATGTTAATATGAAAAACGTTCTCCCTAACCCATGACCAGCGCCATGACGGCTTTCTGAGCGTGCAGCCGGTTTTCCGCCTCGTCCCAGACGACTGAGTGCGGCCCGTCGATTACTGCCGCTGCCACTTCCTCGCCCCGGTGGGCGGGCAGACAGTGCAGGAAGATAAAATCTGTTTTGGCATGGCGCACCAGTTCTTCATTCACCTGGTAGGGAGTGAAGACTTCCGCCCGTACGGCCTGCTCCGCTTCCTGCCCCATGCTGGCCCAGACGTCGGTGACCACCACGTCGGCAGCGGTCACCGCCTGTACCGGATCATTCAGTATCTCCACCCGGCCGCCGGTTTGAACGGCATCCTGCCGGGCCAGGGCGACAATGCCTTCATCCGGCTGATAACCGGGCGGGGAGGCCACGCTGATCTGCATGCCCGTCTTGGCACAGCCGAAGAGCAGGGAATGGCAGACGTTGTTGCCGTCCCCCACATAGGCCAGTTTCAAACCCGGCAAGGCGCCCTTATGTTCCCTGATCGTCTGCAGATCGGCCAGGATCTGACAGGGGTGCAGCCGGTCGGTCAGCCCGTTGATCACCGGAATATCAGCGTAGCGGGCCAGTTCCTCCACGTCGGCCTGGGCGTAGGTGCGGATCATGATGCCGTCCAGGTAGCGGGAAAGCACCCGGGCGGTATCGGCAATGCTTTCCCCGCGGCCCAGTTGAATGTCGTTTGCGTTCAGGTAGAGAGCCCGACCGCCCAACTGGTACATGCCCACTTCAAAGGAAACCCGGGTACGGGTGGATGATTTTTGAAAGATCATGCCCAGGGTCTTGCCGGCCAGGTAGGGATGGGGCACCCCCTTTTTTTGCTTGCTTTTCAATTTACCGGCCAGATCCAGGATGACCGCTATCTCCTGCGGAGTAAAATCATGCAGGGAGAGCATGTCCCGCCCTTTGAAACTTTCATAACTCATAATATAATACCGCCTTCCAGTATTACATTGATTTGCTTTTCTGCCGCTTCCCGCCATCCGCGACCGGTGCGCCTCCGGTCATAACTCCGGCCCGGTCTTTTCCGGCGGGCTGTTGTTTCCGGCGCAGGAATCAGTCCGTTTTGCCGGCCCGGCCGGTTTAGCTGTCTTCTTCCACCCCGGCCAGCGCCGTTTCCAGTATTTCCAGCGCCCGGTCCACGTCATCCGTGGAGATCACCAGCGGCGGGATAAAGCGCAGGATGTGCCCGTCCACGCAGTTGATCAACAGCCCCCGTTCCATGCAGCGCTTGACCACCGGTCCGCCGTCCACGGACAACTCCATGCCCAACAGCAGGCCCAGACCACGCACCTCGCGGATGAAGGGAAAACGACCGGCCAGTTGCGCCAGGCGTCCCTGCATATATTCCCCCACCCGGGCGGCATTTTCCACCACCCCGTGTCCGAGGGTGTATTTCATGGCCGCCAGTCCGGCGGCGCAGGCCAGGGGATTGCCGCCGAAGGTGGAGGCGTGATCCCCCGGGCCGAAGGCGGCAGCCGCCGTTTCTTTGGCCACCATGGCGCCGATCGGAAAACCGCCCCCCAGCGCCTTGGCCAGGGTAAACACGTCCGGCTCCACGCCGTAATGCTCGTAGGCCAGGAAGCGGCCGGTGCGGCCCAGCCCGCATTGCACTTCATCAAAGATCAGCAGCGCCCCGTAACGGTCGCACAGTTCCCGCACGCCGGCCAGGTATTCCGGCGCGGCCGCGTGGACGCCGCCTTCCCCCTGCACCGGCTCCAGCAGCACGGCGCAGGTCTGCGCCCCGATGGCCGCCTGCATGGCCGCCAGGTCGTTGAAAGGCACGTATTCAAAGCCTCCCGGCAGGGGCTCAAAGCCTTTTTGGTACTTGGGCTGGCCGGTGGCGGTAATGGCGGCCAGAGTGCGACCGTGAAACGACTTATGGGCGGTGACGATTTCAAATTTTTCCGGACCGCCGTGCAGCTTGCCGTATTTGCGGGCCAGCTTGATTGCCGCCTCGTTGGCTTCGGCGCCGCTGTTGCAGAAAAACACCCGGTCGCCGCAGGAGTTTTCCACCAGCAGGCGGGCCAGCTCAACCTGCGGTTCGATATAGTACAGATTGGATACGTGTATCAGTTTGTGCGCCTGGGCGGTAATAGCCTCCACCACCGCCGGGTGGCAGTGGCCCAGGGAGCAGACGGCGATGCCGGCCACGAAGTCCAGGTATTCTTTGCCTTCGGCGTCCCACACCCGCGCCCCCTCGCCACGTACCAGCGCCAGGGGGAAACGGCCGTAGGTGCGCATGACATAGCGATCGCCCAGTGCGATAATTTCTTCCGTACGCATATTAAACCACTCCTTTTCGGCCGGCGCAAACCTGCCGGCCGTCCGTTCCAGTCCTTCAATACCGGGGGCTGAAAAAACACCGGCGCCGGCAAACCGAAAGCTATCTGCTTTGTCCGGCCGGTCCCTCCGGTTCCGCCGTCTTAAAGGCGTTTCTTCGGGCCGGTACCCCGTTTGTTTTCTAACCTACCACCATGGTGCCGATCCCTTTGTCGGTAAACACTTCCAGCAAAATGGAATGGGCCACCCGGCCGTCCAGGATGTGGGTGGTGCCCACCCCGCCGGACAGGGCGCGGGTGCAGCACTCCACCTTGGGGATCATGCCGCCTTCGATTACTCCCCGGGCAACCAGGTCCGGTATCTCCGGGGCGTGGATCACCGAGATCAGGGAGTCCCGGTCCCGGCGGTCGGCCAGGATGCCTTCCACATCGGTCAGGATGACCAGCTTTTCCGCCCCCAGGGCCACGGCCAGTTCGCCGGCCACGTAATCGGCGTTGATGTTGTAACTTTCCCCGTCCGCTCCCACCGCCACCGGGGAAATGACCGGAATGTAGCCCTGGTCAATGAGCGTGGAAGCAATGTCCGGATCCACCCGGGTGATTTCCCCCACATGGCCGATGTCGACCATTTCCACCGTGCCGTCGGGGCGCCGGGCGCGGCCCAGTTTGCGGGCGGCCTGCAGCAAGCCGGCGTCCTTGCCCGACAGGCCCACCGCCCGGCCGCCGAAAGCGTTGAGCATGGAGACGATTTCCTTGTTTATTTTACCCACCAGCACCATTTCCACAATTTCCATCGTCTCGTCGTCGGTCACCCGCAGGCCGCCAATAAACCGGGACTCAATGCCCAGCTTTTTAAGCATGGCTGTGATTTCCGGCCCGCCGCCGTGCACAATCACCGGCCGCATGCCCACGTATTTCATCAGCACCACGTCGGTGAGCACGGCCTTTTTCAGTGCGCAGTCCACCATGGCGTGACCGCCGTATTTGATCACCACGGTTTTGCCGTAAAACTTTTTGATGTAAGGCAGGGCCTCCACCAGGATGCCCGCTTTTTCCAGCGCGCTCGCCAAATCGATCCCCCCGTTACGTGCGGTAACTGGCATTGATGTTCACATACTCATGGGTCAGGTCGCAGCCCCAGGCCGTAGCTGCCGCGGCACCGTCCTTAAAGTCAATCAATATGCGCACGGTATCCGTTTCCATTTCCCGCCGGGCCGCTTCCTCGTCAAAGGGGAGCGCCCCGCCGTCTTTGGCCACCTGCACACCGCCCAGGAAAATGTCCACCTGGGCCGGGTCGAATGCCGCTCCGGAATAGCCGGCGGCGCACAGGATACGTCCCCAGTTGGCGTCCAGGCCATAAACGGCAGCCTTGACCAGGTTGGAGGCCACCACCGCCCGGGCGGCCAGGCGGGCGTCCTTTTCGGCGGGCGCGTTGACCACCTGCACTTCGATCAGCCGACCGGCCCCCTCCCCGTCCCGGGCAATCTCCCGGGCCAGGTGAACGCAAACCTGCAATACGGCGTCCCGGAGCAGCCGGTAGTCCTCTCCGGCGCCGCTGATCTCCGGATTGCCCGCCCGGCCGTTGGCCAGAATCAGCGCCATGTCATTGGTGCTGGTATCCCGGTCCACACTGATCATGTTAAAGCTGCGCGCCGTGGCAAAGATGAGCATCTCCCGCAGGCATCCGGCCGACACTGCCGCATCGGTGGTGATGAAGCAGAGCATGGTGGCCATGTTCGGGTGGATCATCCCCGAACCCTTGGCCATCCCGCCCACCGTCACCGTTTTACCACCGATGTCCAGGCGTACCGCCAGCTGCTTGGGACAGGTATCGGTGGTCAGGATGGCTTCAGCGGCCGCGCCGCCCCCCGTCCGGCCCAATTCCCGGGCCGCCGCTGCAATGCCCGGCAGTATCCGTTCCATGGGCATCGGCTGGCCGATCACACCGGTGGAGGATACCAGCACTTCTTTTTCCTCAACGTCAAGCGCCCGGGCCGTTTCCCGGGCCATGGCCGCCGCGTCGCGCCACCCCTGCTCACCGGTGCAGGCGTTGGCGTTGCCGCTGTTCACCACCACCGCCCGGGCGCGGCCGCCGGCGATATGCTCCATGGTCAGCAGCAAAGGGGCGGCTTTGACCCGGTTGGTGGTAAAAACACCGGCGGCACTGGCCGGCACTTCCGAGTAAAGCAGGGCTAGATCCAGCTTGCCCCGGTATTTCACCCCGGCGGCCGCGCCGGCGGCCAGAAAGCCCTGTGCCGCGGTGACGCCGCCGGGGATTGTTTCAAATTGCATAAACGCTTCCATTAAACATACTCCCCCTGGTCGAAAACATATCCAATTTCCGGAAGCAGGCCCCTGGCGGGGCGGGTGGCTTGCATACATTCCGCGTGGTTTTCCGGACTAACTTTCATATTACTGACACGATGCAAACATATGACTGGTTTCCTGCCACTTAACCATCAGATTGCTGGAGAAGGGAATCGCCGGGATAAGCAGCGGGATACCCGTAGCAAACCCTTGGTGGGCTTGATATTTGCCCGTATTCTTTCTCCGTACCCGCTTTATCGGTACGCGCCGTAAAGCGCCAGTCAGGCGCCGTACTAAAATCAGGGATAGACGCCCGGCCCGCACAGCCCCGTGTCCTCCGGCAAACCGGACATTATATTCATATTCTGCACCGCCTGGCCGGCGGCACCCTTGATCAGATTGTCGATGGCGGAAACAACCACCACCCGGCCGGTGCGTCCGTCCACCACCACACCCAGGTCGCAGTGATTGGACCCGGCGACCGCTTTGGTGGCCGGCAGCATCCCCGGAGGCAGTACACGCACAAACCGCTCGCCGGCATAAAAGTCCCGGTACAGGGCGTGCGCCTGCCCGCCGCTCAAAGGGCGGGTCAACCGGCCGTAGATGGTGCTCAGGATGCCCCGCAGCATGGGAGTCAAATGGGGGGTAAAGGAAACCGTCAACTGCCGGCCGGCCAGGGCGCTCAATTCCTGTTCGATTTCCGGGGTGTGCCGGTGCCCGGCCACACCGTAAGCCTTGATGCTTTCATTTACCTCACAGTAATGGGTGTTCAGGGACAGTCCCCGGCCGGCCCCGGAAACTCCGGACTTGGAATCAATAATGATGCTATCCGGCTCCAGCCAGCCTTCTTTCAACAGCGGGGCCAAACCCAGGATGGCGCTGGTCGGGTAGCAACCGGGATTGCCCACCAGCCGGGCCACTTTGATTTCCTCCCGGTGGATTTCCGGCAGGCCATAAACGGCCCGCGCAATTAATTCACGGGCGGTGTGCTCAACCTTGTACCAGCTTTCATAGGTTGCGGCGTCCCGGAAGCGGAAATCGGCCCCCAGATCGATCAATGCCTTCCCCTGTGCCAGCGTCTCTTTGGCCACGGCCATGGCGTGTCCGTGGGGCAGGGCGGTGAAAACAACATCACTCTGCGCCACCAGTGCGGGCACGTCCTGCTCCGCACAAACCGGATCCACATATTTATACAGGTGCGGATATACCTCCCAGAACGGCCTGCCGGCGTAATTCCGGGAAGTCAGCCCGGACAACTCCACCTCCGGGTGACCGCTCAACAACCGCACCAGTTCGGCCCCGGCGTAGCCGGTGGCGCCGATCACACCCGCTTTAATCATTTTTCCGTCTCTCCTTGAGTCCCAACTGCCGCCGGCAGTCGACCGGCCGGCCTTCCGGATCAGTTTACCCCCGCCCCGGTCGGATAACACCGCCCGGTAAAACAACGGTGCATGGCGGCGGAAATAACATGTAATTAATTATACGTTTGATTGCATAAAAATGCAACAACTTTTTACCGCCCGGGGCAAAATTTTAGCCGTTATGTGGTTAAACATAACGGCTCTGTTTAAACAAAAGAATTCATCCCCAAAATGACTTATTCAATCTAATTGTTAAAGTGCCGGCGATATTGCCATCTGTTTGCCAAAACAGCCGGGACACCCCTTGCAAAGACAGCCATAAAAATTCATTTTGCCGTTTTGATCCCGGTATGGGTCAATTATTTTTAATGTAATGTGTGTATGCCATCGGCCAGGACAGTCAGTTCCCAGCTTTACAGCTCCTGCCCCTGCGCCTGCCGGGGAAAACGCCGGCTCAATACCAGTGCCAGCAGCAGGCCGGCCACGGCAATGATATTCAAGGCACCGAACACAGCCGGCACGCCCAGGTGATCGGCCAGTACGCCCAGCAGGGTCACGCCCACGCCGCCCATCCCTACTCCAAAACCAATAGTGAAGCCGCTGGCCAAACCTTTGCGGGCGGGCAACAGCTCCTGCCCCATGATGATGGTGGTGGAAAAAGTGCTGATCAGCGCCGCGCCAATAAAAGCCAGCACCACCAGGCCGGCCGGACCGCCACCGGTATGCCGGAAAAGGTACAGCAACGGAACAAGCAGGGCCATGGAACCGGCCATCACCCGCGGAGCGCCCAGCACGTCGGTCAGCGGCCCGCCGATCAGCGTACCCACCGCCCCGGCCAGCAGGAACACCGAGACAAAGTAGCCGGCCGCATGCGCGTTGACATGCAGATAATCGGTGTAGTACAAGGGAATATATGTGTATAAACCGGCATGCAGCCAGGTGCGGAAGGTGATATATACAATGAGCAGGACAAAGGCGGTCAGGACCTTTTTATTCCCTGCGGTGCGTGTCCCCGCCCCGTCCCCCGGATTATAAAGCGGTCCGGACACGGCGGAGCCGGGCTTACTTGCGGCCGGGTTTTCTTCAGCCGTCCGATCCGCCCTCCGGGCGGGATCCAGCCCGGTCCGGCTTGTTCCGGGAGAAGCAAAGCGGGACAAACAGCCCAACAAAATCAGCGCCGTGAACAGACCGGGAAAGATAAAATAATATGTCGCCCGGTGCCCGCCGACGGTTAATAGCCAGGCCATATATAAAGAGCCCAGCCCGAAGCCAAGATTGCCCCCCACGGAAAACACCGCCATGCCGCTGCCCTTGCGCATGCCGCTGGCCAGGTTGGCCACCCGTGAGCCTTCCGGGTGGTAGGCGGCCACCCCCAGGCTGGAAATGCCCACCGCCAGCAGCAGCCAACCGAAAACGGGCAGCCACCCGGTGGCGGCCAGACCCACCCCGGCCACCAGACATCCGATGGGAAGCAACCAACGGGCCGGCCGCCGGTCGGCGAACAGGCCGAAAACCGGCTGGATCACCGAAGAAGCTATATTTGACACCAGCACCAGCAGGCTGGTCTGAGCATAGTTCAAGGAAAAGACCTGCTTCAACACTGGCAGCAGCGCCGGCAGCGCCCCCTGGGCCATATCCGTAACCAGATGTCCCCAGGCCAGAAGTAATAAAACACCCATCACCGGACGGCCAAACTTTTCAGCCTGTTTTTTTGTCAATCCCTTCGCACTGATCTCCGCAGACTGCACCTGCTTCACTCCCGGCTTTTTAGTAAACTAACAATTAATATGTTAAACAACTTTTATTATTCAAGCCAAAGGGAAAAAATCCTGCCGGAGTATAATTTTTTTAAGCAACGGACTGTATGACCGGCACCGGACATAATTGGCCGCCGCCGGCATTGTATAACGGGCACATCCGGCCGTCAAAACTGCCGGAAATTCATGAAACTTAACAAATATGGGCTTGATCCGGCTAATATTATAACCTTATAATTTTATAAAGCGATTATACAAGGAGTGTTTGATTTTGCCGAAGAAAAAGATTCTGTTCCTCTGCACCGGCAACTCATGCCGCAGCCAGATGGCCGAGGGATTCGCCCGCGCACTGACCGGCGGCCAATGGGAAGTATCCAGCGCCGGCACTGCGCCGGCCGGGGTGAATCCGCGGGCGGTAAAGGTCATGGCTGAAGCGGGGGTGGACATATCCGGCCACACTTCAAAGGCAATAGATCTTGATCTTTTGAATTCTGTAGATGTGGTGGTCACCCTCTGCGGCGACGCCGCCGAAAGCTGTCCGGTCACCCCGACGGGGGTGAGGCGCATCCACTGGCCGCTGCCCGACCCGGCCCGCGCGGCCGGCACGGAAGAGGAAATCACGGCCGCTTTCCGCGTTGTACGGGACGAAATAAAGGAGCGCGTAACCGCGCTCCAACGGGAGTTGGCGGACTGACCGACGGCCGGAACCGGGTTCTGTCCAGGTTCAAATAACAACCATATGAATTTTTTCACCCTGCCGCACTGATCCAGGCGATGCGACAGGTGTATTTTTGTTCCGCACCGGGCTGTGGTTACCGGACTACAGGGACTGAAACGAAAATCCGGCCATCCTCAAGGCAATATGGCATTAAACAGGTAGCCGACAATGATTATGGCAATCCCCACGATGCCGACAAAGAAGCCGATCAGTTTGGGTTTCATCACCTTGCGTAATATAAGCATTTCCGGGGCCGAGATGGCCACAATGGACATCATGAAGGCCAGCACCGTACCCATGGGCATCCCTTTTTCCATTAACGCCTGCACAATGGGTATGGTACCGGCGGCGTTGGAATAAAGCGGAATACCGATCAGCACAGCAATAGGCACCGCGAAGGGGTTGCCCGGACCGGCGTACTTGACCACCAGATCCATGGGCACGTAACCGTGAATCCAGGCGCCGATGCCGATACCAATCAAGACGAAGAGCCATACCCGCCTGAAGATGTCCTTCGTGTATTCCCGGGCATATTCAAAACGGTCGGACCAGGTAAGCTGCTCGGCGGTGGCCGCCGCTTCACCCATATGGATTTTATAAACGTAATCTTCCAACTGATCTTCCAGGTGCAGACGCCCGATGACTATGCCGCCGATAATTGCCACTACCAGACCGGTGACAATATACAGCATGGCAATCTCCCACCCGAACAGGCCCCAAAGCATGATTAAGGCCACCTCGTTCACCGTGGGGGAGGAAATTAAGAAGGAAAAAGTCACCCCCAGAGGCAGTCCGGACTCGACAAAACCGATGAACAGGGGCACCGCTGAACAGGAACAAAACGGTGTCACGATACCCAGCAGGGCGGCCAGAATATTGCCCACGAATTCCCGCTTGCGGCCGAGAATTCTCTTCGCCCGCTCCGGTGGGAAGAAACTGCGGATTACCGCCACTACGAAAACGATTACCGCCAGCAACAAAAAGATTTTCATCGTATCGTAGAAGAAAAAGTTCAATGAATCTCCCAACCTGGTTCCATGGGCGATACCAAACCACCGGTAAACCAATAAATCAGCCAAGGCTTTTAACATTTTCAACCCCCCAAGTCTTCTGCGTATCCGGCGCCCCTTAGTTCATCCCGGGAACAAAACGTGCTCCACTCCATCCGGGACATACCGGAACCCCCGGTAAATATCATTGGGTGAAATTGGAACAGTCCGGTTCAATCTTGAGCGTCACTTGATACAGTTAATTATATATTATAATCTACTAATATAGTACCACTACTTAATACCCCTGGCAAGAGTTTTTTAAAATATTCATCCTCATAAAAATGACGGGTGGTTGTCACCGCATGTCTACGGCGGCGATGGATGGTAACCGAAAAGGACAGCCGGCTTTTTTGACGGTTGGGAGGGGAAGGGACAAAAAAAACACCTGCCGCCGCTTGAAGCGGTGACAGGTGTTTTTTGTTTTTTACTAGTCGATAATGGAGAGGATCGGCCGGGTGAACATAGACCATTCGCCATTGGCCGG
>NZ_LYVF01000183.1 GCF_001655685.1 Desulfotomaculum copahuensis
AGTCAACTGCTAACTAGACCCTCTCCAAGGACGAAAGCCGTGTCCCCCAATGTAAGAGAGTTCCCTTCGATTGCGGTAGAAGCATGCGTCCAAAGGTCGCGGATCTGGGCTATTAGGTTATTGCGAATGTCGTTATCCAGGCCGTCCAGGAAACTCACCTTTGTCGCCTCCTTCCCAAAATATTGTAAAACAAGCTGCGGCAAATATCAATTCTTATTCCACAGAAAGACGGCCATGCCTGGCGGTCGCCGTTTGCATACCTGGCCAGGTATAACCGGACCCAGTATGGCGTGAGCAGTGAGATCCGAATCAAAAAAAGGAATAAAGACTCCAACGTAGAATTAACATATCGCAAGAGCACCGGAGCGCCATTGAGCGCCAGAGAGCCATACATATACTTTCGAGGCCCAAGAGGCCCCTGTTAACCCAGGGGTCTCTATTTTTTTTAGGAGATGAGTACATGGCCAGAACGTTAAAGAAGATCGCACCATTACAGGAACCGGCAATTGTTTGCGGTGGGTATGTACGCAGTTCCCGGGTGGAACGGGACGAAGAAAAAGTCAGCCCCGAAATGCAGGAAAAAGAATTTACCCGTTACGCCGAGCATAAAGGGTGGATCCTCCCGCCAGAGCACATAAAGTACGACCTGAACAAGTCAGCGTTCCGTATCCACTATAGCAGGCGCAAAGGGCTGATGGAACTTCTTGAAATGGCTCAACGGGGAAAAATTAAAAAACTCCTTGTTTATAAGTTTTCCCGTTTTGGCCGGAAGTACTTTCAAGAGTTGGTGGATAAGTTTGAAGAAGCCGGCTGTGATGTGGTATCGGTCCGGGAGGATATTGACATCTCTACACCGGCCGGGCGGATGTTTCGAAACATGATTGGAGTAATCAATCAGTTTTACAGCGAGGATACCAGTGAGTGGATAACAGATAGTCAGGAAACAAATATATTAAATGGACGATTTAATGGCGGTCGTGAATTTTATGGAGCGGTTTGGAACCCGGAACAAAAAGTATTTGAGAAAGATCCCGTGAATGCCCGGGTAGTTCTGACTTTATTTAAAAAGCGGGTTGATGGTTACGGACGGGAATTACTGGTTAAGATGCTTCATAATTCCCCGGAAGTGTTCGGTTGTTTCAGTTCGGTGCCATCTCCGGCGGGCGGTGAATGGTGGGACGGCACATCAGTGGCCTACCTTTTGTCAAATGTTAAATACATTGGGTTGCTGCAACGAGGCGGGTTATATTACGGCGGTGAAAGAATAAATTGCCCTGTCATCCTGGACGGAACAGAGTACAGTAACTGGGAAGATTATCTGATTAGAAAACATGAGTTATCGCCAGAAGATGCCCGGGCGCAAGTGGAGGGAGCACTTAAACGTGATTACTGGGCAATACCCTCCCCGATTGTTCCGTTGTCATTGTGGAACCAGGCACAGCGTGTCATACTGGCGGACAAAGCCCGGCACAGCCGGGTTAAAAGCAGTCCCCATTTACTTTCCGGCTTAATTTGCGACGCTCGTAACGGTGCGCCCTATCAGGTTAAGACGCAAGACCAAGATCATCCGCCCCGGTACATTAACAAAATCCGCAAATTGCGTGGCCCAACAGCATGTAACTCAAAGATGCTGGATGGGGGAAGTGTAGAAAAACGCATTGTTACAGAGGTTCTTACCCTTGCCCAGGACGATGATTTCTGGGGTGAAATAAGATCGCAATATCTGGCCCTGTCCAGGGAGGCTGCTCCAACGCTGGACAGAAAACGCATGGAAAAGGAAATAAAAACCCTCGAACAGGCATTGCACCAACTGGAGGACGACCGCTACCGGAAGCAGGTAATCAGCGCTGAACAATTCGCCCGTCTGAATAAGCAGTACCTTGCCGATCTAGAGGAATTGAAGAGAAAATTGATTACTATGGATACTCCGGAGGTGGAGGTTTTAGCCAACATTGATACCTTCCAGGCAACTATACAAAACCTGGCCGAAGCGTGGCAGGAGTTGGACTTGGTTGAAAGCCGGGCCGCCCTCCGGGCTGTGATAAAAAAGATCCTCGTGCACGAGGATCACTTAACATTGGATGGCAATTTTTTTACCCGGGAGATTTATCCCATTTACTCTACCGACCACGTAATGTTCTTTTAAAAATAAAATGGTCGGGGCAACACGACTTGAACGTGCGACCTCACGGTCCCGAACCGTGCGCTCTACCAAACTGAGCTATGCCCCGACATTGATCCAAACATTTTTTTATTGAGCTTACGGGTATTATGCGTGGATTCGCACCTGCGACCTCACGGTCCCGAACCGTGCGCTCTAGCCAAACTGAGCTACATCCCGGCTGCAACAAGTATTATCCTACAATTGCGGTGAAAAGTCAAGAACATAATTATGTGTGTGCCGGCGGACTTGATGTTATCACCCTGTAAGCGGGATGCGGCGAAGCGCGCGAGGCCCCCTTCTGCTGCCGGGGTGCTCCGCGGGCGGCCTTCCCTGCACGCATCCGCCCGGCTTTCCGGAATACTGCACGCAGGCTTTGAAGGATACAGCATACATATATGCGCCGGGGCGGAACCCTGCTTTTACGGCCGGACGCGCTGCTCAGCCCCGGCCTCCTTTTTTGAACAGCGTGCGCATCAAGTATTCGTGAAAATACCACTCGCCGGTGGCGATAGTGGCGGCCACCAGCACCGTGCCCAGGGGGGCGGGTACCTGTCCGTGCAGAAAGGAGGATGCCTCCCATGTAATCAGCACGGTGGCCAGTGCGTCCACACTGATTGCCGCCCAGGTGCCGTTTCTGGGCAGGACCAGCAGATCGGCCAGCACATAAACAACGGGTACGGAAATAACGGCGGTGACAACTGCCTCGGCCAGGCTCATTTTGCTGAACGCAGGCAGTAAAATACCCATTACCGGGGCGAAGAGCAGGAATTTGGTCACTAGCGGATTGAAATGTTTTTTCACCGTCAGCCTTCCTTTCGCTGTTCTTTGCCCAGCCAGTTGACCGCTCCGGTGACGGCCGGGTTTAAACAGGTCCGGAGTTTGGTGGCCAGTTCCACTCCCAGTACCCACAGCGAAGCCGTACTAAGATGGGTGGGCGAAACTGCATCGAAAAGGATGTTCGCGCGGGCAGGAAATTCTTCGTCCTGTACCCATAAAACAGCGGCCAGGGGCAGCCGGGGAAAGGCCATAAAGCGTGCCGCCGCATCTCCCATGGGCAGCGGTTCGCCGTCAAGCGTTGTGGCCGCCCGTAAAAATTGATCGGGGAGGGAGGAAAAAGCGGCCGCCAGCGGATTGAGCGCGTCTACATGAAATGGTCCGTGGTGGTGGGCGCCTTCGGGCAATTCCAGGAAGGACAGCCAGCGGTTGCGCGGCGGCAGGCCGCTGGCCGAGCACAGGTATTGCATAATCAGGGTGCGGTCGTTATAAGGAATTTCTTCGCCATGTCCGGGCAGGCTCACCCGCCCCTGGCAGTCTATTTCATACCAGGCGCCGAAATACTTGAGCCGGTAGGTTTTCCGCTTCTCATCGTATGCGGCGCCGGAGCGCATGACCACGTCTTCCGGTTCCAGTGCCGCCAGTTGCCGGGCCGCTTCACCGCAGGCGTTGATTATATTGCACAACCTGTTTTCCCCCTTATCAGTTGATGAGCCGGCCGTTACCCGCTTGACGGTATATGACCGGACGGAGCCGGTTCCGGGCCGTTTTCGCCGGACGGACAGCCTGCCCGGCAGAAACGGATGACAGGCTCGCCCCGGCCGGGCTGTTGCGGTCATTTTGGGGATAGCACCAGCCACGGAAATGCCGTGCAGTTTCAGTTATGATGCCGCTTCCCCGGTCAATGGTTGATCAAGTATAAAACCGCTGCAGTGACAACCACCACCAGAAACAATACCATGGACAGTCCGCCGAAGCTGGTCATTGCTTTCAGCCGGACACCCTCGCTTTCCGCCCTTTCCCGCAAACGGCGGTACACTTCCAGCCGGCCGGCCACGTCCATGACCAGGCTGTCGGCCAGATCCGGCTCGCCGCCTTTCTCCAGCAGGCTGCCGGCGGTAATTTCCCGCCAGCCGGCGCGTTCCGTTTCATTGAGCAAAGCATACTCGCCCTGTAAAAACAGCTTGAATTCCCGGCAGCGGGGCTTTATTTTTTCAAAATACAGGCGCCGTTCCAGCCGGGACAACTGCCGGGTGGTCTTGCCCAACAATTTTGATTCCTCCGCCGGAAGTTGAAATTTTTCCGTCAATATGGCTGCAAAGCGGGTGGACACAATACTGCCCCCTTTCTTTGCCCGGATGGGAAAAAATAATTCCACAATGCCATAATTTCGCCGCTTTCCAGGCAAAATCCTTTTTTGGCATGGGGCGCGGGCGGTAATAATATTATTGTACCAGATTCTGGCCATTTTATATGGATTGTCCAGCCCGGAAAACAGGAAACCCGGACCGCGGCGGCGAATATACTGGGTTATGATTTGGAGGGAGTACGGTGGAAGTTTTGGCTCTGGTCGGTCCGAGCGGCACCGGCAAAAGTTTCCGGGCGATTAATACGGCGCACGAGTATCAGGCCGAAGTAATTATTGACGACGGTTTGCTGATTAACGGCAACCGCATTCTGGCCGGCCAGTCCGCCAAGCGGCAGCCCACCCGCATCGGGGCGATCAAAACCGCCCTCTTTATGGAGCCGGGGCATGTGCAGCAGGCGCGGGACGCGCTGGCCGCCTTGAAGCCGGAGCGGGTGCTGGTGCTGGCCACTTCCCATGAGATGGCCGAAAAAATCACCGGGCGGCTTGGTTTGCCGCCGGTGAAAAAATATATTGCCATCGAAGAACTGGCTTCCCCCCGGGAAATACGCAAGGCCCGGATCATGCGCACCCAGTACAGCAAACACGTTATTCCGGCCCCAACGGTGGAGGTCAAGAAAAGCTTTCCGGACACGATCATCGATCCCTTGCAGGTGTTCATGCGCCGCAAGGAACCCCAGGGGGCGCGCGGCTGGCTGGAGCAATCGGTGGTCCGTCCGACCTTTACTTATTACGGAAAAATATCTATCGCCCAAGGCGCCCTGGCAGCCATTGCGGCCCGGGCGGCAAAAGAAGTGCCCGGGGTGAAAGACGCCGGGCGGATCAACATTCTGCGCCGCAACGACGGGGTGGTCATCGATTTAAGTTTGACCATTTATTACGGGCAGGTTATGTATCAGGTCAGTCGTCTGGTGCAGGAGTCGGTGCGCCGGCGGGTCGAGGAAATGACCGGTTTACAGGTGGTGGCGGTGCACATTCTGGTCAAGGACATCAGTTTGGATCCACGCCGGCAAAACGAAGCCGGTACTGGTTAGTACCGGCTCTATTATTATATTGGGACTCTTGCGCTCAGACTTTATCGGCAAATACATGGTTGCCGATGCGGGTGATCACCGGCAGGGTGCGGATCCAGCGGTCGGAAGCGGTTTGGGGATTGTAAAAGAACAGCGCTCCCCCGGTCGGATCCAGGCCCAGCAATGCCTGTAATGCCGCATTGATTGCTTTTTCATCCGGTTGCAAATTGATTGAACCGTCCTTTACCGGACTGAACTGGCAGACGTGACCGTTGCTTTGGAAAATGACCTCCCGGATGGTCTTGGGAAATCCGGGACTGGCCAGACGGTTCAGAATAACCGCCCCCACCGCCACCTGTCCGGTAAAGCTTTCGCCCCGCGCTTCGGCATGGATCAATCTGGCCAGCAGCATTAAATCCTCCCGGTCAATACCGCCCCGGGACAACGCCGCCGGCACATCCCCGCTGCTCCGGCCCGGAATGATTAAAATATCACCGGGCCTGATCAGCGTTGAATGCAGCTTGTTATATTCTAGCAGACTGACCAGGGGGACATTCATCTGACGGGCAATGCCGTCCAGGGTATCTCCCGCCGATACGGTATAGCAAATCATGTGCCGGTATGCGGATAATTCCGCATATTGCGCGGGGTTTTTTTCGCCCGCCTCCACCCGGTTTACCGCCGCCCCGCCCGTCAAAAGCAGGACCGCGGTCAAAAGGCCGGCGAATTTGACCAACTTGTTCATGCTAGCCTCCTTTCTGGCTCGATTAATATTTTTGACCGGCAGGAGGAGCAGTTATACATAATTTGCGTAATAAAACGTCAGGCCATAAGTAACAAGGCATTGATGATTGCTGCGGCAATGGTGCTTCCGCCGCGGGTGCCGGGCATGGTGATGTAAGGTACGGCACATTCGGTCAACGTTTCTTTGGATTCGGCCGCACCAACAAAACCGACCGGCGTGCCGACCACCAGCGCCGGCCGGGCTTCGCCCCGGTCAATCAAGTCGCAAAGGGTGAAAAGGGCGGTGGGAGCGTTGCCGATGGCGATAATGCCGCCGGTTGCCGCGGGTGCCCCCCGTTTCATGGCCAGCATGGCACGGGTTACTCCCTCCGTACGGGAAGCGGCCGCGATTTCCGGATCATTGATTAAACAGCGAGATTCAATGCCGAAAGCCTGTAAGCGGCTTTTAATCAAACCGGTACGGACCATGTTCACATCGGTGAGAATGGGCCGGCCGGCGCGGATGGCCGCCAGTCCGGCTTCCACCGCCCGGGGGTGAAAGCGGACCAGAGCGGCGCAGCTCAAATCGCCGGTGGTGTGCACCACCCTTTTGACAATCGCTTTTTCACCCGCAGGCAGGCCGGCCAGTTCCGGCAGGCTGCACTCGATGATATGCATACTTTTTTGTTCGATCGCCGCGGGGTCCACGACAATGGACATTTCAGCTCACCTCCTGGATGCGGTCCATGATGATTTCAGCCAGTTTGCGGTCGGCGCCGATATTCTTGGCCAGCACGATCTCCATCTCCGGGTACCTGGACTGTTCGGCGGCCAGGACGGCCGGAATATCCCTTTTCATATGCATGCCCTGATAGATGAAGATCGGAACCACCACGACCCGCTGCATGCCGCATCTTGCCATGGCGCACAGTACGGTGGGCAGGTCGGGCTGGTTGAATTGCAGGGAGGCACCTTCCACCAGTTCGTAATTGCCGCTTTGAATAATTTGTTCTTTAATCTGGCGCAGGGTGATTTGTGCTTCCGGCAGGCGGCTGCCGTGGCTTAACAAAATAATGCCCGTTTTCATTTATTATTCACCTCGCATTTCTTATGGCGGTAATCCGTTGCAGCAGCCCGCTTAATGTATCCACCGCCGCCGGGGGCGCCGGCGGCCGTTCAACGACCACCACGGGCACAGCCAGGCTCAAGGCGGCGGCGATTTTGGCGGTGGTGCCGCCGGGGGCGCCGCTTTCCTTGGTCACCAGCACGGCGGCCTTGTATTGCACCAGCAGGGCGCGGTTTAATTCCTCGCTGCAGGGTCCCTGCAGGGCGATGATGTCGGCCGGCGTCAGTCCCAACCGGCGGCAGTTTTCGATGATCGCCGGTTCCGGCAGCACCCGGGCCACCACCCGCCGTCCCAGTTCCCGGGCTGCCTTGATAAATACGGGCAGGGTCTTGCTGCCCGTGGTCAGGAAAATGGTTTCACCCAGCCGGGCGGCCAGCGCTGCCGCCGTTTGATAGCCGCCGGCCTTTTGAATCAGCGGGTGCCGGGGCAGCGGTGCGGGCGGACGCTGGTAACGGATATAGGGTACCTGTGCCAGCCGGCAGGCTTTTGCCGCCACGGCGGAGGCCGTTTCCGCATAAGGATGGGTGGCGTCCACCAGCAGGCGCACCTTTCTTTGCCGCATTAAATCAAGCATTTCCTCCGCCGTCAGGCGCCCGGTGATTACCTCCCCGCCGTATCCGGCCAGCAATTGACCGCCGTAAGCGGTGGCCGCCGAAGCCAGCACGGAATAACCTTTCCCGGCCAGGGCGGCTGCTATCTCCCGTCCGTCGGCCGTTCCGCACAGCACCAGGATCATAGGCGGTATCCCCGCGGGGTGACCAGGAAGCGGCCCGCCCGCCGTGTTTCCCGGTTGCCGATAATGACGATGCTGAGCATGTCCACCGGACATTCCAGCAGGTGTTCCAGGTTGGTGACGGTGACACTTTCCTCCGCCCGGTAGGCGTTGCGCACAATGCCGGCCGGGGTGTCCGGACGTTTGTGCTGCAGCATGATTTCCCTGGCCCGGGCCAGCTGCCCCGTTCTTTTATGGCTGGCCGGATTGTAGAGCACAATCACGAAGTCCCCGGCCGCAGCCAGTGCCAGGCGTTTTTCGATCAGATCCCAGGGCGTGAGCAGATCACTCAAACTGATCACAACAAAATCATGCATCAGGGGAGCCCCCAGCCGGGCCGCGGCGGCGGTGGCGGAGGTGATGCCGGGAATGATTTCCACCGCCAGCGTTTCCAGTAAACCTTCCTGCTCCAGCAGTTCCAGGGCCAGCCCGGCCATGCCGTACACACCCGGATCCCCGCTGGACACCAGGGCCACGCTGTTTCCGGCACGCGCCCGGTCAATGGCCTGCCGGCAGCGGTCCACCTCCCCGGTCATGCCCGTACTGATTACTTCCTTTTCCGGGGTCAGCAGGGGGGCGAGCAGTTGAATATATGTTTTATAGCCCACAATCACCCGGGCTTCCTGCAGTGCCTGTAAAGCCCGGGGGCTTAAGTCCGCGGCATCGCCCGGGCCGGTTCCCACCACCCAGAGTTTACCTCCGCCAGGGCCACGGTGACCCCCCGGTGACTGGTTTTCGGCAGAATCAGCACGGCCCGCGGTGCCGTGAGCAGGGAAACCGGTTCGCATACGCCACCAACTCCTATCTTTTCGTAAACGAAGTGGGAAAAATTTAAATTATGTTCCTTCCGGTCATAAACAGATTGGATTGCCGCCCGGGAAAAACTGAACAGGGGGACCGCCCTTTCCCCGGCCACAATTTGCAACGCCGCTTCCTCCGCCCGCAGGTCCACGGTGGCCAGCGCCTGCAAACTGAGCGGACTGCATCCGGCCAGGGCCAGCGCCCGTTCCAGCGCCTCCCGGACCGGCTGTGCGTCAATACCCCGGCGGCAGCCGATGCCGGCCACCAGATTGCGCGGACGCAGGAAAAGTGTATTTGCCGCCGGGGGTGCAATCGTCCGGTTGGTAATCAGCACAAGCCAGCCATTGATCCGTCCAGTGCGTAACTGCTCCCACGGCAGGCGGTGTATGCCGTCCGCCTGCGGCAAAGGCAGGGTAAACTGGCTGCAGAAAGTGACCGGTTCACCGTTGACCAGCGCCGCGTTCACCGTCCGCACGGCGGCAAACGGTTCCATGGCCAGGTCGTATTGCCGGGCCAGCACGTCCACCGCCGGCCGGCCCCGGACATCGGTGGCGGTGGTGATCACCGCCGCCGCCCCCAGTCCGGCGGCCAGGCTACGGGCCAGATCGTTGGCCCCGCCCAGGTGGCCGCTCAATGTGCTGATCACAAACTGTCCCTTTTCATCCAGCGTCACCACCGCGGGGTCCGTGCGCTTGTCCCGGACCAGCGGGGCGAGCAGGCGGATTACAATGCCCAGGGCCATGATTAAAACCAGCCCTTGCGCCCGTTCAAATTCAGCGGCGATTACCCCTGCCAGCGGTCCGGAGAAGGCCTCCTCCCCCGGGGTACCGTCCCGGAAGCGTGCCGGCACCAGCAGGCGCACCGGATGGCCCTGCTGCCGTAGGCATCCGGCCGCCCGGCGGCCCAGGGCGGCGCCGTGGCGGGTGACGGCGATCACCGACAGTCTCATTCCCGGCATCCCCGGTAGCTGTGGGCGAACTGCGGATCGTAGAGCCGGGAGAGCTGATAGGGGGCGGCAAAAACATCCCCCACCAGCACCTGTGCCGTGCGTGTGATACCTGCCGCCTTTACGCGTCCGGCGATGTCCGCCAGTGTCCCGCGGATGACCCGCTCTTCCGGCCAGGAGGCCCTCTCCACCACCACCGCGGCGGTTTGGGGTGTGTATCCGCCGGCAAGCAATTCCGCCACCAGCCGCTCCATTTGCCCGACGCTTAAAAAAATGCACATGGTCGCCCCGTGCCGGGCCAGGGCGCTCAATTTTTCTTCTTCCGGCACCGCGGTACGGCCTTCCAGACGGGTCAGGATCACTGTCTGGCTGACCCCGGGCAGGGTCAGTTCATGGGGTATGGCCGCCGCTGCCGCCAGGAAGGAGCTTACCCCGGGCACCACGGTGTACGGGATCTGTTCATTGTCCAGGGCGTCCATCTGCTCCTGGATGGCTCCGTACAGTGCCGGGTCCCCCGTATGTACCCGGGCCACTGTCAAACCGGCGGTATGTGCCCGGCGCATCGTCGCCATTACTTCCTCCAGGGTCATGGCGGCGCTGTTATGCACTGCTGCGCCGGGGCGGCAGTACTCCAGAATGCGCGGGCTGACCAGAGAACCGGTATAAATGACCACATCCGACGCGGCCAGCAAACGCGCCCCCTTGATTGTGATCAGCTCCGGATCGCCGGGACCGGCGCCGATAAAATAAATCACCTGGCTTCCCCCTTTCTCTTGCGGATCATGAGCAGGGACATGTAATCCAGCTTTTGTCCTTTTAAGGCAGACAACTCCCGGTGCACCGTTTGATCCGGGTAACCGCACCGGCTGACCAGCACCGCGCCGGCGGCCAGGCCCTGCGATTCCAACTGGGACAACACCTGATCAAAATGCCGGTGCACTTTCATCAGCACCACATTGTCAAACCGCTCCAGCACCGGGGACAATTGTTCCACACCATAAGCAGCGGGAATGACGGCCAGCGTTTCCTCCCCTTCGGTCAGCGGTTCCTGTAATGCGGCCGCGCAGGCGCTCATGGCGGTAACCCCCGGTACGGTTTCTGTTTCCATGTCCGGATGATGCCTTTGCAGGTGGCGCAGCAGGTAGCCGTAGGTACTGTAAAACATCGGATCGCCAATGGTGATGAAGGCCACCTGCTTTCCCTCCCTCACCCGGGCGGCCACTGTCTCCCCGGCCCGCGCCCAGCTGTCCAGCAGTGTCGACCGGTCTTTGGTCATGGGGAAGGACAGTTCCAGCACGGGTACCTCCTTCTGCAATGCCCTGCTGACTACAAAGAGGGCCAGGCTCTCCCGGTCCGCCGCCGAACGCGGTACACAGACCAGGTCTGCCGACTCCAAAATGCGCCGGGCTTTTAGGGTGAGCAACTCTGGATCACCCGGACCGACACCGATGCCGTAAAATTTGCCGGGCATTTATGCATCTCCTTTCCAGGCACTGATAATGAAAACCGGGTTCAGGGCGCGGAGCAGATGACTTTTCCCGGTCTGTTCCGCCCGGGCCGCGCTCACCTGCACCACTTCCACCCGCCAGGGCTGGTTTAGACAGGCCAGGGCGCCGGCCAGTGTTTCCAGGGTGACTGCGTTTATGACCAGCCGGCCGCCGGGATGGAGCACCTGATCCACAACAGTGACGATGGCGGCCAGCTGCCCGCCCGATCCGCCCACCAGCACCCGGTCGGGGGCGGGCAAACCGTGCAGCGCCTGCGGGGCGGCGCCGGCAACCACCCGGATGTTGTGCAGCTCGAAGCGGCGGGCGTTTGCTTCAATCAGCTTTACCCCGTCCGGGTTTCTTTCCACCGCGCAGACCATGCCATTGCCAATCAACCGGGCCGCTTCCACGGCCAGCGATCCAGTGCCGCTGCCCACATCCCAGACAATCTGGTCCGGAGCCAGTCTGGCCTTGGCCAGGGTGACCACCCGGATTTCCTCCTTGGTCATGGGCACTTTATTCCGGACAAACAAGTCGTCCGGTATGCCCGGCGTCAAAAACGGCCAGCGGCTATTCATCTGTAATCACCAGCACACAATTGGCAGGGCTGTCCGCGTTCCGGCCGCTCAATTCGTCCGCGGTCCCGGTGGTGATTGTTTCGTCCGGGTAACCCAGATTGCAGCAGCAGTACAGGCGCCGGTGGCCGAGGCTTGCAGCGGCCATTTGCCGCGCCACCAGGGATGGCGTGGAGTGTTGATCGGTGAGCAGGGCCACTTTGTGATGACGGGCGATCAGTGCGATCATGCCGGCCAGGTCCCGGCCGTGTGCGCTGAGAATGACCGCGTCCTGCCAGGGCATGGCCAGCCGGGCAAAGGCCACCTGTACGGAACTGATCCCCGGAAACACTTTTAAGGCGGCGGGCGGGAAATGGCGGCGCAAATAAGAGAGCACCCCGTACAAGCCGGGATCGCCCGAAGCCAGCACGGCCACTCCCCTGTCCCGCCGGCTGCGGATAAACTCCACCGCGGCCGGCATGTTGTTTTTTAAAACAAAGGTTTCCTGGCCGGGGCGGGCAAAAGTATTCAGGTGGCGTTCGCCTCCCACTACGGCCCGGGCCTCCGCCAGCATCCGGGCGGCCGCCGGTGGCAGGTAATCCGCCGGACCGGGGCCGATGCCAATCACGCCAATTGCCGGCATCCCAGTTCCCTCCCTATCATCAATGCAGTTTCGTCCAGACCGAGTACCCGGCCGTCCATACTCAACATAACCGTGCCCACTTTCAACCGGCCGCGGACGTATTCTTCCGCCCGCCGGCTGGCCCGTCCGGCCAGGTGCTTGAAAACATCCATCAATTGGTGCTGTTTTAATTCCTCGATCACGCTTTCTACTGTGTTTGCCTCCAGAATGCATGCCACCAGGTCCGGTCCGGCGCCCAAAAGGGCGGCGTGACTGGCCAGTGTTTCCCGGCGGCCGTCGGCCAGGCGGCTGTGGGTGTGAAAAATGCCCGCCGCCACCTTAATCAGTTTACCGTGGTGGCCCCAGAGTAAAACTTCCTTTATACCTTGTTCCACGCAGGTGTCCAGCATGAAGCCCACAAAGTTGCTCATTTCCACCACCGCCTCCGCCGGAAAGCCGTAACCTTCCACCGCCATGCGCTCACCCAGGCGCCCCGGGGTGAGCAGCACCTGCCGGTGGCCGTGGGCCACGGCCAAACGCACCAGTGGCACCAGGGAATCCTTGAAGGCTTCTTCGGACATGGGGCGGACAATACCGGTGGTGCCCAGGATGGACAGACCGCCGGTGATGCCCAGGCGGGGGTTCAATGTGCGCCGGGCCGCCTCCTCCCCGCCGGGAATGCTTACAGTCAGAGTTACCCCCCGGTCCGCCGGCAAGTGTGCGGCGGCGGCCGCCATGATCATCCGCCGCGGTACCGGATTGATAGCGGCCTCCCCCACCGGTACCTGCAGGCCGGGCCTGGTCATCCGGCCCACTCCGGTTCCGCCCCGGATGTCTATCCCTTCCCCGGCCGGGCGGGCGTTCACCACTATTTCCATGCCGTGGGTCACATCCGGGTCGTCGCCGCCGTCTTTGATCACCACCGCGCGTGTACCGGCGGCTGTCTTTTCCAGGCGGGCGACAGGTACGGCAATGGCCTGTCCGGCCGGATTGAATACGGTGACCACAGCGGGAAACTGCTCTTCAAAAAGCAATGCCGTGGCGGCCTTGGCTGCCGCCGCCGCCGATGCCCCGGTGGTGATGCCACTGCGCAACTCTTTTTTCTTTTTTGACATTTCAACCTCCCGGTAAAAAAGACACCCCTCCTTCTTCCGGAAAGAGAGGTGTCCGGTTAAGACACATCCGCATATCTCTCACGCGAAGACAGGGCGGGACGACGGAACAGGCAGGTTTCCTGGCTCCCGGTTCATTGGATTGCCGCGCCTTCCCGGGCCTTGCCCAGTGGCTTGTGGCGGTTTCCTCCCCGGTCACAGTGGCGGGACCGCGCCGGCACGGCAAAAATCAGCTGCCTTCCGGACTTCCCTTTTACCCCGTTGACGGGACCTGTCCCCTGTTTTTCAGTTGTATTTCAGCTTTTCCCGGCGTTGTATTACCCGGATATCCATGTGTACAGCCAACCGGCAGCTCCAGCACATCTGGCAGATCCGGGAAGTGGTGCGCTCACCCAGGCAGGCTTCCAGATCCTCCAGATTGATGTTGGTGGTGATAATCACCGGTAAACGGTGGTTTAACCGGTAATTTAAGATGGAATAAATCCGGTTGCGCGTCCAGTCGGTGTAGTTGTGCGCCCCCAGATCATCCAGCACCAACAGGGGCGCTTCCCTGGCCGCGTCCATGATATCCTGTTCCCGGTAGGCCGTATCCTGCCGGCCCGGATCATAGGTGGCCCGTAAACGGTCAAGCAAATCCGGTACAACGGCGAACAAAACGGCATATCCCGCCTGCAGCAGGAAATTGGCCACACAGGCGGCCAAAAATGTTTTGCCGCTGCCCACCGGCCCGCTGATCAGCAGTCCGTCCTGGTGTGGATTGCCGGGAAAGTTGTTGGCAAAATCACGGGCGGCTTGAAAAGTCCGGCGGGCCAGCTCAAAACCCGTTGGTTCGCCGGACGCGCCGCCGGTTTTGAGATGATCATAGTATTCAAAATTAAACTGTTCAAATTTATGTTCGCACAATCCGGCCGGCAGTCCGGAATCCCGGAAACGGTTGGCCAGTGCCCTCTGCCGCCGGCAACGGCAGGGTACGGCGGCCTCACCGCGTATGATTACGCCCCGGTCGTGACAAATCGGGCAGAATTCCAACTTGCTCACCTTTTAACTAACGAAGATAAAGTGCCTTCAACATTGCTTTTTTACTTTCGTCGGGTCCGTTTTCAGCCGTTTTTTCCCTGGCCGGCCGGCCGGCCTTATTTTTTTGAAACTGCTGATCATAGGCGCCAACTTCATGTAATGTGCGCAGGTTGTTCTTTTTCCATTCCAGTAATATACCGCCGATGTATTTAAAGTTGTGCTTGCCCATTAACACGGCCCGGCGCAATGCTTCCTGAACCAGGGAAACATCCATTTCCCCCGTCCACTGCTGGACTTGTTCGATTTCCATCGGTGAAAGCGGCCGCCCGAATTCCTGCTCAAAGGAGCGGAGCAAGGCACCCTCGCTGCCGGAAACCGGCGGGATGGCCGGTTTTTTGTCCAGCAGGGCGCGCGTTCTTTCTATTTCTTTCACTTTGGCGCAGGCCCAGGCTTCGGAAAGTTTTTCAAATAGCGGTTCAAAGTCAAACCCCATTAAAATCTCATCGCGCGATTCTTCGTAATACTGGCTGACCGTGAGTAATTCTTTGTCGATCAGGGAAGAGACTATTACTTCCACCTGTGTGCCGTCAGCGGACAAATACCTGGCCAGAGCGGCTGACGACGGAAAGAGATCCTTTGCCTCCCCGCGTAAACGCAGGATTTGGATTATGACCATCATCTCTTCATCAGTGATCCCGATTTGCTTGTAAAAACGCAACAACAGGTTGGGGATGCAGGTCTGTCCCTGCAGAAGCATATCCGCCCCGAAAGCGGCCGTGATGTTTCCTTCCCGGTTTTTTTTCACTGTTTTTGAGGTTTTTGTATTCACCCCGGCCTCCCTCCCGCCTTCCACTATATTTTATGGTAAGGGAGGAAGTTTGTCCAGGAGTAAAAATGTCCATGTTTGTCCGGCCGCTGCAGACCAAGCCGGAAAGTTTCTTCAGACGGCCGCTACCGGACGGCGGGCGGAGAAAATAGCGGCTTGCAGATGCAGGTTATGCAACAGATCCAGTGCCGCCACGGTGTGATCGCCCAGATCCGCCGGGCGATGGGCGTCGGAACCGACGGTAAATGTCCGGATGCCCTGATCCCGGGCCAGGATCAGGATTTCCCGGGCCGGATGGAAATCCTGCAGACCCCGGCGCAGGCTGGATGTATTGATCTCCAGGCCGGTGCCGCAAAGAGCCATTTGTTTGAAAATTGGTTCCACTTGACCCCGGTAGGCGCTGAACACGGCCGGGCCGAAAAAGCGGTGGCCGTAGCGGCAGTATAGATCCAGATGGCCGATGCAATCAAAAAGCCTGCTTTGTACGGCTTCGTCCAGGGTTGTAAAATATTCCCGGGTAACCTGGGCCAGTGTTCGGGTGGGGAAATAAGCCCTGCTTTCTTCCCATGATGAAATGGCATGATGCTCCAGGCAGTGAACAGAGCCGAGAACAAAGTCAAAGGGAAAGGCAGTGGTTATGTTTTCTATGGTCCGCTCCAGACCCCGGTCAAAGCCCACCTCCAATCCGGCCTTGATCACCGGACCGGTGGATGCGTAACGGTACCTGGCCCGGTCAATTTCCGCAAAATAACGGTTCAGCCAGCGTAAATCGTTCATCGGGTGACGCTCTCCGTTCATCCGCACAAACCAGTCCCGGTGACGACGGACCGGATCCACTTCCAGATGGGGAGTGAAGCAAATTTCATCCACGCCGGCGGCCAGCGCCTGCCGGCAGTATTCATCAATGCTGCATGGTTCCGCGTCGATGGAGAAGCCTGGGTGAACGTGATAGTCCAGATTTTTTTTCATGCCGTTTTAATCATTGCCCCCATTACTGGTTGTAACTTTTTTGCCTGCTGATTTGTTGTTGCACTTCGTGTTTATTTTAACACTGTTTTTGAAAAAAGTTAGCAAATATTTTTGTTCACCGGATTTGGCGCCGGGCAATATGTTACATTAGCCGGTTGCCCGGAATAAAAAAATATGCTACTATTTTCACGTGGCACCAATGCCTTCCATATGCTACTTTTTACCGTATGGGTTGAAGGAGGAAGTGGGAAAATAACGATAAAGCATAACTAAGGGGTGAATGGATTATGAAAATCGGCATCAACGGTTTCGGACGCATCGGCCGCAATGTTTACCGTGCCGCCTTGAGCCACCCGGAACTGGAAGTGGTGGCGGTGAATGATCTTACCGATGCCAAAACACTGGCCCACTTGCTTAAATACGACTCGGTACATGGTATTTGCCGGGGGGAAGTGGCCGCCCACGAGCACAGTTTTTCCGTCAACGGCAAGCAGGTGCGGGTACTGGCCGAAAAGGATCCGGCCAAACTGCCCTGGGCGGAACTGGGTGTGCAGGTAGTGGTGGAATCGACCGGGCGTTTCACCTCCCGGGAAGGCGCTGCTGGCCATCTGGCCGCCGGTGCCAAAAAGGTGTTGATCAGCGCACCGGCTAAAAATGAAGATATCACTATTGTCATGGGAGTAAACCAGGACAGATATGACCCGGCAAACCACCACGTTATCTCCTGCGCTTCCTGCACCACCAACTGCCTGGCTCCCTTCGCCAAGGTGCTGCACAACCGTTTCGGCATTGTACGCGGCATGATGACCACTGTGCATTCATACACCAATGATCAGCAGATCCTGGATCTGCCGCACAAGGATCTGCGCCGGGCGCGGGCGGCCGCACTGTCCATCATTCCTACCACCACCGGCGCGGCCAGGGCGGTGGCCCTGGTGCTGCCCGAATTGCAGGGCAAGCTGCATGGTATGGCCATGCGCGTGCCCACCCCAAATGTTTCCGTGGTCGATTTGGTGGCCGAACTGGCCCGGCCCGTCAGCCGGGAAGAAATCAACGGCGTGCTCAAGGAAGCCGCGCAGGGGGAATTAAAAGGCATCCTGGACTATTGCGAGGCGCCGCTGGTTTCCCGGGACTTCAACGGCAACCCGCATTCATCCATTATCGACGCCCTTTCGACCATGGTCATTGACGGCATTATGGCCAAAGTCATTTCCTGGTATGATAATGAATGGGGATATTCCAACCGGGTGGTGGACACCATAAATTACGTTGCCAGTAAAGGAATATAAAAGCAGAAGGCCTGCTTTCAAAGCCCCGCCGCTGCGCAGGGCTTTTTTATTTTAATACCCGCGCACTAAATGTTAATCAGCTATTGAATATATGAATGGTAGCGTTTATAATAAATCGTAAAACAAAGATGTCCATGCTGTCTAGTTTTTGCACATAGGCCAATAAATAGTGCAAGTGTAATTAGGATATATAATTTTCAAAAGAGTTAACCAATTAGATCGCGGAGGGATTATAATGAGCGCAGCGGCTGAATGCACAACATTAAGCGGCCTTAACGGGTTTGCCCGGGAAGTGGGCGAAAAAAGCGGTCAGTCCATTCAGTTATGTTACCAGTGCCAGAAATGCGCGGCAGGCTGCCCGATGGGTGAATTTACCGATTATTATCCTAATCAGATCTTACGGTTAATCCAGTTCGGGCGGAAGGAAGAAGTATTAAAAAGCAAGGGTATCTGGCTGTGCTTCAGCTGCGAAACATGCGGTGCACGCTGCCCCAACGATATTAACATTGCTGAAGTAATGGATACATTGCGGGAAATGGCTTTGGCCGAAAAAGTGCCGCCCGGGATTAAAAACGCTCCCATATTCCACCAGGCGTTCTTGAACTCGGTTAAAAACCGCGGACGCGTCCATGAAACATTAATGATGATGAATTATAAACTTAAAAGCGGCGATCTTTTTTCTGATTTAGATGTGGGTCTTAAAATGTTTCAGAAGGGTAAGCTGCCCATTCTTTCCCGTAGCATCAAGAATAAAGGGGAAGTTAAAAAAATATTCCACCGCGCCAGCGGCAAATAAAGTCAAAAGGAGAGCGGGAGATGAAATTTACCTATTACCCGGGTTGTTCTTTGGAATCCAGCGCCAAGGAATACAACCTGTCGGCACAGTCGGTTTGCCGGGGATTGGGCATAGAACTGCTGGAACTGGAAGACTGGAGTTGTTGCGGAGCCACTTCAGCCCACAATACCAACCGGCTGCTGGCTGAACTGCTGCCCGCCCGTAACCTTTTCATCGCCCAGCGAATGGGTTACGATATCGCCGTACCCTGCTCCGCCTGCTACAGCCGGTTGAAAAAAACCGACTATGTGCTGCGCAATAACGAGGAAAAACGCCGGGAAATAGAACAGGCGCTGGGTTTTAAATTTGACGGCAGCGTTCAGGTCTATCACCTGCTGGAGGCGCTGACCGTAAAATTTGGCACTGCCAATATTGCCGCCCAGGTAAAAAAGCCGCTTGCCGGTTTGAAAGCAGCCTGTTATTATGGCTGTCTGATTGTGCGGCCGCCTGAGGTAACCGGTTTTGCACGGCCGGAAAACCCCATGATCATGGACGGGCTGGTTAATGCCCTGGGTGCGGAAGCCCGGCCCTGGTCTTACAAGACCGATTGTTGCAGTTCCAATCAGGGCCTGGTCAATGCCGGGATCGCCCGGCGGGTGGTGGACCGTATTTTGGGGATGGCCGCCGAGGCCGGCGCCGACGCTGTCGTTACCGCCTGCCCGTTATGTCAGACCGCCCTGGAGATGCGCCGCAGCCCGGATATCACCATCCCGGTTTTTTACTTTACCGAATTGATTGGCATTGCCCTGGATCTACCGGCACGGAAAGACTGGTTTGTCAAGCACCTGGTCGACCCCGGCCCGCTATTGCAGAACCTGTCCCTGGCCGGTTGAGATTCCGCTGCACAGGATGAACCGTGCACTGAGCAAATATTGATATGCCCGATAAAATCTATGACTGTCCGGCTGTGGCCGGGGCCTGGGGAACTTTACCGGAATTGCCGGCTTGCATAAGGATTGTTCACCGTGAATGGAGGTTAACAGGCTGATGAAAGAAAAAAAGCAATCAACCACCGGGGCGGTAATGGTCGTCGGGGGCGGCATCAGCGGCATGCAGGCGTCCCTGGACCTGGCTGAAAGCGGCTACAGGGTTTATTTGATCGAAAGATCACCGGCCATCGGCGGCACCATGCCCATGCTGGATAAAACCTTCCCCACCAACGACTGCGCCATGTGTACGCTGTCGCCCAAACTGGTGGAGTGCGGCCGCCACCGGAATATCGAAGTGCTTACTTTGAGTGAAGTCACCGGATTGAGCGGTGAGCCGGGCCGTTTCACCGTGGATGTGAAAAAACACCCGCGCTATGTGGACACCACCAAATGCGTGGGTTGCGGTGCCTGTGCCGCCGAATGTCCGGAAGACATACCCGATGAATTCAATCAGGGTCTCAACCCGCGCAAGGTAATCTTCAAACCATATGCCCAGGCCTATCCCAACGCTTATGTAGTAGACAAGGAACATTGCCTGGAGTGTATGGCCTGCGTGGACGCCTGCCCTTCCGGGGCTATCGACCACGATATGGAGGAAGAAGAGGTCAGCATTGAAGTCGGCGCCGTCATCCTCTGCCCCGGTTTTGAGCTTTTTGACGCCGAACTGCGGGGGGAATTCGGCTATGGCGTTTATGAAAATGTGATCACCAGCCTGCAGTTCGAGCGCATGCTCAGCGCCTCCGGTCCGTACGGCGGACACATCAAGCGTCCTTCCGACGGCGCTGTGCCGCAAAGGATTGCTTTTATCCAGTGCGTTGGCTCGAGGGACATTGCCCGGGGCAACGGTTACTGTTCCGGCGTCTGCTGTATGTACGCCACCAAGGAGGCGCTCATTGCCAAGGAGCACGAGCCAAATCTGGACGTGAGCATTTTCTATATGGACATCCGTGCCTACGGTAAGGATTTTGAGAAGTATTACAACCGGGCCAAGGACAATTACGGGGTTAAATACATTCGCAGTATGATCTCCACCGTCAAGGAACTGCAGCAAAGCAAAAAACTACGTTTGCGCTACCGCGCCGAAGACAACGGCCTGCTAGACGAGGATTTTGATCTGGTTGTGCTTTCCGTCGGCTTGAAACCAAAGGCTGAAGCCGTCGCCCTGGCTGAAACGCTGGGTGTAAAGCTGAACCAGTATAACTTTTGCCAGCCGGGTGCACTGACCGGTGTAATTACTTCCCGGCCGGGGATTTATGTGGCTGGCGCCTTTTGTGGTCCCAAGGACATTCCGGAGACTGTCATGCAGGCCAGCGCCGCCGCCGGCGATGCCGCCGCACTGCTCGCCCCGGCCCGCAACACGCTGGTGGCTGCCCGGGAATTTCCGCCCGAACGGGAAACCGGCGGCGAGGAACCGCGCATCGGCGTTTTTGTCTGCCACTGCGGCATCAACATTGGTAGTGTGGTGAATGTGCCCGCCGTGGTGGAAGACATCAAAAATGCGCCTTATGTGGTGCACGCCCAGGAAAACCTATATGCCTGCTCGCAGGACAGCCAGGCCGCCATGCGTGAAATCATTCAAGAGAAAAACTTGAACCGGGTGGTGGTGGCTTCCTGCAGCCCGCGCACCCACCGGCCGCTTTTCCAGGAAACCTTGCGTGACGCCGGATTGAACCCGCATCTGTTTGAAATGGCCAATATCCGCGACCAGTGTTCCTGGGTGCACAGCCATGAGCCGGAGAAGGCCACCGCCAAATCGATCGATCTAACCCGGGCCGCCGTTTACAAAGCGGCGTTGTTGAAACCGATCGATGCCGTCAGTGTGGGCGTTGTACCCACCGCACTGGTGGCGGGCGGCGGCGTGGCCGGCTTGACGGCCGCCCTTTCCGTGGCCGAACAGGGTTATAATGTGGAAATAGTTGAAAAGACGGATCAGTTGGGCGGTATTGCCCGCCGTATCCCGCAGGGGTTGAACGGCGAGGATATCACCGCCTTCCTGAATGACCTGACCGCCCGGGTGGGCGGCCATCCGCGGATTAAATTGCACCTAAACAGTGAGATTACGGAAGTCAGCGGATATATGGGCAATTTTACCAGTAAATTGAGCAACGGGGAAATAGTCAAACATGGTGCCACCATCATCGCCACCGGTGCCGAGGAGCACCAGCCGGAAGAATACCTTTTCGGGGAAGACGGCCGCGTGCTCACCCAACTGCAAATGGATGAAAAAATAGCGGCCGGCGATGCGGCGGTGAAAAACGCCCGGAACATCGTGATGATCCAGTGCGTCGGCTCCCGGGAGGAAAACCGTCCTTATTGCAGCCGCATCTGCTGCAGCAAATCGGTCCAGCTGGCCTTGCGGCTGAAGGAACAGAACCCGGCGGTCAACATCTACATCCTTTACCGGGACGTGCGTACCTACGCCTTCCTGGAAGACCTGTACCGGCAGGCGCGGGAGCAGGGTGTCATATTCATTCGCTACGAGGTGGAACAAAAACCGGTGGTGACCAGGCAAGATGACCGGTTGCAGGTTTCGCTCACCGATCCCATTCTGGGACAGCCGGTTTGTATTGATGCCGACCTGCTGGTTCTGGCGCCGCCCGTGGTGCCGGCCCCGGACAACGGCAAGCTGTCCCAGCTGTATAAAGTGCCTTTGAACGCCGACGGTTTCTTCCTGGAGGCGCATATGAAACTGCGGCCGGTGGACTTTCCGGCCGAGGGCGTGTATATGTGCGGTCTGGCCCACGCGCCCAAGAACATCGAGGAAAGCATCAACCAGGCCAAGGCGGCTGCCGGACGCGCGGGGACCATATTAAGCCGTGACAGGCTGGAATCCCGGGGCGTACGCGCCCATGTGGACCAGGAAAAATGCGCCGCCTGCCTGACCTGTGTGCGCCTGTGCCCCTTCAATGCGCCGCATATCAATCCGGAAACACACCGGGCGGAAATTGAGGCCGTACAGTGCCAGGGCTGCGGCACCTGCGCCGGCGAATGCCCGAACAAGGCCATTGAGCTGATGGGTTATAACGATGAACAGCAGATGGCCCGGGTGCATGGCATGTTTTTGAGGGAAGTGGGTTAAAATCCCTTGAGACACCGGTTCCGGATCAAGTAAGCGCACCACAGGCGGAGCCAGTCGCTTCGCTTGCGGTGTGTTTTTTTAATGGGCGTTCTGGAAGGTGACTGCCTTACCGGAAGGGCGGATGGTGTAGGCCCGGCAACAAAATACGGTGCGGTTGCTTTTCAGTAAAAAAAAAGCCGGGGGTTGGTTTGACCCCGGCTTTTATTCCCCCCGGAACCTTTATTCCGCCTTCGGCCGCGGGTAAAGACCGGCCCGCTGGACGATTTCCGGCACAATCTCCTCCCAGGCGATGGCCATGATGTGTACGCCGTGCACACCGGGGATGTTGCGAATGTGTTTGATCTGCTCAATGCAGATCTCAATCCCCTCTTTCTTCGGATCCTCCGCCTTCTTCAGCCGTTCCACGATTTCATCGGGTACAATCATGCCGGACACGCTGGTCTGCATGTACTTGGCCGCCCGCCAGCTTTTCAGCGGCGTGACCCCGGCCAGGATGTGCACCCGCTCGTGCAGCCCCCGCTGCCGGACCATTTCCATGAAACGCTCAAAACGCTCCATGTCAAAGATACACTGGGTCTGGATGAATTCCGCCCCGGCGTTGATCTTTTTCTCCAGCCGGACCACCCGGAACTCAAAAGGATCCGCGAACGGGTTGGCCACGGCGCCGATAAAGAAGCGCGGTTCGGCCTGTTTGATTTCCTCGCCGCAAAGGAACACCTTGTCGTCACGCATCCGCCGCACCATGTTGATCAACTGCATGGAGTCGATGTCGTACACGTTCTTGGCGGTGGGATGGTTGCCGAATTTCTGGTGGTCGCCGGAAAGGCAGAGCACGTTGCGCACGCCCAGACTGTAGGCTCCCAGCAGGTCGCTCTGCATGGCGATGCGGTTCCTGTCCCGGCAGGTCATTTGAATAATCGGTTCAATGCCGTTTTTCATTACGTGCAGTCCGGCCGCAATGCTGGACATGCGTACGATGGCCGTCTGACAGTCGGTAATGTTGGTAGCGTCGACGTAATCGCGCATCATTTCAGCATGATGCTTGATCGCTTCCGGCGATGAATGTTTGGGCGGCCCTATTTCCGCCGTGACGGCAAATTCGCCTTTGTTTAAAATGCTTTCCAATTTGCTTTCTGTTTTCACCCGATGATCACATCCTCCCTGACGGCTTTACGCGGCCCGCCGTCCCGTGACGTGGACCAGTCCTTGGGCGGCTGCAATTCCAGCAATTTATCCAGCTTGCCGAGAGATTGCATACGGTCGTAAATCAACTGCCAGGCGCAAGGAGTGTCCTTGCTCACCTCGCACTTGCCGTACTGGGAACCGCCGCAGGGGCCGTTTAAAATACTCTTGGAACAACGGATGATCGGGCAGATGCCGCCGGTCAGGTGCAGAATGCAGTTGCCGCACATGCCGCACCGCTCTTCCCAGACGCCGTGTTCAATGGAACCGCCGATAAAATTGGTGTTTTGCGCCGGCAGCACCCATTTGGATGGATAGCGCTCGGCGATATATTGCACGCCCACGCCGCAGGCCAGGGAAATAACGGCGTCCACGTCTTCCACCAGGTTGTCCAGCATGGCGATGTATTCCGGGTCGCACTGCCGGGTGCAGACGAAGGTCACCGTTTCCAGCGGGTTCTCCTGCAACTGGCGCATGATGCGCAGTTCCGAGGCCAGGATTTCAGTTTCCTTTTCACCGCCGGACAGGCAGACGGTCACACAGCCGGCGCAACCCACCACCAGTACCTTGCGGCAGTCCTTGACCATCTCGGCGATTTCCTGAATCGGTTTTTGCTGGGCGATAATCACTTTGTGTCACCTTCTTTTTTGTTCAGTGGACTGGGTCCCAGTTCCTTGATACGCTGGGTCATTTCATTGGCAATCTCGGCAAAGCGCGGCCCCATGGCGGCGGACAGGTTGTAGAACTCCAGCCGCCGGCTGTCGAAACCGATTTCGTCCAGCATCTGTTTCACATGGTTGACCCGTTTTTTTGCCCGGTAATTGCCTTTCAGGAAATGGCAGTCCCCTTCCATGCAACCGGCCACATAGACGCCGTCCGCCCCTTCTTCAAAGGCGTTCAGAATCACGCGGTGGTCAATGTTGCCCGAGCAGGTCATCTCCACGATGCGTATGTTGGAAGGGTACTGCAGACGCATGGAACCGGCCAGGTCCGCCGCCGAATAAGCACAGTAATGACAGCAAAAGGCGACGATTTTCGGTTCGAATTCCTCGGCCATTTACGACACCCCCTTGAACAAACCGTGGACCATACTCATATACATCCGGTCATTGTAGCCCTGCAGTGTAATGGCCTTGTTCGGACACTCGCCGGCGCAGGTGCCGCAGCCCTGGCAGAGCACCGGTTCGATACTGGCCGCGTAATTTCTGATACGCGGCGCGTTGAAAGGACACAAGCGTACGCAGGTCAGACAGGCCGCACACTTGTTGGGGTCCACCACGGCGGTGACACCGTGGGATTCCAGGTTGGTCTTGCTCAAAATAGTGCCGGCGCGCCCGGCGGCCGCTTTGGCCTGGGCGATATTTTCATCCATGTTTTTCGGACTGTGGGCCAGTCCGGCCATGAACGTTCCCTCGGAAGCAAAGTCGACCGGACGCAGTTTCATGTGTGCTTCCAGGAAGAAGCCGTCTTCATTGAGCGGCACCTTGAACAGTTGGGACAGCTGTTTGTTGCTTTCCGGCGCCACAATGGCCGCGGCCAGCCCGACCACATCGGCCTGGATCTGCACCGGCACACCGAGCACATGGTCGGTGACGGTCACATTCAGGCCGTCAGCCGCTGCTTCCACCTGCGGCTTGTTTTCGACACTGTAGCGGATAAAAATCACGCCTTTGCGTCTGGCTTCCCGGTATTTTTCCTCCATGAAGCCGTATGTGCGTACATCCCGGTAAAGCACGAACACATTGCGTGCCGGATCCTGCTCTTTTAGCTTGAGAGCCAGTTTTACCGACTTGGCGCAGCATACGCGGCTGCAATAGGGGTGGTCCGGTTCGCGGGAGCCCACGCACTGGATCAGGACGAAATTTTTGGCTCCCTGCAGTTTGGCGTCACCGGCGGCCAGTGATTCTTCCAGTTCCAGCTGGGTCATCACCCGGTCATGTTGCCCGTACAGGTATTCAGCCGGCTTGTATTCCTCCCCGCCGGTGGCGACAATGGTTACACCGTGCTGTATTTCCGCCCCGGTGGTCAACGTGGTTACAAAATTGCCCACATAACCGCTGACCTCTTTGATCCCGGCGCCGGTATATATGTTGATCCGGTCGTTGTTTTGCACATGTTCAACCAGTTCGTTGACAAAAGACGGAATATCTTCCCCGTACAACCCTTGCCTCAAACGCCGGGCCACACCGCCCAACCGGTCCGATTTTTCCACCAGGTGTACTTTATAGCCCTGTCCGGCCAGGGATTCAGCGGCAGTCATGCCGGAAACGCCGCCGCCGATGACCAGGGCGGCTTTGGTCACGCCCACCGATACTTGCTGGATCGGCTGCAGCAGGGCGGCCTTGGCTACAATCATTTTAACCAGATCCTTGGCCTTGGCCGTGGCTTTTGCCGGTTCGTGCATATGCACCCAGGAACACTGGTCGCGAATGTTGGCCATTTCAAACAGTGCGCGGTTCAAACCCGCTTCCCGGACGGTTTCCTGGAAGAGCGGCCGGTGGGTGCGCGGGCTGCAGGAAGCTACGACTACCCGGTTCAGGTTGTACTCCTGGATCTTTTCCTTCATGTTGTTCTGGCTGTCCTGTGAGCAGGTATACAGGCTGTCGGTGGCAAAAACTACATGCGGCAGTGTTTTAGCCATTTCCACCACCGCTGGTACGTCCACCACGCCGCCGATATTGATCCCGCAGTGACAGACAAAGACACCGATACGCGGTTCCTCGCCGGAAACGTCACGTTCGGGCGGGAATTCCCGTTCCTTGACCAGTGTGCCCCGGGATTCGGACAGCATGGCGGCGGAGGCGCCGGCTGCGGCACTGGCCTGCATCACCGTTTCCGGGATGTCCTTGGGACCGCTGATGGCGCCGGCCACGTAGATGCCCGGTATGTTGGTGCCCACGCCGGTGAGGGCGGCCGGCTCGGCAAAGCCGAACTGGTTCAACTCCAGGCCCATTTTCTGCGCCAGATCCTTTATGCCCGCGCCGGGTTCCATGCCCACCGAAAGCACCACCAGGTCAAATTCCTCTGTGCTGATCGAACCGTCTTCATTGGCATAACGGATGCGCAGGTTCCTGCTTTCATCGTCCGCCTGCTCCACGGCATAAATCCGGGAGCGCACGAAGCGCACCCCCTGCTCTTTGGCCCGGTCGTAGTATTTTTCAAAGCCCTTGCCGTAAGTGCGCATGTCCATGAAGAAGATGGTGGTGTCCAGTTGGTCGTGGCTGTGTTCCTTGGCAATTACCGCTTCCTTGATCGCATACATGCAGCAGACCGACGAGCAGTAGCCATGCTCTATCTTACAGTTGCGCGAACCGACGCATTGAATCCAGGCGATTTTTTCCGGCTCCCGGTGATCATAGGGACGTACCAGGTGGCCCTGGAAGGGGCCGGAGGCGCTCAGGACGCGTTCAAATTCCAGGCTGGTCAGGACGTTGGGATATTTGCCATAACCGTAATACTCCAGTTCCCCGGCTTCGAATTTGTCAAAGCCCGGACTGAGCACGATGGCGCCCACCTGCAGTTCCACTGTTTCTTCGCCCATGCAGTGGTTTATTGCGTCGGCGGTACAGGCGCGTACACATTCCATACATTCGGAGCAGACGCCGCAGTTCAGGCACCTCTCCGCTTCCCTTTTTGCCTGCTCGGGGGTGAAGGCAAAAGCCACTTCACCAAAACTGCCGGTACGTGTTTCCACGCCCGCCAACTCCGCCTTTTCCGCGGCTGCCGGCGGCACTTCACCGTCTTTGAAGCGGAAGGGGGCGATTCTATCTTCCGGTATCCGGAATTCCCGGTTCAGTTTGAGATCAATGCCGTTGATGTAGCGGTGGATGGATTCGGCTGCTTCCTTGCCGGCCGCCACCGCTGCAATCACCGTTTTCGGCCCGGTCACCGCGTCGCCGCCGGCAAACACGCCCGGTACGGCCGTGGCCAGGGATTCGGCGTCCGCTTCAAGAGTGCCGCCTCTGGCCTGGTTCAAAGAAAGGCCGTCCAGGTCGGGTTTTTGCCCCACGGCCAGAATGACTGTATCCGCTTCAAGTCTGAATTCGCTGCCCGCCACCGGGACCGGGCGGCGCCGGCCGCTGGCGTCCGGTTCACCCAGTTCGTTGCGCAGGCATTCCATGCCGGCCACCCGGCCGTCTTTGCCGTGAAAAGCCTTCGGGCTGGCGAGCATGACAAACTCGATGCCTTCTTCCCTGGCTTCGGCTATTTCCTCCGGCAGGGCGGTAATCTCACCCTCGGTGCGCCGGTAAACGATCATCACCTTTTCCGCGCCCAGGCGTACCGCCGTGCGTGCGCAGTCCATGGCCGTGTTGCCGCCGCCGATGACGGCCACCCGTTTGCCGACAGCCACCTTTTCGCCCAGCGCGATGCGGCGCAGGAAAGGCAGGCCGTGGGTCACGCCGTCCAGGTCCTCGCCCGGCACGTTCAAGGCCGTCCCCTTATGGGCGCCGATGCCGATGAACACCGCTTTATAGCCCCCGGCCAGCAGGCCGTCCACTGTGATGTCCGTGCCCAGGCGGGTGTTGTACTTGATTTCCACGCCCATTTTGGTTAACAGATCCACTTCCAGCTGGACCCATTTCTTGGGCAGACGGTATTCCGGAATACCCACCCGCATCATGCCGCCGGCCACGGGCAGGGCCTCGAAAACAGTTACCTGATAGCCCTTTTTAAGCAGTTGATAAGCACAGGACAACCCGGCCGGGCCGGCGCCGATGACGGCCACCTTTTCCTTCCGCGGCTCGGCGGGAGCGGGCAGGGGCAATTCGTCCGGGTTGGCGTAGGCGTAATCGGCGGCCACCCGCTTGAGGTTCATGATCTGTACCGGCTCATCCACTTTTGAACGGTGGCACTGGCTCTGACAGGGGTGTGTACACACCCGGCCGCAGACCGCCGGGAAGGGCAAATCCCGGTAGATGGTTTCCCATGCTTCCTTGAATTTGCCCAGTTTGATCAACTGGATGTATCCCTGGGCGTTGACGCCGGCCGGACAGGCGGCACGGCAGGGGGAAACCCCTTTTTTGTCCACGGCGAAGGCGTTCGGATAGGCCTGGGCATAGGGCTTGTAAACGGCCTTGCGGGGACCCAGGCCCTGGTTGAATTCGCTTTTCACTTCCACCGGACAGGCCTGGGCGCACTCGCCGCAGCCCTTGCATTTGTCTATATCCACGTAACGCGGCTTTTGCCTTACGGTGACAGTAAAATCGCCTGCTTCGCCGGTTACCTGTTCAACCTGTGCGCAGGTAAGGGTGTTGATATTCAAGTGACGGCCGCATTCCACCAGTTTGGGTGACAGGATACACATGGAGCAGTCGTTGGTGGGGAAAGTCTTGTCCAGCATGGGCATGGTGCCGCCGATAGCCGGGGAGCTTTCCACCAGGTGAACGTAGTATCCCGACTCGGCCAGATCCAGGGAGGCCTGGATCCCGGCGATGCCGGCGCCCACCACCATTACCGCCCCTACTTTATCCTTGCTCATGAGAATTCACACCCGTCCTCTCCATTTTGGGACTCGTTTTTATATTTCCACAATACGGTCACCCGGCCGGCCGGTTGGCGTCAAACCGGCCGGCCGGGAAACAGAATCCCCCGGGACTTCAGGCTTTTGGTTTCTTCTCCGGCATGATCAGTGCCCGTTCGATCAGGTCGCACATGTGCATATTCTTGGATTTGCCCTTGGTGTCGGGATACCACTTGTTCAGGTCGTTGAACTGGTCGATACAGTTGTGGCAGGGAACGATCACAATTTCTGCTCCGGTGGCGACAACTTGATCGACCTTGCGTTTGCCCTTGGCCTTCCTGATTTCATTGTACTCCGGCATGGCCATCCCGCCGCCGCCGGCTCCGCAGCAGTAGTTCCAGCGGCCGTTGGGGTTCATATCCACGAAATTTTTGACAAAGCTTCTGATCAATTCGCGGGGGGCTTCCCAAACTCCCTCCTTGCGGGCTGTGTTGCATGGATCGTGGTAGGTGACCACTTCTGTAACGGCATCCGGATCTAGCTTCAAACTGCCATCCTTAACCAGGTCGAGGAGCAGTTCGAGTATATGGCGGATCGGAAACATCTCACCCTTCCAGAAGGTCCGCTGGCCCCACTTCATGGAACGGAAGGCATGGCCGCATTCCGTGACGATGAATTCCTGGCAGCCCAACCGGGTGAACTCTTCCCAAATGGGCATGGAGATGGCGACAAAATCGTCATTTTGTCCCGTAAAAAGAGCAATGTTGGTGGCATCCCAACGTTTGGTGCTGATGGTGTAGTCGATGCCGGCGGCATAGAATAATTTCAGCGTAGTTTGCAGTTCGTTGGCATAGATCTTGATATCCCGGGCATTGAAGCCATAGAAGTACTTTGCGCCCTGCTTGTTCAGGGGAATGGTGTATTCCGGATCCCCCAGTTCGTCCCGCAGTTCATCCTGAATCCACTCCAGGGTTTCTTCGTAGTCGATCTGGGATACGTTCATCTGGTTGCCTGATGCAATGTGCTCATTGGCAATGGTCTGCAGGTAGCCCGGAATTTTATCCTTGTCCCAGGTTCCGCGCAGCGACCTGACCACGGTGGCCACGTTTATCTGCATCGGGCATTCGATCGTGCAACGTTCGCACATGGTGCAGTACCAGATATAGGGGTCCTCGAATACTTCCTTTTTCATACCCAGGTTGATCTTGCGCAGGAATTTGCGCGGGTCGTTGCTTTCATGGATATCGGAATACGGGCAGCCGGCGGTGCACATACCACAGGTCAGGCAATTGGCGAAATCCAGGCTTTTCAATCTTTCCGCCAGTTCGTCCCGGAAATCGGGATCCAGGTTTTCGGCCAGGATAGTCTCCATAAATGGTGTCTCCTCCCCTCGCGGGTGTTGTTTCTATCAAGCAATGCCTCCAAGCAAGCCAAATTGGGAGCGCCCCCGGCCGGGCGCCCCCAACCAGGTCCGGTTTCAATATTCGTTGGGTAACTGGTTCAACTCCGCCCGGGTAAAGACCGGGCCGTCCTTGCACACATACTTGTTGCCTACATTGCAGCGGCCGCACATACCGATACCGCATTTCATGCGGTTTTCCAGGGACATGATGATCCGCTCCGGCGGGAAGCCCAGGGCTTCCAGTTCCGGCATGGTGAATTTGATCATCACCGGCGGGCCGCAGATTACTGCGTAGGCGTTGTCGGCGCCGGGAGCCACTTCCTTGGTCACCGCCGGCACGAAGCCCACCCGGCCGTTCCAGCCCTCCGCCGGCCGGTCGATGGTGCAGACCAGATCGATGTCGTCACGTTTTTCCCATTCGGCCAGTTCGTCTTTATAGAGCAGCAGTCCGGGCGTACGGGCGCCGTAAATCACCGTCAGTTTGCCGAAGTCCCCCCGGTTCGCCGGGTTCAGGATGTAGGCGGTGAGTGCCCGCAAGGTGGTGAAAGCAAACCCGCCGCCGATGATGACCAGGTTTTTACCCTTGAAGTCTTCCAGCGGGAAGCTGTTGCCCAGCGGACCGCGTACGCCCACCATAGTGCCTTCTTCCATCAGGTGCAGGGCGGTGGAAACCACGCCCACTTTGGCCACGGAAAACTTCAGGTGGCCGGGTTCGGTGGGCGAGGAGGCGATACCGAAGGGAGCTTCGCCCTTGCCAAAGACGCACAGCTCGGCGAACTGGCCCGGGGAGTACTTAAATCCGGCTTCGTCGGCTGCATTCAAATACTCCAGGGTGAAAGTGTGCACCAGCTTGTCGTCGGTTTCGGTGAAGTTTTTGACCAACTTCATGGGCAGCGGTAGATACGGGTTTCTCATCATTTATCCAACCTCGCTTCCGACCCCTGAATTTCCGCCAATATCGCGCGGATATCCAGATTAACGGGGCAGTTTTTGATGCACCTACCGCAGCCGACACATGCCATTACATTATAGTTGTCTACAAAGTATTTGAACTTGTGCATGACCCGTTGCCGGAACCGTTCCTTGCCCGTGGGGCGCGGGTTGTGACCCGAGCCGTGCAGTGTGAACAGGGGGAACATGCAGGCGTCCCAGTTGCGGACCCGGCATCCGTTGGCGTCCACCGCATCATCAACGATGTCGAAGCAGTGGCAGGTAGGACAGGTGTAGGTGCAAACGGCGCAGCCGAGACACTTTTCATGCAGGCCGTCCCAGATTGGATCGTAGAAATCAGTGTCCAGTTTGGCTTTGACCCCGTCCAGGTTGACTGTGCAGGACACAGTGGCGGTTTCCTTCACTGCGGCGGCCGCCGCCCGATCAGCTTCGCCGGCTTCCGGCAGGGTGGTGCCGCTGAACAGCTCCCGTCCCCGTTCGGTCAATATTTCCACTACGTACTTGTCGCCGGTGTCCACCAGCAGCGCATCCAGTCCGGTGGTGTCAAAGGGACCGCCGCCCAGGGAAGTGCAGAAGCAGGTGCCGGCCGGCCGGTTGCAGCCCAGACCGACCAGGATGGTGTTTTCCCGCCGGGTTAGGTAATAGGGATCCTGGTATTTGTCGTTATTGAAGACGTTATCCAGCAGAACCAGGCTTTTGGCGTCACAGGGACGTATTCCGAAAACCACTTTCTTTTGCTGGTCGATGCATTCCTGTACCTGCGCACCTTCCGTCCCGCAACTGTAGCTGAACAGTTTTTCGGTTTGAGGGAAAAGGATTCCCTTGGGCGGGATTTTGGTATTGCTGTAGTCCAGAGTTGCTTCCGTGCCGCTGCTGATTTGCTTGAAGTTGGTATAGTCCGCCTCTTTTACCGGGGCAAACACCTGATACCGGGACATCAGCTGATCCAGGAAGCCGGCCAGTTCGTTTTTGTTGATGAGCATCCTTTTCACCTCACTCCTCGATTAGAAATGGTTGCGGATCCTCGGCCTTGAAGTCGGCCAGCGCCGGTTTGTCTTCCAGATTGGCCCCGGCCTCGTAACCGAACAATTCCTGTACATCCTTGACCATCTTGCGTGTCAGGTTGCGCAGGGAAAGACCCATCGGACAGGCGCGCTCGCAGGCGCCGCAGTCGGCGCAACGGCCGGCGCTGTGCAATACCCGCACCGCCTGAAAGAGCATGTTGTCCCGGGCGTCGGAAGATTTACCGATCCACTGGGGCGTGGAACAATCCACAAAGCACTCTTCACAATAGCACATCGGGCAGGCCTGACGGCAGGCGTAGCAACGGATGCAGCGGCTGAACTCCTCCGTCAGGATGGCACGCCGCTCGGCTGGTGCTTTGGCTTCGAAAGCAGCTACATCGGCAAAGTCATCTCCGCCCTTTTCCGGCAGCAGTTCGCCCACCAGCAGATCATAGAGCGCCGGGTTGGGATGGCGGCAGCTCAGGCAGGAGTCGTGCAACAGCTCGTTCACCGGTATTGTTTCGGTGAAGCCGTCGCCTTTGAGCACAATGGAGTCACCGCTTTCTTCAGCGGCCAGCAGTTCTTTGCCGGCCAGACGGCGATCAACTTTTTTGCGGTCGATCATGCCGGCACAGGGCACACCAATAATAACCAGGTTTTCCCGGTTGATCTGGTTTTCTTTGATCAGTTCGATAATCGAACGGCTGTCACAACCCTTGGCCACCACGGCCACTTTATCCGTCCGTTTGCGCAGATAATTGGCCAGGTTGTTTTCACAACTACGGTTCCAGGTCAGTCCGGCCGCATCCTCCGGCCGGTGGACAAAGCAGGGGGTGCTGCGCAGCGGCAGGGTGCCCGGCGCAAAACCGATCACCACGTCCACCTTTTTTTCCTCCAGCAGCTTCCTGGCCGCTTCCTGGATGGCACCGGCTAGTTCTGGCATCCACAACACCCCGCATTCTTCGCTTCGACTCGACCCTTGTTGGGCCCCAGTGCCTTCACTTTATCCGTTACTTCCTTTACAACTTCGGCAAACCGGCCGCCTTCGGCGGCGGAAACCCAGGAGAAGTTGACCCGTCCTTCTTCCACGCCCATGTATTCCAGCAGGTTCTTTAACAGGGCGAATTTTCTTCTGGCCACCAGGTTGCCACTAACATAGTGGCAGTCGCCCGGGTGTCACCCGGAGGTGAGCACGCCGTCCGCCCCGTGGCGCAGGGCGCTCAAAATGAACAACGGATTGATGCGTCCGGAGCAGGGCACCCGGACCACCCGGATATTCGGGGGATACTGGATCCGGCTGACACCGGCCAGGTCGGCCCCCGCGTAACTACACCAGTTGCACAGGAAGGCAACTATTTTTGGTTCCCAATCCATAACCTGATTCCCTCCCCCTGTTGCTAAAGCGCGTTAATCATGGCTACGATTTGTTCGTTGGTGCATCCCTTGATGTTGATGGCTCCGCTGCGGCAAGAGGAAGCACAGGCGCCGCATCCCTTGCACAGGGCCTCGTTGACCACGGCCACTTTTTCTTTCATGTCCACGGATACGGCCTTGGACGGACAGACCGATTCGCAGACGCCGCAGGCTACGCATTTTCGCTTGTCGACAAAGGCACACTTGCCTTCCACGGCAATGGACTCCTTGGCCAGCACGGTGCAGGCGCGGGCTACAGCCGCTTTGGCCTGGGAAATGTTTTCCTCCAGGTTCTTCGGTCCGTGGGCCAGCCCGCACATGAACACGCCGTCGGTACCAAAGTCCACCGGACGCAGTTTCATGTGCGCTTCCAGGAAAAATCCCTCCTGGTTCAACGGCACCTTGAAGAACTTGGACAGCTTGGCGTTGCCGGCCGGGGGTACGATGGCAGCCGCCAGGCCGACCACATCGGCTTTGATGATCACGGGCACGCCCAGCACATGGTCGGTGACCGTAACTTTCACCTTTTCCCCGTCGGCCTCAACCACCGGTTTGTTGTCCACCGCGTAGCGGATAAAAATAACGCCTTTGCGCCGCGCTTCGCGGTACATTTCTTCGAAGAAGCCGTAGGTGCGGATGTCGCGGTAAAGTACGTAAACCTGCGCCTTGGGGTTGGCTTCTTTGATCTTCAGGGCCAGTTTGACGGACTTGGTGCAGCAGATGCGGCTGCAGTAGGGCCGTTCATCATCCCGTGAGCCCACGCACTGGATGAAAACGAAGTTTTTGGCGCCGCTTACCCTGGCATCGCCGGCAGACAGGGCGCCTTCGATATCCAATAGGCTCATCACCCGGTCGTTTTGTCCGTACAGATATTCCGCCGGTTTGTATTCCTCGGCGCCGGTGGCGATGATGGCCACGCCGTGCTGAATCTCTTCACCGTTGGACAGTGTGGTGACGAAGTTGCCCACAAAACCGTTGACATCGGCCACTTCCGTACCGGTATAAACCTTGATCAATTCATTGCCGTTCACCTGTGCAATCAGGTCACCGAGGAAGGCCTGCACATCCTCGCCGCGCATACCGGTATGGATGCGCCGGGCGGTGCCGCCCAGTTGGGGCTCCTTTTCCACCAGGTGCACTTTGTAGCCCTGTTTGGCCAGACTGACGGCCGCCGTCATGCCGGACACCCCGCCGCCGATGACCAGTGCGTCGTGATTCATGCCCAGGCTGACGCTCTGGATGGGCTGAAGCAGGGAGGCTTTGTAAACGGCCATTTTAACTAGATCCTTGGCCTTTGCCGTCGCTTTTTCCGGTTCGTTCATATGCACCCAGGAACACTGATCCCGGATGTTGGCCATTTCAAACAGGTTGGAGTTCAAACCGGCTTCGCGCAGCGTCTCCTGGAACAGCGGTTCATGTGTGCGCGGGCTGCAGGAGGCTACTACAATCCGGTTCAGATTGTATTTCTCAATTGCTTCCCTGATTTGACCGGCGGTATCCTGTGAGCAGGCGTACAGCTTTTCTTCGGCCAGGGACACCCCGGGCAGTTTTTGAGCATAGGCCACTACTTCTGGCACATTGACCACACTGCCGATGTTGATGCCGCAGTGGCAGACAAAAACGCCGATGCGCGGAATTTCACCGGTGACATCTTTTTCCGGCGGATATTCCTTTTTCTTCACCAGCGAGCCCCGCGCCGCGGAAAGAATCACTGACGAATCGGACGCCGCCGCGCTGGCCTGCATCACGGTTTCCGGAATGTCCCGCGGACCGCTGAAGGCACCGGCCACATAAACACCCGGCCGGGAGGTGCCCACGCCGGTAAGTGCCGGCACGTCGGCAAAATTGAACTGGTTTAATTGTATATTCAATTTGTTGGCCAGCTCCACCACATCAGCGGATGGTTCCAGACCAACGGACAGAATTACCAGGTCAAATTCCGCGTTGGAAATACTGCCGTCTTCATTGGCGTAGCGGATGGTCAGATTGCCGCTGCCGTCTTTGGCCTCGTTAACGTCATAGATGCGGGAACGGATGAAGTTGACACCGCTTTCTTTTTTCGCCCGCTCGTAGTATTTCTCAAAATCCTTGCCGTAGGTGCGCATATCCATGAAGAAGATGGTGGCGTCCAGCGGATGACCGGCGTGTTCCTTGGCAATGACGGCTTCCTTGATCGCGTACATGCAGCAAACGGAAGAACAATAGCCGTGTTCGATCTTGCAGTTGCGGGAGCCGACACACTGGATCCAGGCGATTCTTTGCGGTTCCTTTTTGTCCGACGGACGGACCAGGTGACCGCCGAAGGGACCGGAGGCACTTAATATGCGTTCGAACTCCAGGCTGGTCAGCACATTGGCATATCTGCCGTAGCCGTAATATTCCAGTGCCGAGGCGTCAAACTTCTGGAAGCCGGGGCTTAAAATAACCGAGCCCACTTCCACTTCCACGGTTTCGTCCGCCATATCGTGGTCGATTGCCCCGGCCTGGCAGGCATCAACGCAGGCGCCGCATTCAATGCACAAATCCTTGTCGATGGCATAGGCATTGGGATAGGCCTGGGCATAAAGCTTGTAAATGGCCTTTCTTTCACCCAGTCCTTGATTGAATTCATCTTTGGTCTCCATGGGGCACTCTTCGGCGCAGGAACCGCAACCGGTGCACTTTTCCGGATCTACGTAGCGGGCCTTTTTCACGATAGTGGCCTTGAAATGACCCGGTTCGCCTTGCAGGTCTTCCAACACGGCATTGGTGATGGTTTCAATATTCAGGTGCCGGCCGCATTCGACCAGCTTGGGGGAAAGTATACACATGGAGCAGTCGTTGGTGGGAAAAGTTTTATCCAGCATAGGCATGGTGCCGCCGATGGCCGGGGATTTTTCCACCAGATAGACATAATAGCCGCTTTCCGCCAGATCCAGGGAGGCCTGAATGCCGGCGATGCCGGCTCCTACGACCAGTACTGCCCCGACTTGTCCGGGTTTGTTGGCTGTCATCTTTGCATCACATCCGTCCTCCTAATTTCGGTGTGCCGGCGTTTTCAACTGGTTTGCTTGAAGTTGCGGGAGCAATGTTCACTAATAATTAACCTTCCTCTTCTCCCTGTGTGATTTTCTATAGTCGGCCGGGAAGCAGTGTCATTCCAAAAGAGGTTGGCATATTCACCTCCGTTTGAAAGGGAATGGATGGCAAAACAGTTACCGATCTGACGCCCAGGAAAGAAAAGGGCACTCTAAAAGCCGGATTTGACGGCAACTGCAATCGTTGCGCACCTTGTCCCTAGTATAATATTTATCAACTGGACTGTCAATTATTTTGACTTTTAGCAAAAAGGCGGCAGGTGCGCACTGCCGCCTTTTCAAACCGGTCCGGGCCGGTACCGGGAAGTAACCGTTCCGTCCGGAAGGTTTTATCTCTGTCTGAATGTTTTCAGGAAGGAATCACAATAGATATCCTTGTTCAGCATGATGTTGGCAGCAGCCACGGCGTCTAGCAGTTCCTGATCCTCCACATCGGCAATCGCTGAATCCAGCCCGCAGGCCATGGACATGATCAGGAAGGTGCGGTTGAGCAGGTGGCGGTTGTTGCAGCGCTGTGAAATGTTGCTCAGGCCCATGGTGGTCCGGGGGGACGGATCAGCCAGCATTTTGATCTGGCGTAGCGCCTCCAGCGCTTCCGGGCCGTGCTCCTGGGCGACGTTGCAGGGCAGTACCAGCGGATCGATATACAGATCTTCCATCGGAATGCCGTTGGCGTCGGCGTTGACCACAATTTCCATGGCCAGCGCGGCCCGGTCGGCGGCGCTTTTGGGGACGCCCTTTTCGTTCATGGCCAGGCCGATCAACGCGGCGCTGTATTTGGCGGCCATCGGCATGTAAATATCCATTTTCCACTGATCAGCGCTGGTGGAGTTGATCATCGCCTTGCCCTTGTGTGCCGCCAACCCGGCTTCGATGGCCTCCGGGTTGGTGGAGTCGATGCAGCACGGCAGGGGGGCGGCCTCCTGGGCGATCTTGACCAGCCATTCCATCACCGCGGGCTGATCTTTGGCCTCTACAGTGGGACCGGTGTTGACATCCAGGTAGGACGCGCAGTTTTCATACTGACGTTTGGCCCAGTAACGGACGGGTTCGGGATCCTTGTTCAGGATGGCTTCCCGGATGTCTTTAAACATGCCGTTAATCCGCTCGCCAATCAGGATCATGCAATTTGCCTCCTTCTATATTAAAAGTAAATTAATATGCGTTGGATTCCATCATCTTGTCGATGTGTACCCGGAATTGTTTCAGGGAATCGGGATGACGCATCACAAAAAGTGAGCCGCCGGCCTGGGCGAAGGTGGCCGATGTGATAACTTCCCACAAAATGGCCCGTTTGGCCTGTTCGCCCCATTCGGGCGCTTCTTCCGCGCTGCTCTTGGCCTCCTTGGTCTTCCAGACTTCCTGGCCGACCAGGCAGATTACGGGCATGGCCATCATTTTGTCGCCGGTGAGGGCGCCGATGCGCGTGCGCTCCATGATCGAATAGGCGTATTCAATGCCGTAGCCCAGGGCGCCTACGGACGGGTCAATCACAATGCGGTCGGCGGACAGGTTCATTTCCGTAATCAGGATGTTTAACTGTTTTTCCAGGTTGATATCCAGCGGGCTGGAGGCGATGATGTTGTGGCCGTGCACCATGCAGGCGGCCGTGATCGTCTTGTAGTTTTCCGGGGTGGCGCAGCCGAGCAGGCAGTTTTTGCCGGCCAGCGCTTCGGCCACCGCTTCCAGGACCTGAGCGTCCTTCTCTTCCACTCCGCAGCCGAGTATAATCAGCGGTACGTCCACCGCGTCGGCCACCGCTTTGGCCGTTTTGGCGCATTCCGCGGGGCTGGTGTTTTTGTTGTCCGGATGGGCGCTGATCATGGTCAGGCAGACCAGATCGGCGCCGTATTCAACACATTTTTTGGCCCAGGCTACCGGGTCATTCAACACGCCCGCATAAGGCGCAGTGAGTATTTCCGGCCAACCGGCGGGTTCCATGTCCCAAACCTCCAGGGCCACTTGCGGCCGGTTGGGCATTTCTCCTTCAAAATGCAGGAAGGGCAGGGTGCTTTCGCCCCCGATTTTAACTGTATTGGGCTCGGTGCCGAGAACCAGCTCACCGACTTTGCTGGTCCATCTTTCCTTGGCGATGGTGACAGGCATAATTTCCGCTCCTTTCTATAGATCAGTGCCTTGGATCAGTGCCTTCAAAGGATGCCCGTTTTGGTCATGATTTCCCGGACTGCGGCGACCACCGGTGAATCACCGGGCAGTGCAATCAGTGGCTTACTTTCCAGATCGTACTGAAAGACCTGGGTGTCCATCGGTATGCTGCCGATCAACTCCAGTCCGGTGCGCTCGATTTCCTCTTTCAATGCCTCCAGTGTTCCTTCGGTGACCTTGGAAACCACCAGATACAGTTTTTTGATATCCAGTTGCAGCGAATCGACCAGTTCTTTGACCCGTCCGGCCGAACGAATGCCCCGGGCGCTGGCGTCGCTGCTTACGAACAGGATATCCACGTTTGAAGTGGTGCGCCGGCTCAGGTGTTCCAGCCCGGCTTCGTTATCCATGACCACATACGGGTAGTTGTTGCTCAACTCCTGCATAAATCCCCGTACCAGGTTGTTGACGTAACAGTAACAGCCCGGCCCCTCTGGGCCGCCCATGACCAGCAGATCTACATCGTCCCCTTCGGCCAGGGACTGGTGCACTTTGTATTCCACGTACTGATCCTTGGTCATGCCGGCGGGCAGTGGTTCGATGTTGTTATTGATCCGGGCCATCATATCGGCGATGGTGTCCTCGATTTCCACCCCGATCGCTTCGTTTAAATTGGCGTTGGCATCGGCGTCCACGGCCAGCACCGGTCCTTTTCCCGCCTCGATCAGTAGCTTGATTAGAAGCGCCGCCAGGGTGGTTTTCCCGGTACCACCCTTGCCGGCGATGGCAATGGTAAAGGCCATTGGATTCCCTTCCTTCTCCGTTTGTTATTGCGTTTATTGCCGCGGGAGCGGACTGGCAGGATTGTGCCTCCAGGTGATACCGGACCCGGGCGTTTACGCGCTCCAGCGTTGTTTCAAGAAAGAAGCGATGCCGGCGGATTCACGCGGTCCGACCAGCACTTCCCAGCCGGAAAGCTCCTGCAGCTTGCCGCTCAAGACAGCTACGCCGCCGGGGATGATTACCTTGCGGTGGTTTACCTTGTCGGCAATGCCGCAGCCCTGCAGCATTTCGGTGATCTTTTCCGGTGTGAATTTGCCGGCCGCCCAACCGGTGAGTACGGAAATGCCGTCGGTGTCCACAGGCAGAATATAACCCGGCACCCGTGCCGACTCCACGTCGCCGGCCACGCAGAAGTAAGTCAGCGAGAAGTTGGTGGTGACGAATACTGGCGCATCCGCCCCCGGGGTGCCGATTTCGTAAATCTTTGATTCCACGGCGATTGGTTTTTGCGGGTCGGTGTAAATGTTCAGGCGCAGGGTGACCAGCGGCAGGATGTCCGCCGGGTCGGCGCTGGACATGACCATCAGGCCGGCGTACTTGGTGATGTAGATGCCGGCGTCCACCACGGACTGGAACGGATCGGTGCTGGTGACAAAGGCGATGGTGGGATAGCCGAAGGGGCGGAAGCGCTTCAAGGCCTGACGGCGGATCTGGGTTTGGTCGGCCAGCACCTTGTTTACTTCCCGGGCGCCGGAGTCCAGCAGCAGTTGCTTGTGACCAAGGGCGATCACCTTTTCCGACAGATCGGCCAGTTCGCTCAAATTGGTCCCCTTCACCACCAGGGCGGTGTCATACTTTTTGGCCAGGGCGGTCATCGCTTCGTAATTGGCTGCAGTGGCGCCGCAGATCACCGGTTTCTTGCTCCCGGCCACCTCCAGTGCCTTTTCCATGGCCGCGGTGTCTTCGCTGATCAGTAACAGCGGTAATTCCGTATTGTCGAAAGCCACTTTTACAGCGGCGGCAAATTTATCCGCTTCGCCGGAGGCGTTTTCCACTGCGACCAGGTTGACACTGTGGGTCTGCCCGACCCGGTCGAAGACCAGTTTATTTATTTTTGCTACTTTGGCGGAGATTTCATCGGCACTCATGGTGTCGGACACGGAAATGGCTATTGCGGTGGGATGTTCGAAACGCTTGTCATGCCTGAATAATACAGTTTCATTGCCCAGTTCCCATTGCTTCTCGCCGGTTCCGATTTTAACCAGCGCCACCGGCGGGGCCGAAGCGGCGCCAAGGGCTTCCTTGGCTTCGTCGCTGACGTGGGGGCACTGATCCAGACCGGCCTTGCCGGCGGCCATGGCCATGGCGAAAGCCAGGCAGGTGGGTTGCCCGCAGTCTTTGCAGTTTGTTTTAGGCAGCCGTTTAAAAATTTCCAAACCTGTTAAACCCATTCTCCTGTTCTCCTTTCTATGATCCTTGAGCAAGACATATCCCGGAGGACACCTGTATTATGCCCGGTGTCCTCCGGTTAACTACTTGCGCTTGTGCTCAAAGTATTTTTCTGTGCTGTCCGGGTCCCGGCGCTAGATCAGGGAATCCATGGTCAACGCCGGATGTCCCTTCTCTTCCAGGAAGGGCAGGATTTCCTCGCCGCTGACACCTACCGTCTCATCGGCAATCTTGTCCACAAAGTCCTTGCCCAGACCGGCTTCCTCCGCCGCCTCCTCCAGCATCGGCCGCAGCTGTTCCTTCAGCGATTTGGGCATCCAGATCAGCCGGCCCAGTCCGCCGTCGGCGGGTACAAACTTGCGGGAAGCCAGGTAGGATTTGCCGATGCCCATGAAGCCGGGCATCTGCGCGCCGCCGCCGATGGTGCCGGCCATGGTGGAGAAGGTCATGCCCGAGGGGGTCATGCCGCCATGCTCCCGGTTGACCACCATAAAGCCGTTGCATTCCGGCACCATGGCCAGGATCGCTTCAAAGCACCCGCAGGAGGTCATCGGATATTCCATGATCGTATAGAAGTTAACCGCTTCGATGGTACGCTGCGAGTTGTTGAAGACGAAATCGTTGAACGTCTTCCACTGTCCTTTGACGCCATCGATCAGCCCGTCCTTGGGAATGGGCTGGTTGGAGCCGTGCGGATTGATTTCATAGGCCGCCTTGGCGTCCAGCCAGCTCACCGCGCCGCACAGACCGACCCGTTCGGGGGCCACCACGCAGACGTGGGTGGGGGCGAAGGACTGGCACAGCGTGCAGGAATAGAAGGTGTCCACTGTTTCGTCCTTAAGCTGCTTCAAGCGGTCGTCCCGGCGTTTGTAGGCTTTGCGTGCCTCTTCGCGCATTTCCAGCACTTTTTGTTCGTCGGTGTAGATGGTCACCTGCACGCGGTCGACAATGGCCGGGAACTCGGATTTGAATTTGGCATACAGAATGTCGCCGATGTG